>CABTYO010000010.1 GCA_902489075.1 uncultured Faecalicatena sp. | reverse complement strand
GTTCCGATATTCCAATGGTGTCATATTCTGCCACCTTTTAAATACTTTTGTGAAGCTGCTCTGTGACTGGAACCCCATATACTGTGCGATATCGGCAATTGACCTATCCGAATATTTCAGATGATTACACGCCATCCGTGTCTTTTCACGCTGAATATACTGCTGAATGGTAATCCCTTCCTTTTCTGAAAAAAGCCGTGACAGGTAGGAAGGATTCATCCCCACGTATTCCGCCATATCATTCAGATAGATCCGGCTGAAAATATTTCTGCTGATATAGTTCTTGCACTGCTCCAGTACATAAGAGGTTTTGCTGTGTTTGCTCTTCTGTACTTCATGCGCGAGAATAACGGCAGTCAGTTCCATAATGTCATGCAGTTCTTTTAACGTTTTTGCATTCTCCAGCCGCGCCAGCATCGCCTCACTGATGTCGTAGGCCTCATCCGGCGGCAGGCCGCCCTCGATCGCAGCTCTTGTGCATAGGGCATTGGACGCGACGGTCGTATATTCAAACTTGCGGAATTTATCTTTCGTGCTCATCCCCATGTAGGAATCCAGTTCATCAAAATCAGCTATCTTTATCTCTCTGTATTTTCCCAGGCGCACTCTCTCTAAAAGATTCTTCTCATGGTCTACAGGAAGCCTGCGCAGCTGGTTCTCGCTGTTGAATAATTTGTTCTCATTTAAAATTGACTCGATTTCCTCTTCACTTACTATTCGCCGCATGACTGTTCACACTCACTTTGCTCTTCTGACCGTTATATACCTTTTTCTATCATAACATAATTTCGGACGTTTGAAACCCTATCCTTATCTCTTTTATTTTAAGCAGATTACCTACAGCGTTACAGTTCACATGCGCTATTCTTACCAACAACCAGAATGGCGCATTATTCCAACAGTTCCAGACCATAAGTGCCGACTTTCCCATTCACTGCATCACAAATCCACTGCATGCAGGTAACACGATCCGCACTCTGTTCATATAATTCTTTTTCTGTCAGAATACAGTGAATGGTCAGATCCATTCCCTTTTTCTTTTTATCTGGAATATCGAAGATATATATTCCTGCCTCAGGTATATTTGTCTTCGCCCTGGTCATAATTTTCTTTAACCATTCCTTAAACTGCTGCCCAATTTCCTTAGAAACAGTAAGCTGGTTATTCCTGGAAAAGTTCATAAATCTTGCCAGATCGCAGTCCCTGGCAGAACAATCCATCAAAATTTTTACTCTGCTTCCCCACTTCTGGTGAAGTGCTTCCAGCACATCCAGGGTAATCATATCCGAATGCACCCGCTTTACAATTTCATCCGGTGCCTTCCACACGTCTCTTGCAATATCATGCCACCCATCCTTTGGGAAGAAACCACTATCGACCAGACATGTGACATTCATACATTTAGAGAAACGCTCCATAATGCTGTCCATCAGAATTGAGGTACCAAAACCGCCTCCTGAACAGCCGCATACCAGTAATACCTCAGGATCTGGGACCATCTCAATCGTTTTTGCAAGCACTGTATGAAAATTCGTATAACCGTGGTGATAACATATTCTTCTTGAACCATCCTTCGCTGTATAGGGAAATTCCCCGGTACCGCAATGCAAATCTCCGGTAGAATAAGGAACCACCAGTTTACTCCAGTTGCGGAATGGATTTCGCTCACTTTCTTCAAAAATCCCATTTTTCATCTGAATATCTGTTACAAGATCCATCTGCATTAAGTAAAAACCTTCAGTATGATCCTTCTGATATAATGAAGCAGGCCTCGCCGCCATATACTCATTCCAGCTGACACCGCCTCCTACAAAAAAGATCATCAGTTTATTTTCTGTCCCCTTGTAAAAATCCCCGTAAAATGGGTCGCCATTAGCCACTACGCAGCCCGGTGCTGCTATCCGGTACCACTTTTTTTCTTCCGGTATTCCCTCCAGATAAGGAAATTTTTTCTTTTTCAGATAGGGAGTTATTACTTTCAACCAGAATGGTTCATACTCCCAGGGATCAAGTTTAAAATCTGCCATTTTTATCACCTGCTTTTTATTTTTTATAGAACTTAATAACACAACGTAATAATAATTACTTGCTTATCACCTGGTCATTATTGTATAATACGAACAAAAATAAAAATATCCCTTTTATTTACGGAAAATATAGGTGAATTTTTACATAGTTTTCTTTTTTTATCAATTTTGTACAAGGAGACAGCTCATGAAATATGATAAGTTGATTCAGGAATTACTCACTTTGGACAAATATGAGCGGCTTGGGAAAATCCATTTTCTGAAATATGGTAATCATATCAATACGCGGCAATTGATCTGGCTGTCTATCCATGACGATCATATTCAGAATCCCGAAATACTCTACACTCCGGATGCGTTGGCTGAGCAGGAGCATTTTGGTGAGAACTTTGTACAAAATAATCCATCCAATATTCTGCAATCCCAGAATTACTTTTCAGAAGACAATCATATTGAGATTCAAAAGCTGCAGCGTTTTGTGGATATTCCTCCCCATAAACATGATTTTGTTGAATTTGCATATGTCATCCGGGGACAATGCATTCATCAAATTAACGGGAAGGATTATATCCAGCGTTCTGGTGACTTTTTTACAATTCCACAAGGATATACCCATACCCTGTTTCCTGAGGAAAACTGTCTGTGCCTTACCATAAAAGTCCGCCTGAACACTTTTATTGAGATGGAATTTCCAAATCGCGCAAACTTTGCACTTCCCCTGGCATTTCACTGTATTGATGATGTGTTTATACAAAACAGTATCCTGGAAATATGGCAGCAGCAGGAATCCCGTTTACCATATCACGAGCAAATCATGCATCAGATTTTCCAGACTGTACTGCTTTATATTGAACAGCAGTATCACGATAAAGTGCAGTACCTGGATTCCGGTTCAGCAAGTGATGTTCTAATGATTGATATTTACAACTATATCATGGACAATTATCAGACTGTGACATTGCAGTCTGCTGCTGATTATTTCCACTATCATCCTGCTTATTTGAGCAGATACTTCCATGAACACTCCGGGATTACATTTTCCGGGATTCTAAAGGAGTATAAGCTTAAGCAGGCCGCAAAACTATTATCCGAACGCCGGTATAAATTGAGTGAGATTTGTGAAAAAGTCGGTTATAAAGACACTACACAGTTCATTCGAAGCTTCAAGGAACTGTATGGAATCACTCCTGCCAGATATTGCAGAAACGCAAATTCTGAGCCGGGGATAAAGTATTAGACGATAACTGACCTCCGGGGGGCCAAAAAAATCCAGGATCCGTCTACTCAGTAAACTGATCCTGGATTTTCCGGTTCCGATCTTCCAAGTCGGGAGCTGTTGAATCTTTGCTATACTAGCACTGCTCTTTATACCTTCTGATCATATCTTTCATAGCCGGCACATCTTCATGCAGCTTTAAGATCGTGCTTCCCACAAATGCCGCGTCTCCGCCTGCTTCCTTCACCATCTTTACATCTTCTGGCGCATGTACGCCTACTCCGCAGTAAATCGGACGTTTAATTCCGCAGTCTCTTAAATGCCGGATGCAGTCCTTTAAGGTCGGGTAATCCGAGTTGATATTTCCTGTTGGTTTTGCCTGCATATAAACGAATCCATTGGAGGCCCTGGCGGATTCAATTTCCTCCGGCAGCATATGGAACTGCACGTAGCAGGATACTTTCAGCCCGCTTTCCATAATTTTATTTTTGATGGTCTCATCTTTGAGTCCGACCATCAGGACATCCTCGAAACCATTTTCCTTACAAAAGTCGATGAATCGCTCTGTCCCGATTTCTTCTATGGTGTTCTCGTATGCAAGCACCAGAAAATGTACTTCTGAAAGACGTTCTTTGATGCGCACCATGCTCTCCATGTATTTCTCGTAATCATCACAGACCTCCAGTGCTTTTGCCATCCTGCCTGCTATGTATTCTCCCTCCAGGTAGGGATCGCGGGATGGAAAATCAATTTCCATCATACGGCAGCCTGCGTCTGCGTATTCGATTGCTGTCTGATAGCTGCTTTCCAATGTCGGATAGCCGTTGGATAAGTATAAAATTATTTCCATCTTTATTCTCCTTTATATGCCTTGATAAATAATTCTTTCAATTCTTCGATCGTAGGGATGATCGGATTTGTCTTTGTACATCCATCTGCCTTTGCCATCTCAGCCATCTCTTCCAGGATGGACATGTATTTTTCCTCATTCGGTATAATTTCTTTGAATGCATGAGGAATATTCAGTTCATTATTCAATGCCGCTACCATCGCTGCCAGATCCTCTCCGCCGGCTTTTTCTGCGAATGCCCTGTAGATTCCTGCTGCCCTTTCATCGCTGCTGTTAAAACGGATAATGTATGGCAGGAGCATTGCATCGCCCAGACCATGTGCTACATGGAAGCAGCTGCCCAGTGTATGAGCCATGGAGTGCACGATTCCAAGGGATACGTTCGTGAATGCAAGGCCTGCTGCCATGGATGCATTCAGCATCTTTTCTCTGACCTGCATATCATTTCCATCTTTATAAGCTTTTGGAAGATTTTCCATGATATCAAGTGCAGCCTGGGTCGCGAGGACATCTCCTATGTAGTTTGCACGGGTGGATGCCAGCGCTTCTAATGCATGTGTCAGGGCGTCCATTCCTGTTTCTGCTGTTATCCTTGGCGGCATGGAGCGTGTCACCTCCGGGTCGCAAATCGCGATGTCAGGCATCATTTCCATGTTTCCGATTCCATGCTTGATTCCAGTCTCTGTGTCAGAGATTACGACCGAACGGGACACTTCACTTGCAGTTCCGGCTGTTGACGGAATGCAGCAGAAAAGTGCTTTTTCCCTGAGCTTCGGGAACTCATTCGGTGGAAGCAGTGCTTCAAGGGTGTCAAGCTCCGGGTGCTCATAATATACCCACATTGTCTTCGCTGCATCCATGACAGAGCCGCCGCCCAGTGCAATGATCAGGTCAGGTCCGAACTCCTGCATTTCCTTTGCCCCGCGCATAACGGTTGCGAAGGATGGATCCGGCTCTACGCCTTCTATTACCTGTGTCAGGGCTCCGATTTCTCCAAGATAACCTTTTACTTTATCCAGCATGCCGCTTTTTACCATACTGCTGCCGCCGATTACAATAGAAGCTTTCCTTGTATTAACTGCTTTTAAATGCTCCAGGCAGCCCTCACCGAAGAGCAGCTGGCTTCCTGCTAATTTCATTGGTCTCATCATAACTTATCATCCTCTTTTCTTTTATTTCAAACCATCCATTACTTCTTTTACCAGATCATAGGAAATCGGGTTCGTCAGAATCCCGCCCTCTTTCAGGCTGGAACCAATAATCGCGCCGTCTGCGATTTCCATCTGTGCCTTGATGTTGGAAGCTTTCACTCCACTTCCTGCAAGTACCGGGATTTTCACAACTTTTTTCACACGCTGGATCATATCAAGCGGAGTTTCCTCCCCAATCACACTTCCTGTTACGATAATTCCGTCCGCGCCATTGTCTGCCGCCTCTTTTGCAGACTGCTCAATGGTAATGTACGGAAGCAGCATGTGGGCATGTTTTACCTGGACATCAGCCAGAATCTTCACGTGTTTAAGCCCCATCTGTTTTCTGAACTCCACGCACTCCCTTGCCACCGGACGGATAACCCCATCCGAGAATACGACGGTATCTACAAATACCGGAACTCTGATAAAGTCTGCCCCTGCCATGCCTGCGATGGAAAGAGATGCCTTACAGTCATTGAAAGCCGCATCGATTCCAATCGGAATCTTTACATTCTGTCTTACTGCATACGCCGCCGCACTCAAAGCCGCAACCTGAGCAGTCGTCAATAATGCCGTAAACGGGGTATCCCCCATATTTTCCACAATCACCGCATCCACCCCGGCTTTCTCCAGCGTAACGGCATCCGCAACCGCATGCTCAATGATCCTGTTAAAGTCACCGTCAAACCCCGGTGTCCCCGGCAGAGGAAGACAGTGCACCATACCGATCACTGTTGTATCCCCAACCTTTAATATTCCCTGACTACTCATTGCCTGTCACCTTTCCTTTCCTGTTCAATATACAATTTCAAAAACTTGCACTACTTCTGCACTACTTCTAATGAAAAAACGTTGTTTTGCCATCCTCCATGTCCCAATTGTCAGAATTGAGGATATTCGGCTTGCAAAGGGGTCTGACCCCTATGAACGGCTGAACCGGTAGATTCCTTCCAGCGCCACCCGGCACAGCAGATCTTCCGCGTCTGTCCTTGCCTGTCCCTGGAGGGTCTCTTTCAGGTTCTCTAAGACGGTTGTCATGGTCACGATACAGGTCTTCACCCCCATGAGCCTCCCTATCGTCAGCATACATGCGGATTCCATATCGATTCCTAATACTTTTAATTTTTTCAGTTCCTCGAAGGTCTGCGTCATATCACGCCCCCATTCTAAGGAGAACCGGGAATCGTGCATCTTGCTGTAGAAACCGTCCATGGTACAGTTCAGGCCATTTCTGTACTCTGCCCCCATATCCACTACGGTCTTGTTCATACAGTTGATAAGATCGATATCTGCAACCGCCGGGTAGGTCATGTCTACATAGGAACCGCTTGTCCCTTCTCTTCTCATTGCCGCGATCGGGATGATGAACTTCCCAAGCATGTCATCCTCAAGGGCCATGACGGTTCCCATACGCACGGCGACTTCCATTCCGCATTCGTACATCTCTTCCATGGCGATGGCTGCGGAAGGTGCCCCGATTCCGGTACTGGTCACGGTAATCTCTACGCCTTTATACGTCCCGGTATAGGTATTGAATTCTCTTTTAAATGCCACCTTCTCAGGATTGTCCAGGTACTGCTTCAGCACCTCCACCCTCCACGGGTCACCGGAAAATAATACATATTTTGATACATTGGACTTTTCAGCCCCTAAATATAATGTGCTCATGACTGGCCTCCTTTTTCTACCTGCCGGTATTTCTCTAAAAACATTTCCTCTGTCGGAAGATTGGTACAGCATCCTTCCTTCTGGAGCACGAACCAGGACAACACGCTCCCCATGACACAACACTCCCTGGGTGACTTTCCATTCAGATAGCCATATAGGAATCCTGCCATGTAGGAATCTCCCGAGCCGGTCGCATCCACCACATGTTCCACCGGACAGATGCCGATTTTCTCAATCTTCACCCCATCCTCTGTGCGTTCATAGCAGATGCTTCCATCCTTCCCCATTGTTGTCACGATGATATCGACTTCACCGATGTCAAACAGCTCTGTGATATCCTGAAAGCCATACAGCTCTTCAATGATCCCGCGCTCTACCTCGTTCGTGAAAATGATTTTGCTCCCTGTCAGAAGTTCTTTTAAGAATGCCTCGGGAAATGCATCGAAATCATCTTTCATCCCGAACACAACCGGGACATCATATTTCTTACACTGTTTAAAAAACACTTCATTATCCTGTCTGGAGGCTACTGTGACCACGCCCAGCCTGGCCTTTTCAAACAGGGCATCCTCCATACTCCCTGCGAATTTTCCGTCCATGGCGCCGGGATAGAAAATGGTAATGTGGTCATTATTGTTGTCCTGCAGAAGATAGCAGATAGAAGTAATCTCATCCTCAAGCACCTTTATTCCATCGAGCGGAACATTGCCCGCTTCCAGAAACCGCTTAAAGCCGTTTGCCTCATAGTCCCCGCCCACTCTCAGAACAGGCAGGGATGTTTTTCCAAGCTTACAGAGTGCACAGGCAATATTGACGGAACAGCCTCCGTACTGAATCTGGCTGTTATTCTTATTGGTGACCAGAGAAGTAAAACCGATTTTCGCTGGTGAAGCAATTTTGATGATATGGTCCATGCTGGCATATCCGCTGGTAATCACGTCATACTCTTTCATACTAGTTTCCTTTCCTGCCGGGATCATAAGGTCCCTTCGTCTAACATCTGGAACAGTGTGTTTGTGTCGATCACATGCCCCAGATATTTATTGATATCCTCCAGATGTACCTGATTGACTGTCTCGGAATTCGTTGCCACACAGTCGCTGATGACATATCCCTCATAATCCAGGTAAAATGCATCCGTGACCGTTGCCCTGATGCAGCAGTTTGTCTTGGTCCCCACGATGAGGACATTCTTCACATCATGCTCGCGCAGCACCAGATCCAGGTCTGTCGCAAAGAACCCGCTGTAACGCCTCTTCTTGATGACATAATCGGATTCCAGCACCGGCAGCATCGGATCGATCTGTTCACCGCCGCTTCCCTCAATACAGTTGGGACGCATCGCAGCGGCTTTCCGGTCAAACTTCCCTTTCCGGTTACAGTGCTGAAGGAATACGATCAGTACATTCTTTTCTCTGCACTTGTCCAAAACTCTGCGGATCTTCGGAAGAATTTCCCGGTTCTGCGGGTAGAATACAAGCCCTTGGGGGTCTGTAAAATCCTTCACCATATCCACGATCAGCAGCGCTGTCTTTCCCATAATGTTCCTCCATTCTTTCTCACCATTCTACAGTTCGTTCTTAAATCCACGTACCTTCACATTCTTGTACTTGATGATTGATACAACAGCAAGTACAGTCACCATGATGATATACGGAATGATGTCGAATAATCCTGCAGCAGGCCCCGCGTAAATGCTTAAGTTAACTGCCAGTGACCTTGATACCCCAAACAGGATTGCATAAAGTGACGATAATACCGGTCTCCCCTGTCCGCAGTAGATGGCCGCGATTGCAATAAAGCCACGTCCCGCCGTCATGTCATTGGTGTAAAGCCCCAGACGTTCTACCGAAAGGTTCACTCCTGCCAGTGCACAGCAGAAGGCACCGATCAGGACTGCCGCATATTTATAAAAGTTTGTCTTAATGCCAAGACTCTTCGCAGAGTCCTCGTTCTCACCGACCACTCTCACATAGATACCGAACTTCGTCTTGTACATCAGCACCGAGAATGCCGCAATTCCGATAAATGCCAGATAAGTAATCGGCGGATGCCCGCTTAAGATACTTCCGATGATCGGAATGTCCTTGATCAGAGGAATATTGATCTTAAACTTCGCGATATTCACATTGGTCAGGTTAATGTTCGCCGTTTCCATCATCTTCATGACAAATCCCGCAATCGCAGGTGCAATCAGATTGATGGCAAGACCTACTACGATAACATTTCCTTTGTAGGTAATTCCCATGACCGAGAATACCAGCCCATAGACCAGTGTCGTCACAATTGACAGCAAAACGGCCAGCGGCAGGCTTCCGGTAAAGAACATGACCAGCGTCGCGACAAATGCCCCATTGAGCATCATGCCTTCCAGTGCGATATTCAGCACATTTGCCTTGTATGCGAACATCCCGCCTATTACACAGAGGATAATCGGCGTACTGTGGTAAACAGTATCGTACAGAATGTTATTGAGTAATTCCATTATGCAGCCCCCTCTCTTTTCTTTGAGCTCTTCTTACGGAAGGAAAAATTCGTCCGCTCGGAGATGAACTTCACTGCCAGGAAAAGGATAATCAGTCCCTGGATCAATGCCACGATTTCCTTCGGAACACTTGTATACATATTGATGTTGTCACTTCCTGTTTTCAGTGCAGCGTAGAAGATAGCTGCAATCAGAATTCCTGCCGGTGAATGTCCGCCCAGAAGTGCGATCAGCATACCATCCCAGCCCAGTCCCGGTGTACCGGAAAAGCTTAAGGTATACTTGAACTGTTCGCTCATCATATATCCTGCGCCTGCGATTCCTGCCAGGCCGCCGCTGATCAGCATCAGGATAATCGTTTTCCTTGCCACATTCATGCCGGCTGCTTCCGCGAATTCCGGGTTCTTACCGATCGCGGTCAGCTCATAGCCCAGCTTGGATTTCTTCATTACAATATACATAATGATGAGTACGATGATGGCAATCACGAAAAACATCGTAAGCCTGGAGCGGCCGAACCTGGAGAACATCGCGCTCTCCTGTATGGTCGGAGTTGCCACATACCCGGAGCTTAAGTCACGGAAAACACCTGTAGACAGGAATTCCAGAGCCTTTGCCATGGCGTAGTTGAGCATCAGGGTTACGACCATCTCATTCACTTTGCACTTTGCTTTCAGCAGTGCCGGAATCAGTGCAAATGCCATACCGCAAAGGATGCCGACCAGAAAACAGATCAGCTTATGTACCAGCGGATTCATGCCTGTAATATAAGCCCCTGCGATTCCTGCGAAAAAGCCACCCAGAAGCATCTGCCCTTCCACTCCCATGTTATAAAGGTTCGCCTTGAAGGTCACCGCGATTGCCAGACCTGTCAGGATCAGCGGGGATGCATAGTGCAGCGTGTTCATGAAACCAGTTGAGGACAGAAAGGATTTCTTTAAAAGGATCCAGTATGTCTCAAGCGGATTCTCACCGATACAGGCAATGACAATCCCTCCGATGACAAATGCCAGAAGGATCGGCAGTACAGAATTGATTACATTTCTTAAAATATTCCCTTTTTTATTCATGAGCTGCCTCCTTTTTCCCAGGCTGTATTCCTGCCATCAGAAGCCCGATGCCTGCCGTCGTGACCTCACTCTGGCTGACACGTCCTGAGATTTTTCCCTTGTACATAACGATCATGTTATCTGAAAGGCCCAGGATTTCTGAAAGTTCACTGGATACCAGAATGACTGCATTTCCTTCATCCCTGAATTTTAAAATCTGTTTGTGGATAAATTCGATGGAGCCGATATCCACACCCCGGGTAGGCTGGCATGCGATCAGAAGCTTCGGCCCCGCAGAAAGCTCCCTGGCAACGATAATCTTCTGTGCATTTCCGCCTGACAGACTGGATACATTCCCGTTCAGGTCCCCGATACGGATATCAAACTCTTCAATGAAATGATCCCGCTTCGCCTGAATTGCTTTCTGGTTGAAAATTCCTCTTTTACACACATCCGGATTCCCGTGATAGCCTGCGATACAGTTTTCAGAGATATTCATATCGCCGCACAGCCCCTGTGCATATCTGTCTTCCGGGATGATACCCACGCCCTCTTTCCTAAGCTGTGCAGGCCACTGGTTCGTGATATCCTTCCCTTGAAATGTTACCGTTCCCCTGGTAGCCTCCATCAGCCCGGTCATCAGCTTCACAAGCTCTGACTGTCCGTTCCCTTCTACTCCTGCGACTCCCAGGATTTCTCCTTTATGCACCTTGAAGGATAAATCTGACACCACTTCTTTTCCATAATCATTGATGGTGCACAGATCCTTTACTTCATATATGACTTCATCCGAAATTGGTTCTTTTCTCTCATTACTTACAGTCAGGACAACATTCCTTCCGACCATCATCTGTGCAAGCTCTTCCTCATTGGTATCTTTTGTCTGCACATGTCCGATGACTTTTCCCTGTTTGATGACTGTAACGCTGTCACTCAGTTCCATAACCTCACGCAGCTTATGCGTGATTACAATGATTGTCTTACCCTGCTTCTTCATGTTCTTAAGGCTGACCATAAGGTCATCCACCTCCTGTGGGGTAAGTACTGCCGTAGGCTCATCCAGAATCAGAATATCCACATTGCGGTAAAGCATCTTGAGGATTTCCACTCTCTGCCTTCCGCCTACGGAAATATCCTCGATCTTGTCCAGAGGATTTAATTCAAAATGGTATTCGTCGATCAGTTTCTGTACCTTTTCTATCTCTGTTTTTGCATCAATGAAAGGACTTTTCCCTTTCTTAATTTCGACACCAAGCAAAATATTCTCATACACGGTGAGGCTGGGCACCAGCTTAAAATGCTGGTGCACCATGCCGATCCCATTTGCTATTGCATCAATGGGGCTGTTCATCCTGACTTCCCTGCCACGGATGAGAATCTTCCCACTGGTTGGCTGCAATAAGCCGTAGAGCATATTCATAAGTGTCGATTTCCCGGCGCCGTTCTCACCGACGATACATTTGATCTCCTGCTCTTCCACGCTCAGGCTGATTTTGTCATTCGCCGTAAAATCACCGAACTTTTTCGTCAGATCAACCACTTCTATCATGCTCATATGTATACCCTCGTTTCTGATTCGTCTACTTGACTGTTACATTCCTGCATGCAGCCGGGTCAAATTCTTCCCCAACCTGTGCATTTGTCACTTTGATTGTTCCATCTGCAATCTGTGCTTTCAGGTCATCAATATAGGTCATGATTTCATCCCATTTTGCCTGTGCCTCGTCTGTGTCAGCCAGTGCATTTTTCATCTGGGTCAGGTCTGTAATATCGGTTGCGCCTGATGCCAGTGAGAAGGTCTGCAGTCTGTCGATATCATTGATCTTGCCGTCCACATATGCCTTTGTGATATCAAATACAGGAACAGATGTATTCTTGATGACACTTGTCAGAATATATCCCGGCTGCATATCATCTTTATCAGCATCCACATGAATTGCCAGCTTGCCTTCTTCTTTCGCCTTGGATGCCACACCGTCGCCAACGCTTCCGGCTACTGCATATACCAGATTTGCGCCCTGATTGTAATAGGTTCCTGCGATAGTGCTTCCTGTTGCCGGGTCTGAGAAGCCTGCATCATATTTTGCATAGTAATCATAGTTTACGCCGAGGTCTTCTGCTGCTTTATTAATTCCTTCGATAAATCCGTAAGAGAAAACCGTGATTCCGTTGGAATTGGTTCCGCCTACAAATCCAATTGCACGTCCGCCCTTGTCCAGGTCAGTGAATTTATATTTGTCAGCAGGGAAGAGAACGTCCTTGTTCTCAAGTACCTGTACACCAAGTGCTCCTGCAATGTAAGAAGCCTCATGTACATCAAAAAGTGCACAGATGACATTGTCATGGATCACTTTTCCATCTTCATCCACGTTCGGATTGTCATTGACACATACGAATGTGGTATCAGGATACATCTCTGCGATTGGCTTGGAACCGCCTACACCTTTGATCAGGGCATCGAAATCATACTCCAGGTTGAAAATCACGTTGTACCCGTCCTCTGCCAGTGTCTCCAGTGCTGCCGGAACTCCGTTCGTAGGCTCAACGACCTTGTATTCAACTCCCAGTTCATCTGCCGCTTTCTTGGCTCCCTCTACTGCCGTCTGGTTGTAACCATTGTCATTCTGTCCTGCGGAATCGCATACGATTGCGATCTTTGTATCCGTCTTCTTCCCGGAATCCGCACTCTTATCATCCTTGCTTCCTCCGCCGCAGGCTGTCAGGCATCCTACCGTCATAGCCGCTGCTAACAACACACTTAAAACCTTTCTGCTTTTTTTCATAATGTTCCTCCTTTTTTGCTTCTTGCTTTATTTGACCTGCTCAATATAAAACTTATATTGATCTGTCCGATAGTAACATTTGAAGCTTTCGATCGGCAGCTCCCGGCCCTGTACAACTCCGTAGGTTGTACTCTCAAATAGAATTACCGGCATCTCCTCGTCAATATCCAGGTATTCCGAAATCTCTTCCTCTGCCAGTACCGCTTCTATGGTCCTTCTTGATTTCGCAAATCTGACGCCATACTGCTTTTCAAGTAAATCATAGAGCGACTGTGTGTTAAAATCATACTTTTCGATTCCCGGAAACAGTCTGCGGGGCAGATAGGTAATCGTATAATTCAGAGGTTCCCCGTCTGCCATCGTGATCCGCTCCAGGCGGAACAGCTCGTCCCCTGCTGCCAGATTCAAAAGCCTGGCCCGCTTCGCATCTGCCGGGACGATCTCGCTGGCCGTCACTTTCTTGGAAGGATTTCTTCCCAGCCTGACCACGTCATCGGTGCAGCTTGTGATTGCAAACAGGTTCTGGCTGTAATCATCACTCTTGACATAGGTGCCCTTCCCCTGGACCTTGTACAGGTATCCGCCTGCCACTAATTCGTCGATTGCCCTCCTTACCGTGATCCGGCTGACCTGATACTGTTCCATCAGTTCACGCTCACTCGGGATCAGGCAGTCCGGTTCAAACTCCTCTTCCTCGATCTTCTGGATCAGTTCACGTTTGAGAGCAAAATACTTAGGTACACGTTCTTCTTTCATTCACTTCCTCCCTTATTCATGTTATGTCATCATGTCGTTATGTCGTCATAACCAGTTGTAATTATATAATAATCCAATCTTCCAAAAAGTCAACACCTTTAACAAGATTTTCTGATTCCATAAATCATTTTTGGTTATTTTCACATATTTTGCATGGATAATTTGTGAAAATCTGCCAGAGTCTATTTTTTAACAAAGAAAAAGACGGACTCCAATCGGAAATCCGTCTCTTATATCTTCTTCCTATATCGCTACCTGGTCAATATAAAACTTATACTTATCTGTCCGGTAATAGCACTTGAAATTCTCAATCGGCAGCTCCTGCCCGTTCACTTCCCCATAAGTGGTACAGCCAAATAAGATTACCGGCATTCCCGGTTCTATATCCAGATATTCCGCAATCTCGTCCTCCACAAGCACCGCCTCTACTGTCCTCCTTGCCTTTGTGAGGGTCACATGATATTCTTCTCCCAACACCTGATACAAAGATTCCTGTTCAAAATGGTGCTTCTCGATCCCCGGAAAGAGCTTTACCGGCAGATAGGTCAACGTGTAATTCAGCGGCTCCCCGTTGGCATACAGAACCCGCCCCAGCTGAAATACCTGATCCGTCCCCGTCAGGTTCAGAGCCTTTGCCCGCTTCTTATCCGCACTCAGAATCTGCGAAACAATCACCTGCTTTGTAGGTGTCATTCCCATATTGCGTACCGCCTGGGTACAGCTCACCAGAGAAAACAGATCGTTGCTCTTCTCATCCGTCTTCACATAAGTTCCCTTCCCCTGCACCTTATACAGGTACCCTTCCACTACTAACTCATCAATCGCCTTACGGACCGTGATGCGGCTGACCTGATACTGTTCCATGAGTTCACGTTCACTGGGAATTGGTCCGTCCGGTGTGTATTCCTCCATCTCAATCTTATGGATAATCGCCTTCTTTAACTGATAATACTTTGGCACTCGTTCCTCGTTCATAGCTTTCCTTCCTGTTCCTATACTGTCCCTTTTAATTCTTTTATGTTGTGTGTATGCAGACAGCTTTTATATAGATTGTACCACAAATGTGAGGGTCTTGAAATACCTTGTTTTACCGTGGTTTCTTTTCCCGTGTCCGCCATCCTGGTCACCTGTCGGGATATAAGTCTGTTGGAAATAATGAATGCCCATGTTATACTATAGTCTAATCAGACCGCCAAAGCCAAGATGTCTGAAAAGATACGCATGGTACAGGAATGATTATAAATAGCAGTACATATTGTCAGAAGGAGTTATGATGTTAAACACAAAAGAAGACAACATACCATCAAAAGAAAATTTTCGCAAAGAATTATTTACAATCGCTTTGCCCGTTGCACTGCAAAATCTGATGCTGGCACTGGTTGGCGCTTCTGATGCGCTTATGCTGGGAAGGTTTTCGCAAAATGCCGTTGCGGCTGTTTCACTTGCAAACCAGATTTCTTTTATCATGAACTTATTTATCGGCAGCATCGTCGGAGGCTGTGGTGTTTTAATCACACAGTATTATGGAAAGAAAGATTACGGGACAGTAAAAAAGCTCATGGCGATCGGCATAAAACTCTGTGCAGTCGTTTCGCTGCTCTTTTTCCTGGGCACGTTCTTTTTCCCGAAAGGGCTTCTGTCCTTTTATACGTCGGATAAAGACTTAATCAGTATTGGAAGTGAATACCTCAAGATCGTCAGCTGGTCTTATCTGTTTTCAGGTGTGTCACAGGTTTATCTTATGGTGATGAAGATTGGTAACCGGGCTTCCAGAAGTGCGGCAATCAGTGTCATGACAGTCATCATCGATATGCTTGCAGATTTATTTCTGATTTATGGTTTGGCCGGAATCCCCCGCCTCGGTGCCGCAGGCTGTGCAATATCAACCGTAGTCGTTGAGGCAAGTGCACTGATTGTATGTCTTGTGGATTCATACAAAAGGGATCATATTCACCCTGACCGGAATTCCTTTTTCAGCCACTCTCCTATCCTGTATAAAGACTTGTCCAAAGTTACATTTCCGGTACTTGCAAGCAGTCTTACCTGGGGAATCGGTTATTCCATGCGTTCCATGATTATGGGGCACCTGGGAAATGATGCCATTGCGGCGGAATCCGTTATTGCTGTCATCCTGGAATTGACTACCTGTTTTTGTAAAGGTCTGTCAAGTGGCGCATCCATCATGATCGGGCGACTGCTTGGGCAGAACCGGACAGAGGAAGCCAAAAGCTGCGCTGTAAAATTCTGCAGAATCTCCATACTTTGCGGGTTTGCAAATATTGTAATGCTTTTAATCGTCGGTCCTGCAGCAAATGTATTTTTTGTTCTTACGGATGGTGCAAGGAAATATCTGATAGAGATGATGTTTGTTTCGGCAGTCTACCTTTTTGCCTATTCCATAAACACAATTGTAACCTGTGGTGTTTTCCCGGCAGGGGGAGATACCATTTACGACGCAGAATCCGTGATCATCAGCAAATGGTGTTTCTCGCTTCCGCTTGCACTTTTAGGAACTTTCGTCTTCCACTGGCCGGTTATGCTGGTGTATGTGATCGTCATGTCTGATGAGGTGATTAAGGTTCCGTGGATCTATCCAAGATATAAAAAATATATCTGGCTGAAAAATATTACACGGGATCAGGAAGTGTTGGCGGACTGATTCTCCCCAAAAAAGTGCTTGACAAATCCTCTCCCAGATGGTAATTTAAATCACAGATATAGTATGTAACTCATTAGAGGCATTCACTATACATAAAACATTTTGGATGTTTATGTGTGTGGATGCCTTTTTATCTTTTCATACCTTGATCTGATAGCCAGTCTGCTTCCAGATACATAGAACATCCCGTTCAAAATAATAGGATGAGTAAAGGAGAATGGTTATGAAAGACAAGATTTTTGGTGTTTTGCAGCGTGTGGGCAGAAGCTTTATGCTCCCCATCGCAATTCTTCCGGTAGCGGGGCTTCTGCTTGGAATCGGAAGTTCTTTTACCAACGAGACAACGATTGCCATGTATGGACTGGAAGGGATTTTAGGCAGTGGCACGATTCTGCATGGACTGCTGTTGATCATGAATAAGGTCGGCAGCATCGTATTTGACAACCTTCCGCTGATTTTTGCAGTGGGTGTAGCAATCGGTATGGCTAAGAAAGAAAAGGAGGTATCCGCATTATCTGCCGTGATCGCATATTTTGTTATGAATACCGCAATCAATGCGATGCTGGTGCTTAATGGGGATATTCTGAAAAATGGTGAAATCGCTGCGGATGTCCTGGAAGGTACGATTGCTTCCTCCTGCGGAATCCAGACACTGCAGATGGGTGTGTTCGGCGGTATTATCGTGGGGCTGGGTGTTGCAGCACTGCACAACCGCTTCTACAAGATCCAGCTTCCCAATGCACTTTCCTTCTTCGGGGGAACACGGTTCGTGCCGATCATTTCCACACTTGTATACATGTTCGTGGGAATCGCACTTTATTTTGTCTGGCCGACTGTGCAGAATGGCATCTATGCACTGGGCGGACTTGTGACTGGCAGCGGATACGCAGGGACACTGGTCTTTGGTCTGATTAAGAGGGCTCTGATTCCTTTTGGTCTGCATCATGTATTTTACATGCCGTTCTGGCAGACAGCCGTGGGCGGTACCATGGAAGTGGCAGGACAGATGGTCCAGGGAGGACAGAATATTTTCTTTGCACAGCTGGCTGATTCTGCCAATGTGGCACATTTCAGTGCAGATGCTACACGGTACTTTTCGGGAGAATTTATCTTCATGATCTTTGGGCTTCCGGGTGCAGCACTTGCTATGTACCGCTGTGCAAAACCAGAGAAGAGAAAAGCCGCAGGCGGACTGCTTTTATCCGCAGCACTTGCCTGTATGATGACCGGAATTACAGAGCCAATCGAATTTTCATTCTTATTCGTGGCACCGGCGCTCTTCGCAGTACAGGTGGTACTTGCAGGCTCTGCCTATATGATCGCACACATGCTCAATGTAGCAGTAGGCCTTACCTTTTCCGGCGGGCTTTTGGACTTCTTCCTGTTCGGAATTCTGCAGGGGAATGAAAAGACAAGCTGGATTCGTATCATTCCTGTAGGAATTATTTATTTCTTCCTGTATTACTTTATCTTCACGTTCCTGATCAAAAAGTTCAATTTCAAGACACCGGGACGCGAAGACGATGACACAGAGACCAAGCTCTACACAAAAGCTGATGTCAATGCGCGGAAAGAAGGGAAGAATGCAGCTAACACGGTGGACAATGGACCTAAGCTTTCCGAGGAAGATGCCGTCAGCAGTGCGATCACCAGAGGACTTGGTGGAAAGCACAATATCAGCGATGTAGACTGCTGCGCAACAAGGCTGCGCTGTACCGTAATAAATGCAGATCTGGTCAATGATGCGCTGCTCAAATCAACAGGTGCTTCCGGTGTCGTGCATAAAGGAAAAGGCGTGCAGATCATCTACGGACCCCATGTGACGGTTATTAAATCCAATCTGGAGGATTATCTGGAAAATGCAACTGACGAGATGGATGATGCATCAGACGTTATAAAAGCGACCGATGAGTCTGCAGATCATTCCAAAGCCATAGATAACACAGATAAGGAAGCTGCTGAAAAGGAATCTGTTGTAAAAGAGGCTGCTGACAAAGAAGCAAAGATCGTAAAGACCATTACGATTTCCAGCCCGGTTAAAGGGCTTGCCGCCGACCTGTCTGAGGCTCCGGACCCTGCCTTTGCAGAAAAGATGATGGGGGATGGTGCCGTTGTGACACCGCTGGACCCGATCGTCAGAGCACCGGAGGATGGCGAGGTATGCTTCGTCTTTGAGACGAAACATGCGATCGGATTTATGACAGATACCGGGATCAGCCTTCTGATCCATATCGGAATCGACACGGTAAAACTGAATGGAAAAGGATTTGAATCCTTGGTTGAAAACGGACAAAAAGTGAAGAAGGGTGAGCCGATGTTAAAGCTTGACCTGGATTATCTGAAAGCAAATGCTCCGTCCGTTGTTTCTCCGATTCTGTGTACAGAGCTGGAGGACAACCAGAGAATCCGTCTTTTGAAACACGGAACGATTGAGGAAGGGGAGGCGCTTTTTGCCATAGATTTCCTTGCATAACAAAATGGATGGTGAGATATGTATAGAATAAGAAAGATTCTGAACCACAATACAATTATTGTAATCAATATGGACGACAATCTGGAATATCTGCTCATGGGAAAAGGAGCGGGTTTCCAGAAGAAGGTCGGGGAACGGATCGGGCAGCGTTCAGAAGATACGGTGTACTCTCTGCAGAAGCTGACTGACCGCGGAGATGCCAGGGAGATCGTCAAATCGGTCTCCCCCCTCTGCCTGGAACTTGCCAATGAAGTGCTAAAAGAAGCCCAGAAAGAATTCGGTGAGGTGGACCGCGCTATTTTATTTCCCATGGCTGACCATATCGAATTCGCCGTCCAGCGGATCAAGAATCATGAGCAGATCTCAAACCCACTGACCGATGACATCCGTGTCCTTTTTTATAAGGAGTACAAGGTTGCTGAATGTATCATACCGCTCCTCTGGGAGAAGTTAAAAGTGCGGATCGATGAACATGAAGTGGGGTATATTGCGCTGCATATCCACTCCGCCATTGATCATGAAAAAGTGTCACAGGCCATGATGATCACCCAGGCGGTCCGGGAATGTATCACTATGGTGGAAAAGCAGACAGGAAAGAAAATAGATGTCATGTCCCTTTCCTATAACCGGCTGATGAACCATGTGCGTTATATGGTTGCCCGGGCGCTGAAAAAGGAACGGATCAAGCTGAACATGAATGATTATATGGAAGTGAAATTTCCGGAATCCTTTCGGACAGCCACTACTGTCTGTGACGAGATCGGGCGCAGCCTGAAATGTACGCTGGATGAGGTGGAAATCGGATATCTTGCTATGCATATCGAACGAGTTGCGGGGGATGAGATGGAACATTTGAAGATTTGAAAAAAGCCGCTTATAAAATTGAATTTTCCCAATTAATATGATAAAATAATCCTTACGGGTGAGCACCTACCGACAGTCAGGCTATTCTGACTGTCATTTTTATACCAATTTTTAGGAGTGTGAATCATATGTTTCAAATGTACTGGCCTATTTTTCTGATTGTACTGTCAAATATTTTTTATCATATCTGTTCCAAAGCAACGCCTGGGGGAATCCACCCTCTCGCTGCGTTGACGGTTACTTATGCCGTAGGAACTGTTGTTTCAGCCATCTTATATTTTGTCCTGAATCGTGGCGGCAGTCTGATCCAGGAATACCAGAAGCTGAACTGGAGCAGCTTCGTCCTGGGCCTCGCCGTCGTCGGACTGGAAGCCGGCTCCATCTATATGTATAAGGCAGGGTGGAATATCAGTGTCGGGCAGCTGGTCCACAGTTCCCTGCTGACGGTATGCCTGATCATCATCGGATACTTTGTTTATCATGAAGCGATTACGCTGCAAAAGGTGGCAGGTATCCTGATCTGTATGTTCGGATTGTACCTGGTCAATAAATAGGCACTGATGCTGATTAAAGCCCCAGACGCATTACATTTATTTATCATTTTTATGAAAGGATCAGGGTATGAATACAGAAAAAAAACTGGATGATTTCTTAAGACAGCTGAGGCCGGGAGAGCTTAAATATCTGGAGACGAGAGAACCTTCCGGTGACTATTCCGGGATGGAGTACCAGATGAACGGCACACAGAAGATCTATATTTTTGATGGACTTATTCCTGAAAATGAGGACTTTACCATCGTATTACATGGCCGCTTTTCCCCGGTTCCTGAACATATCCACAGTTTTATCGAGATCAGCTATGTCTACAGCGGACAGTTCACACAGGTGATTGACGGCAGAGAGATTACATTAAAGAAGGGGGAAATCTGCCTGATCGATACAGATGTCCCCCATTCCATCGCGCCCACAGGCGAGGATGATATCATTATTAATCTTCTGGTGAGTAAAAAATATTTCCGCAATGAGCTGCTTATGAATTCTTTCAACCGGGGCATTATTACGGACTTTATCCTGAATGTGATCTCTGAGACTGCCAGCCACAGGCAGTATATTATCTTTAAAAATAAGGAGTTTGAAGGAATCCACTCTGTGATCTGTGAGATACTAAAGGAAAACTTTTTCCCCGGCATTGGTTCAAAGGAGGCTGTCAGCCACTACCTGAACATCCTTTTTATCCGGCTTGTCCGGGATTTTGATTATGAGACTAACGGGCAGACCAGCAGGCAGGATACCCAGATTCTGGAGATTCTGAAATACCTGGAGACCAATATTGAAAGTATCAGCCTCTCAGCCCTGGCTGAGAAATTCCACTATACGCCTAATTACCTGAGTACACTGCTTAAGAAGAAAACCGGGAAGTCCTACTCCGAGATCACACTGGAGAAGAGACTGGACCACGCCCGGATGCTGCTGGCCACCACGGATATGAAAATCAATGAGGCGGCGGTACAATCCGGTTTTAACAACCCGACTTTCTTCTATAAGAAGTATAAAGAGAGATTTAAAAAGCTGCCTTCACAAAGAAAGTAAATCTTAAAATCACTGGCATATGGAAAGTTTTATCCTACGACCACACGTACTCTGTCGATATTTCTTACCTGTGTAAACGGCTGTCCCTTATCTCCGTTACGTTCCGATTTTACGCGTACAACTGCAAAATAAATACCAGAGCCTGCAGATATCCTTTTCATCGCCATCATACACAGAAACTGGATTATAGAAAAACCACCATCGGCTGCATATTCCTGCCCTGAAAGCACTCCTGCCTTTATATTCTACGAGGAGCATATTCAGATTCAGCGCCTTAGTCCAGCACCTCATACACCGCTGTCCCGTACGGCTGCAGCACAACCTCTCCCTCTTCTTTACGGCCGTCATACAGTGTCCGCACAGGAACCTTCAGGCAAATTTTCTGAGGTGCAGCCTGGTAATTAAGTACGAAAAAGTATCGTTTTCCATCCTTTTCACGGCAGATCAGCTCCACTTCCGCAGGTACCCTGATCTGTGAGTCAAATGGTTTCAGCACCCCTGTATATTCCAACAGCTGCCGGACATTTTCCTTAGAAAATGCCGCCCCGAAATGTAAGGTCCTTCCCTGCCCGGTCTTCTTCTCAATAAGGGCTGCTTTTCCCTGATAATAGCTGTTTCCATAAGATGCCAGGACTTTCACATTTTCTGCGCCGGCCGCGGGCTCCATCACATCATGAAAGACGGGCATCTCTACTTTCTCACCATTCCATACGGCATAGACTTCTTCCTCTGCCGGACTCATAAAGGTGAACTCCCGCACGTCAGAACCGGTCAACTCCATAAGAAGACCCGGCTGAGGCATCATCACACATTTTCCATTCATATCTTTGTAGGCACAGCGGCATCCCAGAATCAGCGTGCCTCCCTGCTCCACATATGCTTTCAGAAGCCGGGCCCGCTCTTCGCTCATAAGGACCGGGTGGGGATAAAACAATACCGGAAATTCTGCCAGTTCTTCTACCTTCGTATCTGCCTGAAGATAAAGGATATCATACGGCGTGTGATTCAGTTCAGAGGCAAGAAAAATCGCCTCATCGCTTTTTTCTGCCACTCTTCTGTGCCAGTAATCTGCCCCTGTATCCCATTCATTATCATAATCTTTCAGAACACCGAAAGCGGCTTTGTAGGAAGCGCCGCAGATAGGATCCAAGGTTTTCAATTTCTGGTAAAATGACTTCACTTCCTCCAGTTTTCGATTATCCCTGTTGTCATAATCCAGAATTCCATGCCAGTAGATTTCTGTTCCAAAGGTACAGGTTCTCCACCGGAAAAAGGAAATAAAATCCGCACCATGCGCCACGCTCTGCATTGCCCACAAGGTCAGCTGTCCCGGACGCGGTGCCGGTCCTTCCATATTTGTCGTCCATCCATTTGCACCGGACTGCTGCTCCATAATGCCAAAATGAGGGCAGATGGACCGCACCTCTGTCAGATTTTTACTGCTGTGTCTGTCATTCAGATCCTCTGCCTCCTGAGGATTGCGGTCCAGTCCAAATGCAAAGCTCGGATAAGAATCATAGGTATATACATCCAGACACTCTTTCTCCATCCGATGGTTGTCTACATTCCAGAACCTTCCGTTGACCGTGATAAAATCGCTTTCTTTTTTATATTTCCGTATGATGTCTGCCTGCATACCGCAGAAATTCAGAGTGCTCTCGGAAATAAAACGAAAGTAATCCAGACGCTGATGCGGGTTATAACCTTCATTCAGGACCGGACGCAGCGCATATACCTGATTCCAGTCCGAATATGTCTGATTCCAGAAAGTCGTTCCCCATGCTTCATTCAGATGTTCCAGCGTTTTGTATTTCTTCTGCAGAAAAGCGCGGAATGCCTGGTGGTCTGACTCGGAATAAAACTCACACACCTCGCAATTCAATTCATTATCAATCTGCCAGCCGACAATCGATGGATGCTGCCCGTAATGCTCCGCCAGTTTTGTCACGATGCGTGCCGACAGCTCCTGATATTTTGGGGAATTGTAATTGTAATGCCTCCTTGCTCCATGACGGTACAGCACTCCATCCTTCCGTGCGTTTAACACCTCCGGATACTTCTCCGTCAACCATGCCGGAGGCGTCGCTGTAGGGGTGCCAAAAATGACTTTCATATCCTCTTCAAAACAAAGCGCAAGAAAACGGTCGAAAAACTCAAACGTAAAAGTGCCTTCCTGCGGCTCCACCTTATTCCATGCAAATTCCGCGATTCGGATGACCGAAATTCCCACTGCCTTCATTCTCTGCAAATCATCCCTCCAAAGAGATGGATCCCAGTGCTCGGGATAGTAGCATGTCCCCATTGTCATTTCTTTCCATTGAAAATTTTGCCTGTTCATGTAGAACCTTCCTTTCTTCATACAGAAGTGTCATGATTTTAGCCCCAGAAAGTATACTTCCCTGCTTCCACCTGATGCATTTTTCCGTCTATCATAATCTGTGTCTGAACCGGTGTTTCTATTTCATATCTGACCGCCCCGTCACAGTGGGTCCATCTGGAACTTACCATTCCATATCTGGTTTGAATGGATGCCTCCAGCCATTCCAGCCGATGATCTGGCTTCGGTTCAATACGCACTTTTTCGAATCCTGGCGCTTCCTCGATCACCTGGATTCCGGCGGCTTTTTCATAAACCCAGTCTGCCACTGCACCGTAAGCATAATGGTTGAAGGAGTTCATATCCGTGCTCCAGAAGCTTCCGTCTTCCATGATGCCGTCCCAGTGTTCCCAGATCGTAGTTGCTCCCTTCTTCACAGAATACAGCCAGGACGGATACTCCTGCCGCAGCAGAAGGGAATACGCCAGATCAGAATGTCCGTAATCACTGAGCACATGCAGGATATAAGGAGTTCCGACAAAGCCTGTGCGGATCTGTACGCCGTCTGCCCTGACCATCTCCGCCAGTGCATCGGCTGTCTTCTTCGGATCCTCTGCCAGATGGAACTGGACTGCCAGAACGTGCTCCGTCTGGGTCAGATATTCCGGATAGATCTCCCGGAACGTCTTCACAATATTCTCATGGAGACGCTCATACTCCGATACGTCTTCACCCAGGACATGCCCCGCTTTCACGACCAGCTCTGTGGAGTGTGCGTAAAATGCGGCCGCAATAAAGTCTTCCCGGCTGGATCCTTTATAACTGCCTGCCGGGGCATCCAGTCCCAGCCAGTCACCGAAATGTTCCCCGCCCGTCCAGAGATATTCATCTTTCGTGGCACTGGTGATATAATCCACCCATTTCTTCATGCTCTCAAACTGGTCCTCTAGAATCTTTTTGTCACCGTACGTCTGGTAAATCTGCCACGGACAGATCACTGCAGCATCTCCCCAGGCAGCGCTCGGATTCCCCTCCGGAAGATAGTCCGGGATCACCTGCCCGATGGCGCCGTCAGCTCTCTGGTCCGCTGCCAGGTCATGCAGCCATTTTGCAAAGAACCGCTCCACATCATAATTGTAGCTCGCCGCCTTCACGAATACCTGGGCGTCTCCCGTCCATCCCAGCCGCTCATCCCTCTGCGGACAGTCCGTCGGCACATCCAGGAAATTCCCCCTCTGTCCCCAGAAAATATTAGAAAACAGCTGGTTCAACATCGAGTCGGAACAACGCAGGTGTCCTGTCTTTTTCAAATTGGAGTACACCACGATTGCGGTAAACTGCTCCGGACTGATCTCTTCCAAACCTGCCCCGCCCGGGAATTCTTCCAGTTTCAAATACCGGAATCCAAAAAAGGTCAGATGAGGATGCCAGGTCTGTATACCGTCCCGGCAGATATACTCGATCTCTGCCTTTGCACTGCGGTAGTTGTCACGATAAAAATTCCCTTCTGCATCCAACACCTCTCCGTGAAGAATCCTGACTTTCTCCCCTGCTTTTGCATCTACAGTAAACTCCACATATCCAGTCACTTCCTGTCCAAAATCAACGACGATCTCGCCTTTTGGCGTCTGGAACACAGACTTTGCCGCGATCCGCTCCATTTCCCGGATTTCTTCCCCTTCCTGCTCGATCAGGATTTCTTTTGACCAGTCAAGCAGAGATACCGTCCTGCATCCTACGTCTTGACCGTCTTTCTTCCATTCTCCGCTTTGACCGTCTTTTGTCTGAAAAGTGGCGTCAAATTTCTCACCATCGTAGATTTCGCTGAATCTTACAGCACTCTCCCCGCATTTCCAGGACAAGTCAGTCGCAATCACTTCCTCGCATCCATCCTCATAATGCAGATGAACCTCTCCTAAAATACCGCACGGCTGCGCCTTCCGTCTTTCCTTATCATCCGATTCCATCCAGCCTGGCATGGGGGAACGAAACCATCCTCTGCCGACTGTGACTGTTAACTCATTCTCATTTTTGATCAGGTCTGTGATGTCATATCTTTGGTACTGCAGCCGTTTGTCATATACGGTCCAGCCCGGTGCCAGCACATAGCCGCTGACTCTCTTCCCATTCAATTCTGCCTCATATACACCGAGTGCGGTCAGGATCAGCTCCGCACGCTCCACCTTTTTCTCTGATTGCCATTCTCTTTTGAACACCGGGCAGGTACTGCCCATATCCTCTGACGGCTGAATCCACTCTGCCTGAAAATCCATAAATGTAACCTCCTCTTTTATACAGTCTAATAAACAGATAATTTACAGCCATTTTGTGCTGCCCATGAACACATCTTTTTTGCTCATGATATGTATACGTTTTCTTCAATACTGATAAGCAGAGTATAACGTTTTTGGAGATGGTGGACAATGTCAGAAGGACTGGATTTTTATATCATATTCTACGATTTCTCCAGGTAAAAATTACTGTTGTGTAGACGGAATCTGTCCACATCTCTGTGCTGTTTCCTTTTAAGTTTCCCTATTGGTGCTAAAGGTACTACGAACGTTAACTAATTGACATTGCATGTGAACAGCTCGCCATGAATATGCTGGAACGTTTCTTTTCAATCAAATATGCAGATGACGACAGCCTGTTTGAGGGGCTTACTGTTTGAGGGGCTTACTGTCTGAATTGTTTCATGAAGAAATCTCTTTTATATAGGAATCAGGCTTTTGCCTGATTCCTATATCTGTTTTGGCCTGTATCTGTTATCCGCCCGTATCTGTTATTCACCTTTCCCAATCAGCCAGTCCAATGCATTGATACGGCGGATTCCTTCATAATCCGCTTCCGGGTCTTCATCAAGCGTCAGTATAAATTTCTGATAATGGTCTGTAATTTTCTGCAGTGGTGCGAGTTCTCGTAAAAGAGTCTTCTCATCACGCACAGAGGCTGCTACCTGATAATAAATGATTCTTTTAGGCTCCATTGCAACAAAATCGACTTTCAGTTCATCGATCTTCCCTACATAGACATCATAACCTCTCCGGATAAGCTCCAGATATACTACATTTTCAAGTATATGCCCCACGTCAGTCGACCTGCTGCCAAGAAGCATGTAGCGCATGCCTATATCCACCGCATAATACTTTTCAAGAGTCTTCAAATACTGTTTTCCTTTAATGTTATATCTCTTAGCCTGATAGACGATGAAGGATTCCATCAACGCCCTCACATACTTTTCCACGGTTTTTACATCTATTTTCCGCCCATCTGAGGTCATAGTATCAGCTATCTTTTTTGTAGACAGCTGCTTTCCAATATTGTCAAAAACAAACCGGGTCACACTCTCCAACATCATTGTATCCTGAATCTTATGTCGGTTCGCAATATCCTTCACTACAATCGTATTATAGATTCCATCCAGATAATCTCTGATTTCTTTTGGCTGCCCCTCTAATTCAAGTGCATACGGAAATGAACTGTTTTCAAGATAAGAAGTATATTTTCTTGCAAGATCACTGGTGTTGCCCGTACTCTTCACATATTCCTTAAAGGACAGCGGAAGCATCTGGAATTCCACATATCTGCCGGAAATCATTGTTGCTATTTCAGATGAGAGCATATAGGCATTGGACCCCGTAATGTACAAATCCACATTCTTTCTGACGAACAGACTGTCGACCACTCTGGGGAATTCTTCGCATTGCTGGATTTCATCAAGAAAAACATAGGTCATCTTATCCTGACACAGACGTTCTTTAATATATATGTGGAGATTTTTAGGGTCGCGCAGCTCGTAAAAGTCAAAATCCTCCAGATTTACTGTGATCATCTGTTCTTCAGTGACTCCCTTGCCTTTCAGGTAATCCTGATAGATTTCCATAAGAGTAGATTTTCCACAACGGCGTACGCCAGTGATTACCTTTATGATCTGTTTATCTCTGAATGCAATCAGCTTATCAAGGTATTCCTCTCTATCAATTCTCTTAACTGCCATACTTTATCCCTCCTGTCCTATAAATATAGTTTATCCAATAATTCTATATTATTTAAGAGTTTTTGGAACTTATTCCAATAAATAAAAAGACTGCAATTATCTCTGCATTGCGGTACACTCCCTCAAATTCCAGGATCACCTTCTGACCATCCAACTTTTGGGGAGCATCAAGCCTCTTTTCATATTCATACACACCGCCTGTAAAATATCCCAGTGCCTGCCCGCCAGGACTGTCCGGCGTACGCTTTGATGACAGCATTGCATCACGGGGGAGCTGCCCTTCTGGTCCTGCATCGTTGACCCGTGTCCTGCCCCGTTCATGAACCCGCCTGTTTTATAAGAATATGGATTATTCAGTGCCGGGGTAAAGGGACCCAGCGGCTGGTCTGCCACATAAACGCCGTCTCCGTAGATATTGAACTGTGTGCCCGGAATCGCATATTGCAGATAATATTTTCCCTCCTGCTTTGTCATCCATGCCCCTTCAATATAAGGGATCTGCCGCCTCCCGGTAAATATGTAACGGCTCACCCGGCAAAATCTTCCGGGTTCTTGATGATATGCTTTATTTTAACAAAACCAGGCATAGGTACGTTATGAACTATTCGCCAATATTACTGATTATTGTACATGAATATTAATAACAAAACCCAACGCGGTACGCTTCTCTGCGATGCGTACCGCGTCGGGTTTTGTTGTTTTTCCAGTGAAATTATGGAACATTACTGCCTTTTAATAATTTAATCCACCGCCGTCTGTATATAAATCCAAATGCGTTACCATAAGTTTCCCCTCTATTTCTTCCACGACATTATATTCCGTAACAATCATGTCAAATGTTGAGGCATTCTCTACTTTTGGCGTAAGATACATATGATATACAAGGGCCGCCACATTATCCTCCACTGTAATCTGCATGATTGGTCCCATTTCCATTGCGCATGCATCACGCTGGTCTTTCATGCTTGCCTGATAATCCCGGAAGTTCTTTTCTCCGTCTATCGCATTGATTGTGGCATCCTTTGCATATAAACGGTTGGACCATTTGAGCCATCCTTCATAATCCGGCTGCCATTCTCCCCAGGCTGTAATAAGAAGGTCCATGATCTTTCCCTCTTTTGTATCTGACGGATTGGCTTTTACCTTCTCCATTTCCTCTAATCTTAACGCCTTCCCGTTTTCTTTTGTTACAACTACATCTACTCTTCTCATATCTGTTTTTCTCCTTTTATTTATTTGATAGGCTTATTCTACGTTTCATATGTTAATAAATTGTTTATTGGATATTTGAGAAATATTAATTTTACTTTTTCTTACTCTGAAATATAAATCTTTACCATCCCACTAATCCCCGATGGCACTACAGGCTCATGAATAACGCCGAACTGATTAGAAATCCGGGACATCTCCCGTTCAAGTTGTATAGCAAATGGCACTGGAACGTAACCGTCCAATGCCATTTGCTCTGTTTTTCTATATTTCTTAACTACGCCTCTGCCTTCTGTCTGTGCTTTTTAAATTCCTCACGGAGCTGCGGAAGCTTATCTTTTTATAATCACCTGTTTTTGTATCTTTTATCTTAGCAGAGTTAAGGCAGTTTGTATTATAGTTTTTTAGTATTTTTTATAGATTATTTAGTAATTATGTAAAAAATAAGACGAATCGGCTGTCCATAGGGGCGATTGTACTTCTAGCGGTTGTTTTTACGATCCTGCTGGAAAAAGTGATGAAGAATTCTCAAAAATAATTGAAAAAATCTGTTAAAAAATACTGGGATCGAGGAATTGCCTGAAGCAAAACGCAGGGGTAAAAAGTGTGCACTTTTTACCCCTGCGTTTCGTTGGAATCTTATTTCAACAATATCATTATCTAATGTTTATAAATAAGCCTGTCTTTTTCATTCCAAAAAAGGAACTATACTATACGACTGCTTCTACAAATGTTTTATTTCCATACTTTACATTCTGAATCCCGGTCTGCTTCTTTTTATTAAAGGAAAATGTCAGCATATATCCTTTATTTAAATGAAATTTTTCAAGATACTCTGCTAACTGCTTCTCTCCTCTAGCATTATATTTTTCTCCATGCCAAATCTTTAATTCTATAACAAACTGCTGCCCCAGATAATCAACGACAACGTCTGTCCGACCGGAATCTCTTGTCTCCGCCTCAATATAATAATTTCCTGTTCCATTAATGATTGGTTTCAGATACAGCAGGAAAATTTTTCTTCCCTGTTTCTCAAGAAACTTTTCATCATTCTTTGTATAAATATCCGTATAATGCTGCACGAACTTTTCCAACACCAGATCCATATTCAGCCTTCCATCTTTTATGAACTGGTTTTTAGCTGCCAGACCGGCTTGATATGATTCACTACCAAGTGCCTCTTCTGAAATGAACATATTTAAAAGCCGCATTTCAAAAATCCGATTCGCAACTGCAACCATACCATCTTTTTCCTGCAGGAATCCGAACATGACTCCCATATTCACTGCTTCTACATCCGGGCTGAAAGGAATCTGTTTTCCCTGATATAAAATCTCTGAAATCAAAGTGCGCAGCATCGGATAATTTTCCAGCTGCTTCATCATTGTCTCAAATAGCGGTATGTTATTTGCTTTTAAAATCATCTTAACCGCTTCCGCTACTCCGCTCCTGGACCAGGCCGATTCATTCTTCTGGAACCGTTCTTCTGAACTTACAGTAGCTTCAATCACTTTACAGATACTGGAAACCAGAAATGGATATCCAGAGGTATAACCATAGATACACTCTGCGACCTGGGATGGATTCATGCCTGTGTGGTGATCCCGCTCATATTCCTCCAGCATTCCTTCGATTGCATTCGCCGAAAAGCTCATATCCACATCAAAAGGTTCTGCAATATTCCAGAGGCTGTTATACTTATGCTCCGTTTCCGGGCGCAGCTTCAATTTCAGATTCTTAAAGTCATACACACCTGCCAGGATAACGGACTGAAAAGTGGCTTTCGTACTCCGTGCCAGATAATATGCCCGCAGCTGTGAAAGGAAATCCAAGAATACCTGATTATTGGCAGCACTGTCCACCTCATCAATCATAAGAACAACCGGCCTTTTTGCAGTCCCGCAGAGTCTGCTGAGAAAGCCGAATAATTTTCTTAACCCTGTGATATGCCCTGCCTTCTCCGCACTTTCTAATTCCAAAAGTAATTCTGCTGATAACCCGTTTTCCATCATTGCATTACTTCTGACCGTATCCAGAAAAATATCTACAAAAGAGTTCACAAAAGTCTCTTCATCACGAAAATCGCCATTACTCATCATCTGAAAATCCAGAAATACAACCAGATAGTGATCCTCCAGATGGGTCTTTAGCAGGCCCAGTGTTGTCGTCTTTCCATACTGTCTGGCACGATTGATTACAAAATAGGCGCCACGATCCACGAGTTGTTTTATTTTCTGCAGCTTATCTTCTATATTAACCATATAATGCATGTCAGGGATACAGCACCCAGTCGTATTAAATGTTTTCACAATAATCTGCTCCCTTCGTTCACCATAAGATCTACTCCACTTATCATGTATTCAGTATACCCGAATACGAAAAGACATGCAATTCTTTTCCATTTATGTAATTTTCCTTTTTGTGATTGTACTTCTACAGATTATTCCATATAATAAGACTTAAGAAATATTCTAAATCTATGAACATGGAGAAAACTTTATGAAAATTATAAAACTTATTTTGGCTGCTTCATTAAGTCTTCTATACTATTTTGCATTTTGTTGGATTATCGGCTTTGACTTTGGTGATCCCTGGAAGAAGTTAATGGAGTGGGCTAAAAATGAAGCCTAAAGCAGCCTTTATCTGCGTACACAATTCCTGCCGCAGCCAAATCGCAGAAGCATTGGGAAAGCACCTTGCATCTGATGTTTTCGAAAGTTATTCCGCAGGTACAGAAACCAAACCGCAGATTAATCAGGATGCCGTAAGGCTGATGAAGGAACTATACAAGATCGATATGGAACAGACCCAGTATTCCAAATTACTGTCTGATATCCCTCCTGTCGATATTGTTATTACAATGGGATGTAACGTGAACTGCCCATATCTTCCCTGTAAATATAGAGAAGACTGGGGACTGGATGATCCTACTGGGAAGAGTGATGAAGAGTTTTTAAGAGTGATTGAAACGATACACCAGAAAATACTGGAATTGAAAAATTGTCTGGGGCAAAAGAAGGGTTAAAAAGTTCGCACTTTTTACCCCTTCTTTTCATTAGAAGCTTTTTCTTTTAAATGTTTAAACTTATAACATATTAGCTTTATCTTCCCTTTTACCTAGTAAAAAACCCCCTCTCATAAAAGTAAGATACCATATCAGGAAAGGCATCCAGCCTGCCTTCATGTGGTTCGAGATACCACTGAATGAGTTCGTTATCACACATATCGCACACTCTATACTTAGCTGCTCTTGCCTGACGCAGTTTGTAAGAATCCAGGCCCAGTAAATCCACTGTATATCTTCCTTTATCCGTACCCCCTCTCATCTCTCCATTTGGAAAAAAGATGAAATGTTCTTCACAATCTTCATCTAAGGGAGAAACGAACAACTCTTCGTCATACTTATTTTTCTTTCCAGGTCCGCACGAATCAATATCCCTCTTACAGGATGCGACCAGATTCATAAAATCCATTGTCTCATTCGGGTAATGATCTTCCGGGCGTATGTGTTCATTTAAAGAATTTTCCTCATCTATCTGTCTACAACAGTAGCAACAAAGATAATACTGCTCCTTCATCAACTGTTCCCGCATCTTATGTCTGACTTCTGCCCCTTTTTTAACTTGACCTAAATCCCTGTAGCTTATTTGAGGATGTTTTCTTTTAAACTCCTTCCAGAATTCTGGCTCTGTTCCTTTATTTATTCTTTTCATCCAGCCATTTGCTCCTTTGTAAATACCCTTTTGCTGTTATCACCTCTGGGTCATCATCTCCAGAAATCAACACCAGCTCTTCTATCTTATCTTCAGCCTCTTCATACTTCTTTTCGTAAATCAGATGGTTTATCTTACTGATTTTTTCTTTGACAGCTTCATTTTTCGAATTGGTATTCATATACTCTTCCAAAATTATATTGCTGTCATAACCATCCATCCTTAAAATTTCCTTTATACTGCACGTTCCTTTTTCTTCCTGAAGAAGAACAATCCTATAACTGTCATCTGCTTCGCCTAAAACTTGTGGTGAATGCGTTGTCACAATAAACTGAATGTTAGGAAATACTTGCTTTAACACGCGAAGCACCTTTCTTTGCCAAGATGGATGCATATGAAGTTCAATTTCATCAATCAAGACGACTCCCTCTCCCTCCAGAGGATTTATACGATATTGATTTGCAATCGCTATTCTTCTCGCCAAATCTCCAATCAATGCCAGTGTACATTTTTCGCCATCGGAAAGCTGGTCTACCCTGATTTCCTTCCCGTTCTTTTTTACCTTCATGCAGAGAGGATTCCTTTTCACCTTCAAATCAGACACATCTTCCAGCATTGTCTCAACCGCTGTCCTGACACACCTAAGCATAATATCCTCATAAGCAGTATCCCCACTCTCTAACTTTATCTCATTTTCCAAATCCTCCTGATTACGAAACCATTCAAAAAATGTTCGGAAATCCAGTTCATTTTCAATGGCCCGATCCAGAGAAGAAATCACACCAAATTCATGTTTATTGCGTATGCGCAGGGGAATATCCAGCACAGAGCGATTTGTCCCATAATTTACAAATAATGGAATGTTGCACTTCTCCTGTTCCAGATAATGATTGATAAAGCTTTCAGTAAAATCTGCATATAACTTTTTATCATATGTAAGCTGACTCTTTTTCTTTAATGATGCACTTTTTTTATATTTTCGCTCTAAAATATATGTGTCATCCTCCATCTCAATGTCCGCTCTCAAAATACATTCTGATGTGCCAATTCGCACGATTTCATCCGACATTTTCTCAAAGGCTTTTCCCTGGGAAGGGTTCAAACGATTAACCCACACACGGAACAAATAATTAATGATACTTAAAACTGTCGACTTCCCTGTACCATTAATTCCGAATATCACCGTACTTTTTCCCTGCAGTTCTAATTCCATCTGCTCAAACACTTTAAAATTTGCTGCCGAAATTCTATTTATTTTCATTCTGCACCTACCTTCCTGTTGAATCCTGTTTTTATATTATACCCTTATTTTCCTCTTGCAACAACAGCAAATGTTTATGCACATAAATATGTGCACAGGACTAAAAGAGTTAGAAAATAGTTACTGTATGAACTGCAAAAATTTCCACCCAGAAGTTTATCCTGCTAATACTTTCATTAATGCCCCCAGGCAGAATTTTGTTATGAAGGCAGAAGCATAAAATTAATCAGGGTAAAAAAGTGTATACCTTTTTCCCTGATCTTAGTTGAAAACTTTTTCTTTAGAATATTTTAAGCTTATAACATAAAATATCATCAACGCTGACGGAAAGAGCATTGGCAATATTCACCAGAGTATTAAGACTTACTTTTGTAGAACCAGTTTCAATATTACTGCAATGTGTAGGTGTGATTCCCGCCTTATAAGCCAGCCTTTCCTGCGCCATATTTTGATTTATTCTGCATATTTTAATTCTTTTACCCAAAGCTTTATAATCAATTTCCAAAATAACCCCCCTTTCTGCTTTATATATTGTAACTTTTGTTCTGGTATATTTTAATAATCTGTGTAAGTAAACATTGCATATAGTTTATATATTATTTTAAAAATTTATTAGATAGCAAGCATTGAATATGAAACCTTTAATAAAACCTGATAAAAATAAAAAATCAAAAGACCATCTTAATCTAATGATGACTTTTGATTCTTACTAGAGAATAGAATATCTTTAATTTATTCTTTCCAAAATTTTGTCTATTACTGCTTCATCTTCAAAAATTTTCATATCTGAATAGTCTATTTTACTGTAATAATTATCTTAAGCAAGGGAAAACTAGGAGAAGATAATTATGATAAAATATGACAGGCTCTGGGTTACACTTGAAAAGAAAGGCATCTCGCAAAATATGTTAATACGGGATTATAATCTAAGTAAGGGACAGTTGGACAGATTACGGAAAAATAAGGTAGTTTATACCTCAACCATAGATAAGCTTTTAAATATACTCGAATGTGATATAACTGACATATTAGAACATGTTCCGGATTCCAACAGATTTTAAAAAGCCCACTGGTCAATGAAGACTCAATGGGCTTCTTATTATACCTTTATTCCTCAATCCTCCCCAGCAGCTCCAGCGGCTCCTTTTTCAGATTTTCCCGTATATAGCACGAGGAGATCAAAAATGCTGCCACGATCAGCGCGCCTCCTGTCCCCAGCGCCACTCCCATGTCTGGCTGGATCCATTTTTCCTTGATCTTTTCCTCATCTGCAATCGAGGAATTACTGTAAGACGTATCAAATACAATTTCCGTGTCCGCCTTCTTTGCTGCCATTCCTGTTGCTTTCCAGCCTGCCACGCTTCCCACGATGCATCCTGCCGCTGCAAGCACAAGCAGTCCTGTCAGAATTGATGCGGCACATTGTTTTTTCGTCCTGCCCAGAATCCGCTCCACCGCGATGCGCTTCTGCTGTCCGGTAATAAATACGTTGGAGAAGAACAGTAAGATCATAAACGCCATCACGCATCCACTGATCAGGAAGATGATGGACATCAGTTTCCTGCTTTCGATTCCATCCTTGATCTGGCTGTACCCTTTGTCATAAAATGTAATTCTAATATCATCGATGCCCTGTTTTTCCCACAATTTTTCAAATTCCGTGATCGAACCATTTGGAATCTGGAAAGAGGTATTGGCTCCTATCATACGCCCGTAAGCAACAATGTTGTCTTTCCAGGAATTTTCCGGCACTGCATTCCAGGGAATCACCACTTCTTTTCCGTGGTTCTCTATTGCATAAGATCCACCCGCTGAATAAGCTGCTCCACGATCCTTGATTGTATAGATTCCGACAATCTGATAGTCCTGTTCATTGAAAATGGAATAGACCTGCCCTTTTGCATTTAAGTAATAAGTTCCTGTTCTCGACAGATCCCCCGGAGTACTATCGTAATCGGCATAGTAAAGCGGAAGGGTCAGCTGTTCTCCCAGGGACTTCCGAAGCTGTATTGCTAAAATATCGGAAATCAGACAGACTTTTTCCCCCTTCTTGTACTCCTCTTCTGTAATATCACGCCCCTCTGTAATCACGACCTCATTCCGGTAAAACGGCATTAAAAGATCTGTACCGTCTGTTGGCTGTACATAGACCAGATGGTCCGTGAGATCCTGCTGCCTGGATGCCTCAATCCAGCGTTTTCCACGTTCCGTGTCATAAAATCCCTCTGTCACTTCATCCGCCCAGGCAATATCACTCTGCAGTTCATCAGATGTCTTACTAATCTCATCACTTAACGGATCATCGATTTTTTCCCCGTCTAATGTATATTGTAAAGACTGAATGCCATTGAACATTCTGTACTCCGCCCATACATTCACTTCTTTGCCGTCCACAATCTCCTGCCCCTCAGTATAGCCGCCTCCCTCCAGCCGCATAACATAGGTCTTTCCCATCTCAAACGGAGTGGGTTCTGTATCTGTCTTCTCCAAATCACGGATATAAATGATATCGCCTTCCTGGACATATCCCTCCATAACTCTCGTAATCTTCATCTTTGCCGGCTGTCCTGTGGGTGGCTCCATGAGGGTCGCTTCTACCTGGATATTGTTCGCGTGTCCTACGCCCTGATACATATCCGCCACGTACGCACCAAAATAAGGTCTCTGTCTCGGCTTTAGGATATAATCTGCCCCTTTAAAATCCAGGACATCTTCTTTCACCCGTTCCCCATATTTATATGTCTTTAAATAATCATATTCATTTGTAAATGCGTTTCTGAATCTGACCATTCCCGCATCTTTTTTCGTCTGTTCTACAGTCCCTATGGTTGTATAGATCTTCTCGAACTCCTTAGTCGAAGCCATTGTCATATACAAAAGATTTCCGCCCAGTACCACGAAAAATGCCGACACTCCGATCAGAAGGAAGAACAGAAAACTCTTTAAGGGGCTTCTGAACATCTGCTTCATACTATAATAAAATGTCATGTCATACACCACCTCACTGTTCTTCGACTGCTACCATTTTCCCGTCCCTCATCGTCATGCGGATGTCTGCCATTTCTGCGACCAGAGGATTATGAGATACTACGATCACCACAAAATCTTTCTCATGGGCTAATTTTAAAAGAAGTCCCACGATGTTCTCCTCATTTTCAGAATCCAGATTTCCGGTAGGTTCATCGGCCAAGAGGATTCTTCCTCCTGCTGCCATCGCCCTGGCGATCGCCACTCTCTGCTGCTCGCCGCCGCTCATCATCTTAGGATACTGTCCCAGGATCTTTTCGCTTAAGCCCACCTCCGCCAGACAATCTGCGGCTTTTTCTTTCGCCTGTCTGCGGGGCACGCCTTGAAGCTCCAGCGGGTACATCACATTTTCCAGGGCAGTCAGAAGGGGGAACAGATGGAATGCCTGATAAACAACAGAGACCTGCTTGCGCCTGTACGCATCCCGGTCCATTTCTGCAAGGTCCTTTCCGTCCACAAGAATCCTGCCCTCCTTCGGACTGTCAAGCCCGGCAAGAAGGGATAAAAATGTGCTCTTTCCACTGCCGGATTCTCCCGTGACCACATATAATTTTCCGGATTCAAAGGTGCAGGACACCTCTCTTACCGCCTCAATCGTCTGATATTTATTCTGATAGGAATAACTTACATTTTCTACTATAATTCTTTCCATACTGCCCTCTCAATCTCTGTGTGATAACACAGCTGATACGCTGAATCTTCCGAACATCCACATGGATACCGCCGCTCCCAGTGCATAACAGACCAGAAACAGTCCCCAGATCATCAGGGCGGTTCCTGCGTCCGCCACATGGAATACCATCCCACCGATCATCCCCGCTGCCGAGCCTAGAGCCGCCAGCAGAATATGCTCTGTAAAAAACAAAATGCCGCCTTCCCGTTTACTCGTCCCTAGTGCACGCATGATCGCATATTCCTCCCGTCTGCCCGAAAGCAGCAGATGTGGGACGATATAGCCTAACATGATGACCACCAGGAGGACAAACGGAAGGAATCCTTCCAGCAGTGCCCTGCTTTTTTCCAGGCTTGTCATAGATTCTATAAAAACTGCATCATCCATTTTCAGGCCCGCACCCGCATAAGAGTGTTCTGCCCCCGAAACCACTGACTGAAATCCCGCGCTTTTTAACTCCTTTTTCAGTTCATTGAGCTTCATCGGGTCCTTTACTAAAAAAGACAGTGAAGAAGCAAAGTAAACCTTATTATTTTCTTTGAAAATCTGTTTCACATCATCCAGTGGCAGAAGCATATCCGGCTTTGGAATATCCGGGTCCAGTTCGCTGAAATCCGCTGTCCCTACGATCTGCATCTGGATGGGCTTTAGTTCCTCGATAAAGATAGACGTACCGGAAGCAGACTGGTAATACCGCTGCATGGAAAGCGAAAGCACATCACCTTTTTGCATGTTCTGCCCGCTGGCCACTTCCTGGTTTACAATACAGACATTCCTGGCCTCCTGGAAATCTTTCCAGTTCCATCCATCCGCCCAGGTGATCTCCTTTTCCTCGAATCCTTTTACACAACCAGGAGTATTCATACCTTCCAGCCAGTAACTTTTCCCAGGAATGTATGCGGCTTCACTCTGAATGTTATCTTCTGTTTCCTGGACATTTCCCGTGTCATTAAATCCAATCAGCTCTACACCTTCGTTGATCTCTTTTACATAAGCGGACTGATAGACCGCGTCCAGGGCCCACTGTGCAATAAACAGACCTGAATTCTGCTCTGCACAGACATTCCACACCTCCCCTGATATCGGAAGTGATTCTGACAGGTCTTTGATCTGCTGCCTTGCGCTGTTCAGATTTCCCATGTAGACGGTCATCACTACCACGATCAGCAGACTGACCAGAACATTCAGGATACTTTTTGCCTGGTGGCGCCTTATGTTGACCGTGATCGTATGTATTCTGCTGAAAAACCTGCGCCTGCCCTCCGGGATCTCCCTCTCGGCATCGGATCTCGGTTCACTTTTGCAGACGATTCTGACCGCTGCCTTTTCTGAAACTGTCGCTTCTGTAACTGCCTTTTCTCCTGCCTCCACGGTACTGCCCGGTGTCCTCGTCTCTTCCACCACCCTGGCTGCTGTGTAGGAGACACCATCCATGGTAAATTCGGGATACATGCCCTTTTCTATTATCTCGAACTTCATCCCATGGTCCTTAGCATAGTTTCGAAGCTCAGCCTCGAATGCCCCCGCTGTGTTGACTGCCCCTTTTGCATAGAAGGAAAACTGGCGCTGGCGCTCTTGTGAGGCCACCTGTTTGTAGTCATCCAGAATCTGGGCAAATACGCCACCGTTCTGAGACATGTTTTCCATTTTTTCAAGGTAATCATCTACATCGATCTTCTCTGACTTCTCCTTGTGGATACTCGCACAGACATCGATCGCCGCCTGCAGCTGCTTCTGCTGCTTTAAAAGGTTCTCCTGCTGCCGGGCAGCCGCCTCCTTTAAGGGCAGCTCTTCATTTAACACACTTTCAATCTCTTTGAGAGGCATATCCAGCATCCTCAGCATCTTGATCAGCTTAAGACGCCGCACATCCTCCTCGGAATAATCCCGGTAGGCATTCCCCGTCTCCCTGGCCGGCTCTAAGAGACCCTGGCGCTCGTAGTAACGGATATTCTGCCGGGTGATTCCTGTCAGTTCTTCTACCTGTTTCGTATTCAAACAGCCACCCCCTTGCTCATTTTTCTTTGTACTGCGTGGTGATTATGTGCTTATCTTAAGGGGTATAGTAGGTATATAGTCAAGTATTTTGTGAAATTTCTATAAGTTTATACGAAAAAAAGCAAGTATGACCGGAAATGACCACACTTGCTTTTTGTATTGTGTATAAATTATCTTAAATATCTCGATAGTTCTTCTATCACATCCATAATCTCTTCATAAGAGATATTTTTTGCATAGGCAAACCTTTTCTGATATTTTTGCCACATCTGTTGTAAATCATGATTCTCTTTGATTCGCATTACTATTAAATCTTTATCGGCTATTTTCTCTGAACTCTCTCTATGAACCGATGTAGCTGTAAATGCATTACAAAATAATTTCCTATCGTACTGCTGTGTTGTAGCAAGTATATACACATCATAAAAATCTCGTGGTCTTGTATTGAAAACACCTCTGCTCAAAATTGTTTCCATCTTCTCAGCCATTACAGTTTCAATATTATATCCCCATATTTTAATACTTATATTTTCATCAAAAATGCCACTGAATTCATATTGAACCGGAGATGGTGTTATAGCATCTCCCGTAGTAATATCTATTGAAAGTGGTGTGACAATTGTATCAAAAATGGCATTTAGCCTTACACAATAACCGCCATATTGATCATCTTTACGGATAGGAGCAATTACTTTTACAACGAAAACAACATCATCTCGCAGATTGATTCCACAGATTTCCTTAATAGCTTCTCTTATCTTTTCTTCCGTCAATGGAAGATTTCGTAACGTAGTATCCAAATCCATTGTAGACCGCGTATCCAATCCTACAATAGCCGCAACAAGCATTCCACCTTTCACTACAAATTTATCCCTATATGCAGATACTGACAATCTTGCAAGAAATCGTTCAAACATATAGTTCTGTAATACTACCTGTGCTGCAATCTTGTTGCTTTTCGCATAATTTTTGATTTTGCTTTTTAAGCTCATCCCTTTTGGACTCATAGCAGCACCTCCATATACCTCTTTAATTCTCTATTTACTCTGAAGTACTCTGCATAGGAGGCCAGCCTGTTTAAATCTTTATTTTGAAAGGCTGCATAATTTTTCACAGCACTTATTACTGTTTCCTCATCAAGACGGCTTCTGCTGCGAAGCAGATCACAGATTGTGCGTTCTATATTATAACACCGAACTGTATTTCCAAAGGTAGTCTTTCTCTCAATCATGCCAAGTGAATGCAGTTCCGGCTTAATATAATAGCAAATGCATTCTCCCTTTAATGAATTCGGCAATGATGCATTACTTGGAATAGTAACGGAATGAATAAATGGAGTCCGTTCAGACAATCCGTCCAAAAACAGTGCTGAATCATGAGAAAAAACAATCCATTCTGACCGAAGCATCAGTGTATACATATCATCAGAAGCTTCCTCCGGCAAGGTATATACTCCATGCCGGCTTCTTTCGAGCAACCCTGCCTTTACATAATTGGTAAGCAGTGTTTTTGAGAATCCTAAAGCAATCACTTGAGATGTAGTAATCATATTATTATTTTTCTTTATTTCCGCATATATATCAGGATGAATATTCATACTTCTCCCTCCTTTACTTTTATAAAGATATTGTACTTTATTTCTATTCAAAAGTAAAGTTGCTTATCTTAATTCTTTCTTTAACTCAAACCAAAACAAAGAATGTCTGTCCCGCTATTTCATTCCCACATAACCTTACATTTACCTTACATTTCTGCCACAAACCCAAATCCTTTAAAATCACGTGATATAATGGAGAAAATGCAAAAGGGTCAGACCCTTTTGCTCTCCATTTTCAGAATTTTCTTAAATTAAGAGAGGAGGATTTGCTATGACATATGACTATCTGAAGGGCAAGAAGCTCCTGCTGGTCGATGATGAGAGGGATCTGCTGACGATGCTTGTCTCGATTTTAAGCGATGCGGGGTACTATAATATTCAGACAGCTTCGACTGTAAAGGAGGCTCTGGAGATCTGCCGGGACTGGCAGCCTGAACTGGCGGTACTGGATGTGATGCTGCCGGACGGAGATGGGTTTTCCCTGCTGAAAGAGATCCGTAAGACGCAGGATTTTCCTGTGCTTTTCCTGACCGCGCGGGGGGAAGATGAGGATAAGTTTGAGGGGCTCGGAATCGGGGCGGATGACTATATGGTCAAACCCTTCCTGCCAAAGGAGCTGACCCTGCGTATCAATGTGATCCTGCGCAGATGTTACAAGGATGAAACACCTCTTGTGCATCTTGCACACTGCTCCATCGATTTTGAGCGGGCAGAGGTAATCCTTAAAGATGGACGTGTGGCACTCACCGCAAAAGAATATGAACTTTTATCCGCCCTCTCCCGCAATGCCGGGCGCATTGTAACCATCGATATGCTCTGTGAAGCGCTTTGGGGCGACAATCCTTACGGTTATGAGAACTCCCTGATGGCGCACATCCGGAGAATCCGCGAAAAAATCGAACGGGTCCCATCACAGCCGGAATCTCTGATTACAGTGAAAGGACTTGGCTATAAGCTCATTACAAAGGAGGGACACAAGTGAAAAGCATTCCAAAATTAATCCGCCGTTTTCTCGGCGTGCTGCTGATTTCGCTGTTTCTCATTCTGTTTCTGAATTTTATGCTCCTGTGTCTGGTCACCACACGCTCACGGGCAAATGTCGGAGGATGGGATCTGGCCGACAGGATTTCGGCCTCTCTGGTGAAATCTGCGGATGGAAAATATTCTCTGGGGCAGAGTGATGGGCAGGACATGGCACAGATATTGAAAACGGGAAATACCTGGGCCATCCTCATCGACAAAAACAGCCTTGAGGTCACCTGGCACAGTGACTTTCTCCCCACCGAAATTCCTTTAAAATATGACATCAACATGATATCCTTCCTTTCCCGTGCCTATTTAAAGGATTATCCCACGACCACCAGTGACCATCCGGATGGGCTGATTGTCCTGGGTTTTCCAAAAGACCGGTATTGGAAACATATGTATAATACTTTTGACTATCAGATCATTGCAAATGCGCCCCAGATACTTCTGCTGTTTTTGGCTGCAAACATTCTCCTGATCCTGTTTATTTACCTGTCCGTTACGACCAGGCTTCTGAAAACAGTAGGGCCGATCATCGACGGAATCCAGAAGCTGCCGGATGGAAATGAGGTATACATCAAAGAAAAAGGCCTGTTCTCGGAAATCACCCAGGCCATCAACCGCACCTCCGAAAAGCTGAGAAACCAGGAGGGGAAGCTTCGGAAACAGGAGCAGGCAAGGGCCAACTGGATTGCAGGGGTTTCCCACGACATCCGTACGCCCCTGTCTATGATCATGGGCTATGCAGGACAATTGGCGGAGTCCCCTCTCCTCACACAGGAGCAGCACGAAAAAGCCGCCGTGATCCAGCAGCAGAGTATCCGTATGAAAAATCTGATCAATGACCTGAACCTCGCCTCCAAGCTGGAATATAATATGCAGCCGCTCCACACAGAGCTTTGCGATATCATTCCTATCATCCGGCAGACCGTCGTTGACTTTATGAATCTGGATGTGGAAAATAAGTTTCCAATCGACTGGGAAATAGACGAGACCTTAAGTATGTGTATGTCCCTTGTAGATAAAGAACTCTTAAAACGTGCACTTTCCAACCTGGTGATCAATGCACAGGTGCATAATCCGCAGGGCTGCATGATCCATATTTCCGTTGATTACCATGAAGAGATCTGCAGTATTTCTGTCGATGATGACGGAATCGGAATCTCCGACGAACAGCTGCTGGCATTAAAAACAACTCCCCACTATATGCTCTGCGACGGCAGCACCACCGGACAGCGCCACGGCCTTGGCCTGATGATTGTCCGCCAGATCGCACAGGCTCACGACGGGACTCTGGAATTCGACCATGGAAAAAACGGGGGCTTCCTGGCAGTGATCCGAATCCCTGCATTTCTTTCATAAAATATCCTGCCAGCCTGTACGTGAAGATAAAAAGCCAAAACCCGTACCTGTTGCGGCTCCATCATTGTGGTTCCATCATTGCGGTTCCGTCATTGCGGCTCCATCATTGCGGTTCCATCGTTACTTTTTCCCTTCCGCGGCAAAAAGAGGCGGATGCTGTTCTACTTCGCATCCGCCCCCCTGCAGAAGACTTTCTTCCACATAAATCTGACCGCCAGAAACAAAACCGCCGCAATCAGCACTGCCTTGATAAAGGCGGAATATTTCGCAATATACACAAGCACCACTTCCCAGGAGGCCCCCAGGATCGCGCCCAGTGAGACAAGGATGATATTCCAGATGGTACTCCCGATCATCGTATAAATCAGAAAGACAGGCATGCCAATTCCCGCCATCCCCGCCGGGACTGATACCAGGCTTCTGATAATCGGAACACACCGTCCCAAAAGGATCGCCTTTTTCCCATGCTTATCAAACCAGCGTATCGTCTTATCCACGTCTTCCTTCTCGAATCCCAGCACCTTAAAAAGCTTCCCCTTCGTCAGAGTTTCCAGCCGTTCCGGATTCAGGACCGTTCCCACCCAGTACAGCACAAGCGCCCCTATCATAGAGCCTAATGTAGAAAATATCACGACACCCGGTACGGTCAGCCGGGTATAGGTCGTCATAAATCCCCCGAAAGTCAGAATCACTTCCGACGGAATCGGCGGGAAAATATTTTCCACTGCAATGAGAAAACATACTCCCAGATATCCAAACTGGTTCAAAATCTGAATCATTAATTCCTGCATACACCCATCCCTGACCACAATACATTCTGTAACATAAGTATATGAGAAATCCTGGGATTCATTCCTTTTCTCAACACAGTTTCCGGTTCTCCGCGATCAGAATCACGACACTAAAGGTCTCATCGTCATAGCTGATCTTCATCGTCCCCCCGTACCGTTTCACCACATCCTGCACGTTTTCGATCCCGATCCCATGAGACTTTACATCCTTCTTCCAGGTCCGGTACCGCCCCTCTTCCACCCGGATCTCCTGATTCTTGGAATTCGTAATCTCATAGCTGAAATATCCGTTTTCCGTACATCTGGCCTTTAAGGAAATCCTGCGTTTCTCTTCCGCCACCTTCATGCAGGCCTCGATGGCATTGTCCAGTGTATTGGAAAAAATCGTGCAGACATCCAGATTATTCAAAAACCAGAGGGCGTCGATCTCGATATTGAAAAAGCAGTCAATCCCCTGCTCCACCGCGCGGTTGTACTTAGAATTGATCACCGCGTTGACAATACTGTCCTTACAGAAAGTGCGGCTCCTCGCCCGAAGCTGCCCGGACAGACTCCTGAAATATTCTTTCGCTTCCGTTTCTTTCCCCTCTTCCAGCAATTCCGATACTACGCTGAAATGATTATTCATATCGTGCCGAAACTTCCGAATCTCCAGCTGGTTCGCTTCCAGCTCCTGATAGTAATCCTGCTGCAGCTTCATATTTTTCTCGATCAGCCTTCCACGGACATGCTCCGCCAGATAGTACACAAGGCGGACTGCCGAAAGATTCGTGATCATGCAGGCCAGCATACAGAACCAGATCTTATAGCTCTGCTCTGGAGTATAGTATACACAGCTGATTACCGCAGTCAGGGACGCAAGACAGATCGCATCCAGAAGCAGCCAGGACTGGGTATCCAGTTCGGCCGTCACCTCCCGGTATTTCTTCTTGAAGAGTCTGAAAAATATGAACCAGAAGCCGACCTGAATCCAGATAGATGTATTGGAGATCACCGCATTGACCAGATCATCTCTGTCAAAGCAGTTGACCACGAACCATCCGCACACGTCCATGGTCAGGAAATTGAGCGAGATGATGATTGGGAAAAAAAGGAGCACGATGGAGACTTTGACCAACAGCTTCTGCCTGAATCCAATTATAAGCATCGCTGGAAACAGCGGAAGAAGTGCTGTAATATTAAAGATATCCCGGGGAAAGATTACCATAATACACACAGGAATGCCGAGCAAAAAACTAACCACCCGGCAGAAAAGACTCTTCCTCTGCTCCAAAAAGCTGCTGATCGTCTGATAAAAAAACCATGTCTGGACCAAATAGAGCGATCCTCCCATTACATCAAATACTGCCTTTATGATATCTGACCGTTCCACTGTTCTCCTCCTAACTCAGCATCATTTTCGCAAATGCAGCTGCCGTCTCCTGTTTATATGCCCGGCTCACCGGAAGGGAAATACTGCCGCACTCCACACTGTTTCCCTCCAGCTTGTCCACAAATTTCAGGTTCACAAGATACCGATTGTGAATACGGATAAAATACAGCGGCATTTCTCCCTCTATTTCACTGAGTTTTCCATAAAATCTGACACTTTCAGGAAAGTTATCCACTTTTTTTGACCCTTCCGGATCAGATATCAACACTGCTTCCACATTTCTGCCCTCACTCTTGAAATAGACCACCTGTGAAAACGCAAGGCGCAGCGTACCACTCTTCTGTTCTACCAGATAATACTTTTCCGCTTGAAGCCCCACCTCTTCCATTGCCTTCTCCAGCACTTCTCTGATCTTCTCTTCCCTGTATGGCTTCAATATGTAATGGAACGCATGGACCTCATATCCCTGGAACACGTAGTCCGGGTATGCCGTCACAAACACGATGATCGTATCCTTGTACTTTCTGCGCAGCATCCTTGCCGTCTCCATCCCGTTCATACCGCTCATCTCAATATCCAGGAACAGAATGTCAGGCAGCTTCTCCGCCATCCCGGCAAGAAGCGCCTCACCGCTTGCATACTCCTCGATCCCATACTCGATCCCCTCAAGCTGCAGCTTCGTCTCAATCACCTTTCTAAGCCCTGTTCTTAATCCCTTCTCATCATCACAGATTGCAATCTCCATGTCCTCTACCTCTTCTACTTTATCCCGGCACCTTTATCATTGACAAAACAGTCCTTTTCCTATGCGGATTTCCGCTGCCTTTTGCAAAGTCTTCCATAAGGCTAACATATTTCTCATGTGATTTGCAATCTTTTTCTATGGAATATTTTTTATTCTATTTTCAAAGTGTTTCTGTTCAAACTTTACAAAATCCATGTCAAACTTGACAATCCGGCAGATATATTATTTTCCTGTGATCCGATAGAATATAACCATCAACAAAATGAAAAAAGAAAGGAAGTAAAAGCAATGCTGAAAGTCAATCATTTATCAAAAAGTTATCAGACAGGTGCCAATGTGTACCCGGTATTAAAGGATATTACGTTCCAGGTCAACAAGGGGGAATTCGTCGCAGTCATGGGACCGTCCGGGAGCGGCAAGACCACACTGCTCAACTGTATCTCCTGCTTTATCCCCCACGACAGCGGAGAAATCCTGCTCAATAACAAGGACCTGACCGGGCTGGATGAGAATCACCTGGCAGCTATCCGCAACAGACACTTAGGATTCGTCTTCCAGGATTTCATGCTTCTGGACGGTCTGACTGTGTTTGAAAACATCTGCCTGCCCCAGATCATTGCCAAAAAGCCGATCCCGCAGATGGAGGCGAAAGCACAGAAATTGTGTACTTTATTCGGAATTGAGAAAATCATGGAGAAATATCCTGCCGAGATCTCCGGCGGTGAGAAGCAGCGTACTGCTGTTGCCCGCGCCATGATGAACCAGCCTTATGTCCTGCTTGCGGATGAACCTACCGGAAACCTGGACAGTAAATCCTGTAAGGCAGTGATCGATGCCTTTCTGCAGGCAAAAAATGAAATCCATGCTACCATTTTCATGGTCACCCATGACAGCTACGCCGCATCCTTCTGTGACCGGGTGATCGTCTTAAAAGACGGACAGGTGAACCAGGAACTGGTACGCACAGGCTCACGCCGCGAGTTTATGGACCAGCTGTTAGATGTACTAAGAGTACTTGGAGGTGAAGATTCCCATGACGCTGCATAAGATTTTTGCCAAATTAAGAAAACAGAATCAGGGGCAGTATCTGATGCTGGGCTTCTGCATCTGTCTGTCCGTATTATTGGTCACCGCCTTTGCCCTCATGTATCTGGGGCCGACTGTGCAGGAGTTCCTGCCAATCGGCGGGGATACCCGAAAGATGGCAGACCTGCTTCTGGCAGTGACCATCGTCGGCTGTATGATTTTCACCGTCTATGCATCCGGCCTCTTCTTCCGTTATAAAAGCCGCGAATATGGTGTCCTGCTTGCACTTGGCACACCGAAAAAAGCCTTGAAGCCGCTTTTGTTCCGGGAACTGGTGATGCTGACTTGCGTCAGCTCCGTGATCGGGCTGGTACTGGCTGTGCCGATGTCCTTTGGAATCTGGAAAATATTTGACTCCATCCTGCTGTCAACAGATGAAATGCAGTACCGCTTTGGAGCGAAAGGATTTATCGTGGGGATTCTGTTCTGCGCAGTACTCGCCGTCATCCTCTTCTTCTATGGCATGCGCTTTGTCAAGAGGACCGATATCATGGATATCCTGAAAGAAGGACAGAAGACGGAAACCGTGAAGCCGATCCCATCCTGGATGGGGAAAACAGGCCTGGTTCTGATCGTAGTCGGAATTCTTCTTGGAATCGGCGTCCCTTCCATTACAGCTAATTTTTTCCACATCAACATACCCGCAGTTTTTAACCTCATCTACCTGATATCGCTTGCCGGAATCTATATGTTCATGCTCAGCCTGGTGGCACAGTCCTCCGCCGGACGCCATAAGGAGAAATATTACAAAAACCTGGTATCCATCAGCCTGATGCGTTTCTCCGCCAAGGCGACAACCAAAAATATGTGTGTGGCAGTTCTGCTATTGTTCAGCTGTCTGTTCGCCGCTTTCTTCGGAATGCTCTACGCGACACAGACACAGTCTCTGGACCAGAAGGACCAGAAGGCGTTCCTGCTTCATTTCCCGGTGGAAGAAAAGCAGGTTACCAAAGAGGATATTCACAATCTGGCAGACGAGTACAAGATGACAGTCACCGGGTATCAGGAGAATGAAGCATGTAATCTGGTCATCTCCTATAACAGGAGAGATATGACAGATGATGGTAAATATATAGAGGTCGATGATAAGCAGGCAAAGCTGGCTCTCTTTTTCTCCGAGAGTATCTTCAAGCAGTTGAGTGGACAGGAAGTTTCCATAGAAAATGGTACGTACAAGACTGTCACTCCGGTCAACTACAAGGAAACAATCTGGGATCATATGGATGGACTGTATGCTGTTACAAATCCGGATGCAGATAAGACCTATGAGCTTGCCTATGATGGTTCTGTAGAGTTTACCGCTCTATCCCGGATCAGCGATCCCTATGCCTATATCCTGTCCGACAAAGATTATCAGGCAATCACAGCTGCCCTGGGAAATCAGTACCGGGAAGAAATCATTGGCTTCGATGTAGAAGATCTGCACAATTCCTATGCATTTGCCAAGGCTCTGCAGATAGATTATCTGCGGCATACAAGCCCCTTGTCCGATCATATGGGAAATTATGATGCATGGGAAGATAAACGTGCCATGGAAAAGGGCGAAGACTATAGCTACGGTGTAAGTATTGGTCTTTCACCGGATCTGAAAGAAGCACCTCTTGACTGGAAATACGCTCCCCAGTTCATTGCGGTCGAATATCAGGAATACATGCAGAATGTTGCGGTCTATGTCATGCTTTGTCTCTATATCTTCATTATTATGCTGACTTCTGTTTCCATCATGAGCTATGTCAGGGGAATCAGCGTGGCTTCGGAAAATCAGGGCCTATTCTTAAGCCTTCAGAAACTGGGTGCAAATCCTGCTTACCGCAGCAAAATTCTGAAACAACAGTTGAAAAAAATCTTCCAGTATCCAGCAGTTATCGGTTGCGGAGCTGCCCTTATTTTCTCACTGTGCATGTCCTGGTTCAACGATATGAGATTTACATCTGAGGAAGTGCAGTGCCTTGGAAAAGTGTTCCTGCTTGGATTTCTGGTCTGTGCAGTACTGTATGTGGTATATGTTCATACATACCGGAAGACTCGAAAGATGCTTGGCATGTAATAAAACTCTGGAAAGAACAGCTTCAGAAAAGAGAGGCACCCAAAAAGATAGACACTGAAAAAGCGAAATGGACCGTGTATCCGGCAGGTAAGTGTATACTGCCGGACATACGGTCCGTTTTTTCTAAACTTCTTATCAAATGGTTATTCAGGGTCCGCCCTCTGCTTCCTTGAGAAGTTCAAAAGCTTCTCTTAAGCAGCTCACTGCGCTCCACGAAGTCTTCAATCGTCTGAAATCCCAGTTCTTCCAGCAGCTTCATGACATAAGGATTCTCCAGCGGTGTGGCAAAGGGAGATTCTTCCCCATATTCTTCTACATATTTCCTGCCGTCCTCTCTGTTCAGGATTGCCTTGGGACCGCCGACGCAACCGCCGACACAGCCCATTCCCTCAAAGAAGTTGGCATCTGTCTCATGATTCTGGATCTTACGAATCAGTTCCTTACAGCCAGGAACTCCGTCTGCCTGTTCCGACTTGACTTTCATCTTCCGGTCAGGGTTCAGCTGTCTCTCCGTCTCTCTGACTGCTTCGCTTACGCCCCCGGTTCTCGCATAGATTCTTCCTGCCCTGGAAGAGTGCTCTTTCTTATCATCTTCCAGCTCTTCGGGATGAATGTCTGCGGCCTCGAAGATATCAGAAACCTCCTGAAAGGTGAGAACATAATCAATCGCTCCGGCAATATCCGGCTCCCGTGCCTCACTTTTTTTGGCAAGACAGGGACCTGCGAACACGGTCACTGCATCCGGGTGAAGCAGCTTGATCATACGGCCGCAGGCGATCATCGGGGAAACTGCACCGGGCACATGAGGCATCAGCTCATGGTACATCTTTCGGATCATGGCGATCCACACCGGACAGCAGCAGCTTGTCAGCTGATAATCTCCTGTCTCTACCACATGCTTATCGAATTCCAATGCTTCCTTTAATGTCAGGACATCTGCAAAAAGTGCAACCTCAACCATACCCGTAAACCCGAGTGCCCGAAAGGCAGTCCTTAATTTTCCCGGTGTCACGTTTTCGCTGAACTGTCCTAAAAATGCAGGTGCAACCAGCATATAGGCAGGGCCTTCTGCTTCTCTCACTGCTTTCATTGCCGGAAGGACATCCTTCGCAGGAGAAATATTCTTTCTTTCACAGGCATCGATGCAGGTGCTGCAACCTGTACAGAGATCCGGGTTGATAAAAAGCTTTCCGTTGTCATCCTCCTCGATCGCATCAAAGATGCAGCTGCTCTGACAGGCTCTCTCGTACGCACAGTCGCCGCACTCTTCATTAAAAACCACCGGGGCATGCTGGTCGGGATTCAGCAGGCAGTCCAGGTGATAGGGCTGATACCCCGGGGGCAGCGGTGCTTTCAGTGATATCTTGCGGGCAAGGATCTCCCGGTAAAGTTCTTCAAATGTCTTCATTGGACCTTCTCCCATTCTTACATTCATAATATGGAATATTATGGGCAGAACGGGGGTGCATTATTCATTCTTTTCTTCTTTTTTTACCTGCGAATGCAGCACCGTCCACAGATACTCCACATCCACCGGCTTCGGAATAAAGGCGTTCATTCCTGCTGCCTTCGCCGCTTCCACATCCTCTTTAAATGTATTCGCCGTCATCGCTGCAATCGGAATCTTCTCTGCATCCGGATGTGTCCCGCTTCGAATCTCCCGCGCCGCCTCAAGCCCATCCTTCTTCGGCATTCTGATATCCATCAGGATTACCTGATACCAGCCCGGACGGCTCTTCTCAAACAGATCGACTGCCTCCTGTCCGTCCGCGGCACGGTCCACTCTGGCGCCGCGTATCTCCAGCAGTTCCTTGGCAATCTCTGCATTCAGATCGTTATCCTCCGCAAGCAGGATCCGCATATTGGAGAAGTCCGCTTCTTCTGCCTCTTTCCTTTCCCGGATACGCTTCTCCATATATTCTTCATCCACGCTTACCGGCAAGGTAAGTTCGAAGAAAAACCGTGCACCGTTGCCGACTTCACTTTCTACCATCAATCTGCCGCCCATCAGCTCAACGATATGGCTGCTGATCGGAAGTCCCAGCCCTGTTCCCTCACTCTTGGCCATGTTGTTGCCAACCTGCTCGAACGACTTGAAAATCTTTTCCTGATTCTCAGCTGCGATTCCAACTCCGGTATCCCGTACTTCAAAAGCAAAGACTGCATTCTCCTCATCACTGCTCTTTTCCTTGACCCAGAAAAGAATCTCGCCTCCCTGGGGTGTGAACTTTATCGCGTTCGACAACAGATTCAGAAGTACCTGTCTGATCCTGACAGCATCTCCACACAAGATATCATGCTGGATCCCGATACTGAATTTGAACCGGATCCCTTTCACCTCTGCCTGGGATTCAATCATCTGGCTCAGCTCATCCACAAGCTTCTTCATGGAAAACGGTTCCACCTCTATCTTCATCTTTCCATTCTCTATCTTTGACATATCCAGAATATCATTGATCAAAGAGAGAAGATAACGGGAAGAGGATCTGATCTTCTCCAGTATATCCTTGACGGAGACCGGAACATCATCCTTGAGGCAGGCCATATCAGACAGACCGATGATCGCATTCATCGGAGTCCTGATCTCATGACTCATCTTCGATAAAAATTCACTCTTGGCACGGCTCTTGGCCTCTGCCCGCTCCAGTTCTCCTGCCATCAGGGTATTCTTTACCTTGGCGCGTGCCACCATAACGACGACTGTCAGAATAAAGACCAGCAGCACACACAAAATCAGAATAAAAGTAACCGGATTGGCATAGATCAGCTCTGAAAGTGTGACACGGGTATATCCCATAGAGACCATGCTCTTATCCAGCATGGTATTCATATCCTTCGTTGGAATGACACTGATTGCCTTATTCATGATTCCAAGAAGAGTCTTATCAATCGGCCGTGACATTGCAATCGAAACATATGTCTTGTTATTGACACGGGTTACAGGAACAATATTAGAGAAATGATGGTTCTGCATCTCCCTGTCCAGATTGGCTGAGATCCCGTAAAAGAAATCAAGGTCTCCTTTGTCCACTGCCTTCATCCCTTCAGCCGTACTGGCAAAATACCTGATCTTCCCCGCCTTGATATCATCAGGCATTGACCTGCCTGCTATAACACCGCCTGTCATGCCTTCCTGCGGATAATTGACAGACTTATTCTTGATAATGATACTGTTCAGATTAATAAATGGCTTTGACAGCGCAAGGCCTGCATCAAACGCACTTTCATCCCCATCAAGATATGCCCCCAGCATATCTGCTTTCCCATGATTGACCAGATCAATTGCTTCCTGATAGGTATCTGCAATTACATAAGTAAAAGGGGTATCAAGATACTCAGACATCCTGTCAAACATCTCCGGCAGCATTCCATCATGTTCACCGTCTCTGTCATTCACACAGTAAAAAGGATGCCAGTCCTTTACCACCGCTACTGAAATCTCATCCTTCTCTTCAAGATAGGCCTCTTCCATATCCGTCAGCTGTATATCCGCATTCTTTACATCCGGAAAGTTCTCTTCATATTCATTCTCCGCAAATTCCGGATCTGCATCCATAATCGCTTCCAGCGCTTCATTGAGCTGATCCAGTAACTCCGGCTCCGAAACCTGGGTAACCAGATAATAAGGCTGTGCATCAAAAGAGGTTACAATCCGGAAGTCCTCGTCCTTATCAGAGTCATTCCCCATGAGAAGGTCCACATCCCCGTTCCTCAGATGTTCATAGAGGTTCTCATCCTCTCCCATATCCTCATGGCTGTAATACCTGATCGTACAGTCCAGATTATTCTTATCAAGGAACTCCTTCATATAATCGATCTTCGATGTGGCCCGGTCATACACTCCGATGGTCTTCCCGTTCAGACTCGACAGTTCATAACTCTTAATATCCGAATCATCCTTCCTGCACAACAGTATCCCGCGGCTGCTTCCGATCCTGTACTTGGGATATGCAAAATACTGCTCCAGCTCGGGGGAATAGAACACACCGCCCATCAGATCATACTTGCCGGCGATAAATTCCTCTGTCATCTGTTCTGCATCCGTGTCGATATAATCGTACTTCCAGTCCGTATACTTGGCAATCTCGTTCAGAAAATCGACCATCAGCCCTTTATGGTTCCCGTATTCATCGATCTCACTGATCCCTGCTGTCTCCGGGAATGCGACCTTAAGTACTCTGCTCACCTTCTCCTGCGTACCCTCATCCTGCTCCTTTGCCTCTGCTATGGTTCCAAAGCAGGAAACTGTCATAGCTGCAGCAAGTATGATAGAAAACAGTCGTGTGATTCCTCTGTTCCTTATTTTCACTTTATTCTGTCCCATACTTCCTCCTGTGTAACGGGGCCGCCGAGTCTTGGATTCCCAATTTTCCTCTGTTTGCGCGGACTTTTCCGAATACTTTTATTATACATGATTCGACTCTGCTTTGCAATTTAATTGAGACGAACCACTCATTTAAATTCATCATAAAATTCAAAGAGGCTGACAGAAAAAAGGGCAGAAAATGAGGGCAGAGTTTTTCTGCCCCCACAAAACTTATTTATCCATGGAAAATGGAATCTCTACGATCAGCGGCGGATATCCCTCTGCCTCTGTATCAGAATTTTTATCATACATCTGGAATGTGAACTGTTCTGAATCCGTATAGTCGAGTACGATATACTGGTTCCAGCTGCCGTCATCCTGCTCAACCGACCGGCCAGACTGTGGCTGAATCTTATTCCCTTCACCATCTAAAAGCACCGGTGCAGGATTCTTTTCCTCCCATTCTGCCGGAATATTCACAGTCAGGTACGTATCAGCCGGTGTCTTCGTTATTTCTTTTACTGTAAATCCATCCTTTTCTGCCTCAGGAGTCATTGTCCTGTTGTTCGATCTGTCCGCCTTTGCAGTAAACTCAAGCTGCCAGGAGCCTTCTATTGATTTAAATCCGGTTCTCAACTCATTGCCTTCCTCGGGGACACCATTTTTGTGGGCACCTACTCCTCCCACATCTAATTTGACCGTAATATCATCAGGAAATTGTCCTGATGCCAGGCTCATCATCGACTGCACTCTGACAAGTCCTACAAAGACATTGTCTTCTGCTTTTTTAACTGAAAGCAGTTCGGATGGATATACTTCCTCCCCATTGATATTAAGCCAGGACCAGTCTGGAACCGTTTCCCCGTCGCGGTAGGATAAAAAGTCGATCCTGTCCGCAGTTTTCATCTCCTCATCATCCGTCTTTAGAGACAAGGTAAAGTACAGGTCGTACCCGTCGCAGTATACATCTGATACTTCTATTGCGATACCCTGGTCCTCCGCCGTATTGGTCGGATCAGTGACTGGTCTGGAATGCTCTTCGATCGCCTGATACTGGGTGGAATCTTTATCAGGATATGGGCTTGCATCACGCATCTCCTGAATCTTCCCGAACACATCCTCCAAAATGGGAATTCCCTTAGCCAGTGCAGGATTCACATAGAATACACCCGTCATTGCAATCACCATACACGCTGCTGCCGCTGCCATCCCCGCCTTCTTATAGCTCTTCTTTTTCCAGCCGTTCAGCTGCTTCATACGCACCTCTCCCCTTCGGATCTTACCATAGGCATCTTCAAGACTCTCATCGACCACTTTTGGGATCTCAACCTGATCCTGCAGCACTTCCCTGATATCCATCTCCAGATCTGGTCTTTCCACATCTTTCCTTCCCATATCTTTTCTTTCCATTCTTAACCCTCCAATCTGTAGACTGATGCCGGATTCTCTTTCAGATAAAGCTTTTTAAAACTAACCCGTCCCCGCGACAGCCTTGTTTTCACAGTATTTTCATTCATCTCCAATATTGCCCCTATCTCCCTGATACTGAACCCCTCCACATAATATAGAAGAAGCACAATCCTGTACTGTTCCTCCAGTTCGTTCAGAAGCCTTAAGAACTCCCGGCCGGACGTATCCACCTCTGCGCCCTGAATTTCCAGCTGCTCCTGCATCGGCACCACCTTCCTGCGTTCCTTTAGAATCCGGTTGCAGTGATTGATCAGGATTCTGGTCAGCCACGTCTTAAAATATTTAGGCTCTCTGAGCCCCCGAAGATTCTCATAACTGCTCAGCACGGTATCCTGTATCGCATCCGCAGCGTCTGCATCATTCTTTAACATGCCCAGCGCGACCTTATAAAGCGCCTGCTTATGTTCCTCGATGAGTTCAATAAACGCATCCTGGTCACCTGACTGCGCCCTTTTCACCAGATTACGCACCATTCATACCCCCTTACTCGATTGATTGATATCTATTAGATAGAAACATAAATACAAAAGTTTCAAAAATATACAAAAAAGTAATAAACCTGTAAGAACAGTGAATAAAAACTGCCATGCCGGAAGAAGTATGGGCCTTCCTGCATGGCAGCTCTCGTCAGTCATTCTTACTTAAAACTTCCTCTTTGCGTCCTGCGATCTGATCGAGAGTGACGTCAAAGATATCTGCTAATGTGATTAATTCATATATATCGGGAACCCGCTTGCCAATCTCATAATTTGACAGTGTCTGGCGTTTCATGTTCAGCCGCTGCGCCAGCTGTTCCTGAGTCAGATTATGTTGTTTTCTGAGTCCCCTGATATTTCTTCCGATTGTATTTCTTATCATTTCTTCCACTCCTTATTTTTATTTATTGCTTTAAAAAGCAGGAATGGCAGATGAACTCCCCCTTTTCCTTATCAATCACATCTGCTTATAAAAAGTATCATACAATTTAATAAAGACAAGATCAACCGATTGTTACATTTTGCGACATTTTCACAATTTGTATTCATATATAACACCAATGTGGCAAAACATTGTGGCTCCCATATCATTCTGAACATAATCTCGATAAAATCTGCACAATACCCGGGCATTTTTAGAGCGATTTTAAGGTCAAACAGACAATTATGTGGTAAGATATAGATATCTTATTTGGAGGTGGTTTTTCTATGGATAAAATGAAGAAAGAAAGTCTGAAAAAGCTGATTGATACAGCTGCCGGCAGGATTCCGGCTGATACGGTAATCAAGAACTGTAAGGTGGTCGATGTATATAACGGGGGAATCATTGACGGTGACATTGCCCTGTGTGACGGCCTGATCGCAGGAATCGGGACTTATGAAGGGAAAGAGGTCATTGACGCAGAAGGGAAATATGCGGCGCCCGGATTTATTGACAGCCATATCCACATCGAGTCATCTTATGTGAGTCCTGAGGAGATCGGGCGTCTGCTTGTGCCTCACGGTGCTGCGACGATCATCGCAGACCCCCATGAGATCGTCAATGTATGCGGGATCCGGGGGCTTAATTATATGCTGGATGCCGCAGAGGGCACGGCACTGGATATCAAATATATGCTGCCATCCTGTGTCCCTGCCACTCCTTTCGAGCATTCCGGCGCGAACATAGACGCGGAGGCTATGAAGGAGCCGATCCGCAACGAATGTATCCTGGGGCTTGGGGAATACATGAACTTTCCGGGACTGATCGGTGCCAATGAAAGCGACCTGGATAAGATCATGACCGCAAAGGAGACCGGAAAGCTGATTGATGGACACAGCCCGGGAATCGCGGGCAATGATCTGAATGCCTATGCCGCCGCTTTAGTACATACGGACCATGAATGCTCTACTGTAGAGGAGATGGAGGACCGTATCTCACGGGGTCTGTACGTGCTTTTAAGGCAGGGATCCGCCTGTCACAACCTGCGCCCGCTGCTCAAAGGCCTGACCCCCATGAACAGCAGACGCTGCCTGCTCTGCTCGGATGACCGCCAGCCAAAGACGATCCTGGAGCTGGGGCACCTGGATAACCACTTAAGCATCTGTGTAGAGGAAGGCGTGGACGCAGTCACCGCCATCCGCATGGCCTCACTCAATGCGGCTGAATGCTACCGCCTGTATGACCGTGGTGCCATCGCGCCCGGACTGCGCGCCGATATCGTTCTGCTTGACGATCTGAAAGACTTCAGGGTCAGGAAAGTATGGATCGAAGGAAAACTTACCGCAGAAGACGGAGTTTATCTCCTTCCTGTGGAAAAGCATGATAACACACCCGTAAGAGGAAGTTTCCATGTCAAAGATTTTTCCATCGAGAAGTTAAAGATGCACCTGAAATCAGGACACGTCCATGTAATCGATATCCTGCCGGGCGGCGTTGTAACCGGAAAAGGAATCGCGGATGTGGCGATCGATGAATCCGGCAATTTTATCCGGAACCCGGAGGTGGATATCGCAAAGGTAGCCGTTGTGGAACGCCACCACGAGACGGGGAACGTAGCCTGTGCGCTTATCAGAGGATATGGGATCCGGGAAGGTGCTGTGGCATTGTCTGTGGCCCACGATTCCCACAATATCATCGTTGTCGGGGTAACGGATGGGGACATGGCATTTGCCGTAGAACAGCTTATCGCACAGAACGGCGGAATTGTACTTGTAAAAGACGGGAAGCTGGTAGAATCCATGCCGATGCCGCTTGGCGGGCTGATGAGTGACCAGAGCGGTGAATGGGTAGATCAGAAGCTGACCCGGATCCATGAGGCTGCCTTTGAGAATCTGGGCATCAGCGGGGATGTGGAACCTGTCATGACACTCTGCTTCATGTCACTGGCTGTCATTCCTGAACTGAAGCTGACTGATATGGGGCTGTTTGATGTAACCAGGTTTGACTTCATACCGGTGGAAGCGGAATAAATCTCGCTTTGACTTTTCCCCAATAGATTAGAAACGTCTCCGTAAGAATCAATCAACAGGAGGAACCCCGATTCTTACGGAGATATTTTCGTGGGGAACAGGGACAATTAAATTCCTTTCTTCATAATGATTATTATAAGATTTTACGAAATTAACTCAATAATCAAATTGGAGAAAGTAAAATTGGATTGTTTTATGAATATACCATTAAAGATGAAGGAGGGGTATTACTATAAAGAATAAATCCAAAGCAATGAGGAGTGATGTTTATGACAAAGACTGTTTTAAAGGGAATTTTCTTTAGCTTTTTAACAATAATTGCATATTGGGGTTTCTATCTTACTGTAGCAGCGTTTAAATTTAAAGAAGTCTTCTTTATATCTATAAACCACATGGAAAGAATCGCAGTTTTATTAGGCATAATTCATTTTTTTTGCTATGTCAAAATCACAAAAAATTTTGGAGTAAAAGATATATTTGTATATTTTCTATTTATGATATCGTGGCAAATCTTATCTGTTAAATGTATTAATTTACTATTTACTGGTGATGGTGCTTTTGGAATGTTATTGATTGTCATATATATTTTTATTTCTCTTATTGTGATGGGGGGATTATCTATAATTCTCTTTCTAATCCGCAAAATAATGAGTTTCTATAAAAAGAGGAAGTAACTAAAGCGGATATTCGAAATCCTCTTCGCTACTTCCTCGTAACCTCATCCAAGATAATGATGCAGCACACCCAGGAGATGTCCTAATTCTTCTGATGATACCTCTTCTTATTGATTCTTTTACACTTATACATCTCTGCATCTGCCATCTTGATGAGCTCCTCAATGGTCTGGCCGCAGGACCAGTCACTGATCTCCACCAGGCCATAGCTGAAGCTTCTCGGATAGGACTTCTCATTCTCTGTAATGAACTCATGCAGAAGTTCATCCAGCTTCTTCTCCACAGATTCGCGATGGCTGTTCGGCAGGACGATACAGAACTCATCGCCCCCGATCCGCGCAAAGAGATCCGAATTGCGGAATGAATTCTGTATCAGGGATACAAAATTCCTGATGTAAATATCTCCTTCATTATGCCCATACTTATCATTGACATATTTCAGGCCGTCCAGATCCAGATAACAGAGAGTGACTTTGATATTCCCCTGCTGGAGCATCTCCATATACTCTTCAAAATACAGCCGGTTGCGTATCCCCGTCCCCGTATCATAATATGCTTTGCTTGTCAGCTTCTCGGCTGCGGCCTTCTCTGCCGTTATATCCACAACGATATGGGCATAGGCATTACTTCCCCGCCATTCAATGTGGAACGTTGTAATACGGAAGAATCCCTGCTTTTCATCGCCCATCTCCCATACCTTATACTGCTCACTGTCCTGCCAGTTCAAAATACTGCCGAGAAAACTAAGACGTTCCGAACATGTCTGGCAGAAAACAGGGTTGATTTTCTCCCCCTGACTGAACTTATTCCCAAACTCTGAGACAATCTTTTTTTCGTCCTTCCGCTTATTGCAGTATACAATCTCCCTGCTCTTCTCATCCACAACAAGGATCCACTCATTCCGTTTGTGCGTCAGCTCTACAAGAAGCTCGTTGTAGCTCTCGATGACTTCCGCCCTCTTCTTGACTTTGGCAGCCTCTTCCTTTAAAAGCGCCTCCCGTTCCCTAAGCTGATCCGTCATGGTATTAAAGGCCTCCGAAAATTCTCCCAGGTAGGAAACATGCTGGGAATAATCTCCTGCTGCAACCTGCTTTGCCTGCCACGTAAGATGGTTCAGATTCGCATGAAGATTCTTCAGATTCGAGCAGAGCGTATTCTCCCTTCCTGGATAGGTTCCTGACAGATTCCCTCTGGAAAGATCCGCCGAGTATTCCCGCATCTCTTCCACTGCATGCTGCAGATAAGAAAGGCCCTGCCCCAGCTTCTGATATGGCTCATCCAATTCTTCTATATTCAGTTCTTCCACCTCGGGATCATAGAGAATACTTCTTAAATACTCAAAAAGCATCTCACAGTTTTCATTCTCCTTCATAACACTCCATTACTCCACAGGTGCAACGTGGAATCGGCATACCCTGTCGCCTGTTGCCCAACAGTCAACTTCCACTGCACTGTATTCTTTCTTCATATATGTAGACATAATTCCTGAAATAAATCCCTCATCATAATTGCACACCGTCTCGCTGAGCAGCGGCAGCCCTGAACAGTCTGCATCCTCGGAAACAGTAAGCATGATCACTCCGGTCTCTTCCTCGAAGCTTTCGATCCGAAGCACACCGATCCTCAGCTCCTCCATGCGTGTCTGCAGGTCTGCTATAAACTGATTGAGAGGCCTTGATATGTCCAGTAAATTATTCGCAAAATAGACCCCTGCCCGATAACCTGCATTTCGGAAAATCCGTATCTGTTCCTCTTCCCCAAACTGCGCTGTCAGCTGTTCCCGCATGGAATATTCCAGCAGACGGTAGACCACGACCGGAATATCTTCTCCCAGATTCCCTCTGTCACTCGTATTAAACTTCATATATTCATCTAAACTTAATTTCTTCCTGTTCTCCAGAAATACATTCTCAGTCATATTATAAGCCCTCCTTATTGTTTTCCGGACCTTTTACATACTTAAGGAGTATTATACCACGAATCCGCTCTGCGTGGAAGTGCCGTGTGATTATATTCTGTTTTTTACCAGCCTTTTGCTGGCTTTTTTTACTGACTGTCAAAAGAGCTTCCCGAAAAAACGGGCAGAGGTATCTGCATAACAAACCCTCTGCCCGGACAAATCCGGCTGTGTCAGTAAACACAACTTCTTATTATATATGTCATTATATATATCATTAATCAGCGCTTATCACGCAGCATCACATCATGCGCTCCGCCTTCTACAATACTTGTAGAGGACACCAGTGTAATCTTTGCCTTCTCCTGTAACTCCGGAATGGTAAGAGCCCCGCAGTTGCACATGGTAGAACGCACCTTGCTCAATGTCAGATTCACATTATCCTTGAGGCTGCCGGCATATGGGACAAAAGAGTCGACCCCTTCCTCAAAAGAAAGCTTCTTGTCACCGCCCATATCATATCGCTGCCAGTTCCTGGCTCTTGCACTTCCTTCACCCCAGTATTCCTTCATATAACTTCCATTGATGTTCACCCTCTTGGTCGGGCTCTCATCAAATCTTGCAAAATATCTGCCCAGCATGATAAAGTCTGCACCCATTGCAAGTGCCAGTGTAATATGATAATCATGCACAATACCGCCGTCTGAACAGATCGGTACATAGACACCGGTCTCTTTATAATACTCATCCCGGGCCTTCGCCACCTCGATCAGGGCCGTAGCCTGTCCTCTTCCGATCCCCTTCTGCTCACGGGTGATACAGATAGCACCGCCGCCGATTCCGACCTTCACAAAGTCTGCCCCTGCATCCGCAAGGAAACGGAATCCTTCCGCATCAACCACATTCCCTGCACCAACCTTCACACTGTCACCATAATTCTCTCTGATGTAATCAATGGTCAGCTTCTGCCACTCTGAAAATCCCTCTGAACTGTCAATGCAAAGCGCATCCGCACCGGCCTCCACCAATGCAGGCACCCTCTCGGCATAATCTCTCGTATTGATTCCTGCCCCTACCATATACCGCTTGGAATGATCGATCAGCTCGTTCTCATTCTTCTTATGGGTATCATAATCCTTCCTGAACACAAGATATACTAACTCCTGGTTCTTATTCACCAGAGGCAGACAGTTGATCTTATGCTCCCAGATGATATCATTCGCCTCTTTCAGCGTTGTATCTTCATCTGCATACACCAGATTCTCCAGCTTCGTCATAAACTCCTTCACCTTCGTATCCGGTCCCATCCTGCTTACACGGTAGTCCTTGTTCGTAACGATTCCGAGAAGCTTCCCGCTGGGGCTGCCGTCCTCAGTCACCGCGATTGTAGAATGGCCTGTCCTCTCCGTCAGTTCAAGCACATCCGAAAGGGTCATCTCCGGTGAGACATTCGAATCACTCACTACGAATCCCGCACGGTAGTGCTTCACCTTCTTTACCATCTCAGCCTGTTCGCTGATCGGCTGTGAGCCGTAGATGAAGGACATGCCGCCTTCCTGGGCCAGAGCAATGGCCAGCCGGTCATCTGAGACGGACTGCATAATCGCAGATACCATCGGGATATTGATGGAGATCGCAGGCTCTTTCCCCTTTTCAAACTTCACCAAAGGTGTCTTAAGACTTACGGAAGATGGGATACACTGGGCGGATGAGTACCCCGGAATCAATAGATATTCGCTAAAAGTCCTGGATGGTTCGTCAAAATAAAATGCCATGATACGCCTCCTGATTTTCATTATTTTTCTTATCATACCACAAAACATACATTCGTGAAAGCTTCATTTACCGGGATATAACGCTTTTATTCTGTGTTCAGAATTCTTCACTCGGAACCGGTCTTCCGAATAAGTAGCCCTGCGCGTATCTGCAGCCCATTGATCTCAAAAGCTCGGCCTGGTCTTCCCGCTCTACCCCTTCTGCAATCATCGGCATATGAAATTCATTGGCCAGGTTAATCACAAACTGCATGATCTTCTCTCTCTGCTTCGTATTCTCTCCCCGCCGTAAAAATTCCAGATCCATCTTAAGGATATCTACCGGCAGTTCCGAAAGGGTATTCAGGGAAGAATAGCCTTTCCCAAAATCATCCATCTCAATAATGAATCCCAGCTTTCTCAGCTGGCTGATCACATTGAGCATCTGCCTGGAATTCGTCACATATGCAGATTCTGTAATCTCAAGATGCAGTTCTCCGGGCCGGATTCCATACTTTCTGACCATATCGGACAGGTTCTGCACCATATCCTCGTGGTAAATATCTTTTCTGGAAACATTGACCGAAAGAGGTACACATTCCCTGCCCGCATCCTTCCAGCTTTTAATCAGCTTACAGGCCTTCTCCCAGACAAAAAGGTCCATCGAATAGATGAAACCATTTTTCTCAAAGATGGGAATAAAATCTCCCGGGGAGATCAGTCCGAATTCAGGGTGGATCCACCGAACCAGTACCTCTGCACCAATCTGCCTTCCTGTCGGGATCTCCACTTTCTGCTGCAGATAGATATGAAAATCTTCCCGCCTGAGAGATTCTTCCATTGTATTGAGAATCTTCTGCTCAAAGAGAAGCTTCTCACGGAGGGATTCATCATAAAATGCCGTATTACTTCCGAATACTCCCTTAATACTTTCAGCGGCAAGATATGCCCGGTCACACATCCCGGGGACTGAAAGCTCCCTGTCTTCAATCTGGTAGATACCGATCTTCACTTCCAGGCGCATCGGCAGTGGATAATTCTCAAGTAATGCTTCAATATTATGTTCCAGGTTATCATACAGACTGGTATCCCGGGGCACCAGTGCAAAAAACATATCGGCCCTTGCCCTGGTAAACAGGGAATGCTCTTTTGTCTGGCTGGCCTGAAGACATAACGCCAGATCTGACAACAGTCTGTTGCCCGATGTCCGTCCGAAGACATCATTGACAATCTTAAACCGTTCCACATCCATGGCGATGGTGTCAAATTCCACTTCCGGATTCTCCCTCAAAAGTGCTTCAGCCCTGTCGTAAAAGACATTCTCCAGATACAGATTGGTCAGCGGATCCCTCTCCAGAATCTCAATCGTACACTTTGCCTCACGTGCCTCTTCCAGCATATGTTTCAGCTTTGCATTCGCCTTTGCCAGCGCCCTCTGGTAATTGACCAGCTGATTATTCACTTTCTGTATCTCGTAATACCCCTCCCCGTATTCTTCCGGTTCGGTAAGTTCCGGTTCCTCACATAATGCGACACACATCTGTGTCCACATGGCTGCCTGTTCCATGTCCTCTGTGCTGCAGATCAGACAAAGCAGGTGGTTCCGGGTCTTCTTGACTGTCACGGCCGCCTTCTGCGCTTTGACTGCCGGTATCAGCGGATCTCCTGATGCGGATTCCTCCGGTATCAGCGGACCTCCTGATGCGGATTTCTCCGGCCTGAGCACCAGACAATCCGATACAGGTTCCTGTTCCGCCTTTTCTATCAGATTCTCCAGCTTTTCGGCATCCAGAAATACACTGGCCACATTCTGTCCTTTTTCAAGGAAGCCTTCTGGGAGACTGCGGATCACCCTTTCTACATTCCCTTGTATATCACAAAAAGCAATATATCCAATCATCATAATCTTCACAATGTATGTTCTGCCCAGTCCACAAGTTCCCTTGCATCACAGGTATATACATCTACACTCCAGTTCTTCCAGATTTCATTTGTACTTTTGAATGCATTTCCTCCAACTGCTATCTTTACCCCGGGATACTTCCTGTGTATCGCTTCTGCCATCTCCCTGCATGCCATCAGGTGCTGCGGCATGGTAACCGAAAGTGCTACGAGACTGGGTCTCTGCTCACCCACGGCTGCCAGAAGGGCATCTATCGGAACTGCCGCACCAAGATACACGCTGTCCCAGCCCTGGTACTCGAAGAGGTCGGCTATCATACGCGCCCCCAGCTCATGTAATTCACTTCCTGCACATGCCACCAGCACCTTATGGGAAACGCTTCTCTCCTGCCCGAACACAATCGGATACATCTGGGAAATCGCAAGCTGCGTCACAGAGGTACAGTAATGTTCCGTATCCACTGTAATCTGGTGCTGATGCCAGAGTTCCCCGACCCGGCGCATCGCTTCCGCAATAATATCCACATATACATTCGTCAGCGGGATTCCCCCGTTGATACATTCCAGGATAAAAGATACAGCTCCCTTTGTATCTGACTTTTTCAGAAATCCCAGATACCGCTCTACCTTATCTTCATATTCCATATGTTCCCCGGGCATCGTACAATTCTCTGCACCATATTCCTCCCCCAGTGCATCGCCTGCACGGCCAAGAAGGCAGTTCAGCTTCTGCTTCTCCTCTTCTGACATAAGAGTCTCCATGGCATCACGTATACTCTGGAAATGCCCCAGCAGCATATGATATATCTGCGTCTTCGTCTTGTCCTGCTTCAGCGGGCAGAGCAGATGGTAAACCCATCTTGCGTACTCTTCAAAAATCTTCGGTTCCTCCAAAGCATACGCGGTATGAAGATAAGTAATACAAAACCTGGTCCCCTGGTATATATGTTCCTTATTGGCAGCCGTCAATATCTCATCTCTGTAAAACTCCAAGCGAAACTGCCGCTCATATACCTCACTGGCCAGTCTCTGGAACTTTGGTTCATTCTCTACCATTAGTAAACTCATCACAATTCTCCTTTCGCCATGCTGGATCATGTTAGCGTGATCAGCTGCTATGTATATACTTGCACCTTTATCCCTAGTATTCTTATTTTAACATATAAATCACAAAAGGACATTAGAATCTTACATGGATTTCATTATTTTTCTTCGCATTTATTCCCGCAGGAATCTAATACTGCCTCTAATTTTGCATAAAGGACCTGTTCCAGGAACGTAACCCTTGTGATGGTCTTCTGCACAGACCTGTTTATCTCCAGCAGTTCACAGACATTATCCGCAAGTTCGAGCGCCTTCTGCAGTTTTTCCCCTTCTGCATTCAGAATATGGGCCAGCGCACATTCCGACTTCGCCACGGACTCAATGATACTGCATTTGCAGTCACCCTGCCCACAACAGCATGTAAAATTACAGTCACAAAGCTTTTTTCCACATAAATCGAGCACACATTTCAGAATACAGGGACGTAAATGTGAATCCAGCACCAGAAGAAAGAGAACGAGTTTGTTTCCTTTCATGCCACAGCAGGGACAAAAGAGGATCGCTTTTACTTTATGACATTCCGGGATGCACAGACAGTCTATCAGCTCCTTCCGGCAGAATATTTTCAGGAACTGCCTCTGCTGGCATTTCTGAACAAGGATCAGGAATGGCGGGATGGAAAGTACACACAGATTGATATCCTTTTCAGATCTCTCTAAAACCTGCACCACTTCCCCCTCTTTTGTCAACTCTGCCACACAGTTTTCATAGGCCGCCGTCAGCGTATTATTTTCACAATTGCAGCTTAATCCGCATATGCAGGAGTTCACGCTGCAGCATTTACAGATCTGGATCTCTTCCCTTTCCTCCAGTTCGCAGTCCAGTCGGAAAAGAGTGTTGGACAGCTGGTTTACCGATCCCCAGAAGCATTGTTCCATGCTGTCATAGCAGAGCACCGAATAGGGCCGGTTCACCTCAAAACAGTGAAGGAAGATAAAGTCCCGGCTGAATTTGCAGATTTTTGATTCTGCCGGCAGTGTCAGATAAAAAAACTCACCGTCGAAAGCCATTCCTTCATAATGTTTACATAACTGTTCCGGCAGACTGGTTACAGCGGACAGTTCTAAAATTTGCTCCATAAAGTTTCTCCTCATATTTCTGTCTTCCGTATATACTATATGCCTTTTGGCGATTCCGGACACAGATCGTCTGAATCAGATCATTCAAATCCGCTTCGCTGCTTTCCAGCGGGGGCAGTTATAACCAATTTTAAGTGATCTGCATAACTATAAGTGTAGAGCAGGAAACTGCTCTGACTATTATGAAATGAAAAATCAGGGGGATCTGTTATGGGTATGCCTATTATCACGCCTGGAAACACAACCGCAGACCAGGCTGTAACCAACTTGATAGAATCGATTGCAATGCAGGAGAATTCACTTTCACACATTTTGAATGCAGAGGGTGAAAAAATGGAATCCATCATTGATATGGATGAAACATCCACAGAGGAATTATTAAGAATGAACAGGTCAGCAGAATTGATGATCAGTGCAGTCACAAGGCTGGAGCTGATCCTGCAGGGCAAGGCAGAGCTTTTTGTCCAGTGCCCGGCTGTACCGGAAAACAGTATGAATGGAATGGAGGAATAAACTATGGCAACAATATCAGGACGTGTCATATTTGACAGAGACAGAAGCGCATCCATCTCCGCCGGAGACTCCGGGATCGCAGGAATTCCTGTCGTTTTACAGAATACACAGACAAATGTAAGGCTGACTGTCCTTACAGATGCAGACGGAAATTATACGTTTCTCAATGTACCAGCGGGAGAATACCGGATCGTAGAATCTTTCGGCACTGCCGGCGGCACACTGACTCCCGGGAACTTTAATAATGCAGTCACCGGAAGTATCCCGCAGGGAGTAAATCCTCCAGTCGGCACGGTCACCAATCCGCCCGCCGGGACTACCAACCTGGACTCGGTAACACCCGATACTCTTCTCGTAACAGTGTCCGGAGCGGATCTAACGAATCAGAACTTCTTCAACGGGCCTGTGATTTACACTCCTATTGAGGCACTTTTAGATCAGTGTGCAATCATTTCCGGGGAAAACCTGATCGAAGCGGCAGATAACGGGACCTTCGGTTCTTTCCCGCCCGGCACACCTGCCAATACAGGCGCTCCCACGGAACCCTATCCCGATGTAACACCTGACTTTACGTACGTGCTGCCCAATCCCGAAGTCTTTGCGCCTTTGGGCGGTGAATATACAATACAGAATATCATGAACAACTCCATGAGTTCGGAAATCGGTGCGTGGTGGCGCATCGCAGACCATACAACGGGAAATGAAACAGGACGTATGATGATCGTCAACGGCTTCAACCCCGGGGCCGTATTTTTCAGGGCCACAGTAAATGTACAGCCCAATACCAACTATTTGTTTACCTCCTGGATCCTGAATCTGTTCAAAGTGACAGGATATCCGAATCCGGAACTGAGTGTCCGCATCCTGGACGAAAATGGCCAGGTCCTGTACAGTGCGCCTCTGGGAATCCTGATCCCGCCGAATTTGAATGCGCCGGAATGGAAACAGATCGGCACCGTCATTAATTCCCGGGATAACACCACCCTTACCGTTGAATTTTTAAGTGAGGGGCCGGAAGTAATTGGAAATGATTATGCCATCGATGATGTGGCATTTCAGGAAATCATCATCCGTGAGTTTACACCAGTGAAAACAGCCAGTGTTTCCTCCGCCAGTATCGGGGAAACCGTTGAATACACGGTCACACTGTCCAACACCTGTACGAATCCTCTGACAGATGTATTTTTCAGGGATCTGGTTCCGGCCGGACTGAACTTCGTGCCAGGCAGTGTCACAGTCAATGGGACCTCCATTCCTGCCGCCAATCCGAATACCGGCTTTACCATTCCGAACGTCCCCGGCGGCGGAACCGCTGCCGTTACGTTCCTTGCCACTGCCGGATCTGTCCCCGTACAGAATCCAACGCTCAACCAGGCAGCCGTCACCTACTCCTACACTCCGGTGGAAGGGGGAATCCCGGCCGAATTCGAGGTCGAATCCAATGAGGTCCCGGTACTCATTACAGGAACGCTGGCGGATCTGTCCGTAACGAAAACAGGCAGCCGTACCATACAGCAGGGCGGTGTACTGACTTATGCAGTCACCGTGGCAAATGCCGGACCTTCCGCCGCTGAAAATGTATTACTGACCGATGTCATCCCTGCTGCTTTAAGCGAAGCACAGTACTCCATAAATGGAGGCTCCACCTTCCTTCCGTGGCCCGGAAGCCTGAGTCTTGGAACACTGGCAGAAGGGGCATCCCGTACCATTCTTATCCGCGGAACCGTACAGCCGCAGGCCGAGGGTGCCATCGTAAATACAGCAGCAGTCACTTCATCCACCCCCGACCCGAATCCTGACAACAATACTTCCACGATCACAACAACAATCCTCTCCCCGAGGTGTCAGGCTCTGGTGGACCTGATAGAATCCGTCGCACTCCAGGAAGCGGCTCTGGCCCGTATCCTGAATGCGGAAGGACTGAAAATGCAAAGCTTCATCAATATGGAAGGGGTAACAAACAACGAGCTATTCGAACTGAACCGGTCTGTAACGAGTATGATCGGCTCCGTATCCAGACTTGAAATTGTACTTCAGGCAAAGCTGCAGAACGTATCCTGTCAGCTGGAGGACTGCCTGGAAAGTTAAGAAACACAGCAGGGCGGCACTGAAAAAGCGTGCCGCCCTGATCATACCATACAGTACATCACCTCCCTTTTTACGCTTTTTGCACCTGTTTTTGTACACATTACACAAAAAAGCTTTTCATAGTTCTACATCTTTGATAAAATAGAATGAAAAGCAAAATTTTAGTGTATGCATCTTCTAAAATGAATGATTTTACACATCACATACATAATCGTTATACATTGGGGGGAATCGTAATGAACCGTAAGAACAGTAAACTTTTAAGGACAAATCTTCTGATCAGTATCATTCTGATTTTGGGCTTTTTAGTCACTGCCATTTTCAGCTACCGCGCCAATTATCAGGTCTCTATCACGAATATTGGGCAGGTGTCCTCGCTGTCAGCTGACGGGATTTATTACCAGCTGTCCTCACTCTTCTCCAAACCGATCAACATCTCTCTCACGATGGCACACGACAGTCTCCTGATCGACCATATCAACAAGGAACAGATGAATATGGCGGACAGTGAATATATATTAACCATAAAGAAATATCTGGAAGCCTATCAGAAAAAGTATGACTTCGACTCCGTTTTTCTCGTTTCCACCGCCTCGGGCAGATATTATAATTTTAACGGACTGGACCGCGTGCTGAAAAAAGGGAATCCTGAAAATGAATGGTATTTTAATCTTCTGGAAAATGATGAAGAATATTCTTTAAATGTAGATAATGATGAGGTATCCGGCGCGGATAATGTGATTACCACCTTTGTAAACTGCAAAATACAGGGACCTGACGGCCAGATCATCGGCGTGGTAGGTGTCGGGATCCGAATGGACTATTTAAAAGAACTGCTCAAGGGATATGAAGACAAGTTCGATGTCAAAGTCAGCCTGATCAATAAAGAAGGAGATATCGAGATTTCAACATCTTATAATGGATATGAAAAAAAGAACTGGTTTGACGTTTATGGACAGGAAAAAATAAGGGATCAGATTCTGAACCGGAATGATGTATCTGAAAATCTGGAACTGTGGACATCAGATACACAGAACACAGATAAAAGCTATGTTGTAAGCCGTTACATCCCGGAATTATCATGGAACCTGATCGTGGAACAGAATACCGGACAGTTTGTCCATGATATGAAGACGCGGCTTTACCAGTCATTTGTCATCATTCTGCTGGTCATTTTTGCTGTATTGCTTATCATCACTACGGTTATCCGTAATTTCAATGGGCAGATCATACAGCTGGTGGATGAACATCAGATGATGTTTAAAAAGGCAACCGAACAGCTTTATGACAGTATCTATGAATTGAACCTTACAAAGAACTGTTATGTAGGCGAGCCGACAGAAGAATATTTTTCCAGCCTTGGCGCGGGCAAAATGCCGTTTGACCAGGGTCTGCGGGTCATCGCCAACAAACAGATCAAAGAGGAATTCCGGGACGGATATATCCAGATGTTTACGCCTGAAAATGCGATCCGGGAATTCGAGGCCGGTAATAATCACCTGAGGTACGATTTTATGATTACGGAAGATGGGGTCACTTACCACTGGACACGGGTCGAAACCTACCTGTTTTTCTCTCAGGAGGATCAGTCTGTCCATATGTTCTCGTATCGTAAAAATATCGATTCAGAAAAGAAAAAAGAGCAGATGGCAAAGCAGGATGAAATGACCGGTTTCTATAAAAAAACAACCACTGAACGCCTGATCCAGGAACAGCTGTCAGAGCACCCGGATAACCTGTATGCATTCATTATCTTTGATATCGACAATTTCAAAAAGATAAACGACCGGTTCGGTCACGCTTTTGGCGATTATTGTATTACCTGTTTTACCCAGACAATACGCAGGCATTTCCGCGAATCTGATATTCTCGGCCGGATCGGCGGTGATGAATTTGCAGCCTTCCTGCCTGTTCCCTCCGAAAAATGGGGAGAGGAGAAAGCAAAGGAACTGTCGAAAGCATTGGATATGGAATGTGTCAAAGAAGGAGTACGCTGCCACATCTCCGCCAGCATCGGGATTGCCTTTTCCTCCAGCGGCAGGACTTTCGAAAGCCTGTACCAATGTGCGGATACCGCATTATATCAGACAAAAGAGAGCGGGAAAAATGGTTTCACAATCTATCGTGAAAGAGGTTCCCTATGAAAATTTCAAATGAAGGAAACATAAAAGCATAGATGGAAATACCACAGGCCAGTTGCCAGTCACAGTTAACTGAAACGGCGCCATACTCTCAAAAAGGAGTTGGCGCCGTTCTTTCATTATCTGATAAAATTGGTTGGGGTGGTCTTCTCTTTTTTGGGAAGTCCATAGGCTTCTCTGCCCAGCTTAATACTCTTGATGAGAAATGCCATATTACCTGCCAGGTTCCTCATCGTCTGGAGACCTTCTATATCCTGCTTCGCCTCTCCCGGTATTCTTCCATGGATGCTGTTCCAGTACTGGCTGGATGCAACCGGCATTCCACTGATGGTAAAATACTTGTTCAGCTCATCAAAGGTGGCGGACAGTCCGCCCCTTCTTGCCGCGACGACACTTGCCCCGACTTTCATTGTCTTATCAAATGATGTACTGTAAAACAGACGGTCCAGAAGTGCGACCAGCGTAGCGTTGGCAGAGGCATAATAAACCGGGCTGGCAACTACCAGGCCATCACTTTCCTCGAACTTCGGTGCGATCTCATTGACAGCATCATCAAACACACACTTTCCCTTTTCACTACAGGAATTGCATGCAATGCATCCCCGGATATCCTGATTTCCCACATGCACAATCTCGGTCTCGATCCCTTCCCTCGCAAAAACCTGCTCCATCTCCCGCAGAGCCGTATATGTATTGCCGTTAATGTGGGGACTGCCGTTCAACATTAATACTTTCATTTTAAAAACCTCCTTGCAGCTTTATGCTATAACTATACCACATTATCGACAGTTTTTTTTACTTTTTCTTAGTATGCCTCTGGCATCGCGTATTATTCCTTCCATTTTCAAATTCTTTATTCCTGCTACTACAATCTTTCTTTATGCTCTATTTTCCAACCTAATATATCTACTGATTTATCTTCCAAAGCGCCATCGGATGCCTTTTTATATTTTCTAAAATAGCCACATCCTCAAACAATAACTCCGGTTTATACTCTTTTCTCTCAAACGCATCCAGATATTCTTTTTCCTGTGGTGTCAAAACCATAGGTGCATCTATAAATTCTTTTGCTTTTTTCTTCCGTTCTTCCAAATCAAAGTTATCTTTTTTTCTAAGAACCGGAAATAAATCTCGTCTAATCTTTGTAAAATTTAAGCTGTCAATTGCAGAAGTATCGAACTCCTTGTTAATAACTTCCGCTGATACCGATGCATAAAAAATAATACATTTTCTGAATAACTCATACTCTGTTTCATCAAATAAACCATAGAAAATCATATTATTGAAATCATACAAATCTCTTGCTGCCGCTCTACTCATCAATGCATTTGCCTTGGCTGCAAATATCTCCATCGGTTCAAGAGTTCTTATTTCTAACTGTTCCTCAAATGCATCCGTTAAAATTTTTCTTTTTACAGGAGCAAAAATATACGAACGCAAAGAATAATTCAGCTCTACCTTTATATTGTCTTTATTCCCCCCTGCATTCTGATATTGAAATAAAAAGGAGTCCAAGCTATGACTATATCGTGATGCTGGTGATAACTGATACCCCTCATCCTGTATATATCTTGTCATTCGCTCTGTAATCTCTTTTCTTGCACATTCCATTTCTTCTAATGGCAGATTTGGTGTAAAATCCATATCAATATCAACTGACAAACGCGGAAGATTAAAGATTGTCATATTAATCGCAGTCCCCCCCCCTTTAAAACAAGATGTTCTTTTAAATATTCATCTGTATTGATATATACCAGTACTTCTTTTAATCTCAATATTTTTTCAAATGTATCTCTGACAAATCCACGTTCTTTTGCCGCTTTTCCAAGCTCAGCTCTATTATATTCTATCATTAGAAAATCCTCCATTCTTCAAACCGTACATATTAGCAGGAACTACTAACTTCCATGTAGCATCATAGTATCCATTGGTCTCCTCCTTTGTTAAATATCTCTTACTCAATCCTATTTTTTCTTTACAGAATTCAAAAAAATCATCACTTAATCCCAATTTTGTTTGATATGGTAAAAGCATAAAACCTGTCTTTTGATATAAAAACTGATTTTGGTATTCTTCTAAATATTGTAGCAATTTTTCTTCCTGTAGAACTGTTATTTCTTCAATATTGGCAATGACTTCTTCCATACCTGAAATTTTATCCATATCTTTTATACTATCAATCACAGACCGTTCCTTTGTCGTTATACGAACTCCTCCACTGTACTTTATTTCCTCAATACCTGATTTACACTTTGATGCTACATAGCAATAGGTATATCCGTTAAATTCAAACATAGTGAATGGCCTCTCGGAAGACACATAGACATCATAATAAACCTGATCACTGATGCCATAATATTCCATCGCAGTATGATGAGATATATATGTGGTCGGGTTAATGGCACATCCGATTTGATATTTGTTTGCCACAGGGCTTTCTGTTTCTCCACTAATACACGTATACATATTTTTTCGTATCCGTACCACAACTTCCTGTTTTAGCAGTTTTTTTATTGCAGAACGCGCTGTTTCCACATTATCATAATATTGATTCACATCTTCTAATGTAAATACTGGTTTTTTTAACAATTCATAATATAAATTCATAGCATCACCGTTTATTTTTATTTAGAAATGGTCTTTATTTTAACCATTTCTCATGATTTTTAAACCATTTTATCATATTCTCCCATCATTTTCAACAGTTGCAGTAATTCCAACATAGTTTCAAGGATGGACCTCACGATTCTTGCAAGGCTCTGTGAATTTTTAAACTGTTCTCCAAATGATATCTTGAAATTGAAAGAATACCGACGCATTCTCGTTACTTTAGTGATGAGTTAGTCGGATCATGTGCCTGTTGGCACAAAAAAATAGCGTATGTATGAGTTCAATTTCTTTTCTACAACATTAGTTTTGTGTGCTTTGTTATAAAAAATTAAAAATGTTAATCCGGTATTTCTTTTATTTTTTAACTTATTTAAAAACTTATTTTAACTTAAATGAAAAACTAAATTCCAGTTGTGGACTATTCCAGTAAATTTGCGGGATTAATTTCCACTTTGCACCTTAACAAATTAATATATTAGCCTTATAATAAACTCATAAGCACCCAGTTT
>CABTYO010000009.1 GCA_902489075.1 uncultured Faecalicatena sp. | reverse complement strand
CTCTGTTGTTTTCCGCTGTCGTCTGTTGTCGTCAGCAGCAACTTTTATAGGTTATCATACCGTGTGCTGTTTGTCAAGAACTTTTTTCATTTTCTTTCTCCGCATCGGTCCCGGTTTTACTGTTTCCAACCGTTCTCTCTTGCGACAGCTCAATTAGATTATCACACGTAGGTCCCCTTTGTCAACACAAAATTTGATTTTTTTACATTTTATCTACAATTGACACATTTCTACTATATAAAACATTTCTCACAAGGCTATCTTATCCTTTATGTAAAGTATTCTGAAAATGGCCAGCAAAAGGGTCTGACCCCTATGCTGACCATCTGCAACTAAGCCATTGATGCATCAAATATCTCCCGAATAGCTTCTGACAGCATACTATCGAATTCTTCCTGTGATTGGTTTACGTTCAGCCCCTGTGTCAGTGCCCTCGAAAAGCTTGCTATCACACCAGGGTTCTTTGCCAGCAGTGCGTTCGCCTCTGCTCTGGAATATCCCCCGGACAAAGCAACTACTCTCACTACTTTTGGATCCTCCAAAAGCTCTGAATAATATCCATTCTTTGTAGGAAGCGTCAGTTTGAACATCAGCCGTACATCAGCCGGCACTTTATCCAGATGCCGCATAAGCTCCCTCTTCAGTATCTTCTCCGCCTTCTCTTTCTCAGGACTGTGAATGTCCACCTCCGGCTCCAGAATGGGAACGAGTCCCTTCTTCGCAATCTGCAGGCCCAGACCAAACTGCTGATCCACGACTTCACGGATGCCTTCTTCATTCGCAAGCTTGATTACTGAACGCATTTTTGTACCAAAAATATGTCGTTCTTTCGCCCGGTCAAGAAGCCGGTCAAGATCCGGAATCGGTTTCATTACCTGCACACCTTCTTCCTCAGAGGCAAGACCTTTGTCTACCTTCAGAATCGGAAGGATCCCCTTTTCTTCCAGAAGATAGTCCGCAGTAAATTTCCCTTCCATTTTTCTGTCCATTGTGTTCTCAAACAGAATGGCTGCAAGTATGTGCTCAGATGTAAAGGCCCTGCTTGTCATAATCCTTGTCCGCATTTCATGTACCAGTTCGAACATTTCATCCTCATTGTGATACTGCGACTCCTCAATTCCATATAATCTCAAGGCTTTCGGCGTGCTGCCTCCGCTCTGATCAAGCGCCGCAATGAAACCATTTCCTCCATGCATCCTTTTCAACTGTACTTCATTCATTCAACATACCTCCTATCTGCTGAACCCATCATCTGAAATATCTTCGCTTTTCTCTATTCTATCACCTTTTCTTACAATTCTCATCAAATAACTTATATTTCTGACAATAAAGTTTTGAATATTAACTTGCAATATTTTCCCATGTCAGATACTATAAGTTCAGACACATTTTACAATTAAGGAGGTACTATTTTGGAATTTATACACAACAACAATCAAATTGCAGTATACACACCAGATTATCTTGTAGTTGCAGAGGTCACTTTCCCGGATATTGATGAGAACACTGTGAATGTTAATCACACTTTTGTAGACGATGTCCTGCGCGGACAGGGAGTCGCTGGAAAACTGATGGCGGAACTCGTGCAGGAACTTCGCCAGAGCGGAAAAAAGGCAGTTCTTACCTGCTCCTATGCTACAAAATGGTTCTCACAACATCCCGAGAATGCCGATGTTTTGAAAAAGTGATTCAAAAAGGGGGCGTTGCAAAATAGATGAGTAATCATCTATGGAGCAGCGCTCCATTTTCCCTACATAGAACGAGGATGCCGCTCTATCATCTAAAATGATGTTTTTGCGACACCCCCTATTTCACTTGTCTACCTAGAAGGGAGCATATCAAATCGTTAAAGCGACAGTCCCATTGAGAATCCCGGTGATGCCCCTTTCCTATTCTCCCAGCACTCTTCGTCTAAACACTTTCACCGAGATAAGATACACTACCGTAAACACTACCAGCACCGCCACCGCGCTGTAGACATTCACTTTGAACAGATCTTCCTTCATCACATTCCCCAATGCTTTGATTGCAAACCACGAGGTCACCGCCATCAAGACAAATGGGCAGTAATAAGTAAACCGGATTTCCTGTTTAATGGATTTCCCCAGTATGTCTCTGTCGATCCCGAGCTTCATCAGCACTTTATACCGTTCTTTATCTTCGTAGGAATCATTCCCAAGTTTAATAAAGATGATACTGCTGCCCGCCAGGATCAGGGTCACAAACATAAAGACACACAGCGAATACATCACGCGGATCCAGGCTTCTGCCTTACTTTCAGGATTGACAAAGTTCACACCGACCTGGAAGTTTCCGTCTGCATCCTGCTCTGCTAGGCTCTCCAGATACGGTCTGGATGCAGCCAGATTAGAAGGATTTTTAAGCTTATAGTTATACATGTGAAGTGTAAGCCCAAGCGGCTCCAGTTTCTTGTAAACTTCATCGTTTACCACATAGATGCTCATTGCCTCCTGCATACTTCCAAGATATGGAGTATCATCGTCAGCCAGAATCGTAAACTTATCTTCTCCAATTTGAATCTCTTTGTTTTCATCGCTTCCTACAAAGCTCATCAATATGACATGTGACAGTTCGATCACCTCGCCCTGCTTTAATTCTGCATAGTCAAAAGGCAGCCCTGACTGCTCTGCAGAATTTTTCACTTCGGAATAAGGAAGGATTGCGTAACTTTGATTGACGAATTTTGTATGGAAATAACTCGGGTCCAGCATCAGATAGGAAACCTCTGCTTTATATTCCACCTCATTGGTCTGTTCAATTCCTTTTTCAATCTCTTCTAAATCCAGTTCATGCTGTGCCACTACCTGAACCGTAAAGGTATCTTTAAAATGTACTATCTTGTCATAACGCTGCTTCATGGCAATGGCCATTCCCAATACCGTGACCGCACAGATCATCAGGATCGTCACCATCGCGTAAGTACGGTAATTGCGCTGGATTCTGTAGGACAGATTATTCAGCCACAAAGTGCGCTGCTTTTGATAGAGAAAATGCTTCTTCCCGGTCAGTTTCCGCACAAAATACGGAATCGCCCCGCCAAATAGAAGATAGGTTCCCACAATGACCAGGATCACGGCCACAAGGGCATATCCCAGTGTATCGATTTTCCCTGTTTTGACTGCACACACATATCCGGCCGCCAGAACCGCAATGCCTGCAACCACCTTTATCAGGGTCAGCCATCCCTTTTCCGGCTTCATCTCTTCCTGTCTGGCGCCTGACAGCATGCTTAAGACACTGCTCCTTAATATAGAAATATATCCTTTCACAATCATAAGTCCAAAAATCACCAGAAACAGTACCGATGTGATCACCACTGGTTTCCATGTAAAAGAAAAACGGATGTCCGCCTTAATATCTGAAAGCCGAAGCAGCAGCATCTGAAACAGTTTTGAAAACCCTACCCCTGCTGCCAGTCCTGCAATCAACGAAAACAGGCCGATAAATGCCGCTTCCAGTGCATACATTTTACCGATCCGGGTGTTATCCAGCCCCATAAAAGTATAAATTCCAATCTCCTTTTTCCTCTGATTCAGAAAAACATTCGTCGCATACCAGATAAAAAAGAACAAAAACACACTAAACACCACTGACCCCGCCGAAACTACCAGGTCAATATAGTCCTTGTTCATACTCTGCAGCACATCCATCGAATCCGAATAAATGATATTCTGAAAATTAAAAAAGATAAATATGGAAAAGGATAGTGCCAGGATCAATGCCCCATACTCACGGATACTCCGTTTAAAATTAGAAAAGGAAAGCCTGATCAGTGTCATTCTCTGTCACCTCCCATTGAGGCGAGCAGATCCATGATCTCCTCGTAGAACTCCTTCCTGCTGCCCTTGTTATATACCCTGCACTGAATCTGCCCGTCCGCAAGCATATAGACCTGTTTCGCATAGCTGGCCGTGTAGGCATCATGCGTCACCATCAGAATCGTCGCACGTCCTGAATCATTTGCCGACTTTAAGCTCAACAGCAGGTCCCGGCTTGACTTGGAGTCCAATGCCCCGGTCGGCTCATCGGCAAAGATGATCTTCGGCTCCGTGATCAGCGCCCTCGCACTTGCCCCTCTCTGCTTCTGCCCGCCGGATAACTGATACGGATACTTGGCAAGATGTCCCGTAAGCCCGAAAAGCTCCGCCATATTCTGGACGCGCTTCCTCACCTCACTGCTTTTGACCCCGTTTAAGGAAAGCGGCAGCGCAATATTATCTTCCAGGCTCATATTATCCAACAGATTATACTCCTGGAAAATGAATCCGATCTTATCTCTCCGAATCACTGACAGGCGCTTATTATCCACCTTTGTCACATCCTCGCCATCCAGAAAGATCTGTCCCCTGGTCGGCTTGTCAAGAGTAGAAAGCATATTCAGCAGAGTCGACTTTCCCGCCCCGCTGGGTCCCATGATCGCAATAAAATCATGCTCTTCGATATCCAGATTAATCCCCTTTAAAACCTGCGCCTCATACTCCTTTTTTCCATAACTTTTCACAAGATTTCTGATCTCAACTATTTTCTTCATTCATAGTGCCTCCTTTATTTACAGCTGCCTTCTCTGGCAAAATATACCTTCTCAGAAGAGCAGACATTCTCAGGACGCTTTGCAGTCTAAAGTTTCTGTTTTAAGCAGCTCTCTAGTCCGCCGCTTCCTGCGGTACAATAAAAGTGTATCAAAAAGTTTCGCAGAAATCCTTTCATTCACATAACAGTCCCCCGGCATTTCTAACAATTCTGCAATATACCTGCGGATCGCTCCGTACTTTGTGCTCCCACAATCCTATTTGTGAAAATACGACGCATTATCCCGGAAATAAAGCTCAAAACGGGTCCACTCCCCTGGCTTTGAATATACCTGTATCTCGATCCCCAGCCTTTTCGCCGTCTCCCTGACAAAATAAAGCCCCATGCCTGTGGAACGGTAATCCCCGGTGCGCAGGTTGCTCCCGATGTATCCCCGCTCAAAAAGATAGGGAATCTCACCTGGATCCACTCCGATTCCATAATCCTGGACACTCAGAACACTCATCCCATCCCCGAGCTTCTTTGCCGAAAACTCAAGTCTCGGCATTTCATCCCGGTATTTCACGGCATTTGTGACCAGCTGATCCAAAATATAGACCAGCCATTTTTTATCACTGTATACAAAAAGCTCCACGCCCTCTTTTTCAATCTGAAAATGCTCCTGTATCAAAAAGTAAGACTGGTTACGCAGCGCCTGGTTCACACATGCCTCCAGGCTCACCCGCTCAAGCTTGATATCATTTTCCATGTTTTTCAGCTTATTTCCCATCATCATGGTATTCAACAGAATCTGTACCCGCTCCAGACAGTCCTTCATCTCCTTCTGCAGGCTTTGATCCTGATTCCTCTCATTCATCAGGGCCAGCGCGGATAACGGAAGCTTCACCTCATGGGACCACTTGGTGATATAATCCGTCATGATATCAGCCTCTTCCCTGAGAAAACGGTTTTCCTGCCGGTACTCCTCCTCGATCTGCGTAAGGACAGCCGCCGCCTGTTTTCCAAGGATCTGCTCTACCTTCCCCTGATCCGATCTGACATCCACATCCAGAAGCGAAGGAATACGCTTCCATTTCCGGTAATCCCACACCGCATATAACAATTCCACTGCCAGAATAATCACATCTAAATAGATCAGATCCTGGACATAAATACTGCTGGCACATACGATGCCCAGATACAGATTGAGAAAGATAAGAAGCAGCCCCACAATCAGTATCTGCCTTCCCCGTTCTTTACAATACTGTCTCATTCGATATAATACCCCATTCCCTTTTTCGTCACGATCACATCATTTCCATCTGTAATCTCGCCAAGCTTTGCACGCAGCCGGGAGATCAGCACCGTAAGTGAGGCATCCGTGACAAATTCATCTGTATTCCAGAGCTGCTGCATCAGTTTCTCACGGCTGACGATACAGCCCCGTTTTGCAAGAAGCATGGACATGATCTTACTTTCCGATCTTGTCAGTTCCACGGACTTCCCATTACACACAAACATCCCATTTTCATAATACATCTCATCATTCAGATACTCCCGGTCATTTGCTTTATATTCATAGGCCCTGCGCAGCATGGCACGGATTTTCAACAGAAGCAGCTCCGGATCAAACGGTTTTTCCACATAATCATCACCTCCGGCCGCCATCGCCATCACTTTATCCGCATTCTGGTCACGGCTCGACAGGAACAATACAGGCACATTCGATATCTTTCGTATCTGCTCGCACCAGTAAAATCCGTCAAAATAAGGGAGATTAATGTCCATCAGCACAAAATCCGGCTGACAGGCCATAAACTCCTCCCTAATCTCCTGAAATTGTCTGGCACACAGGGCCTCAAATCCCCACCGCCGGCATAACAAAGCCAGCTCATTCGCCAGAGTCAGGTCATCCTCTACAATCAAAATCCGCATAATTCTCACCTCTATTGCACCATAAATTCCAAGTTCGAAAATACATCTCTAAGTGCGAACATTATATCATATCTTACAGAAAAGCAGGGCTACATTGCAAAATTGTTAGGAAGGAAATTGCAGGAATCTGGCTGAAAGGGGTAGTTTGAAAAGGATGGCTGAAAATATCCGAATCGAAAGATTGAGAAAAAGAGAATGGGAACACTTTGGCTCCCGCATTGATACCGGCGGAAATATGTATAAGAACCATCTTGAATTCATAAACTGGGCTGCAGCCTATGATACAGGCAGGGTGGAAATGAAAAGCAAAGCCATGCATGATGAATGGCAGAAGCTTCTTAAATGCAGGCAGATTGTATTAGACGGGAGCAACAACTTCAACAGGATGAATGGCCAATTTTTAAGTTCAAAAAAGCCAGCCTTGATTCAGGCTGACTTTATCTTCATTCATGTCACAGATGCAGTATCCATTTCCCCCGCCGGTTGGACCCACTTCTCTTAAGAATTCCCTTCTCTTTTAATCCTCTTATACTATAACGAACACCACTATTTGACAATCCCAGTCTGGCAGCAATCTGGTTCTGGGTAACTGACGGATTCTCCCTGATTGCTTTCACAATCTCATATTCAGTTCTCGTTAATTTTGCGTCAGTTTTTTCATCGATTGCGTCAGTTTTTCTGTAGATTGCGCTAGCCTTTTCATCGATTGCGTCAGTTTTTCCGTAGATTGCGCTAGCCTTTTCATCGATTGCGTCAGTTTTTTCATCGATTGCGTCAGTTTTTCCGTAGATTGCGCTAGCTCCTTCTCTTACCATATTCAAAACTTCATGATTCATACAGTCTTTTTCATAATCATCATTCAATCCAAAATCGAAAGAAAACTCATCATCTAACGGAACTATAATCCGAAATACATCACCTTCCTGAAATTCCGGTTCCTTCCCTGAGTAAAATTTACTGTATTTAAACAGATTTCTGACTCCAGAACCAAGTCTGTCGGCTCTTCCAATATTTCTGAAAAAGGAAGCTATGATTGGATTTTTAGGATTCGGCTCCAGATTTTCAGGTGTTATAAAACCTTCCCTCGTAGCCCGGTTCGCATTTTCCACATACATCTTCTCTTTCTGAATAATAAATTTCGCAGCATATGAACTGGTAAACTCACGATGCATTAATGTATTTGCAATCATTTCCCTGGCAAGAATATTTCTAAGGCTTACCCTGCTTGTATCCTCTAGGAAAAACTTGTCCGGTAGATGCTTCTTCGCAAACTCCATCAGCATATCGAAGCTCTCGATCAGATTGGTTCTGACAATCTCCCGGTCGTCATATCTGTCTACATTCACCTTTCTGACGAGTGCATCCGTCTCATAAGCTGGACATACATTTAAAATCACATCGTCCTTTCCAAGAAGTAAAATTGCAGCCAGATTATATCCTTTTTCGCCTGTAGACAAATCTGTCCCGTATAACCCCGCACTTTGCAGCAATTCCTGATCCTCCATATCCTCCCAGGGATGGCTTCCGCCCGCATGATTAACTGCTAGCTGCCGAACTCTTGGCAGTAAATCAAGCCTTAAGTCCTCCAATGTTACATAAGGATAAATCTTTTTCTCTGTAAATATATTCTGTTTCCTGATATACATGGATGCGATCTGTGCCGTAGCTGTCACCTTAACATCGGCATCATCTACTCTGTCATATATCCCCCTTTTGTAACTGTGAACTTCCGCACTTGGTGGTACATGAACATGAATTATCGTATGACTCTCATATCTGATAATTTCTGGTACCAGATAAATCGTTGGAGAAAAATTTGCTGGGTTACTGATCACACTGATGAAGTTCTTGACCATATCCGTAGCAGCCTTTTCCGGTACGCCCATCACTGTACCATCATCCAAAACACCCAGAAATATATCTCCGCCAAAACGATTCAGGAAGGAGCATACACTCTCATACACATCCTGTTCAATCCCGTTGCCGCAGCGCTTAAATTCGACCGCCACGTTTTCTCCTATATCCAGTATTGATTCAAATGCCTTCACATCCATCCACCCAACTCCTTCTACACTAAATTACAATCCCATTACAGTGGTCAACTTCATGCTGAATAATCTGAGCAATCCAGCCCGTATATGTCTGTCTCTGTCTTTTAAAATTCTGATCCAGATATTCCACCTCAATTTTCTGATACCGGGTCGTCTTTCTTACTCCGGTCAGTGACAGACAGCCTTCTTCTGTCTCATATGGCTCGTATTTCTTCGTAATCACCGGATTGACCATCGCCATATTCATCACGCCCATGTTCACAGCGATAATGCACTTTTTCACGCCGATCATGTTCGCTGCCATACCAACACAGTGCTCCTCATTCGCCTTTAAAGTATCCAGCAGGTCCTGAATCACAGCGGCGTCTGCTTTTGTCGCAGGCTCCGACTTCTGTCCCAGGAAAAATATATCCTTTACAATTGGTTTTACCATTTTTTCACCTCATTTTTTATTATCTTCTATTCCACACCATCACGATTCTCATCACTTACGATCAGATTATAATATCTGTAAAGATACATCGACAACTGCTGCAATGCGAGAGAAGCCTCATACTCCTCCATTTCAGCAGAAACTCTTAGAAAATCCTGTAAACCAATCCCTACTGTTCTTGCCATACGGTCACCATCCTGATTCTGCACTATCAGCCCTGTCCGGCTGATAAACTCTGGTTACATTATAACAATTATATCAGTAAAATCATACCCTTATTTGGACAGAAGAATTCGCATCGTCTACAACGCCATCCGGAAATTTTTCTGCTTTCAATGGTCTCTTTTCTAATTGTTCTTCGTTTCCCATGTCATAAAAATATCCCTGTCAGATGCTGCCTTCCCCAAATGCACCATCTGACAGAGATGTTTTAAAATTCTTCGCCAAATTCATCCTTTTCTCTCTCTCGAAGAGCCCGCAGTGTATTATCGTGCAGGGTCTCCTTCTCGTACTTATTCTGCTCCAGAAAGTAGGAATATATGATGTCCAGCATCTCCAGAACCGGGAACTGTGGTGAGATGACATTCCCATGGTTCAAGTGCTTGAGTGATGGCAAAAGCAGTACCTCATCGCAGAAATCCTCCAGCATCTCCCTATTCTTAGCGGTCACTATCACGGTTCTTGCCTTCCGCTTATGCGCCTCCTTCAAAAAGTAGAGCACTTCCTCCTTCTCGCCGCTGATACTGATTCCGAACACAAGGCAGCTCTGATTCTGGAACACCGCCTGCATGCGCATCAGATCACTGTCCTGTATAGAATCGATATCCACTCCGATCCTCATAAACCGGATCTTCATCTCCCTGGCTACCAGCCCGGAACTTCCAATGCCACATACAAACACCCTGGATGCCTGGCTTAGATAACGGCTGATCCTGGCGATCTGTGCTTCATCCACCAGGCTGTAGGTCTTATTCAGAAGTTCCTGGTACACATTGAGCACCATTCTTGTATTCCCTGTGAGAGACTCCGGCTTCTCCACGAATGTCTCCTCATACTGGTAAATAAATTCACGGTATCCACGGTATCCGCACTTCTTTGCAAAACGGGACAGCGAAGCCTCTGATACAAAAAGCTGTTCCGAAACTGCCTTTGCCGAGAAATCCACCTTTTTCCTATTCTGAATAAAGAAGTCTGCAATACTCTTCTCTACAGCAGTAAAATTATCGTAATTTGATTCAATAATCGGTACTACGGACTTTACATAATATTCCATAAATCACCAATCCTTATCTTAGAACTCTTCCCGGACGCAACAAGGCTGTAACCTCTTTTCATGACACAATAGCCGCAAAACCTGCTTTCATGACGTTTCATTTCACAACATTGTCTTTTTACATTTCTATCTTACCATGATTTCCCATAAAATGATAGAATGCGCCCAACATTCCTGCATCATTTCTGTGTTTCGCGAACTTGATCGTGGTGCAGTCCGCAATGCCCGGTACAAGATACCGCCTCACGGCTGCCTTGATCTTCTCTTTTAAATACTCTTCCTGGGCCATGATTCCCCCGCCCAGCACGACAGTCTGTGGATTCAGCACATAACAGATATTCGCGATTCCCCTTCCGAGAAAATCTGTCATCTCATCGATTGCCTGGATGCAGATATCATCTCCGGCCTTTGCCTCCTCAAAAATATGATATCCATTCCAGATATGCTCAGACTCCTTTTTTCTCTCAGCCACTTTCTTTGTCAGGATACTGGCCGCCCCCAGGGTCTGAAAATCACTGTCGAACATGTGCATATATCCCACTTCACATGCACTGTTGGAGAATCCGTGGAATACTTTTCCATCCAGCACGATGCATCCGCCGATTCCGGTACCAATCGTTAACATCAATGTACTTGAGCTTCCCTTTGCTGATCCGGAAATACTCTCTGCAAGTCCTGCACAGTTCACGTCATTCTCCACTTCACACGGGACTTGAAACTTCTCTTCCATAACTGCCTTGAACTTCGTACCTGCATAATCTGGTATCAATGGTGCTGCATAGAAGATTTCCCCTTTTTCCGTATCCACCATTCCTGCCGTAGAAATACAGATTCCGCTGATTTCGTCAGATGCCCTCAGCTTTTCCACAATCCTGACAGCCTTCTCAAGAATAGCCGGCCCGCCCTTTTGTGCCTCTGTCTTCATTTCACTGCGTTTTAATATGTTTCCGGTCTCATCAATAATTCCATACTTAATTGCAGTGCCGCCGATATCAATGCTTACATATTTTTTCCCCGCAGCGCTTTTTTCTGTATGATGTAATGTCATGTCTAAAACTCCCTTCATACACTTTTCAAACATATCACAGAAAAGCCAGGCTCCCCCAGCATATTTGATAATCTTTCCCTCAGTCATCAAATACACCTTTATAAGGAGCCTGACTCTCTTTTTTCATTGTACTACTGAATCCGTACTTTGAAAATTGCTTTTTTAATAGCCTTTGATTCTTCCACTTTCACAGCTGTGCGGTGTGCATCGTGTGGATAACAGATCAGGAAATCTCCCTCATTCAATACGACATGGCTGTTCGGTCTGCCTTCCAGCGGAAGGAAATCGCCCTCTGGCTGGAACTCCTTCTGGTCCATATTCTCAATGAAGTTCAGATCGATCTGCTCCGGCCCGTCAAGCATCACATGGATGTCCAGATACTGTCTGTGCGCCTCCCAAAAGCGCTCCTCAGGTGTCGTTGTCGTGTATTCTACGATATTCACGAACAATCTTTCCTCATCTATTTCGTGTGTTCCCTTTTCAAATGACATTAAATCATGTTCTTTTGCATAAGCGAAGCACTCCTGGATCTGACTGTCCAGAAAGCGGTACTCGCCCAGGTTTCGGATATTTCCAAAAATCATAGCCCACAATCCTTTCTTCCTGAAATTAGTTTTTATAGATTGTTGTATTCGGTGCCGGTACGGAGGTATCTCCCTTGACCTTTCTCCAGATCAGGCTGGCTGGAATGCCAACCACCAGTGATACTGTGATCGTAATAACGGAGTATGACCAGATGGTAACGCTTCCTGCCGGTGTAAAATATTTTACGCTGACGATCACAACGGTTGCTGCAATAAATGCCAGCGTAGCGCCGAAGGTATTGGCAACTTTTGTAAACGCTCCCAGGATAAATGTTCCTACCAGAATACCAAGTACAAGTCCCATGAATCCGTTGAACCATTCGTACGCTGATTTTACTCCTCCATTCGCAAGCACCATGGCAACTACGATAGAGAAAATACCTACGATCAGTGATACATACTGACCGATCTTGGTCTGTTTTTCAAAGCTTAATTCCTTCTTGGACAGCCGGGACTGGATGTCCAGTGTCCAGCTGGATGCTACGGAATTCAGGCCTGTTGACAACGTGGACTGGGATGCTGCATAGATCGCTGCAAGCAAAAGTCCTGTGATACCTACCGGAAGCTCGAATGCAATATAGGAAGCAAAGATCTGATCCTGTGCTGCTGCCGGCGGAAGTGCATGCTGCTGATAAAATACATACAGCCCTGTACCGATCAAGTAGAATACGGTTGCAATAAAGATGGATAATGCTCCGTTTGTCAGCATCATCTTATTCAGTTTCTTTGTGTCAGTTGTTGTAGTAAAACGCTGTACAATATCCTGGCTGGATACATAAGAGCCCATTGTATTAAGGCCTGCACCAACGATCAGGATGAATACGCTGTCTTTGAAAATGTTCGGGTTAAATACCGGCTGGTCTACTGCCAGGAACTTATGCTCCGTTGCAAAGGAAGCAAAGATTGCTCCGATTCCTCCATCGATATGTGACAGAAGGAAGATCAGTGCAAATGTAACACCGATCAGTAAGACAGAGCCCTGTATAAAGTCTGTCCAAAGTACGGATTTCAGACCGCCTGTGTAAGAGTAAATAATTGCAATGATCCCCATGATGATGATCAGGATATTTACGTTGATTCCCATCAGGTTTGAAAGTACCATACATGGCAGGTACATAATGATGGACATACGTCCCACCTGGTAAATGATGAACATGACTGCCCCCAGAACACGCAGCCCCTTACTGCCGAAACGCAGCTCCAGATAGTGATAAGCCGTATCAATGCCCAATTTGCTGTAGATTGGAAGGAAAAACTTGATCGTCACCGGAATAGCCAGAAGCATACCTAACTGAGCGAACCACATGATCCATGTCCCTGCATAAGAGTTCCCTGCCAGTGACAGGAAAGAAATCGGACTTAATAATGTTGCAAAAATCGATACGGAAGTTACCCACCACGGCACGGTTCCGTCACCTTTAAAATACTCTTTTCCCTTCATTTCCTTCTTTGCAAAATGAAGCCCGGCAAATAATACTGCTGCCAGATATACAATCAAAATAATTAAATCAATAATGGTAAAACCCTGCATACCTTCTTCCTCCTAAATATGTGCATCACGGATTACACATCTGTCTCTACAGATATTTTGCCTTTGCATCACGGATCATCTTTGCAGCTTCTTCTACGATCGGCATATCGGAATCAATCAGAGCCGGCAGCGGTTTATGTACTCCGCCAAGTTCCAGACCTTCGTTGATCTTTAAGATTGCCTTGATCACACCATACATATTGCCATGTCCGGAGCACATCTTGTAGATAACGGAGTTGATGGCGTACTGCAGTTCTCTTGCCTCATCCATTCTGCCTGCCCTTACATGCTCATCAAGCTTTAAGAATAATTCAGGCATTGCCCCGTATGTACCGCCGATAGCGCCCTCTGCTCCGATGACACGTCCGCTCATGAACTGCTCGTCAGGACCATTGAAAATGATGTAGTCCCCGCCTGCCGCATCCTTGAACATCTGAATATCCTGTACCGGCATGGAAGAATTCTTGACACCAATGACTCTCGGATTCTTTCTCATCTCTGCAAACAGGTTCATCGTTAATGCAACGCCTGCCAGCTGTGGAATATTGTAGATTACAAAATCTGTGTTCGGTGCTGCATCACTGATATCATTCCAGTACTGTGCGATCGCATATTCCGGAAGGTGGAAATAGATTGGCGGGATGGCTGCGATAGCGTCTACACCAAGGCTCTCTGCGTGAGCTGCCAGCTCCCTGCTGTCCTCTGTGTTGTTGCATGCCACATGGGCAATGACTGTCAGTTTCCCTTTGGCTTCTTTCATTACATTTTCCAGGACGATCTTCTTGTCCTCAACGCTCTGGTAAATGCACTCTCCTGAGGACCCATTTACATACACACCTTTCACGCCTTTTTCAATAAAGTAGCGTGTCAGTGACTGCACACCCTCGGGGCTTACTTTTCCGTCTTCGTCATAGCATGCATAAAATGCCGGGATAACGCCTTTGTACTTTTCCAAGTTTCTCATGATACATTCTCCTTTTCTTATATGAATATACTGACTATAGTTACCTGAATTTAATCCAAAGCTTCTGCGAATGATTTTGTGATCAGCTGCGGTCTTGTAATGATAGAGCCGACCACAACAGCAAATGTTCCAAGGTCGATCACACGTCTTGCCTTCTCTGGTGTATTGACATTCCCCTCTGCAATTACCGGATGCTTCACATTTGCTAAAATCGTGCGGAGAATTTCGAAGTCATTTTCTTCTATTTTCAATCCTTTGCTCTGCTCTGTGTAACCGATCATTGTCGTTCCTATAAAATCAAATCCCAGTTCATCTGCGTGAAGTGCTTCTTCTACTGTTGAGCAGTCAGCCATAAAAAGCTGATTCGGATACTTTGCTTTTACTTCTCTGAAAAACTCATCCAGACTTACTCCTCCTGGGCGCTGATCAATGGTTGCATCCATTGCGATGATCTCCGGCTTCACTTCCATCAGTTCATCGATCTCCTTCATCGTCGGTGTGATGTATACCTTGCAGTTCTCATAATCCCGCTTTACGATTCCAATGATCGGAAGGTCTACCTGGGACTGGATCTCAGCAATATCCTCTTTTGTGTTTGCACGGATACCACGCGCGCCGCCCTCCTTTGCCGCCAGTGCCATTCTTCCCATAATAAAGGAAGAGTGCAGTGGTTCATGAGGAAGCGCCTGACAGGATACGATCAGTTTTCCTTTTAATTGTTCTATACGTTCATTCATCTTTTCATCCTCCTTGCTAAATCCGTTAACAGTATAGTCCTGCATGTTTTTATTTTCAATATTCTCGAAACTCATCGAAAGTTCTTTCAAAGTTTTTTCTTATGTATTTCAATTTGCATAATTTTTCACACTTCAATTTGTTAAATTTGCACAGTCCGATGTTACTTCTTTCCATCAAAAGACACTTTCTACGAACTTTTTCTATGTATTGGAGAAACACGTGAATAAACTGTGAAGACCTGAATTGTCAGAATGCTATGATAAGAACAGGAAAAGAAAATATGTATTAACAGGAAAAGGGGGATTATGCATGGAACACTTCGAATTGTTTATTATCTTATATTGCCATTCAGATTATATTTTTGAAAAAAGAGAAAAAGAGTAGTAAGTCTGTATGATTTATAGGTCTTCGCCCGTACAAGAGATGAGGTTAGTTTTCTTCATTATAGTTTAATGGGCATGCCCCCAAAGGACACGCCCATCTAAAATGCTTTATTTCATTTTAATAAAGAACTTTTACGCTATTTGCCGAAAAATATTCGAGATATTCTGTTTCCAGCTTTCCATCCGTAATAACGATATCCGGCATGGAAAGTTCTCCGATACTGATAAATGTAGGCTTCCCAAACTTAGAGGTATCTGCAACGATGATCAGTTCCTGGGTGATATTCTTTATACGGTCATACACCCTTAATTCTGCGTCATTGCTCACTGTAAATCCACCTTTGAAGTCTATGCCGCTGACTCCCATAAATGCCTTGGATATAAAAATATTTTCCAGAGAGCGCAGAAGCATATCTCCGGCTAAAAACATATGCTGATGAATCAGACTTCCGCCAGTAACCACCACTTTGGAATTGGGGTTCTGTGCCAGTACAGCAGCTACACACAGATTATTAGTCAGGACATTCAGATTATCCTTTGCCACCAATTCCTTAGCCACAAAGTAGCAGGTGCTCCCCTGCCGTGTAATACATATCTTCTCCGAATCTTCGACATTTTTCTCTCCCTAGAGGTGGTCAACAATGGTGACAGATTCCTTAGGATATTGTCCATTCTTCCGAACTTTTGTCTATCATACCATTGATTGATCCCTGCTGATAAGGATTAATTGCGAAACTGAGCAGCGTACACGGAGTCTCTGCAATACACAAGAACTCATGTTTTTTGTTTGCGATATTGGGTGGGCGAAACTCCTGTGCGAGCCTTAAACAAACGATAAAAATATGTTTCATTATCAAAGCCAACCATAGCGCCAATCATATTTGCCGGAAAAGTAGTGGTTTTCAGCATTTTTTTCGCATTATCCAATCGAAGACGGATAATATACTCTTTCGGAGACATCCCGAAATACTTATTGAACAGACGACATAAGTAGTATTTGCTGATATTAGAAAAATCAGATAAATAATCAAGGGACAACGGCTTCATATAGTTATTCTCAATATAATGAATCAGATACTTCAGGTTCTCAGGTGTTTTCTGGGATAACTTTTCACGATAATTTGACTGTATTAACAGCATCATGAGAAGATTTTCCAGTTGGTTTGAAACCATTACATTACGGTATGGCGAAATATCTTCGTATAGTTCCATTAATTTTTCCAGTTGAACCTGATACGATCCATTTACAGGATAATGAAAACAGATGGCTTTATTTTTCGTAATTTCATTATAAAAGAAATCAGAATAGGAACCATAAAAATGCAGGATGCTGTGGCTCCAAAACTTACCGTCTGTTTCATACCTGTGCGGGATTTTACAATTAATGAAAACACCGTCTCCTTCTGTCAAAGAATAGGTTTTTCCTTCATACGTCAAACGCCCCTTGCCACTATATGTGTAGATAAGAAGGAAAGACTCTGTCAATGATCTTTCCGTATAATACTGAGAATCAGCATTCATATAAATAAAGGTTTGTAAATAAAAAAGATGGCTTTTCGTAAAATCTTTTTCAGGGTGCAGAACTGCTGCATACGCGACTCCATCATTGCAAAAAGAGCAGTTTGACATAAAATTATCAAAATCATCACGGATACTGGATGACGTAGATAAAGAAACTGCATACTTATTCAGCATTAAAGGGTCTGATTGTGGAGAATTGAAAACCTCTTCTCTTAAGTGGATACGGTCAAACATGAACTTCCTCCTCTGTATCATGCACAAAAAGCAATTTCATGTGTAGAAAGGCAAATTTATACATAAAAAGGCAATTTTATACATACAAGATAATCCATATATTCGGCAACAAGAACCATTTTTTAATAACATTATATCTCTTAAAATATAAATTGCAAGCAGTTGTTTAACAAAACATCTGCTTTTCAGAAAACAGGTCATTTTCAGGACGAAGTAAAGGAGGAGAATAACAAAATGCTAAAGGTCTACAGCTTAAAAACGGAGAATCTTGTGTGTCCACTGGGTTTAGATGCAGATCAGCCCCGTCTGTCATGGAAGCTACACAGTGACAGTAAAAATATCATGCAGAATTCCTACAGAATCATCGCATCATCTGATGAAAACGGTGCAGCTGTATTGTGGGACAGTGGGGTGGTAGAGAGCGAGAAATCACACGGTATACGATGGAGTGGTGCAGAGCTTCTTTCCAGACAGCGTATTTACTGGAAAGTGATCGTAACGGCGGGAGCAGAGACAGCCGAAAGCGATCCTACATGGTTTGAGATGGGAATGCTGAATGAGACTGACTGGGAAGCAAAGTGGATCGAGCCAGAAGATGAGGTGGATATATTCAAGGAAAAACCAGCGCCTTATCTGAGGAAAGAATTTCACGTAAAGGAAGGGCTGGTGAAAGCACGAATTTATCAAAGCGCACATGGATTGTATGAATTCTGGCTGAATGGAAATAAGGGCACATCAGATGTGTTTAAGCCCGGTTTCACCGTGTATTATAAACGCACACAGTATCAGGCTTATGACATCACACCATTATTACAGACGGGAGAGAATTGTTGGGCAGTCGTACTTGGAGACGGATGGTGGCGAGGGTATACCGGCGGAAGCACTAAGAATAATTTCGGCTATAAGGTGGCTTATATTGGACAGATCGAACTACAATATGCAGATGGCAGCAGGGATGTTATCGGTACAGACGAATCATTTACTGCGTCAACAGGCGGACTCCTGACAGCAGATATGATTATAGGCGAGGTTTATGACGCAAGACTGGAGCCGGAAGGTTGGAAACTTCCGGGATTTGACGCATCTTCATGGAAGAATGTCCATCTTGAAAAAGAGGATTTCAGCAGAGTTGATTCATTGATTGCAAGCCGAAGCGTACCGGTTCGTGAGATGGAACATTTTATACCTAAGATTTTACATACACCTAACGGAAAAACAGTTCTCAATTTCAGGCAGAATATTGCCGGCTATCTGTCAATGACACTGCATAATTGTAAGGCTGGTCAGAAGATCTCGATTTTATTTGGCGAAACTTTGGATGAGAACAACAATTTTACACAAAAGAATTTTGCCATGGGAGAGGGCGGGGAATCCTTAGGGATTTCCATGAAAAGTAAAACGCAGAAAATCGAATATATCATGAAAGGTGAGAACTGTGAAATATACAAGCCTATGTTTGCCATTTCCGGTTTTCAGTATGCACAGATTGATGGATATGACGGCGAGATCAATCCGGAAGATTTTCAGGCAATTGCAGTATATTCTGCCCTTGAGGAAACCGGAGAATTTACCTGCTCCAATCCACTGATTAATAAGCTGGTGCAAAATGGTCGTTGGAGCCAGAAGGGCAACTTTATGGACGTCCCCACAGACTGTCCGCAGAGAGAACGATCACCCTGGACAGGCGACGCACAGGTCTACGCTAAAACAGCAAGTGATTTTATGAACGTATATCCGTTTTTTGAAAAATGGCTACAGGATCTGGGGCTTGAGCAGAAAGCAAGCGGAAAGGTTCCCAACACCGCGCCGTCAACAAGCGGCGTGAAACATTATTTACCTGAAAATCAAAGGGTCATGGAAGAAGCCATGGCAATTGGTGACGAACAGATCCGCCAGATGCGTCTCATGATGCTGGGAACAGAAGAAGATGGATGCCTGATTGACGGCTCCTCGGGCTGGGGAGACGCTGCAGTGATCGTTCCCTACACGATGTACCTTTGTTATGGCGATGAACAGATCATAAAGAACCAGTTTGCCTCTGCAAAACGATGGGTTGATTATGAAAGAAGGGAAGCAGAAAGAGAGAATCCGTTATATAAGGATCTGGATTATTATAAGAACCCGGAAGATGCCAGATATGTCTGGGATACGGATTTTCACTGGGGAGAGTGGCTTGAGCCCGATTCGGAAGCATTTGGAAATGCCGCAGCCACGTTTATGAAGCTGATCACCTATCCAGAGTATATATCAGCCACATTGTTCTATTTTTATTCTGCCAAACTGTTGTCCAAAATGGCAGGTATAATCGGGGCTTCTTCGGAAGAGGCGGAATACCGAGAAGTTGCCGATCATGTCAAAAGGGTATTTAATAAATACTTTATACATGATGATGGCATGATTCAGAAAGGAAGACAGGCTCCCCATGTCCGGGCACTTGCATTCGGAATCGTCAGCGAAGAGAACCGTAGTAAAGTAGCGTCTTATCTGAATAAGGTAATTGTGAATTGTGGATATAAATTAAACACTGGCTTTCTATCCACTCCATTCATCCTGAACGTGCTGGTAAATCATGGTTATACGGAAACGGCTTTCAACCTTCTGGAACAGACAGAAAACCCAAGTTGGTTAAAACCGGTCAAAGATGGAGCAACTACAATCATGGAAAGGTGGGATGCCTTTGAGAAACGTGACGCTTCCTTCAACCATTACAGTTATGGAGCAGTATGTGATTTTCTTTTCTCCGGAGTCTGCGGTATCCGACCACTGATACAGACCCCCGGATATAAGGAATTTATGATCCGTCCTGTGATCGGAGGGACATTGACCGAGGCAGCAGCATCTTACGACAGCATCTATGGGAAAATCAAATCCGCATGGAAAAAGGAAAATAAAAAGATCGTATATCAGTTTACTGTTCCCGTAAATACAAGGGCTACCGTAATCCTGCCTGCAAAAGAGAGCGATCTTTATGATCTGTCTGCGGAATATGACGGCATGAAATATCGTGATGGAATGCTTCAATTTCAGATTGGAAGCGGCAACTGGAAAATTGAGATTAGACGTTAATGTGAATACAGAAAGGAAAAACCGATGAAAGAAAAAATAGTGAATACAAAAGAAAGAGTAGCGTATTCGTTAGCAAATCTAGGAAATATCCCCGTCCAGACGGTGATCAGTTCCTATCTTTTAATATTTTATACAAATATTGTTGGACTGGATCCCGCAGCCTGCGCAACCTTGTTTTTGATTGCGCGTATTTTGGACGGTCTGAACGATCCTCTCGTTGGATTTGTGATCGACCATCTGCCCCGCTCAAAACATGGCAAATTCCGTCCTGCGTTGGCAATCGGCTCCATCCTGTGTGCCTTAAACTTCTTGCTGCTGTGGTTTGGACCACTTATGGCAACATCCGGGAAACTGGTCATTGCATATATCTCATATCTGCTCATTGGCGTACTGTTCCCAGTTATGGACATCTCTCTCAACAGTCTGCTTCCGGTCATGACAGACAATATGCAGGAGCGTAATACATTAAGCTCCCTGAAAGGATTTACTTACATGCTGGGATCTGTTGTATTGGGTATGGCTGCTCCAATCATTCTTGGGAATACTTCTAACAGAAATGGCTATGTGTCGCTGATCTGGTGTTCTTTTGCTGTCATCCTTATATTCTCGCTGATCGGTGCCGTTGGAGTGAAAGAACATATTGAAATAAAACAGGAGAAAACGGAAAGTTATAAATTCAAAGATCTACTCAGGATCCTAAGCATACGTCCTGTCTGGTCTACATTTATCTGCCGTCTTCTTTTCACAGTTGGCAGTTTATTGTTAAATGCGGTAAATGCTTATTTCTATACTTATGTATTGGGCAATCTGGCCTTACTGAGTGTCGTATCCATGGTTCAGCTTGCCGGCGTTCTACCCGCTACACTTATGATCAATTTCTTCGTAAAAAGAATGGGCAAGAAGAATTTATACATATTGGGGCTGTTTTTGAATGGTGTCGTGCCGATACTCCGTCTAATCAATGTGACAAATGTTCCGCTGCTTGTTCTGGGAACTCTGATTGGCGGCTTTGGCAGTGGACTTTGCATGGGCTTGTCATATGCCATGCAGGCGGATATTACAGATACCGTTGAATTGGAAACCGGATATCGTGCAGAGGCGGCGATTTCCTCTCTGTCCAGCTTTGTTGCAAAGTGCGCAATGGGCATCGGTGGTGCAATTCCGGGCTATCTGCTGGCAGCGACCGGATTCGATGCGGCTTCTCAGGTACAGAATGATGGTGTGAGAATAACCATTATCGTATGTGGCATCGTACTTCCTGCAGTATTCTCTGCTGTAGCAATGTTATTGTTTAAAGTGTTCTATCCTTTGACAATCCAAAAGGAAAAAGAACAGGTCGAGGCAATCATGGCAAGAAGAAACGCATAGGACTTGTGTAAATCTCTAAACAGATGTAAGATACAATTGTACTGATGAGGTGCTGGAAACAAATAACATAAGCAAATTGTGCCGGATAAATTGTTCTGAGCAGTGAGGAAGAAAGCGGCGATGCGGGCATCGCTGACGGATGATAACGCAGCCCAGAATAATTTAGACACACGTTGCTTAAGTTATTTGTTTACAGTTCCTTAGATTCGTAATACGGCGTTATGTGGAGAAAGAACATGAAATGATGGAAAGAGCAAAGACGTGGGAAGTCGATCTGGGATCGGAGGCCTGCTTTATAATCTGGTTGATCGTATGTATATTGACCATATCAGGGAAATTGGCTCCGCCGCACTGACAGGACGCCCAGCCGATTATCGGTTTAAATTACGGCACGGGAAAAATTAATCGTGTCAAGGAAGCATTTCGCCTGCTGACCAGTTGCCTGTGCTTTACAAAAGGAGGCAAACACTGGTTCTGTACAATCCCTCTGGCACACCAATTTCTACTCTTGTCATAGCCATAGTAATCCTCCTGATATTTACTGCTTTACAGTCTACATTCATTTTGTGCGTTCTATTATTTCCATCATCTCGCTTTTCCATTGCCACCTCATAAAACACCAGTCCCGTTTTTAATGTACTGCAAAATCTGTGCAATATTTTCTGCGCCTACAAAAGTGATGTCTCCTTTTTTGCCTACTTCTACAATCGCTGCTAAAATTCCAATAGGCGCAGCTCCGTCTACACATAAATATCCATCCAGATCCGGGTTGGCTGCGATCACCGCTGTTGTCTGCTGCTTAAAATTATTACCAACAGAAGATAATCCGGAGCCTTCCACTACTGCATCAAACCATTCATGCACACATCTCAGAATGATTACAAATTCAATTCTTTTTTCGAGGTATCTTTCGTGTGGCTTACATAGTTAGACATTTATAACACAGCATCTCTTTTGTGGATACTCATTACTCCATTACACAAACAGATTCACATTGGATTCCTCGGCATCCCCCAGATAGGATGCCACCCCTGCAAATTCAACGCCGTCGATCAGCTCCTCCTTTGTAATTCCCATAATGTCCATGGACATAGTGCATGCCACCAGCCTGATTCCGCTTTTTCTTGCATGCTGCATCAGCGATTCGAGGGAATCCACATTTTTATCTTTCATTACCTTTTTCATCATGGCGGTTCCCATTCCTGCCATATTCATCTTAGACAGCTTTAACTTCCTGCTGCCCTTCGGCATCATTGCGCCGAACATTTTTTCCATGAATGGCTTCTTTACGGATGGTGCGTCTGATTTCCGAAGAGCGTTTAAGCCCCAGAAAGTGAAAAACATCGTAACCGGACGCCCCATGGCCGCCGCGCCATTGGCAATGATGAAGGAGGCCAGCACTTTATCCAGGTCACCGCTGAATACGATGATTGTCTTTCCCTGAGGGAGTTCTGTGACTGGCTGCTTTCCCGCCTCTTCTACTGCACAGTTGTCTGTACCCTTTCGGATATAAACGATGTTCTCTTTGTCCACACGCTCTGTTCGTACCAATGTATTCCCCGTCCTGCGACACCAGGAGCCGATGTCAGCGGCAAATCCCATATCGGTGGCACAGACCTTGAGAACTTCATTCTCTTTCATTTCTGAGATTGCCTCGTGGACCTTCATGATCGGCCCCGGACACTGCAGACCGCAGCAGTCCAGTACCTTCAGCTCTTTATCCGATATTTGTTCCGCTTTCATCCCATTTTCTCTGCTGACTGCCGACTGCTTTGCTGCTTCGTGCTTTGTCTCGGGATGTGCTCCATCTCCCGGCTTGCCGCTGCTGTGAAACGCTTCCGCCTTCTCCCAGTGCATGGACTTGTAAAATGCAGTTCCTCCTGCCAGTACCGCAACTTTTTCAAATCCATTCTGGCTTAAAATTCTTGCAGCATTATAGGAACGCACACCGATGGCGCAATATGGTATGATCAGCTTTTCCCGGTTCAGTTCCCCCATCCGTTCACGAAGTTTTCCGAGTGGAATGTGGTAAGAGCCAGGAATCGAATATACCATCCGTTCCATTTCCTCTGTGACATCAAGTATGGTATACTCTTCCTTTTTCTCCGTGTCTGCAAGCATGGCATCCAGCTCCTCGCATTCGATAAAGCTGACCATCCCGCGCAGGATGTTTTCCGCGGTAAATCCAAGCATATTTACCGGATCCTTTGCAGAAGAAAACGGCGGTGCATAGGCAAGCTCCAGTTCTTCCAGATCATAAATCGTTCCATTCAGGCGCATCACTGTGGCAAGCGTGTCGATCCGCTTATCCACACCATCCTGCCCTACAATCTGACCGCCGAAAATCTTTCCTTCTCTGTCAAACAGCATTTTCAGGGTCAGTGGCACTGCTCCCGGATAATAGCCGGCATGGGATTTCTGATTGATCAGGGCTGTAAAATAATCCTGATTCTTAACTTTTCCCATGGCACTTAGCTGCTTCTCATTGAGCCCCACACTTGCCGCATGAAGATCAAATACCTTTGCCACGGCAGTTCCCATGGTTCCGTTATATTTTTTCTGGTCACCAGCAAGGTGATCGGCCAGAATACGTGCCTGCTTATTGGCCGGTCCTGCAAGCGGGATCATCGTTTTCTCCCCGGTCACAAAATGATCGACTTCAATCACATCTCCCACTGCATAAACATCCGGAAGCGAAGTCTTAAGATAAGCATCCACCTGGACGCCGCCCCTCTTGTTAAGCGCGGCTCCCGCCTGTGCCGCCAGTTCACTGTTGGGGCGCACACCAATGGAGAGAATCACCATATCCGTCTCAACAATAGCACCGCTGGTTAGTTCAAGCCTTGTCTTTCCTTCTGCCTGGTGGAATTCCTTTACCCCGTCTCCCAGAATAAGGTCAATCCCATTCATCCGCAGATTTTCATGGAGCAGATTCGCCATATCCGGGTCCAAAGGTGCCATGACCTGATCCTGCATCTCGATCACTGCCACTTCGATTCCCTGCTCATGAAGATTCTCTGCCATCTCAAGTCCGATAAAACCGCCCCCGATCACGGCTGCCCGCTTCGGCTGTTTCTCCGTAATATAAGACTTGATCTGATCCGTATCCGGCACAGACCACAGAGTAAAAATATTTTCCCCATCGATCCCCGGAATTGGCGGCTTCACCGGGGATGATCCGGTTGCCAGCACAAGGTTGTCATAAGACTCCCTGTAAACTTCACCTGTCTTCAGATTCTTCACCTCAACTGCCTTTTCCTCTGGCAGAATTTTGGTCACTTCACTCATAACACGCACATCAATATCAAACTTTGCCTTCATCGCCTCCGGCGTCTGAAGTAAAAGGGCATCTCTGCTCTTGATCACATCCCCGATATAATATGGAAGGCCGCAGTTCGCGTAGGAAATATATCCGCCTCTCTCCAGCATCACAATCTGCATATTTTCATCCCGCCTGCGCAGTCTCGCGGCAGTCGTTGCGCCTCCCGCAACACCTCCGATAATTACCGTCTTCTTTGACATATGTCCCTCTCCTTTTCTTTCCAGATTCACAATTACAGGCGGTATCTCAGGATGACCCTGACGTGTCAGATTCTCCTTAACATTTCGTACCAGCCTTAAATCGCAATTTATTGATGATTATACCGCTGATGGAAGGATCGTTCTGTAACAAAGTCACTTTCGTTGATTTTCATGTCACTGAATGTTAAGATAGCTCAAGGGGGGTTTTTATGTATTTTAAACATTTGGAAGATTTACGGATTGATAATGATTATACACAACTTGTTGGACGATCTAAGAAAAAATAAGCTTCTAAACTATTTTCCTTTTGATCGTCCAATTTTATTTTCACAGATTTCATTATATTATTTGAGAGTTTCTCTACCATGAAATTCCCAGTCTTATCTCACTGTATTAGTATTTCTTTTCCTGCAGAATCTCAATTTTACAGGAATGTTTTTTCGTTTCCCTGTCATAACCGATTCCAACAGCTAATATTCTGCCAGTATACCGTCTCGCCTCTCCCATCTTTCCTGAAAAGCGAAGAGCATAATTTCGCTGTTTAATCTGTTCTATCGCCTCAGTTGGTGAGTGATCGACCTTCAACTCCAAAATAATGCAGTCTGTGTTTTGATCTGCTGCCGGATAAAAAATAAAATCCACATAACCGATTCCTGCCTTATCTTCGCGCTCAATCCTGTACGTATTCCTTGCTGAAAGATATGCCAGATTTACCACTGCTGTCAGCTCTGTTTCATTATTATAGCTGAGCAATGGTGTTTCTGTATCATGCACAAGTCCCAGGATTTCAGCCATTGTATCAGTATCCCCCGCCAAAGTTGCTTTAAGCATTCTATCCGATTCTTTTGCCAACCGATATACATACCCCAGGGATGGCTCTTTTTTCAACATATCAGCAAACCGATCCATTAATTCCTTATTGGGAATGGAAACTGCGCCATCTTCATAACTGAGAAACCCATATACGACCATAGCAGACAAAATTTCTTCTTTTGTTTTTAAACTCTGAGAAGTAGCTGCATACTCCATGATTGCTGTCGGTACTGCTATCCCGGATACCATTAACGCCAGCTCATCCCTTACCGCATCAACATTATTCTCAATATAATAGAAAATTTCATCATAAGGGCCTGAACTGGTCCAGTAATTCCCCAGATTATTGTTTCCCAATGCACATACAACTGAGCGTGGATTATAAACGCGCTCTCCTGAAAGGGTGTGATATCCATTATACCACTGTCTGATTCCCTCCCGTGTAATATGTGGGTTATCATTTTCTTTCAAATATCGTTCGTAAAGTGAATCTACTTCCTGTTCCGTAAAGCCAAAGTACTCGGAAAACCGCTCTTCCGCCGCCATCGTATATTCTACAAACATATTTAACTCGGAACCGCTGGAATACTTTGCAATTGGTAAAATTCCTGTCATATAAGCAAACTGAACATATGGCCGGTCTTTTAACAAGCTTCTTAAAAAAGAGAGATAATTTTTCTTGTCTGCTTCCGTCACAAAATCCTGATGAAAAATATAGTCCCACTCATCCAGTACAAAAATGAACCTGGCTGAATCATTCTCGGCATAAATATCAGTAAATGCATCTACTGCTGAATCCTGATTCATCAGTTCGACTTCCGGATACTCCTTCTTCAAATCCCGCACAAGGCGTGACTCGATCCTGTTGATATATTGATCATAAGTCATGTTCTGCCGTGTCGTATCATTGAATGAGATATGAATGACCGGATACTGATTCAAGTATTCCAGATACTTCTTATCCTTAGCAATATCGAGATGATTAAAAATATCCTGCGCATCACATGCATTAGAAAAAAAGGAAGCAATCATATTCGCCATTACGGTTTTTCCAAATCTTCTTGGTCTGGTAATGCAAATATGGCTGTTTCCTGATCCTACTAAAGGAAAAAGTTCTTTCAGCAAGGAGGATTTATCCACAAAATACTGTTTTTCTGTCTCACTTTTATATAGAACATATGCATTCCTGCTTTTTAGATACGTCCCCATTTTTATCCCCTTTCATTCCCTGATACAGTGTAAAATTAAAAACGGATTGTTAATTATGACATACTGATCAGAATGTGCCAGTTTAAAACGTTTTCTGTTGGATTTATTGTAACAGAAAAAACCTATGCTATCCACCCTAAACAGAATGGTTTCTTATATATTAATTTTAATAAGGTATCAAAGGAAGTATCATTTTACGATACCACTTTTGATACCTCCGTCAAAATGCCCGCTCCACGTCAGCCTTCAATCTCCTCCTCATAAGACCCTCGATCCGAAATGACATCAAACACATTCACTCTCCCCATCCAGAACTGATACCGCACAAGGCAAGCCGGGCTTTCTTTGATCATCCGCTTCATGCTCCCGCCCTGCGGCGCGTGCAGCCCAAAACTATTATCGCTCTGTCTTGTGACCTTTACCGTCATGATGCCCTGTGTGATTGTCACGGTCCCTGGTCCATACTCTTTGATCCTGGCACCATAATAGGTCCCCAGCCGATACTCCCGTCCTTTATAGTGGATGGCACAAATACATCCCGGCAGATGGAAACCAAACACCGGAACGTCTGCGGCGGATACCATGATACTGTTTTTCTCGTCCATTCCGAAGCCGCACTGGCTCCAGATATAGGTCCTGGGGAAGGAACTGCCCCAGTCCGTCTCGATATAGCCGCGCCCTCCAGTAAACTCAATTATTTCTTCCTTTTTGTCTTTTCCGCAGACTGTAAGGCTCCCGCTTAAATTGTGTGCCATACTGATCACTCCATGATGGCACTGTAAAAAGGGAATCCATTGAAAGAATCCCATGATATCCCCCTTGATTTTCTGAAATTTTCCATAATGAATCCTGCCTTCCACCGCTATCTCTGAATTCACTATTTTTATTCTGATGCCTTTTTCCGAAAAAATATTTTCCCCGATTTTTACGCGGAAGCTTCTCCGGCTGAGTTTACAGAGTTCAATTGGATACGTAAAATACCACGCGCCCTCGTCTGTCACGACCTGGATCGAGGCGGACCACCCGCCCTTTTTATCTGCGTGGACGGCTGGAATCAGTGCAATCGTCTTCCCCTGGTTCTGGTGTTTCAAATACCATCCCTCAAAATATGGATATTTTTTTCCAATTCCATGAAAATACTGCTGCATCTATTTCCCCTCCATTCTGTGACATGCGATATCTTCCTGCGCCGGTTCGTCCAGATGCCGACCCTGATAATCAAATCGGGAGCCATGGCACGGGCAGTCCCAGCTTTTCTCATGGGCATTCCATTCCAGTTGGCAGCCAAGGTGGGGACAGTGTGCCGATACTGCATAAATTTCACCTTTTTCAGATTTATAAACGCCATATTTGTGTCCATCGTGCTCCACCACTGCACCCTCGCCCGCATGCACCTGCTCCAGCTTTTCCTTCGGAATCCATACTGCCCGCTTTAAGAGTCCTGCGGCGGCATGGCCCGTATCTTTCATGAAATTCACGGCGGATGCCTGGACATTATACCTCAACGGAGAAAATACCTCTGCATATGGATTTTCCCTCTTACAGATCAGGTCCGTCAGGATCATCGCGGAAACCATGGAACTGGTCATTCCCCATTTGCCAAAGCCCGTTGCCACATACCAGTTCGGGCGGTTATGGCTGAACTGGCCGATATAAGGAATGTGATCCAGCGTCATACAGTCCTGGGCGGACCATCTGGCTGTCTCCACGCAGTCCGGCCAGTAAGTCTCTGCCATGTGTGACAGATATTCATACGGACTTCCCGAAGGAGTCTTTCCCGTACGGTGTCCGCCGCCTCCGATGAGCAGTTCCTCCCCGGAACTCCGATAGGATAACGCATCCGGATCGATACCGTAATACATTCCATTCAGAGCCGCGGCCTGCTTTACCGATACGACATAGCTCCGCTCCTGATGCATCCGCATGAAATAATAACCCGGAACATTTTGGAAAGGATAGTGGCAGGCAAACACGATATGTTTTGCGTGCACCTCCCCCTGGTCCGTAATCACAACATCCTCCCTGACCTCTTTCACTTTTGTGTTTTCGTAGATATTTAACCCTGCGGCAATTTTATACAAAAACTTTAAGGGATGGAACCTGCCCTGATTTTCAAATTTTAAAGCAAGCTTAACAGGACACGGAAGTTCTGTCTTTTCCGTAAGCTCTGCCGGAATCCCCAGCCTTTTTACCGCCTCATATTCCTGCCTTAACTTCCTCGTATCACTGGCAGTATACAAATAAGCCGGACAAGTTTCCCACTGACAGTCGATCCTGTACTTGTCCACCAGAATCTTATATCTTCTGATGGCCTCCTGATTCGCTGCCACATATTGTCCGGCTTTTTCTTTCCCCACACTCTCGATCAGATCCTGATAGATCAGACCATGCTGAGATGTGACTTTCGCTGTTGTATTTTTCGTCTGACCGCTCCCGATCCTGGCTGCTTCCAGAATCACACAGTCCACTCCCGCCTGTTCCAGGAAATGCGCGGTCAGTACCCCCGCCAGGCCTGCCCCGATAATAACAGTATCCGTCGTAATAGTTCCCGTCAGCACATCCCGCCTTTCCGTGGATGCTGACAGACTCCAAATCGATTTATTCACCATATATGTTCACCTCATAAATAGGATTGACCGAGTTGGGAAAGTTATACATAAAACAGAGGGGTCAGACCCTTTTGCGCTCCGTTTTCAGAATATTCTGAATATGGATAACAAAAGGGTCTGACCCCTTTGTAGATTTATTCTGCCATCATACTATTTAAAACCATCCCTGCCACAATAATCCCGATCCCGGCTAACGCCATCCCATCCGGCATACTGTCTTTTAGAATCAGCACTCCCATCAGTACGGTAAATATAACCTCTCCCGACTGGGTAGCCTCTATCACCGCCAGCTTTTTTGGATCATGCCGCATTAAATCTGTGGCAGCAAAAAAGAGAACCGTAGCCACAACTCCTGCCAGTAAAGCAATCAGAAAAGACTGGAAGCACTGGGAAGCTGTGGGCAGGCCTGCCTGTCTGTAAGACCACACCGCACAGATTCCCCAGAATGGCATGGAACATAATGTCATCCCAAATACGCGCTGCACCGTAGTTAAACCTTCTCCTTCCGTCACCTGCATCATCTTCCTGTTTCCCAGAGGATAGGAAAATGCAGCAATCCCCATGGTGAGAATGAGCATCGGCCAGTCCGCCTGCACTCCCATTCGGATCTTAGATGCCTGCATGACCAGAATTCCTGCCACGATCACACAGGAACAAAGCAAATTTTTCACAGGAATCTTTTTCCCAAACAACGGAGTCAGAAGGACTCCTGCAACAATCGTAAACTGCCAGACCGCCGCGGTAAACCAGCTTTCCCCGTAGATTGCAGCAGCCGAAAGTGGTGCATAGAATAATCCAAATCCGACCGTACTCCACACAAACCACTTCACAGGCTTCTGAGAAATACTCCGGAACACCTTGCGAAATCCATTGCCTTTTATCAGCAGCAGAGCCATCAAAGGTAAGGTAAAGAAATATCTCAAAACCGCTGTCCATAAATAATAACCGCCTTCCAGATTCATACTTCTGATCAGAATAAAGTTAAATGCAAAAAAGAAGGCTCCTGTAATTCCAAATAAAATCGCTTTTGCAAAATCTTTCATTTCATCCATCTTCCTTTTCCCGTAAAGGAGCTGCAGCACGGCAGTCTTACTCACACCGCCATTCCATGGCATGCTCCCCTTTTTGTTCATCATACAGACTTGGAGAAATAAAGTCAATCATTTGTCTAACCATATATTTCTGCAAAGGGGTCAGACCCTTTTGCGTTCCGTTTTCATAATATTCTGAATATGGATGACAAAAGGGTCTGACCCCTTTGCAGTTCCTCTTTCCTTTTGAACATTTTTCATGTAATATGTTTACATACATAGAACGAAATAATGGAGGTACCTTATGATAAAAACAATTATCTTTGATATTGGAAATGTATTGGCTGAATACAACTGGAGGGCTTACCTGGACACGTTTTCTTACCCGCCTGAAACGAAGGAACTTCTCGGCGAGGTCCTGTTTTTAAGTCCTGAGTGGAACGAATTCGACCGGGGTGTGCTCTCCCATGACGAGCTGATAGGCCTGTTCGTCAGTAAGGCACCGGAATATGAGCAGGAACTTAAAGATGTACTAAAAGATGTGGGCGGATGCATCCACCAGTTTCCATATTCTATCCCCTGGATCAAAGCGCTGAAAAAGTCTGATTACCATGTCTACGTTCTTTCTAACTATGGGGAATATATGTATGAGCATACACAGGATGAATTAAGTTTCTTAAAGTATACAGACGGCGGCATTCTTTCTTACCGTGAGAAACTGATTAAGCCTGACCCGATGATCTACAAAACGCTGCTTGAGCGGTATCAGATCAATCCGGATGAGGCTGTATTCCTGGACGACAGCCTTCCTAATGTCGAGGCTGCAAGGGCTTCGGGAATCCATGCCATTCATTTCACTTCTCATGAAAAAGCAGTGGCGGAGCTGGAAGCGCTTGGGGTGGTGTCTGTTACTGCCTGATAGGTCCACAATTAAAAAAATCTGCGTGGAACGTAATGCGAAAGAAAAAGGACGGTAAAATCAACCGTCCCTTTGCTTTTTAATTCATTGTTTTAATTCTGCTATTTCTACTTCTACTTTTTCTACATTTTTAAGATTCAGCTTTTTTCTTTGCTGCCACTACAGCTGCAATTCCTGCACATGCCAGTAAAATCATGAAACTTCCTGCCGTAGACTCATCCCCTGTCTTAGGAGACTTCGCTGTTGTCTTAACAGGTTCCTTTTTCGTCGTATTATCTGCAGGTTTTACTTCCGGTGTTGGCTTTGTATCCGGCTTAACCTCCGGCTTTGGTGCCGGATTTGGGTTCGGTGCTGGATCCTGCTTCGAAGATGCCATAACCTTACTGTTGAACATGGCCAGATCCAATACCACAGGATCAGCGTCCTGATTCTCCGTTACAAATGAACCTGCCGCAAAATACAGATATACGCTATCCTGTGCATACTCATCTGGAATCATGCACTCGAATACAAGCTCTTTTGTCTCACCTGCTCCCAGTTCAGCCAAATATGCACTTCCATCGTCCAGGATTGTAAAATCTCCCTTAGTAATAATATCTCCTAATCGCAGGAAATCTTCATCCTCCAGCATAGCCGGATCTTTCCCTGAATATGCAGCATCTGCCCCGATATTCTGGAGTACTGTATTACCTGAATTCGTTACTTTCATGGTAGCCTGAAAAGCTTCCCCTTTTGTAATACCCTTGTTCAAATCAATGGATGGTACTACAGTCACAGTAATTCCCGGTTCCTCCTGCTTTGGCGGTTCTATTTCTTTTGAGGCTACTGTAAAAACAGTCTGAGCAATGTTGGAAACATTCGGCTTCTCTGATCCATCATCTTTCTTGATAACTGCCTGGACCGTAATCTGTCTGCCTTCCATATTATCTGTAACTTTCACGCTGGCCACAGCATCACTTATACTCTTGCCAGATGGAAAATCCGCCATAACAGCTGAGGCAATTCCTGCAGCCTGCCCATTATTTCTGTCACCAAGGTCTGCTGAATTCCCTTCTTCCGGTATTGCAGCTTCTCCCGTACGGTTTCCTTGTGCATCCGTAGCTGTTACCACAAGCCTGGTACTTGTCAAGTCCTCGCTTGTTGTGTTGTTCATACTCATATGGAACATCACAATATCCCCAACCTGCACATTCTCCAGGTCTGTTCCTTCAAAAGCAGTAATTGTGATCTGCGCTTCATCAGCCGATGACTCAGCCTGCACCTGCATACCAAACATCATACTAAGTACCAATGCTAACGCCATCAGTACTCTACATCTCTTTTTCATATGCCCTCCCGAATATTATATGATTAAAATGCTCCTGATGTATATTTTAGAGTTTCTCCCCATTATATACAAGCACTAAACCACATATTATTCACGATTTGTTCACATTTACCATATGGGACACATCTAATTTAGTAATAATTACTGTACAATAACTGTATGATTCATCTACTTATCCACATGCAGCAGTCTTTCCGCATTCTCGATCCGCTCTTTCGAAGGCGGCTCCACGCCATCCAGAGGATATTCCATGCCGAGTTCCTTCCATTTAAAGGTCCCCAGCGTATGATAAGGCAGCACTTCCACCTTCTCGACATGATCCAATGTCCGGATAAACTCATCCAGTCTCATCAGATACTCATCATTGTCACTTCTTCCCGGCACCAGGACATGCCTGATCCAGACGGCTTTGCCGATCTCAGACAGATACTGCGCCAAATCCAGGATATTTTTGTTTGTACATCCTGTTAAAATCTGATGCTGCTCATCATCGATATGCTTGATGTCCAGCATGACCAGATCCGTATACTTCATTAATTCCTGAAACTTTCCGAAAAATGGCTCTTCTCTCGTAAATGGATTCCCGCTTGTATCCAGTGTGGTGTGGATTCCCTCTGCTTTTGCTTTTTTAAACAGCTCTGTCAAAAAGTCGATCTGCAGAAGGGGTTCGCCGCCGCTTACTGTAATACCGCCCTTACTTCCCCAGTAAGAGCGGTATTTCTTAGCCTGTTTCAGCAGCTCGTCCGCCGTATAGAGCGTACCGGTCTGCATATTCCATGTATCCGGGTTGTGGCAGAACTGGCAGCGCATCGCACAGCCGCTCATAAAGATCACATACCGGACACCGGGTCCATCTACAGAGCCAAAGCTTTCCAGGGAATGGATATACCCTTTCAGTTCCTTCTGCTCTGTCATAGTTACACCTCGTTATGAAACGTTTCTTTGTTAACTTTATAGTTTCTTTAGTTTCTGCTATCTTTTCTTACATGCTTTCGTGGCATGTTCTGGAGATAACGTCCATCTGCTGCTCACGTGTCAGGTCAATGAATTTAACAGCGTATCCTGATACACGGATCGTAAAGTTTGCGTACTCTTCCTTCTCCGGATGCTCCATAGCATCGATCAGTTTTTCTTTTCCAAACACATTCACATTCAGGTGATGTGCCCCCTGATCAAAGTATCCGTCCAGAACGTGTGTCAGGTTGTCGATTCTCTCCTGATCATCATGTCCCAAAGCTCCCGGATTGATGGTCTGTGTATTGGAAATACCATCCAGCGCTTCTTCATATGGAAGCTTCGCAACAGAGTTCAGTGATGCAAGAAGTCCGTTCTGCTCTGCACCGTAAGACGGGTTTGCACCCGGTGCAAGAGGCTCTCCTGCTTTTCTTCCATCCGGAAGTGATCCTGTAGCCTTACCATATACCACGTTGGATGTAATCGTAAGGATAGAAGTCGTAGGCTCTGAATTTCTGTAAGTGTGGCATTTTTTCAGTTTGCCCATGAAGGTCTTTAACAGCCAGATTGCAATTTCATCTGCACGGTCATCATCATTTCCGTATCTCGGGAAATCTCCCTCTGTCTCGTAATCTACAGCCATTCCTGTCTCATCACGGATCACTTTTACTTTCGCATACTTGATAGCGCTCAAGGAGTCTACTACATGTGAGAATCCAGCAATACCTGTTGCAAATGTACGTCTCACATCTGTGTCGATCAGAGCCATTTCTGCTGCTTCGTAGTAATATTTATCGTGCATGTAGTGGATCATATTCAATGTATCCACATACAGTTTGGACAGCCAGTCCATCATCTTGTCATATTTGTCCATGACTTCGTCGAAATCAAGATATTCTGAGGTTACCGGCTTATACGCAGGCGCTACCTGTTCTCTTGTCTTCACATCCACACCGCCGTTAATTGCGTACAGCAGACATTTTGCAAGGTTCGCACGCGCTCCAAAGAACTGAATCTCCTTACCTGTCTGTGTTGCAGATACGCAGCAGCAGATGGAATAGTCATCGCCCCATACCGGACGCATCACGTCATCGTTCTCATACTGGATGGAACTTGTTGTGATAGAGATGTGGGATGCATATTTCTTAAAGGTCTCCGGCAGACGTGAGGAGTATAATACAGTCAGGTTCGGCTCCGGTGACGGTCCCATGTTCTCCAGTGTGTGCAGGAAACGGTAGTCATTCTTTGTTACCATGGAACGTCCGTCCTGTCCAAGACCTGCGACTTCCAGAGTTGCCCATACCGGGTCACCGGAAAACAGTTCGTTATAGGAAGGAACTCTCGCGAACTTCACCATTCTGAACTTCATAACCATGTGGTCGATCAGTTCCTGAGCCTCAGCCTCTGTCAGAATTCCCTTTTCCATATCTCTCTGGATATAAATGTCAAGGAATGTGGAAATTCTTCCAACACTCATTGCTGCACCATTCTGTGTCTTGATTGCAGCAAGGTATCCGAAATACAGCCACTGTACTGCCTCTCTGGCATCCTTTGCCGGCTTGGAAATGTCATATCCGTAAACTGCAGCCATTTCCTTCATCTCTCTGAGGGCTTTCAGCTGATCAGCAACTTCCTCTCTGAGACGGAAGTCTGTTCCCTTCATTCCGTGTCTCTCAGTCTCATCAAAATCCACCATCTTCTTCTCGATCAGGTGATCGATTCCGTACAGTGCAACACGGCGGTAATCGCCGACGATACGTCCTCTTCCGTATGTGTCCGGAAGTCCTGTGATGATCTTATTGTGGCGGGCTTTCTTCATCTCCGGTGTGTAGATGTCGAAAACACCCTGGTTGTGTGTCTTATGATACTTTGTAAAAATCTCATGCAGCTTTTCGCTTGGCTGATATCCATAAGTCGTGCATGCCTGCTCTGCCATCTTGATACCGCCGTATGGCATGAAAGCTCTCTTTAACGGCTTGTCAGTCTGGAGACCTACCACCTTCTCCAGGTCCTTCATCTCTTCGTCAATATATCCAGGACCATAAGCTGTCAGACCGGAAACAACCTCTGTCTCCATATCCAGAACTCCACCCTTGGCACGCTCTTCCTTCTGAAGCTCTTTTAACTTTCCCCAGAGCTTGTTAGTAGCTTCCGTCGGATCTGCCAGGAAACTTTCGTCTCCATCATAAGGTGTATAGTTGTGCTGAATGAAATCACGTACATTAATGTCATCTTTCCAGAGTCTTCCCTGGAAACCTTCCCACTGCTCGTACTGTGCCATATTATAAAATCCTCCTTTGGTAAATCAGGTTTCTCATTTTTCTCGCATAGTATAGCATTACGTGAAAAAAAAGACAAGAGTTTAAATGATAATATATCTCATTTAAGCCCTTGTATCTAATTTTATACAATATGTAGTGGTAAAACTGGAAACCATATACTAATAGAAGTTATATAAGGAAATACATACAGGACGTCAAAGTGACAGAAGACACCATATTATCTCGACATTTTTTTGTGGAACATTCATAATGATAGAAAAAACAAGGAGCCTTTACTTATGAAAAAATTAGAAATACTGCTGAAAGATTATCTGAATTACTGCCGGACCATAAAAAAATTAGACCCCAAAACACTAAAAGCATATCAAATCGACCTGATGCAGTTCCAGACTTTTATGCAGCCCCACCCAGACTTTACCGATAAAACAGCAATCAGCGGATTTATCTCCTCCCTCCATGAAAAATATCAGCCAAAAACGACCAAACGGAAAATCGCGTCCCTAAAGGCTTTTTTTCACTATCTGGTGTACGAAGAACTCATCCCTGCAAATCCATTCGATAAAATAAATGTGAAATTCCGTGAACCTCTCATCTTACCCAGAACAATTCCGGAATCCGTGATTGAAAACTTCTTAGCCACAATGTATCACTGTCATTCACATTCCAGAACTGAATATCAGCAAAACGCCAGTCTTAGGGATATAGCTGTAATCGAGCTGCTTTTCGCTACGGGTGTCAGGATTTCAGAATTGTGTTCCCTGCGGCTTAACCAGGTCGATCTGGTTTCCTTTAAGATAACCATCTATGGGAAAGGCTCCAAAGAAAGGATGATCCAGATCACCAATCCCGACGTTAGGAAAATATTGCTGGAGTACTATAGCGTTTTTAAAGAGGATATCACTTCGACGGGATGGTTCTTCGTCAACCGGCTTCATCAAAGATACTCTGAGCAGTCCGTGCGCTCCATGATCGTCAAATATCTCAAGCTGGCAATGGTAGACATGCATATCACTCCTCATTTGTTCCGGCATTCCTTCGCTACACTGCTGCTGGAGGCTGATGTTGATATACGATATATACAGAAACTGCTGGGGCACAGTTCGATTAAGACGACGGAGATCTATACCAGCGTGTCCATGACAAAACAAAATAATATATTGAAGGCGAAACATCCGCGGAATTCTATGAGATGTATTTGAGGTAATAAAAATAAAAAGTCTGCATCCCAGTTACTTATTAGAAAGGATGCAGATTTTTAATATAGTGATATAGATTATTTTATCCGAAAATACGATAAGAACAGTGGATAATATATGATTATCCTTCATTCATATTCTGCTTTAATTATAGTCCAGTTTATCTTTTATGACAACAATAATCTCCTATAAATAACATAATCTTCTATTCCACTCCACTTTTCTCCCCTCTCTTCATCCCCGTCTTAATAATGCATCACCACCGGCGTCCCCGGCGCAATCAAACTATACAGTGTCGCCGCCCCATCCAGCGGCATATTGATGCACCCATGTGATCCGATGCTCCAGTACAGGTCCCCGCCAAACGCCGGCTGCCAGATCGCATCATGGAATCCGACTCCGCCCCAGGTCACCTGCATCCAGTAAGATACGGGTGTCCGGTATTCCGGCTCCCCTGTTTCTGGCACGATATTCCCGACCAGGGTAGCATTCGGCTGCATATACAGAATATCATACACGCCTGACGGGGTGGAATGAGCATACGGTTTGCCCGTCACGACAGCAGTCTCAAAGGCTACATTTCCATCTGCGATATACCACATATACTGCTCGCTCAAGTCGACCTCGATAAAAGTCTTTCCCCAGTCCTGGGGCTCGTGGGTTGCGGCACGCTGTTCATATGCCGGCTCTTTGGTCACTGTCTCCCCGGCCTTGATGCTGGCAATCAGGGCCTCTGCCTCCGCGGCTTCATCGAATGCCCAGCCGTAAGTTCCCCCGTATACCTCTGTCTGTTTTCCCCATGGGGTTGTCAGAGGTCTTGTCGCATAAAGGGTCTCGTATCTGGCAGCAAATTGATTCATATACTCTCTGGCCTTGTCTTCATGAAACGTTACATTCATATTCTCATCATAAGACACCCACTCAGAGATAAGCTTCTTATCCACCACTTCCGTCTGAGGTGCCATATCATAGGTAATACTTGCCTTGCAGTACTGGTTCAGTGCATCACAGGCAGCCCCAACTTCTTTGGAATCTTTCGTATATTTGGGCTTCTGATAGCAGTCCTCTTTTTCCAGATTCACAGTCTCCTCCAGATCGCAGACTGCATCTTTAACAGCCTCTCTGACCTTTTCCTGCTCCACCTTTGTGCCAAGCACTTCTGGTTTCACCACAAACTTCTCACCATCGAACTCGGGCTTTGCATTCTGTGGATCTGTCTTTCCTTCATTCTGAAAACAGTTAAGTGACTGTATCTTCTCTTCCAGTTTCTTTTCATCAAAAGAGAAATCTAATTCTACATCCGACTGTTTCTCTTTCCAGAACATCGATGGCCACAGAAATCCATTCTGCTTTTCCATCAGCTGTTCCAGGTCTTTATTTTTCACATATTCCATCGAGATTTCCGATCCGGACAGTATTTCCTTGTCTCCCTCTTTTGGAATAACAGTAAGCTTATAGTCAGTTATTCGTTGCTTTAGAAACTTTTCCGCATCTTCTGTTGTCTTCATGGAAAAATCAACACCATTGATATTCGTCCCCTGAAAGAAATGACTCATGAAATATACAGATACACCAACATACGCGCAGGTCAAAACCCCCGCTGTGATCCCTAATGTAAGTAACAGTTTCTTCCTGCTGCCCATCCTCAAATGCCCTCCTCATTTGTATCCCCAAAAGTAATCCTCAATCCAGGTTTTTGGGATATAATTATATAATTACATTAAATAGACAGTTTTTCAAGCAAAAAGGTTTCATAATTCAGCTTTTTTTCTAATTGCTTAATAAATGAATCCGTTTTACAATATTAACATGTTGCATATCATGTATTTTTAATACATGTGGATAAATTCGAAAGGTTAGTTTAATTATGGAAATCAGAAAATCAGAAATGACAGATCTTAATACACTGCTGAAAATGTACGAACAGGCACGTTCCTTTATGTCCAGCCACGGCAATCCGAATCAGTGGGGGAATTCTTACCCGCCCAAACAGCTGGTTGCACAGGATATCGAGGACGGCTGCAGTTATGTGTGTGAAGAGCAGGGAGAGATCATCGCAACTTTCTATTATAAAGAAGGCCGGGATGATACTTATGTCAGAATCTATGACGGGCAGTGGTTAAACGACGCTCCTTACGGAGTCGTTCACCGAATCACTTCCAACGGAACCGTGAAGGGCGCTGCTACATTTTGTCTCAACTGGGCATTTGAACAGTGCGGCAATCTGAAAGTAGATACCCACAGAGACAATGTTGTCATGCAGCACACACTGGACAAGAACGGATTTACATACTGCGGTATTATTTATTCCGATGATGGAACCGAACGTCTTGCTTTTCAGAAGCAAAGGCAGTAGGAAAATCTGCAGTAAAATTTGTAAAAAAGCCGCCGTAAGATGTGTCCCTCATACCGGATGTGAAAACAGTTTTTCTGGATCTAAGTTCCAGAATGGCTCCCGGTTGAAAACGCGCATCTTATGGCGGCTTCTTATTTTTCTTCTTTTATAATCTTACAGTTTCTGCCCATGCATTCCCCAGTAAATCTTCTCAGCCGTAATCGGAAGTTCTCTAATGATCACTCCCGTTGCATTCTGTACTGCATTGGAGATTGCCGGAGGCGGAGTATTGATTACAATCTCGCCGATGGATTTTGCGCCAAACGGACCGGTCGGCTCGTAGCTGCTCTCGAATTCGACCCGGATCGTTCCCACATCCAAGCGGGTCGGAATCTTGTACTGCATAAAGGAATTGCTGAAATTCTTTCCCTTTTCATTGTATACAATATCCTCATAAAGAGCCATGCCGATTCCCTGCGCGATACCACCCTCGGTCTGAATCCTTGCCAGATTCGGGTTGACTACCGTACCGCAGTCTACCACTGCAACATAATCGATGAGTTCCAGTTCTCCCGTTTCCTTATCTATCTCGACCTCTGCCATGCCTACCATGAACGGCGGCGGTGAAATCGGAGAACTGAACGCTTCGCTCGCATACAAAGCTTCTTCATTATTACACATGACCTGATTGCCGATATCCACTCTGGAAATGCTTTCGCCGTTTTTCAGATTCGTCACCTGTTTTCCGTCGAATTCCACATCATCTACGGAACAGCCAAGGTACGCCGCTCCTCTTTCACAGATCTTTTCCCGCAGCTTTTCACAGGTCCTTACCACTGCCATTCCGGTTACATATGTGGTACTGGACGCATAGGATCCGCAGTCGTAAGGGGAGGAGTCTGTATCCACGCCGTGTACGATGATGTCTTCCATCTCACAGTCCAGACATTCTGCTGCCATCTGTGCGAGAATCGTATCACATCCGGTTCCCATGTCTGTTGCGCCGATCATGAGGCTGTAGAAACCGTCATCATTGACCTTGATCCCCACGGATGCCGTATCCAAAGCGGAAATACCAGATCCCTGCATCGCCATAGACACACCGACGCCTCTGACTTTTCCATTTCCCATATCCCGGCATGGGTACTTCTCATCCCATCCGATCATCTCCTTCGCGCGCTTAAGGCAGCGGTCCAGTGCACAGCTGTTCGCAGTCTCGCCATAGTATGCAGGCATGACCTGACCTTCTCTGACGATATTCTTTTCCCGAAGGGCAACCGGATCTACGCCCATCTTTTCAGCCAGCTCATTTACCGCGGACTCCACGGCAAATATCCCCTGAGTCGCCCCATATCCTCTGTAAGCCCCGGCGGACATTACATTGGTATACACCACATCATAGACAAAACGGTACGCCTCGGCTTTTCCATATAACGGAATGGACTTATGCCCGGAAAGTCCGACTGTTGTCGGTCCATGTTCCCCAAATGCCCCGGTATTGGACAGTGAATACACGTCAATCCCTTTGATGATTCCGTCTTTATCCGCACCCACACGGACATGGATCTCCATCTCATGTCTCGGCGACGATGCGATAAAGGACTCTTCTCTTGTATAAATAATCTTCGCCGGCTTGCCTGTCTTCCAGGTAACCAGTGCCGGGTAAACCTCTGTGACAACGGTCTGCTTCGCCCCGAAACCGCCGCCGATCCTCGGCTTGATGACACGGATCTTCGACTTCGGGACATCCAGTGCGTTGGCCAGGATACGGCGCACATGAAATGGTACCTGCGTAGAAGATACGATATTCAGTCTTCCGTACGCATCCAGATAGGTATAGGTACGGAAAGTCTCCATCATGGCCTGCTGGTTCGCCTTTGTATGATAAACCCGGTCCACCACGTATTCACAGGAATCGATGACGGCATCGATATCTCCGGCAGAATCCTCCTCATGGGCGCAGAGATTCCTCTGATTATCCGCTCCCACCGGGACAAGGCTCTTCCAGTTCTCCTCCGGGTGCACCAGGATCGGATTATCTTTTGCCTTGCGAAAATCCAGTACCGGCTCCAGAACTTCGTATTTTACCTTGATTAATTTTAATGCTTTACTGACCGCCTCTTTGCTGGTCCCTGCCACAATCGCAACAGCATCCCCCACAAAACGTACACGCTGATCCAGAATCAGTCTGTCATAAGGGCTTGGCTCCGGGTAGGTCTGTCCCGCCATGGTAAAACGCTTATCCGGGCAGTCTTTATAGGTCAGGATACACTCGATTCCTTCCACAGCCTGTGCCCTTGTCAGATTGATATCCTTAATAAGCGCATGGGCATGAGGGCTTCTTAAAACTTTTACAATCAGGCAGTCTGACGGTGCAAGGTCATCTGTGTAGACACCTTTTCCTGTCACCAGTGCCCTGGAATCCACTTTTGGAATTGGCTGATTTACCACTCTCATGAGCGCACCTCCTTTTTAAACTGCAGATACTTCTGTATTGCACGCAGCTGCCCCATGTAGCCTGTACATCTGCAAAGATTTCCTGCCAGATATTCTTTGATCTGATCGATATCAGGATCCTCCAGTTCCCGCACCATCGACAGAACATTCATAATAAATCCCGGAGAACAGAAACCACACTGCTCTGCTCCTTCATTTGCCAGAAATTCACCGAACTCCTCAGCTTCTTCCTTTACCCCTTCCAGGGTTGTAATCTCACATCCATCTACACTGACAGCCAGGATCGAACAGGACAGCCTTGACTTGCCATTGATCCATACCGTACACAGACCGCAGTTCGTTGTCTCACAGCCGCATTTGACGCTGTGGCACCCCAGACCTCTCAGAACATCCAAAAGAATGGAATCCGCATTCACCTCGGCGGTCGTCTGTTTTCCATTTAACTTGATCTTAATCTCCATCTATCTGCCCTCCGCTAAAATCGCACGCATTGCACGCATGATCAGGACCTCTGCCAGGTGCTGCCTGTACTTCGCGCTGCCTCGCATATTCGTCCCATATGTGAACTGCGCCGCTGCTTCCTTCGCATAGATCTCCAACTGCTCATCGGAGCTATCCTCCGGGATCTCCCATTCCTTCTCCAGAACTTCAGCCTTCATCGGCCGTGCACCGATAGAAAAATACCAGGTCTCTTTCCCATGGACAGGACCTGTCACAACAGCACATGCCAGAACCGGGAAGTCCGTCTTTGTCCTGCGGATCGAGCTGTAATGAAGCTTCCTTTTACTTTTCCTGATAATAATCGAAACAAGGATATCCTTGTCCTTCTTATGATTTACAAACTCAGACAGGCGGATCGTTCCCCCGTCATACAACTCTACAAATGTATCCAGAGCCAGAAGGCAGGTCAGCACATCGGAGAACCCGAATCTTCCATAAATACTTCCCCCCACGGTCGCCTGGTTGCGGAACTGCACACCCACAATATGACGGACAGATTCCGCGATGGAATCCCCGTATGCCTCCCGAAGCCCTTCATGAAGTTCCAGCTGCCTCAGTGTGCACATGGCACCAATCCGAAATGTATGTTCCGTCTCCTCTATCTGATCCAGTCCCAGATCAGACAAGTCAATCAACGTCTGTACCTTTGCATTTCCAAGCCGCATCCACATCATACCGCCCATTACACGGGCATTCCTGGCCTGATTCAATTCATATGCCTCTTCCAGGGATTTCGCTTTCACATAATTGTTAATCGTAAGCAAAATAGCTCTCCTTTCTCCTACACCAATCCTCATCTGACTGTTGGTAATCAAACTGCCGCCAGCGCGAAAAAAAGGTGTAAATGCTGATTGTCATTCACACCTTGTTATGGAGATATCATAGCATACATGTCTAAATTTGTCAAAGAATGACATTTGTTTAACGAGTCTTTTTCCCCCGCTCCTGAATTTCAGATACGATCTGGTTATAGCGTTTTTTGTTGAGCCTGTAGAAGAACAGTACCACTCCGGTGACTACCCACAATATCCCTGGTATCGTCGTAAAAGAGTGCCTGATGACCGCCAGCACTGCCGCGTTCTGCTGCTGGTTTGCCACATACCCGGCTGCTCCGAGGACCAAAGCCAGCAGGGAGGTTCCCAGTGCCATTCCGATTTTATTGCCAAGGGAAATGAAGGCATACTGGAATCCATCGTTCCTGAGGCCGGTCTTCCACTCTCCATATTCAACACAGTCGGGGATAATCGCATAGATCGCTGTATTAAAACCTGAGAAGAAGAACTGGGTCAGCCCTGATACTCCGTAAAATAATACCGGGGAGGTCCGGACGCTGAACAAGTACAGGCTCAACATGCTGATTCCGGTCAGCAGTGCAAAGATGGACGCCGCCCTCCCTTTGTTGTTCGTCCACTTAAAGAGTAGTGGAAAACATGCCGCACCGATAATGGACGGAATGATGATGCACATGGAGTAGGTTGTGAAGAAGGCTTTGTTTCCCTCCACATAGGTAAAGTAGTAAAGTGCATCGGCGTTTCTTCCATATAAAGTAAAACCGAATAACAGCTGGCCGGCAAGCGCTAATATGTACGGGCGGTTTACCATCACTGCCTTTAACTGGCTTTTGATTGATACCTTCTGCTTTTCAGGAATTTTCACGACCTCTTTCGTCTTCGAGAAGCAGAAAATATGACAGGCAGCGAAGATGCATCCGTAGATCACTGCTATCAGCAGATAGCCTCTTTTTTCATCTCCAGCACCAAGCCTGGAAATCAGCGGAACCGTAATGATGTTGATGATTCCGATGGCGATCATAGCTGCAACGGAACGAAATGTATTGATCTGCGCGCGTTCCTCAATGTTCTGTGTCATGGCGCCACATAAAGTGCCATAAGGGATGTTGACACAGGTGTACCCCAGTACCAGAATGCAGTAGGTCACTGCCATATAGATAATCTTTGCCGTGGAGGACCAGTCCGGATGTGCCCAGAACGTCAGCATCAGGACAACCGCCGTCAGCGGAGCGGCGACCAGAAGCCAGGGACGGTAACGTCCCCATCTGGACTTGGTCTTATCTGTCAGACTGCCGATGATAGGATCGTTGATGGCATCCCAGAACCGGGAAAATAGCATAAGTCCCGCTACTGCACTCATACTGATTCCAAATACGTCAGTATAGAATATCATCAGAAAATTTCCGACGAACATCCAGCTGAAATTACATCCCACATCTCCCATTCCGTACGCGATCTTACTGATCAACGGCACCTTTACATTTGTATCCGTTCTGTGTTCCTTTGTACTGTCCATGTGAACTCCTTTTTGATATACCGTCTTTTGATCTGCTGTCTTTTGATCCGCTTTTGCCGGCATTTTGGCACTCAGTGTTCCTGTTCCCATTTTTTCATTCTCCTTCCAATCCCCATCCTGTCACATCCATCACGATTGCCGAATCTATTACGTTTTCCTGCTTTCTTACCATTCGCCGATACTACGTTCTATCATTTATTTCTGCACATTGATGATTACCTTCATCGTAGTCTCTCTGTTTTCGTCTATGTACTCATATGCCTTCGCATAATCACGGAAATCAAAGGTCTTCGAAATCAGCGGTCTTAAGTGAACCTTCCCTTCATTTACCAGACGGATTGCGTCAATGTAATCTTCGTTCCGGTACATCATCGTCGTATTCAGATCCAGTTCATGATCATTGAGCACGGCAAGGTCGACCTGTGCCATTCCTGCAAAAACCGCAACCAGGATGATCGTGCTGCCCTTTCTTGCATATTGGATCGCCTGCCCCATTGTCACGTTATTTCCGGCACAGTCATAGATTACATCTGCCTTATCCGGGCCAAAAACTCTGAGCATGGCGTCTCCCAAATTCTCCGTCTTCGTATTGGCTGTATGTTCGATGCCGCATTCTCTTGCTTTCTCAAGCCTTAAGTCACTGATGTCTGTGAGCAGGACGGATTCTGCCCCCATCCCCAGTGCAGTCTGTGCGACCAGATTTCCGATCGGACCTGCTCCTATTACGGCAATCTTTAATCCCTTCACATCGCCCGCCTGCCTGACTGCATGGACTGCTACCGCTAAAGGCTCGATCATGGCGCCCTCTTCATAGCTCATCTCTTCCGGCAGAAGTGTTACTTTCGCTGCATCCACCGCAAAATATTCGGATGCCGTGCCTGTAGTCTGGAAGCCCATTACTTTCAGTTCCTCACAGAGATTATACTTTCCATGGCGGCACGGATAACATTCTCCACATACGACCTGCGGCTGAATGGTAACCTTTTGTCCCACTTCAAAACCTTCCACGCCCTCGCCCAGCTTCACAATCTCTGCGGAGACTTCATGTCCCTGTGTCACCGGATACGTCGTAAATGGATGCTGCCCATGGTACACATGGATATCCGATCCGCAGATTCCGATATTCATCACCTTGACCAGTACCTCTCCTTTAGCCGGCTCTGGTGTAGGAACCTCCTGAAATGTAATCACTTTTGGTGCTGTCATAACCTGCTGTAACATCATATTTTCCTCCTTAATCTGATTTCGATTTGTTTTTAACCTTAGTTCAATTTTGTTTTTGAATTAGTTTTATAAAATGTTTTATTAAAGTAATTACATTATTATCTTTCCTGGCAGAAAAGTCAATATCTTTTTCCACTTTTTCACTCTTTCAGCCAATTGTACAAAAACAGGGGAGAAAATTTATACATAATTAACAGCGCAGCTGTTACCCGCCCGGCAGGGCATGCATTACGGGATGCCCTATGGGTATACATTATTAACAGCGCAGCTGTTACCCACCCGGCAGGGCAAAAAGACGGCTGAGCAACAGTGATTTCTTTCTGTTACTCAGCCGTCTTTCTTTTTCCGTTTTATTTCTTCTCTTTGCCCAGCCGGACATGTTCCATTTCTTTTTTCAGATCTTTGCTCAGATAATCAAAGAGATAATTCCGATCTTCTGGGAATTTTCCAAGGAACTCACTTCTTATTTCTTTCAGCATCAGTTCTACTTCTTCCTTTAATCCAGGCGCCGAAAGCCGCTGAGCTCCCTGCCCGAGGATAATCACCTGTTCCAGCGCGTCGGATGTCGCCACTGTGACCCGATATTTCCGGTCCATCCTGCGCACCGTCTTTTCGATATACTGATCCGCTGTCTCGGCTTCTTTTGTATAGACCACATAAATATTATGGTACTTGAAGACCTCCCCCGGATTTCCCTCGACCTTATATGCATCAAATACCAGGATGAGAGCACATTTTTTATAGCCCTGGTAATTACACAGAATATCCATCAGCTTATCTCTGGCCGCCTCAATATTGATTTCGGCGAGCTCTTTTAATTCTTCCCATGCAAAAATAATATTATATCCATCTACAAGCAGATATTCCTCCTGCTTCTTTTTCTCTTCCTGCCTCTTCTCCCACTTCGGATCCGGAGCGCCCTTCTCCTTTGCACGCACCGTTACCGGAGCGGTGCTCACAGTCCTTCTTACCGGGTCCGGTGTTTTCCTGTAGATTGCATCCAGCTCCTTCTCCGTCAGTTCAATTCGGGAGGAAGACTCACTTCTTGACGGTATGTATTCCTTTTCCTCGGATTCATTCTCCGTCTTCCATGTACTTTCCACATGCATGTATTCTTCCACCTGGTCCCATTTCACCACGAATCCGGCGCCATGTGCACAAAAAACAGAACCAGTGGGATTCTCCAGGTCCGCTTCGGAATCATAACCGACTGCCTCGATGACTTCTTCCTGATTGTGGCAGGGCTCATAGCCTTTCAAGCTGCAGAACAGGCGCCCGTGACCACCGGTATAGGAGAGAAATTCACTCTGGTATCCTCTCATCTGCGCCACAGGAGCGCACCCCCTCAAGATGGACATCTCCCCATCCGTCTCAGGATGCTCGAACTGCCCATGCATTTTCTGGATATCCGCCATGGTACGCCCAATGCCTGCTGAAGGCACTTCGATACGAAATTCATACCAGGGCTCCAGCAGGATACTTTTCGCCTTCTTCAACCCCTGGCGCACGGCACGATAAGTGGCCTGCCTAAAATCTCCGCCCTCCGTATGCTTAAGATGCGACCGTCCTGCAGTCAGAGTAATCTTCATATCCGTAATCACAGAGCCCGTGAGTACACCTTTATGTTCCTTTTCTTCCAGATGGGTCAGAATCAATCGCTGCCAGTTTCGGTCCAGAATATCTTCACTGCAGTCTGAGAAGAATTGAAGACCCGTCCCTCTCTCTCCCGGTTCCAGCAGAAGATGCACTTCCGCATAATGCCGCAGAGGCTCGAAGTGTCCAACACCTTCCACGGTATCCTCGATCGTTTCCTTATATACGATATTGCCGGCGCCAAATTCAACCGCCACACCAAACCGCTTGAAAATGATGCTTTTCAGTATTTCGATCTGCACCTCTCCCATCAGCTGTGCATGAATCTCACCCAGCTGTTCTTCCCACACAATATGCAGCTGAGGCTCTTCCTCCTCCAGCTGCCTTAATTTTAACAGCATACTGTGCACATCACAGTCCGGGGGAAGCTGGATCTGGTACGTAAGGACCGGTTCCAGTACAAACATATCCGTTGCCTTCTCCGCACCGATCCCCTGTCCCGGGTAGGTCGTACTAAGACCTGTCACCGCGCAGACTCCTCCTGCTGTCACTTCCTGTGCCAGTTCGTACTTAGCCCCGGAATAGATCCGGATCTGGTTGATTTTTTCCTCCATCCCCGGAAGCATATCTTTCACATGCAGGCAGCCGCCTGTCACTTTCAGGTAAGTCAGACGGTTTCCCTGGTCGTCTCTCGCGATCTTATAGACCTTGGCCCCAAATTCATCCGGATACTTCCGGCTGACCGTATACTGCCTCAGTCCTTCCATAAATTCCTGCACTCCATCCAGACGCAGTGCAGAACCAAAATAGCAGGGAAATATTTTCCGTCCGCTGATTGCGCGGACGACTGATTCCGGCTCTACTGTGCCGTTCTCAAGATATTCTTCCAGCATCTCCTCATCACATACTGCCAGGTTCTCAAGCCATTCATCCTCTGCACATTCCAGACTGGAAGCCTGCTCGAAGTCCACACACCCGTCACTTAATTGTTTCTTTAGTTCTTTTAAGATTGCTTTTCTATCTGTTCCCTCCTGATCCATCTTGTTGATAAACAGGAATGTGGGAATCTGATACTGCTTTAGCAGACGCCAGAGCGTCGCGGTATGCCCCTGCACCCCATCCGCACCGCTGATGACAAGGATCGCATAATCCAGCACCTGTAATGTCCGCTCCATCTCTGCCGAAAAATCCACATGCCCCGGAGTGTCCAGAAGCGTAATATCCATATCTTTCCAGGAGAACACCGCCTGCTTCGAGAAAATCGTAATCCCCCTCGCGCGCTCCAGGTCAAACGTGTCCAGAAAAGCATCCTGATGGTCCACCCTGCCGAGCCTGCGGATACTGCCGCTTGTATACAGCATACTCTCCGACAGCGTCGTCTTCCCCGCATCAACATGGGCAAGGATACCGATGCATATGTGCTTTTTATGGTTGTTTTGTTTCTCTTGTGATGTATCTGCCATCCAACTACCTCTTTCTCTAAAAATGTCCTTCTTTATTCATCATGCTGTTGTAAGTAAAATATCATTTTCTGCGTTTCGATCTCCGCCCTCAACTCTTCTTCCGTCGGAAGATACAGCTTATATTTAGATGCAAACAGCTGCATCCCCCTTTCCCAACTCCATCAAAAACTTCTGCAGATTGGAAAGAATACTTTTCTCAAGGTCGCTTTCGGTAAAATCTGTCTCTGATGAAAGCCCCAAAAACTCAGCAATCACTGGATTCTTTATGAATTCCAATCGATCACTCTGATATTTGTTTGTGAGTTCTTTCATTTCACTTACCACTGCCTCTTTCTTCTGCGTCCGCAGCATACGGTAGTAGTATTGGGAAGAAACATTTCTCTGTAGGGTACGCACACTCCACGTCTGACTGCCTCCTTTTCATACCAGTCACGTGCTTCTTTATCATTTACCTGTAAAAGGATACGATAATGTGTCCATGAAAGGGTTGGGGAAGATTTTCCACTCGCTGAGTGGAAAATGTCCGGATATTCTCTGTAAAAAGAATAAAAATGGTAGAGATTTGTTTTTGTAAATCCTTTCCCTTTATTCCAATGATTCAAAGTATTTCTCAATGAAACTCATCGCGATTCCCACCGCAGATACTTCTTTCTTATAACTGCAGGTCTTCAAATATGTGGTATCATTTTCAAAACCATTATATTTTACCACTTTTTTGCTCAGGTCAGCCATATATTTTCCCATGAATCCCCCGACGTAACCGCCCAGGATGATATCACAGTCATAAGCCATCCTCAGATTCGTCACCGTGATTGCCAGGTATTCCAGATATTCCTCCCATACCTTTCTCAATTCGTCCTCTCCTGCATCCAGTTTTTCAAAGAACTGTTCCAGATTCCCACCTGTCTTCTCCGCCAGAACCAGTGCAGAACAATAGGCATCCACACAGCCGCTTTTTCCACAATAGCACCTGCGTCCACCGGGAACGATGACCATATGCCCGAACTCGGAACTCCTGTAGTCATCCCCCTCATAGATCCCATTATGGATATAAAAGGAACCGCCCACAGAATTACTTAAAGACAGATATACCGCGTTCTTTTCCAGTCGGTACATCTCGGCCATTGCCGCACTGTTCGCATCATTTTCATAACAAACCTCGTATTCAAACAGGCTGCTTAAGTTCCGAAGGCTCAAGTTCTGTACCTTCAGAATATGAGAAATAATCAGAGTCTCATACTGCTTATCAATAATTCCCGGGAACGAGATCCCGACTCCAAGTATCTTGTCCCGCTCCACCCCTGATTTTTCAATGAATTCACTGAAATGACGGTGTACCGTCTCATTATATTCCAAAGAATTCTCGAACTTTTCCCGGATCCTGACCTTATCCACCAGTTTCCCCGTCAGGTCGATCATCACATAGCTGATATGGTTGCTCGTGATGTCGATCCCCACGGCATACTTCAATCCCGCATTCACACAGAGAGCCTTGGCTTTCCGCCCACCTGTAGATTCATACTCGCCATCCTCGACAATAATCCCCCGCTCCAAAAGTTCCTTCACATTCTGCAGGACAGTCGGCATACTAAGCCCCAGAGTCGCCGCGATCTCCGGTTTCGATGTCATCCCCTGATGCAGAATGAACTTTGCCACCCTGATCAGATTCATTCTTTTCTTATCCACATTCCCGAGAGTATTCATACTCCTGATTCCTTTCCAGCATTTGCACAATGTAACCTGCCAGACGCTTCTATAAATTGTTTGATAAAAGTATCTTACCCTTTTTTGCTTTGAGAATCAAGAGAAAGTGCAAAAGGGTCAGACCCTTTTGCACTTCATTGTCAGAATATTCCGTATTCTTATTAATTCTGCCCCCGGACATCTGTCCCATACCGCATTGTTTTGTATACTGTGACTGCAATTTCTAATATTGATGCAGCGATGATAATTGCCAGTACAATATTCGAAAGTCTCTGTCCGTCCCAGCCCAGCACCTGCTTGTTCTGCCAGAAGACTTTCAGCTTGAATGTATCATCGAACTGTTCTGCGACTTCTCTGGCAAAGTTTGTATTCCAGAACGGCATTACTTTCAGCACAATTACAGAGAATAGGATTCCCAATGTATTCGTGATAATGCTGCTCATCATGACGATCCGGCAGTAACAGCCTGTCACCAGCTTAATGAGCTCATTGACAAAGCCTGCTGCCATTCCCAGCAGGAATACGGGAAGGATGAACTGCCACTTCTCCATATTAAAGAACGGCACATATGCCATTTCTCCACCCTTTACGGAATAAGCGCCGAATAGCTGTGGTGCAAAGATGAGCAGGCAGCTGAACAGTATAATGAACACGAGGGATACAATGCAGTCCCCTCTGCTGATCCTCGCCTTCTTGTCCGGGATCGGATTAAGCAGCTCCGGTGTCCAGACTTTCTCTCTCTTTAAATCTACCTTGATCTTCTGCCGTTCCATCACAGCAAAAGCCAGTGTCACACAGCCAAAAGCACTTAAGGTTCCCATGATCGCATTGCTTAAGCCAGACGCAATCACATCCACGATCTCCCGGTAGTCTACGATGCACTTTACGACTGCCGAAACCAGAATCCCTGCCCATGTACAGATCAAAACGATCTTCATCACCCAGACGAAGTTGTCAAAGTATTCCGGCCCGATGACGTAATTCTTATCTTCTCTGTACTTTCTGGCAAATACAGCCGGATCCCCCAGCTTTACAAAGATCTGCTCCAGTGTCATGTTCTCGCTCATATCGTCGATCAGCTCCCGCAGCTCCAGCTCAATCTCTTCTCTCTGCTCCTTCGGAACGCGCTTCACCACTTCATACACATATCGGTTAATCAGTTCCCTGTCTCTTTCCATCATACTTCACCCTCCTTCAAAATCTGTTCCATATTTGCTGACAGCCTCTCCCACTGTGCCTTAAGCTCCTTAAAAATGTCATCGCCCATGGGGGTTCTTGTATAATACTTCCTCGGCTTGGATTCTCCCACATCCCACTGACTGCTTAATAATCCCTGCTTCTCAAGACGCCTTAAGAGCGGGTATAACGTGTTCGGGTCGATCTCCACGCCCTTTTCCTCCAGGCTCTGTACAAGTGCATATCCGTACTTCGCCTCGCCAAGCTGGCTGAGTACGCTCAGGATCAGGGTCCCCCGCCTTAATTCAGAAACCAGATTGGTCATCAGATCTTTTTCTTCTCCCATTGCACTTCCTCCTTGTGTGTTACATTATACTGTGTATCACACACTATTGTCAATATCATATTATAATAATTATGACAATATAAAAGACTCCCTATTAGTAAAAGCCTCCTTCAAGCGCTGCAATTCATATGACCAAGACCAAGCGGATGTTCGAAATCCGCTACTCACCTCCCCTGATGAGGTTAAATATATTTCCCCCAATCCCCTGGCTCATTCCAACTGAAAAATTACAGTATTCACTTTTACTTTTTATACGGGAAATCCATAAAAATGCAGTTGACTTTTCTCTTTTTCCCCGATAAAATAGACTTGCTCATCGGAGGGCAGATACTCATACAGAAGTGATTTGCCGGATAAGATGGCAGGCTGGAACGCCTGCTCTCTTATCCTTTTTTTGATATAGGAAAAAACAACACAAGGGAGATTGATACAAATGAAGAAGAATATTGACTTAACACAGGGCCGCATCTTAGGACCGCTGATGCGCTTTACCCTGCCAATCATGGCCGCGCTGGTCCTGCAGACCCTTTACGGTGCAGTGGACCTGCTCGTAGTAGGACAGTTTGCCTCCCCGGCCTCAGTATCCGCAGTCGCCACCGGAAGCCAGGTACTCTACTCGCTGACGGTCATCATCACAGGACTGGCCATGGGCGTTACTATCCTGATCGGACAGCAGTTCGGCCAGCGGAAGGAGGAGGAGATTGGCAATACCGTAGGCGCGGGCATCTGCCTGTTTGCAGCGCTCAGCCTGATTCTGACAGGTATCATGCTGGTCATGACACCCGTTTTCGTGCGCCTGCTGAAAGCACCACCGGAGGCCTTTGACTATACGGTACAATACGTCATGATCTGCTCCGCGGGAATCCTGTTCATCGCCGCCTATAATACCCTTGGAAGCATCTTCCGCGGTATGGGGGATGCCCGGACACCGCTTATTGCAGTCCTGATCGCGTGTATCGCCAATATCGGACTGGATCTGCTTTTTGTGGCCGTATTTAAAATGGGAGCGGCCGGTGCTGCCCTGGCGACCATACTGGCCCAGGCATTCAGTGTGATTCTTTCCCTTTTGATCATTCGAAAGCGTGGTCTGATCTTCCCCTTTTCCCGGAAGCAGATCTGCTTTAACAAAACGATTATCCTGCGCATCATCAAAATGGGCGCCCCCTGTGCCCTGCAGGATCTGCTTGTCAGCATCTCCTTCCTCGCGATCACCGCAATCGTCAACCAGCTGGGCGTGATTGCCTCTGCCGGAGTAGGTGTTGCGGAAAAACTGTGCGGCTTTATCATGCTGGTGCCCTCTTCCTACACCCAGTCCATGTCCGCCTACGTAGCGCAGAATATTGGAGCCGGACTTAAAAAGCGTGCCAAAAAGGGACTGTACTACGGAATGCTCACGTCCTTCTGCTTCGGTATTATCATGAGTTACTTCGCCTTTTTCCATGGGGAAACACTCTCACGGGTATTTGCCAAAGACAGCGCTGTCATCCTGGCCTCCGCAGAATACCTGAAAGGGTATGCCATCGATACACTGCTCGTATCCTTCCTGTTCTGCTTCATCGGATACTTTAACGGATGCGGCAGCACCACCTTCGTTATGGTGCAGGGACTTGTCGGTGCCTTCGGAGTCAGAATCCCGGTCTCGTACCTGATGAGTAAGGCGGCAGAAGTCTCCCTGTTCCATATTGCACTGGCAACACCCTGCTCCACCGTGGTGCAGATTATCCTGTGCCTAAGCTACTTCAGATGGAAAAACTCTAAAAAATTTACCGTAAAAACCAGCTGAAAATTTGATGATCCTCTAGAACACACAACGTACGTGCTTCCTATGATAAAATACCAAAAACTGTAGACATTCTGGCGTTACTGTCCACCCGCAAGCCTGACACTTGCTGTCAAGCTATGCACCAGAACTGACAGTAGGATGGATTTCAGCCCCATGCATCGAAGATGCATTTAAAATGGGCTGAAATCGTAACTGTGCACAGGGTACCTGTGAACAGTTACATTCTGGCTGATTTAGTTAGTTTGTCTACGGTTTTTTTGTTGACATTTTCAGGTATTAGACATATACTGGATTTAACCCATTAACCAAAAGGTTAATTCCCAGAGGAGGGGGGCGTGTTATTTATGCTGGAAGTTTTCAATCTTTCGTTTCATTATCAGCCTGATGTTCCAATACTAACCAATCTTACATTTTCTGTACCAGACGGCAAGGTAGTCGGATTATTAGGGAAAAATGGTGTTGGTAAAACCACTACTTTAAAATTGATATTAGGCTTATTACCGATTGAAAAAGGCACTATTACTCTACAGGATTGTTCTTTAGATACACAGCCTTTACAGTACAAAGAAAAAATCAATTATGTCTCGGACAGCCACGATTTATACAATAATCTTACTGGAAAAGAGTACCTGAATTTTATAGCAGATATGTATGGGGTATCAACTGAAGAAAGAAGGAAAATTTATGCTCCATTGATTAAGGAGTTTCAAGTTGAAAAGTATTTAAATCAGCCGATTAAAAATTTTTCCCACGGAACGAAACAAAAAATTGCAATTATATCTTCTCTCGTAAATGACCCTCAGCTTTGGGTATTAGATGAACCTATGACGGGACTGGATATCGAAGCCGCCCAAATATTGAAAAGATTGATTAAGTCAAGGGCAGGCAATGGAAAATCAGTTTTATTCTCATCTCATATATTGGAAATATGTGAAAAGCTATGCGATACCATTGTTTTTATTCAAAAAGGAACAATCAGGAAAACGATTGTACTTCAAGATAACTTCCTTGACATTTCTTTGGAAGATATCTATATGGAGGTGGTAAATGATGAGCCGCTGGATAAAGATTTTTCAACTAAGCAGGACAATCTGCCGATTGAATTTTAGCTTTTTGAATGTTCGACACAGATTAAAGGAACAGCTGGATATTTATTTTATCGTGCTGCTTTGCTTTATCGCAGGCATGATAGGTGTATTTTATTATTATTACTTTCAAATAATGGAGCAGGCTTATACAGGATTAGTTGAATTCGGAATGGCCAATTTATTCTTTCCTCTTATACTTTCCGGACTGTCTATCATACTTACAATTATAAGCAGCTTTCTTTTGATAAACTTGTTTTGCTTTTCAAAAGATCTGGAGAATATGCTGCTGTTTCCTGTACAGCCTTGTGACATCTTTACAAGTAAATATATTTCAAATATCTTGTTTTGTTATGGAATAGAAATATTGCTGTTGTTTCCGGTCTGTATTATTCAAACGGAACATACAGGAGACATCTCTGCAATCATCACTTATATTTCTGCAATCATAATACTTCCTCATATTGTAACATTTCCGTTAACAGTAATTGTTACAATATGTTTGAAAATTGCCATGTATCTTAGACGTATGAGGACTATACTGGCTGTGACAGGAATTGTGATATATCTGGCTGGAAATGTAATATATAGAGTAGCGACTGCGGATTTACATATGAATTTAGAACAGAATTTCCTAAGTGGGTTTACTCAGTTATGCACACCGTTTCCATTTTACGATAAATATATCTGTTTAAATACAGGTTTAAAATTATTCGCTGCCATTCTTTCTGTAATAGCAGTTGTGGGATATTATTATTTGAGTAACTTTGTGATTGGAATGAAATATGCTGTTTACAGCAGGCAGGTACGGCTTATTGCTGCAAAAATGGAATACCATTCATCATCAAAGCTGAAGAGTTATTTCAGTAAAGAATGTAAAATGTTTTTTCGAAATCCTGTGTATGTTATAAACGGATTGTTTGGGATTATCATTACACCGTTTCTATTGCCGCTCTCCTTCCGGGTAAGTGCAGCCGCGGAAAGTATAGAGCAAATAAGAATATTGGTGACATCTCCAGAATTTTCTTTCTATGCAACACTATTTGCACTTGCAGTAATTGTATTTACATCGTCAATCAATGTAATTGCTTCGAGTAGTTTTTCCAGAGAAGGAGCGAACTTATGGATAGCGAAACTAATTCCATATGGTTTAAAGCAACAGGCTTTTGTAAAAATCTTATTCGCTGTAATCGTATCGTTTATAGGAATTATAATAAATTGTTTGATTTTTAAACTGTACTTTTACTATAATTTCCGCCAGATTTTTGTGATTGTTTTGGCAGGCACTTTGTTTACTATCCTGTGGAACACGATCGGAGTATTTATTGATATGAAACATCCGAAATTAGAGTGGACTAATGAAGTAGAAGCGGTCAAACAAAATATCAATGTAATTTTATCAATTGTTGTGTGTATTATCATTTCCGCAGGCTACTTCTTAATCGTAATGAAAATGATACAAAAATGCTTCACCCCTTTTGTAATAACAGGGGTCATATCATGCAACCTGCTCGTCTTGATCCTAATTGTATACAGAGGAATTACACTTGAACAAGATTGATTACCTTTCATAAGATACTTATCAAAAGGAGGAGTGATTTATGAGTAAAAAGAATTTAACTGCCCTGGTTTTCTTGTTTGGAACTTTTATTTTATTATTTGTGGTAACATTTTTTCTTCCGGAAGAAATTCCTTTCCATTTTGACGCTGATGGAGAAGCAGGCTGGTATGCAAGTAAGTATTTTATATTACTGCTTACACCAGTTCCGTATTTGATTTATCACCAATTTACACATAAGAAGAAATAAATACAGTAATACTCAGAAAGGAGATTTTTATTAATGACAACTGTATTTAAGGCTTTGTCTGATGATACGAGACGGCAGATCCTGAAGTTATTAGCCAACGGCGATTTGACAGCAAAGGAAATTGCCGAAAATTTTACAATATCAAAACCTGCTATATCGAAACACCTTGATATATTAAAAGAAGCGAGATTAGTGACAAGTGAACGAACAGGCATGTCCGTGACTTATTCTCTCAATGCTTCTGTATTACAAACCACACTAGGGGCTTTTTTAGAATTTTTTGATGTCAATAATAAAACAACTGGAAAGGTGGAAAATAGAAATGAAGATGAAGATATATAAAAATCTGAACGTGCTTTTGTTAGTTATATTCATTTTAGGAACGATTTTTTGTTATCAAAATCTTCCGTATGAAATTCCCCTGTTTATGCAGACTCCTAACAGAATTGTTTTTATTGGAATTAGCTTCGCCATTCTGTTAACATTAGCGATTATTTCATTTTGTCCGCAAAAAATATCAAGAAGTAATGATATTGTAAGAAATGAAGTTACAATCGTCGTTTTTAATTTTCTGGGAACTGGAGTGTTACTCTATTATCTTGCAACCATAGCGCAGTACAGTGGTTTTCAAATAGATTATTTGAAAGTGATTATACTGATCATTGGGGCTATGATGATTTTAATCGGAAATTTTTTGCCACAAATGCCTTTCCGCAGTCGGATAGGATTTAAATTACCCTGGATACTAAAGGATAAATTATGCTGGCAGAAAACACATAGATTTGCAGGATATACGGCAATTCCCTTTGGTATTATGCAATGTCTGCTCACCTTATTTGTTCAAAATAATAACCTAATATTTTTATTCGGTATTGGCTTGTGGATTATAATCGTATGCATTTATTCATTATTTGTTTTTACCACTAACAGGCAGCATAGCTGACAAAATGCCGACAAAGCCCGTAAATACAGGATATATCAGTATTTAACAACTTATGCAAGGATAATCAAAAATTAGCACAGTTTTTTCAAAAAAATACTGGTTTTTCCTGTTGAAATTTGTTACAATATTCAAGGCGCGGTAGAAATACCGCGCCCCATATGCAGCAGTGGTCGAGTTGGCTGATGGCATCTGCCTCGAAAGCAGAAGAGCGGCAACGCTCCGGGGGTTCAAATCCCTCCTGCTGCGCTTATTTTTCAGAACTAGATACACACAAGTTCAATCATAAAAAGGCTCACTAGAAAACACATAATATTCTCTAGTGAACCTTTTATTCATAAGCTCAAATCTAGTTTAGTGCACGCACCGCCCTAGTAAAAACCTCTAACGATTTTTGTTCTATAAATGTTATATTACTCTTTTCCAGCCCTCTTGTCAACTCCCCATTACAAAAAGTTGGTATGCTTAGGATTTTTATTCTTTTTGTCTATATATTTTATTATACTACAAATAAACGAATATGCTTCCTTTATATACGGATTTTTTTCAAAATAAGATTTATTCTTTCTTATTCTTCCATCTTCATCACAAAATAGATGACAAATCTCTGCCATTTTTCTATTTCTGACATTTTTGGTTGCCGATACCTTCATTACATCATTATACACAAAAAGAAGTGTTACAAAGTCATGAATAACCGGATTTTTCATCATAGCATCCCTGCTATTCAACTCCCGAAATTCAGGTATCTTTCCGAGTATATTTGCCAACTTTTTTGTTTTACTGAATTTTTTAAGACCATTAGGTTTCCTTAGCGTGCTTAAAATACAATTATTATGTGCTGCTGCATTTCTTATAAACTTAATAGACTTTAAATAATCAGAATAGTTGAATGATGGATATGTTTGATAATACGATTCGTACAATTCCATAAAGTTCCCAAATGAAAGCAGTTCAACAATATTCCATACAGCTAATTTCTTCGGTTCTTTATTCTCATTCAAATGCCTCTCCGCCAAATCTGAACAGAATGAGTATCTATCTGCTTTACTCTGAATATCCGCCTCTGCATTTGGATGATATCGAAGAAATAGCCTTACTATATTATATCCGTCTTCTTTGGGATTATCGCTCAGATCATTGATTAATCGTACTTTTAAATAATGTTCTACATCTAAAGACAATTCCAATATAATTTTCCTAATATACATATCAAGCTTCGATAACTCTACAAGATATGCAAAATCTAAATTGTAATACTTTTTTGTCTGTAAATTTATATTGTAATTTCTTGCATAAGATTTTACCTTAAAATAGTAATTGTTGTATTTCAAAAACCTCTTTGCATCTTCTTTTGAATACAATTCGAACTGTATATTCTTATCTGCCATGTCCTGAACCTGTTCTTCTACAGTCAACTTCTGTTTTTCATTTTGTTCCTCCATCTATTATCCTCGCTTCGTATAAATTCCGCATCTATCTTTTAAATTATTATACGACACCTATCGACACAATACAACACTGATCGTATTTAGTTCATAAAACTCAGGTTATTGCCAGGAAGAAGCTATTCGATAAGTTAAAACAAAAGGACTGCAAAATTACTAATATAGGAAAATGGGTAGGATGCCCCATCTAATCATCCTACCCACGTTCCTGATATATATCACTTTGTATCAATCATCCTGACCTTCACCTCATACTTCACCTTTTCCCCCGGTTCCAGGAATTTCAGAATTCCGCTTTTACGCATGACATCTCTCCCATCCGGATAGCAGTTCCCGCATTCCAGGCCCAGCACATAATCGCGCACGCCCATCATCTTCCATTCCACAAAGCAGTCCAGCACTTCCGGATCAAACGAAATCTCCAGTCCCTGCCCGATCTTCGGCTGATAGATGGACGCTTTTGCCTCTTTTTCAAATCTATGGTAATAGCATCTCTCCACATAGCCCGCTTCCGGCTTGATCATCTTCATCCAGTTCTCAAGATCCTCCGCCGCATGTCCATCGCGGGGAACCACCTCTACTGATGGGATTGCTACAATACTGTCCTCATCCAGCAGCGGATACCCCATATTCATATGATACAGCACCTCCAGAGGCTGCACTGCATCACCGGTATTCTCGATCACATCTCTGATCACAAATTCATTTTCCGTAAGGCTCACCCTGATCTCCCTGTCCAGGCGGTACTTCCGGGCAAACAAAGCCTCATCCCGGATCACTGCCCGGATGACCAGATATCCGTCCTCTTCAATCCAGTAGACCTGGTCCGCCGGAGTGTTGGCGATGGTGCCGTGCAGGGGAAGTTCCTCCCCTTCGTCCACACACGGAGAGCCAACGGCCTGAAGCCCGCAGGTCGTCAAAAATCCTGCCGTAAATGTTTTCAGCCAGTTAGAACCTGTCCTGTCATAATATGCCGGGGCAGCATAACCGCAGGGTGAAAAGTATGACATATTGATTCCCCTGTAACGAAGCCTGGAAATGTCCGCACAACGGTCCGGTGAGATCGTCAGCTCCAGCCCTTTTCCGTTATTCACCTCCAGAAGACGCATTCCATCGCCTTTTCCACCAACAAGCCGGTGTTCCTCAATTCCATAAAGCTGTGAATCATGTCCTGTATATGGATTCATATTTTTTCCTTTCTAAAGCAAGTCAAAGCGGATATTTAAAATCCGCTTTGCTGCTTCCCTGATGAAATTAAATAGTTTCTAATGTCTCTCACACTATACCAGCGGCCGTACCGCCTGATACAGCTTCCGGTACCGCTCATACACTTCCATATATTTCTCATGCATCTTCGGATCCGGCTCATAGACCTTCTTCTTCTCCACCATATGCTCCGCCGCATCCTGAAGATCCTGAAAGCATCCTGCCGCGATCCCCGTCAGCATGGCGCTTCCAACGGTTCCTGCATCCGCTGTATTCAGAGCCGTGATCGGAAGATTCAGCATATCCGCTTTCATCTGCATCCACACCTCTGACCTGGCGCCGCCTCCCGTCGCATGAAGCATGCGAAAGCAGGTCCCGGAGTCTTTCAGGTACTCCATATTCAGCAGCATCTCGTAGACCACGCCTTCCATACATGCACGGTAAATGTCGCTGACCGACGTGTCAGTCGATAGTCCCACGATCGCGCCCTTTGAACCTGTATCCATATAAGGGGTTGCCGCCCCTGCAAAATGTGGAAGCACCAGAAGTCCTGTCGGTTCTTCTATCTGCTCCTCCACCTTTCCTTCCAGCATTTCATTCACAGAGATTCCACGCTCTTTTGCCAGTTCCTTCTCTTTCTTTGCCAGCGTGTCCACGCACCACTGGATCAGCGCGCCGCCTGTATAGGAAAACGCGTAACAGACATATTTTCCCGGAATCACATAAGGTACCACTGCATAATTTCCCTGATACATGACCTCTAATTCCGGCAGCCCGTCGTAAACCGGAGTGATGCATTCCACGGTTCCTGCACCGTCCACCGCTTTATCCGAATCAAACACCCCGGCTCCCACTGCCGCAGCCACCTGATCGTGGCTGATGGAGACAATCTGTGTATCCGCTGAAAGTCCTGTCCGGTCTGCAATCTCCTTACGTACCACGCCCGCCGCAGTCCCGGTAGGCACTGTTTTCGACATCAGCCTGACATCGATCCCTGCCTTTTCAAAGATCTCATCACTCCATTTTAAAGAAGTAATGTCAAAGGCCATGGTCCTGGCGGCCAGTGAATAGTCGATCTGGGCAGTTCCCGTCAGATGATACACCACATAGTCCTCCATCAAAAAGATGTGCGCCGCTTTTTGATACAATTCCGGTTTGTGCCGCTTCATCCACATCACCTTGGAAATACTGTACATCTCGTGGGGCTTCACCCCGGTGATCGATGCGATATTCATCCCGCCGATCTTTTCCTCAAGTTCTGCACATTCTTCTGCCCCGCGCGGGTCTGTATACAGCATGGCATGATGGAGGGGTGTACCGTTCTCATCCGCCAGTACAAAGGTCTCCCCAAAACTGGTCACGCCAATTCCGGCAATGTCAGGATATTTTCCCGCCATTTCCTTCATGACCTCCAGAACGCCCCTCATGATCATCTCCACATCGATCTCATGCTCACTTTTTGTGCGGCTGGCCGGATAATCCCGGTACGCTTTGCCAAGATACGTACCGTCCGAATCAAACACCGTCAGCTTACAGCCTGTCGTCCCGATATCCAATCCTGCTATTTTCATCTTCTTCACTCCCTTGTTTCAATCCACGCCCGGTCATCTCACGAAGTACAGCCACAACGGAATATGGCGCGTTGAAATTTCACAAATCTTCCTATCGTCAGCACGAAACTGCCTGATCAGTCAATATCCACCCAGTCATAATGCAGATAAGTCGTAAATGCCTCTTTCAGAATCTCCTTCATATGTCCCATTCCTACGGAAGTATGATGCTTGAATCCGCCCCTTGCCAGCTTGATCAGCTTGTCCTGCAGATCCGGAATCTCTGCAACGCCGCCGCATCCAAAGAAACTCTCCTCAATCGGGTCATCCGTAAACTTCGCCTCACTTGCATATACAATAATCTTTCCGTCCTTTGTCTGGCAATTCGAAAAAGTCATATCAAATGGTTTGATCCGCCCTTCATTGCTTCCCCAGCCGGAGCCCGGGTCGCCTTTTGCGAACATCTTATGCTCTGTGACGGTTCCTTTTTCGGTCATCAATGTCTGCGGAACCGGACCGCAGTGGAACAGGATCACCTTATTCTCATCATCCCCGTAATTGTTGTTCCAGTCCAGTACCGTAGTGGGCGCTTCGCTTGCAAGGCTCATGGCGCGCATTGTAAGTGCGGAACACATATCAATCTCACAGGAGGCCGTGATTCCCCGGTCGTTCAGCTCACTGAGAAGCACACACGGGCAGATGCGCAGAACCGTCTCCATCTCATTCCAGCAGCGTAAGGTCAGTGCATCCAGCTGATATTCCTCAATATATTCGTCGATCACAACTGCAAGCTTTGCCAGCGTCAGCATATTGCTCTGCGGCACCTTTGAAAAGTCTGTATAATCTTTCAGGCGTTCGATCTTTGCCTTCACAGCCTCATCGTCATCCGCCTTCTGTCCCACCTTGAAGAACACTTCGGATAAATCGAAAGACTCCACATTGATTCCATATTTCTGCAGGGCAATCTCGTCAAAACGCACCGTCTTAAACGCAGTCGTCCTTGCCCCGAGGCATCCCACATTAAAGCGTTTCATTCCATTTACCACACGGCAGATGGCAGCAAAATCTTTGAGATTTTCCGCAAAGGCAGGGGACAGCGGGTGTACCACATGGGGTTTCATCACCGTAAACGGAACCTGATACTGTGTAAACACGTCTGTCACGGAAAACTTTCCACAGTATGCATCTCTTCTGTGTGCAAAATCCATCTTCCCGATCTCATCCGGGTACGCCTGCATCAGGATCGGCACCCCTGCATCCCGAAGAGCTGTGATGGCTCCGTTCTCATCCGCGAAGATCGGCATGGAAAAGATCACACCGTCATACTCCCCTTCATGCTCTTTCAGCCATTTTGCATACAAAAGCCCCTCTTCCCGGGTCTCCACTCCGCCGTATCTGGTCAGTTCTGCATCCATGGCAATATAATCATAACCGGCATCTGTCACAGCTTTGATCATATCTTCCCTCGCTCCATAGATCAGTTCTCCAGGCATAAATCCGCGGTTGCAGAAACATAATGCAAATGTCATTTTCTTCATCTTCTTATCCTCCTATACTATTGTCTGTACAATACGTTATCTTTGTCTTCATTGTATCGGAATGTGCCTTGATAAGATATAGTATTCTGTTCTTTTTACTTTGAATTTGTTCGCCGATATGATATGCTGAATATTAAACCGGATATTCACAGTCCGCTTCGTTGTTTTATGAGGATAAAAAGGAGGAGACCGATGATTTCAACATTCAATCTGACCAAACTGAATTCCCTGCTTCAGGACTTTTTTACAATCACACAGATCCGCATCACCGTATTCGATGAGACCTTCCGGGAGCTCGCCTCCTACCCCGAACAGATTGCCCCGTTCTGCCAGCTCCTGCGCACAGATGAACAGGCGGAAAAGGAATGCCGCCGCTGTGATGCACTCGCCTGTGAGACTGCGTCCAGACAGCGTACCTCCTATACTTACCGCTGCCACGCCGGGCTGACGGAAAGTATCGCCCCGCTTTACATGGGGAATCTGGTCATCGGATACCTGTTGTTCGGACACGTTTTTTCCTACGCCTCCCATGAAGAAGGATGGGAAGTGATCAAAGAACTGTGCCGTCCCTATCAGATCGACATGGATCAGTTGAAAGAGGCCTGCTGGGAGCGTCCCGTCATTTCCGGGGATTACATATCTTCCGCCTCCCATATCTTACAGGCCGTTGCATCCTACCTCTGCCTGGAGCGGATGGCGATCCTGGGGCAGAAGGAGCTGCCAGTCCTGATCGATGAATATATCATGGAGCATTACACCGAGGAGATCGATGTACGGACGATCTGCGAACATTTCAAGATCGGGAAGACCTCCCTCTATGAGATCGCCGACCAGAACTACGGGACAGGGATTGCCGCTCACATCCGCAGCCTCCGCATCGAGAAAGCCAAGTCACTGCTGAGTACCCAGCCGGAACTGAATATCAGTGAGATTGCCTCTGCATGTGGTTTCAGCGACTACAATTACTTCATCACCATATTCAAACGCATGACCGGAATGTCCCCGAAGCAGTACCGCCAGTCCAGCCGGAAGGATTTCCTGTAAAAGATCCCGTATAAATACAAAGGCTGTACGGTTTATAACAAAGAAAAACAGGAGAGTCCGTCACCCCACGACGTGCTCTCCTGTAAATTATTTTATTTCATTGAAAAGATTTCCATTGCTTTCCTGCAGTTTTCCTTCATCGCCTGTGTGCCCCACTGTACAATATCGTGGTACATGATCGGCGTATCCTTCCCGCTCTCCACCAGGGAATAGCAGTACTTATACTTCTTCCCGTTCTTCTCCACCGGGATGCATCCCATACGGAACTGATCAGCTACAGTCTCTCCGCCTGCAATTGCCATGTAGGTATAATAATTCACCTTGCGGACCCCTTTGCTGATCGCTGTCCTGAAATCCTCTCTGCTCACACCGGAACCGCCATGCATCACGACCGGAATCTGTGCCTTCTTCCTTACGTTCTCCACCACGCTGAAATCCAGCTTCGGTTCACTGATATAGACTCCATGGGTTGTCCCAAAAGAACAGGCCAGGGCATCGATCCCTGTCATCTCCACGAACTTCTTCGCCTGGTCCGGATCCGTATAGATCTTCTCCGGGTCGTTGCCCATCCCGGCAGAACCAGCCCCCGTCTCTCTTCTGCCCATACATCCGATCTCTGCCTCCACCGACGCCCCGGTCTTCTTCGCCAATGAAACGACCAGCCGGGTATTCGCTGCATTTTCCTCAAAAGGAAGCGTAGACCCGTCATACATCACAGAGGTAAATCCCATCTCCAGTGCACGGTAGACATACTCTACCGTCTCGCCATGGTCCATATGTACTGCCACAGGCACCTTTGCCCGCTTCGCCAGCTCCAGCATAATCGGTCCGATCGTATCCAGAGGCATGATCGGCTCATGAGCCTGGGCATGCTGGATGATCACCGGCACATTCAGTTCCTCCGCCGCGCCAATGACCGCCATAATGGACTCCAGGTTCGGCGTATTAAAGGAGCCTGCCGCGCATCCTCCTGCTTCACATAAATTCAAGATATCCTTCAAAGTTACTAACATTCTCAATTCCTCCTGTCATCCTTCGACCTTATCTGAATTCATCATATACCTTTTCCGGTCCCGGATGATAGTAAAAAACGTTCAAATAACTTTGAATTTGTCCGCTGAGCCGACGCGGTTATCCTAAATCCGCTTTGCATCTTCCCTGCTGATGTTAAAACTTAAGCCTCATCTGATGCCAGACCACGCCGCCATGGGAGGAATCCGAGATCCCTTCGTCCACGAATCCGAACTTCGCATAATAGTGCACCAGCCTGTCCTTGCAGGTGAGCACCACGCCCGCCCGGTTCTGTACCTTCGCATCCTCGATCGCTTTTCTTAAAAGCATCCCCGCACAGCCCTGTCTTCGGTAAGCCGGGATCACATCCAGCCCGAAGATCATCTGCCACTTTCCATTCTCATCATGCAGACCTGCGTTCTCATACATCTCATCTCTTAGATCTTTCTCATCTGTCACCATGCCGTTCACAAATCCGATGACATCCCCATCGTCCAGAAGCAGCCAGAAATGGTTCGGATACGCGTTCAGTCTTCCTTTGATATCCTCCCGTGACGCTGCCTCTGCCTGTGGAAAACACTCAGCCTCCACCCGCACAGCCGCTTCCAGATCTTCTATCTTCGCTGTTCTGATCTCCATGGGCTTACCCCCTGGAAAACCGGTTCAGCAGATTCGGGATCATGCCCTTGGCAATCACCGTATTCATTCCCTGGGGATTCACCACGATTCCCTCGATGTTCTTGCCCAGAACCTTCTCGATATTCACAAACTCTATGATATTCGCCTTAAACTTTCCTTCCCGGTTGAACTTCTGGAATTCGTTATAATCCGTAAAGATCGGCTGGAACATCTTCTCTTCCTTATTCTTCACACATGGGATCTTGACATTAGACCCATCCGGCAGGACCTGATCTCCGGTCACCTCGATGGGCATGAAAAATTTGGAGCGGATCAGGTTCACCACCATCTCCTCCTCCAGCTCCGGAAGCTTCGGCTTCTCATTATTCGGCACCGCACGCAGAAGCTCCTGCATAAAATACAGCCCGGTCAGCTGCATCTGCGGGTTCATCAGCGGCCGCTTTTCCTTCGGAACACTGGAATAATCCGGCGCCTTTACCACCTTCTCAAGCGGAATCCTGGTAGACTGCGCTTCTTCCACAAACACGATCTCATTCACACCCAGCAGATACAGGCTGCTGTAGAATCCAAGAAGCTGCTTGTTCTCCAGGCATACCACCATCAGCAGGTCCTTCTGCTCATCTCTGCGCTTTTCCGCGAATTCCTTTGCCTTCTCCTCGGTCGTAAAGATCCAGATCTGGTCGTCAAATGTCTCCTCATCACATGTGATGAACGGCATCCTTGTCCCCTGGGCGAAAGCAGCATATGTGTGTTCAAGCTTCTGCATCTTTTTCACTTGAATTTGAAAATTATTATCCATGATAAACCTCGATTCATTCGTTTTCCTTAAATTATACTATAGGATCACCCCGGAATCAATGTCAAAGAGAAGATTCGAAACTGCCCACACTTGATGAAGATACTGTTCCTGGCCCACTTCACCTTTATGCCCCAAATGAGCCTTTATTTTCCCGCTTCACGCGGTACAGCACCTCATCCGCCTGGTGGAGAAGATCCCTCACCACGGCAGTTTTATCACTGGTACATACATAACCGCCGGAAGCGCTGATCGCACAGGATTCTGTATTTGTAACCAGGAAGCGCCTTGCCTTAATTTCCTTCCAGAATTTCTCCAGCTGCCCCTGAATCTCTTCCTTCGTGTGGTATCCATATGCGAACATGCAGAACTCATCGCCGGAACGCCTGGCAATCTTCCAGTGATCTGCAGGCAGTTCCCTCATCATCCTGGCAAACTCCTGAAGATAGCGGTCTCCCACATCATGTCCGTAAGTGTCATTGATCAGCTTAAACTGATCCAGGTCGATCATCATACATGCACAGACCTCGTCCTCTCCCATGTTCTTCAGACTCTCATCTGCTTTCTTCTTAAAATAGGCATACTTGGGAAGCCCTGTCAGCTGGTCATGATTATTCTCATACCGCATTCTGCGCTTCTCCTGAATCTCCCTGGTAACCTCCGTGACCGCACCGTAATATCCCCCCGGCTCAACTGTAAAATGGATTCGGATATACTTCTCATCGCTGACACAGTAAACATCATCCTCATCCTTTACAGGGCTCTCCATAATCTCCCTGACCTTCTTAAGGAACCCTTCCGGATCCCCGGACAGCCGTTCAACCTCTTCCTCCGGTATGGCCAGCATTTCCTTTAATCTGGATGTCATGAAGATATGCTTCATTCCATTCTGATATTCAAAAGCAGCAAGCGGGATCTCTGACAGATCAATGATATTCGAAATACGAGCCGAAGAACTCACAATACTCTCCACCATACTGTTAATACCATGACTCAGATCTTCAAACTCAAGATTTCCGCCTACATTTACCCTTGTGTCAAAGTCACCCTTCGTGATCTTTAACAGTTCATCACGTATTTCGTGGATTCCTTTTACTACTTTCTGCTTCACAAGATAATTCAGCATGAGTACAACAATGACCTCAACCACTACAAGATAAATAAAGGTAAGCAGCATATTCTTCCAGAATGTCTGATACAGATACTGCTTTGTAACAGATGCACCAATCAGGACATTCCCAAAAGATTCCGTCACTACATAATGCATACCGCCAGCCTTCTGCGCCCAGTAACCACCGTCTTTATATTCTTCCGGATTCGTGATCAGTGCTGCCGCCAGCTCGAAAATATCCTTATTCTCGGCTGTATAAGCAATAACATCGCCGTTCTCCAGATCTACTGCGAAAAACTCCTCCCCCACATCGGTGGGAAATCTGGAAAAGATATACTCGTAAGTATTCCGCTCCTGAGCCTCCATCTGTCTGGTTGGTTCAAGTCCCACCTGTACCAGCCCCTTAACGCCCTTCCTCGCCACACCGACATACTTCATCATCTTCTCTTCCGCCGTATTAGGCTGCGCCTCCTGAATGATGTAGGCATCCTCATCGTCACTTTCAAAGATCGGCAGAAATCCGCGCATCTGCTTCCCTTCATGAAAGTCCAGTCCTATATATTTGGGCACAGAAGAATAGCGGATGATCCCGTCACTCTCAGTCACATGCAGTTCATCCACATCCAGAAGCTTCGCCAGATTCTGAAGCTCCTCTACACTGTGAAGCACCTCAGGATTCTTCTCGATCACATAAGCGGCAGCCCTGGCTCTGGTCAGATAATCCTCATCCAGGTTCATCTTAATTGATTCCAGTTCCGCCTGATTATTCTTTATTGTATGTATTACCTGACCGATCTTCGTCTGAAACGTGCCAAACTGCTGCTGTTCCACAGACTTTGCCGAAAAGTAAAAATTAATGGCAAGAATGGAAAAAACAGCAATCGTCATGATGATCATCGTATATTTCTTAAATATCTTCTGCATAGGTATCCTCCTTATGCAAAATTCCCAGGTCTGTGTCCCGGCTTACGCAGTCCTCACGGATCTGTCCTGCTGTTTCCTAAATACCGCCCGGCATCCGGACAGTTATACGGTAATCTCCCCGGCCAGTATCTTCTTGTAATCTTCATAATTCTTCCGAAGAAGCTCAGGTGTATTCAGCTCATAAGGACATTTCTTCATACACTGTCCACAGTTCAGACAGTCTTCGATCTTCTTCATATTCTCCTGCCATTCTTCGTTTAACCAGTCTGCTGACGGTGCTCTTCTTACCATCAGGGACATGCGCGCACAGTTATTGATCCTGATCCCTGCCGGACAAGGCATACAGTAACCGCATCCACGGCAGAATTCTCCGGTCAGTTCCTTTTTCTCTTTCTCAATATATGCCAGGACTGCATCATCTAAAACAGGAGAATCCGTCATATAACCCAGCCATTCTTCCAGCTCCTCCATCTTCTGCACACCCCAGATCGGAACCACATTGTCGAACTGTGACATATAGGCAAATGCCGCCGCGGAGTGGTTGATCAGTCCTCCGGCCAGCCCTTTCATGGCAATGAATCCCATATTATGTTCCCGGCACATCTCAACCAGCCGGACTTCTCTCTCGGAAGACAGATAACTCAACGGGTACTGCAGCGTCTCGTACAGCCCGGACTCCACACACTCTTCTGCCACTTGCAGCTTATGTGCGGTCACACCGATATGGCGGATCTTCCCCTGCTCCTTCGCCTCAAGCATACACTCATACATCCCTGTGCCGTCTCCCGGACGGTAGCAGACATCCACGCAGTGAAACTGATAGATATCGATGTAATCCGTCTTAAGCAGCTTAAGAGATGTCTCGAGCTGACTCTTAAATTCCTCCGGCGTCCGTGCCATTGTCTTGCTTGCTATGTATATTTCCCTGCGGACATCTGACAGGGCATGTCCCAGCTTTTCCTCGCTGTCGCTGTAGGCACGGGCGGTATCGAAGAAAGTCATACCGCCTTCATAAGCACGTCTTAAAATCTTCACCGCCTGTTCCAGATCCACTCTCTGAATCGGAAGCGCTCCAAACCCATTCTGTGGTACTGTAATTCCTGTTCTTCCCAATGTAATCTGTTTCATATCCTTCACTCCTGCCCTTTTATTCTATCTTATCATCTTTACTGCATATTATCTGGCCTGCCAATATATATGCCCACTGTCAGTGGACTAACACACCGTTTCTTCTATTATACACATTTTTATCTGAAAGCGAAAGAAAAAGCGGTCCCCTGTCTCCAGCCTTTTCTTCGCATTTGCCTCCTGTTTTTCGAAAATGCAGTCTCCATCTCCTCCTGCAGGCACATTTTTCCCTCTCTGCTTGTCAATGTACCGGAAATATCGTAAAATAGGGTATCAGAATATACCAGATATTTAGGAGGTCCTGTTTATGCACGCAGGTGCAAAAGCCCAGAAAAAAGAAAAATCCGCCATGACCGTTTCCCTGTATGGCAATATCATTTTCGTCATCCTCGAGCTGATCATGGCTGTCTACACCAGTTCCCAGGCAGTCCTGCTGGATGCAGTATACGACGGTGTCGAATTCGTCATGCTGCTGCCATCCATTTTTCTGATTCCATTACTTTACAAGCCGTCCAATGAGAAGCACCCCTTTGGATATATGCAGGTTGAATCCATGTTCGTTGTAGTAAAAGGTGTGACCATGGCCGCCGTTACTATTGGACTGATTTTCAACAATATCGACATCATGCTCCACGGGGGGCGCACAGTATCCTTCGGCACAGTCGCATGGTTCGAGCTGACCGCCTGCGTCCTGGGAGTCGCCGTTTCCATCTATCTGCGCCGGAAGAATAAGGTTATGAACTCCCACCTGGTGGAGATGGAAATGAACGGATGGCAGATCGACAGCGTAGCGTCCCTGGGGATGGCTGTGGCCTTCTTTCTGCCGGTTATCGTCCCGTTCGGACCTTTGAAAGGCATCATCCCGTACCTGGACCAGATCATCACCGTGATTCTCTCCATCTTCATGATCCCGACTCCGATCAAAGCGGTGATTGCAGGTTTAAGAGACCTGTTCCTGCTGCCGCCGGAGGAAGAGACTGTGGAGGAAATCAAACAGATCGTGGAACCGATCCTGGAGGCTTACGGTTACGAAAAGCTGTACTACGACATTGTGCGTACCGGGCGTAAGCTGTGGATCAGCGTCTACATCACATTTGACCGGGACGAAGTCTCCATCAGCCGCTTTAAAATTGTTCAGAATTTCTGTATCCAGGCACTGGCAAAAACGTACCCCGATTTTTACTTTGAGCTTCTGCCGGATATTGAATTTGTGGCAGAGGAAGGAAAGGAGATAGAAGGATAGACATGGATTCTACTTATACAATGAAAGTAATTGCCCGCATCCGGAGCGATTTTCCTGAAAAGTTCGGTATCCCGCGCCAAAGCGGACTTGTGGAGGAATTAAAGGCGGATATCATCTTTGAGCCAGAATACCGAAGCGTTGACGCCCTGCGCGGACTGGAAGGATACTCCCACATCTGGCTGATCTGGGGATTTTCTCAGGCAGTAAGGGAAGACTGGTCCCCCACCGTACGCCCGCCGCGTCTGGGCGGCAATCAGCGGATGGGTGTCTTCGCAACCCGCTCCCCTTTCCGTCCGAACCCACTGGGTCTCTCCTGCGTAAAATTAGACGGAATAGAGGCAGCGGACGAATCAGGCACAATCCTGCATATATCCGGTGCTGATCTGATGGACGGCACCCCCATCTTCGACATCAAACCCTACCTGCCCTATGTGGACAGCCATCCTGACGCACTCGGCGGATTCGGCAGCGCCCGGAAGGATTATCAATTGGAAGTCGAGTGTCCGCCCCAATGCCTGGAACAGATCCCGGAACAGTATAGAGACTCCCTGATGGCAGTCCTCGCCCAGGACCCACGCCCCTCCTATCAGGAGGACCCGGAGCGTATCTACGGGATGAAGTACGCGGGGATGAACGTGAAATTTTATGTAGAAAAAGGAACTCTGCATATCTGTAAAATAGAATAGACATCCTGAGTAGATGTCTATTTTGATGTTACTTTTTACATTTTTCAAAGCATTTCTTCAAATCCACGCTCTTTCCCTTCCCTGAGTGCCCGCAGTGTGTGGTCATGCAGCGTCTCTTTTTCATACTTATTCTGCTCAAGGAAATAGGAGTAGATAATATCAAGCATCACCAGAACCGGAAACTGTGGTGAGATTACATTCCCATGGTTCAGATGCTTAAGCGATGGCAGAATCAGAACCTCATCACAGTATTCTTCCAGTGCCTCTTTATTCTTGGCAGTCACCATGACGGTCCTTGCTTTCCGCTTGTGTGCCTCCTTCAAAAAATAAAGCACATCCTCTTTCTCACCGCTGATACTGACTCCGAATACCAGACAGGTCTGATTCAGAAGAACCGCCTGCATGCGCATCAGGTCACTGTCCTGTATGGAATCAATATCCACGCCGATTCTCATAAATCGAAGCTTCATCTCTCTTGCCGCCAGGCCGGAGCTTCCCATTCCGCACACAAACACTCTGGATGCCTGATTCAGATACCTGCTGATTCTGACAATCTGAGACTCATCCACCAGGCTGTAAGTCTTATTGAGCAATTCCTGATATGCATCCAGAACGATCCGCGTATTCCCTGTAATGGGTTCTGCTTTCTCCACAAATGTCTCTTCATACTGATAAACAAACTCCCTGTATCCCCGATACCCGCATTTCTTTGCAAAACGTGACAGGGACGCCTCAGATACAAAAAGCTGCTCTGAAACCGCCTTTGCCGAGAAATCTGTCTTCTTCCTGTTCTGCATAAAGAAATCGGCGATTCTCTTCTCCACTGTTGTGTAGTTTTCATAATTGGATTCTATAATCGGTACAACAGACTTCGCATAATATTCCATACCCCACCATTCCTTATCCTTTGCCGTGCTTCCCCATGAAATGATAGAATGCACCCAGCATCCCCGCATCATTTCTGTGATAGGCAAATCTGATTTCCGTACAACATGCGATACTTGGCACAAGATATTTCTTAAGAGCCGCCTCTATCTTCTCCTTTAAATGCTCCTCCTGGGCCATGATTCCTCCTCCCAGCACAACCATCTGCGGATTAAGCACGTAACAGATATTCGCGATCCCTCTTCCCAGAATCTCCACCATCTCCTCAATCGCCCGAATGCAGATCTCATCCCCTTTTTTTGCTTCCTCAAAAATATGATACCCATTCCAGTTCTCTGATGGCTCCCCTTTTCTCTCGGCAACCTTCTTGGTCAGAATACTGGCTGCGCCAAGTGTCTGGAAATCACTGTCAAACATATGCATATAACCGACCTCACATGCACTGTTGCTGTATCCATGGAATACTCTGCCCTCCTGGACAAAACAACCGCCGATCCCGGTACCGATTGTCAGCATCAGACTGCTGTGGCTTCCTTTCGCTGCCCCCGAAACACTCTCGGCAAGCCCCGCACAGTTCACATCATTTTCCACCTCGCAGGTAATCCCGAACTTCTCTTCAATCACTGTCTTGAAGGATGTCCCCGCATAATCAGGAATCAGAGGAGCCGAATAAAAGATCTCGCCCTTTTCCGTATCCACCATCCCAGCCGTGGAAATACAGACTCCACTGATCTTCTCTTCTGTACTCAGCTTCTCAACAATCCCGACAACCTTCTTAAGAATCGCCGGCCCCCCCTTCTGCGCCTCCGTATCCATCTCATTCCGGCTGATGATCTCTCCATTTTCATTGATCACGCCATACTTAATCGCAGTGCCGCCGATGTCAATACTTACATATTTTTTACCTGTTTCTCCCATCTCTACTTGTTCTAATCCCATAACCAGAACTCCCTTCCTGCTTAATCTGTTATCAGTATAAGCTTATACGTATTTAATTTCAATACATACCCGATTCGATGAAAGTATTTTCAGTTTTTCTGCTTTCATGATGGCAATAGGATCAATATTTTATAGCTTCCTTTGTTTAAAATGTATAGATCTGTGATACTTCTTTCTGTGGAAAAGAATGAATGATTTTACCCCAAAGATTTTAAACTATTTCTATAATTCTGCATTTCTTGTTCGCTTACTGTATCTAAAATATTTTGAAGCTCACTAACAACAAATTCTTTATCTCTGGGAAGATAAGCTGTGACTGGATAAAAGTTTGAAACACTATTTGCAAACAAATGAACTCGAAGCTGCAAGTTTTGAATAAACGTTTGCAATTCTTCAATACGTTCTTTTTCACCTGCTGGTATGAAGTCACCACGTTTTGCCATTTCAAATAATTCAGTATCTTCAAATAGAGTTAATGAGTCTACTGATATAAACCTCGGATTTACTTTGCTAAACACTTTTGCACTGTTAATCGCATTACGGTATCCATTCCCTTTACCAGCAAGTCCTGTCATGTAAACAAAATAGTACTCAATTCCAGCTTCATCCAGTTTACGACATTGATCAATAATATCTTTTGCAGTATATCCCTTATTAGCCAGGCGCAAAGTATAATCATCACCTGACTCTGTACCAATACTAAGGCCGTTGATACCAAGGCTTTTTAATTTTCTTAACTGCCAAATCTTCTTTGATTTTATATCTCGAATACTTGCAAACATAGCCATTGTCTGACATTCTATAAGATAATCATGCACTAATAAAGCTCTTGTTTTTAAATTCTCATAATTCATGGCGAATGGATTTGCACCTGTCCAAAAAATCCGTCTTGCTGTCGGTTGATAGAAACTTAATTCCTTTAAATCTTCTTCCCATTCATTGAGTGGTGACATACGGAAACATTCGTTTTTATAAAGACTGCAAAAACGGCATTTATTGTGTGTGCAGCCAGAAGCAGCCTGTATAATAAATGAACTGGCTTCATAAGGTGGTCTCCATGTTCTACCTGTAAAGTGCAAAACAGAACGCCTCCTTTACAGATGACGAAGATTTTTCCGATAGTTCGTCAATTCATCTTCATCAGCATTTTTAATAATTTCATCCAGTACGGACAGTACCTTTTTCTTATCTTTGGGCAGTGTACCTTGAATTGGTATTGCATTGGAAGCTCCACCAGCAGCAAACCAGACAGGAATATCCAGATTTTCTACTAAGGCTTTTAATTCCTTATACTTCTCAATTTCGGTTTCCTCCTGCCAATTTCCTTTCTGGATTTCTTGATACAATTCTGAATCAGGATAAATTGTCAACATACTTGCCCCAATAATTTGAGGGTGCAGCTGATTACAAATCTCCGCTGTTGCTTTTGCTCCTTTTACACCTTTTCCAATTCCAGAAATACCAGTTAAATAAAAGAAGTTATAGCTGATACCAGCCTGTTCCAGACGTTGACACTGAATAAAAATATCTTTTGAAAGATAACCTTTATTCATAAATTTCAAGGCTTCATCATCACCTGTTTCAACTCCGATTGTAATACCGTCATAACCAGCTTTTCTCAGTTCCAACAATTCTCCATCCGTTTTCAAAGTAATATCTGTGATTCTTGAAAAGCAGCCAATTGTCTGGCTGCTCGGAACATACTTATGAACTAGCGAAGCGATTTCCAATAGACGCTCTGCTTTTAGAACAAAAGGATTTGCCCCCACCAGAAAAGTTCTTGTGGGTCTATTAAATTCCCAAAGTTTAAATTGTCTTTGCACTTCCTGTAAATCTTCCTCAACATCCTCCAATGGTGACATTCTAAACTTAAAAGGTAACTCTTCATACAAAGTACAAAATTTGCATTTGTGATGAGTACAGCCAGCAGTTACCTCCAATAGTAACGAGGACGCTTCATATGGTGGCCTCCACACCGTTCCTGTATAGTGCATATCAATTTCTCCTTTCATAGACTATACGCAAATTATATCATTGTACAATGAAATTGAAAGTACTGTACTTTTTTGTAGTACTATATAAAAATATTGTACATTGATTTTATGCGGTTAAATATATATAATAGAGAAAAGGAGTGAGATGCTATGAGAAAAAATGAACAATCCATACAAAGATGTGTAACGATTTCCACTATTCAAAAAATACTGGGCGGTAAATGGAAGATTGAAATTCTTTATTATATTGGAATTCAGAATGTACGTAGATTCGGTGAACTACGTCGTCATGTGGGAGAAATAACGGAATCTTCTCTAACAAAACAGCTTAGAGAGTTAGAAGCTGATGGGTTCATCAATAGGCATGATTTTAAGGAAGTTCCGCCACATGTCGAATATACACTGACAGAACTGGGCGAAAGTTTTATGTCTGTTTTAGAAATCATAAAGCAATGGGGAGATAAAAACTTAAAATAATAATTTCATAATCAGGGAGCATGTCAAATACCGTTTTTTACGGTTCCTTTTAATTTTGGATACAAAAAAAGACGTCCACTTTTGAACGTCTAAAAACAGGGGATGAGAGAATCGAACTCCCACCAAAGGTTTTG
>CABTYO010000008.1 GCA_902489075.1 uncultured Faecalicatena sp. | reverse complement strand
CGATCAGCGGCGGCAAGAAGGCAGTACATACCATTGACCAGACGAAGTGTATCGCCTGCGGCAGCTGCCGGGAGGCATGTAAGTTCGACGCGGTGGTCACTCTGGGAAGAAATGACGTGGCAGAAAGGGGGCAGCAGGCATGATTGAGATTACAATAAATGGAAAAGCCTGTACCTGCGAGAAGGGAGAGTTCCTTCTCGATGTTGCCAGGAGGAATGGTTTTTATATCCCGACGTTGTGCCATCATCCAGGTCTTGCGGAGCAGGGCTGCTGCAGAGTGTGTCTGGTGGAGGTCGTGGAACGTGGAAAGAGCAAGATCGTGGTATCCTGTGTGTATCCTGTGGAACGGTCCTGTGAAGTCTATACGGACAGTGACCGGGTCAGGGAGGACCGGGGCGCAGTCCTGATGCTTCTGGCTATGAGAGCGCCGGAGAGTCCTGAGATTGCGGCACTTTGCAGACAGTACGGAGCCATAGACGGCAGCCGTTTCAAGCCCATCCAGGGAGAAAAGTGCATCATGTGCGGCCTGTGTGCAAGGGCCTGTGCAAGCCTGGGGACAGGTGCCATCTCTACGGTCATGAGAGGGACAGCGAAGAAGATTTCCACCCCGTATGATGAGCCGAGCAGTGCCTGTATTGGATGCTTAAGCTGTGTGAAGGTCTGTCCGACCAGCGCCATCTCGTTTACAGACGGCCCCGAAAAGCGGAGCATCTGGGGACGGGAGTTCGAATTGGTCCACTGCCGGGAATGCGGCACCGTGATCGGGACCAGGGAAGAGATCGAATATGCGGCCAAACGATGCGGCGAGGAGCCGGAGGACATCTGTCCGGAGTGCAGGAAGAAAAAGATGGCGGATGTGATGGCGCATACTTACGGGACAGAATAGAATTTAAGAAGGTTTGCTTCATTTGGGATTAAAGTGCAGCCGGCAAATTCAGGGCAGAAGAAAAGGAGGTGCCTAAGCGGCCGGCGGCATTTTAAATAAATAACAGCAGATTTACAATTACATATCGGTTGCAGGAGTTCGAGCCTGGCTGTCTAAAGCGGCGATGGAAGCCATGACAGCGGGCCAATGGGTACTTTTTGAAAAGAAAGTGCCTTCCGTATTTGAAAAGAATATCCGCAGAAATTCATCAGGTATATTTTGCGTGGTCTTCTTTTTCAGAGGCCATTTTTTTGTGTTTAAATGGCCGGATAGTGTAATAAGCATGCTGAAAAGGAGGAAAAGTTTATGAAGAAAAAGGTTTTGGCAGTGTTACTTGTTATGGTAATGGGACTGGGACTTGCCGCATGCGGCGGTCAGAAGGACGAGAAGAAGACAGAGGCGCCGGCTGACACGAAGAAGGATGAGGCAGAGAATGCGTCCAAGGACGAGGTGAAGGATAAGGGAAAACTGATGATGGCCACCACGACCAGCACAGAAGACACGGGGCTTCTGGATTACTTAAAGCCGCTGTTTAAAGAGGATACCGGCTGGGATCTGGAATGGAATGCGGTGGGTACCGGAGAAGCTTTGAAGATGGGCGAAAACGGGGACGTGGATGTGGTTCTTGTACATGCCAAATCCAGTGAGGAAGAATTTATCGCAAATGGTTATGGCGTAGAAAGGTTCCCTGTCATGTACAATGACTTTGTAGTCATCGGACCAAAAGGGCCGATTGCAAAGACCGATGATATCAATGCCGTATTTACGCAGATCGTCAATGACCAGCTCCCGTTTGTATCCAGAGGGGATGATTCCGGTACAGATAAGAAAGAGAAGAAGATCTGGACTGCATTGAATCTGGATCCGTCTGCTGACCCGAATTACGTGGAATCCGGACAGGGCATGGGCGCTACCATTACCATGGCGGACGAGCAGAAGGCTTACTGCCTGACGGACAGAGGAACCTGGTTAAAACAGAGCAAGGATGCGACACTTAAGAGTGAGCTGGATATTGTCTGTGAAGGAGATAAAAATCTGCTGAACCAGTACGGAGTGATTGCAGTCAGTCCGGAGAAATATCCCGAGGTAAATAATGAAGGTGCCAATGATTTTATTGAGTGGATCTGTTCCGATAAAGTACAGAAACTGATCGGCGAATATGGAATCGATGAGTATGGACAGGCGTTGTTTACGCCAAATGCAGGAACTGATTCATAGACAGGAGGAACATACGGATGATAGAGTGGCTGAAAAGCGTGATATCAGATCCAGGGATTATGAGTGCCATCGAAGTGACCTTTACGATGGCAGTCTGTTCTACCGCAATATCATCTGTGCTGGGGATCGTGCTGGGGCTTCTGCTTGAGAAGTTCCAGTTCCCGGGTAAGAAGATTATTGTCCGCATCAACCGGACGCTGATGGGAGTGCCGCCGGTGGTTGTGGGCCTGGTGGTGTATCTCCTGATTATGCGAAGGGGTCCTTTGGGTCCTTTGTCGCTTTTATTTACCATAAAGGGAATGGTGATTGCTCAGACACTGATCATTACCCCGATTATCTGCGGGATGATTTATTCCTATGCCAGAAAATCGGCTCCCGGAATCCGGACATTTGCGGTGACCATGGGAGCCAGCCGGTGGCAGAGCGTACTGCTTACGATCCGGGAGATGAGACGGGAAATCTATTTCTGCATGGTCACCGGATTCGGGCGTTCCATCAGTGAAGTGGGTGCGGTGATGCTGGTAGGCGGCAATATCAAAGGAAGGACGCGGACCATGACGACGACCATCTCACTGCTGAAAAGCCAGGGAATCTTTACAGAAGGGGTTGCGCTTGGAATCCTGCTTCTTGTGATGGCATTTATCCTGCAGTGGATCTGCGATATACTCCAGAAGGAGGAGGAACAGGATGAGAATTACTGATTTGGAAAAGACGATCGGAAAGTTTTGCCTGAAAGTGGACGATCTGTACATAGAGCCGGGGAAAATCCATGGAATCGTCGGTCCGAATGGCTGTGGGAAGACGGTGTTTCTGAAAACGGCGGCAGGCATCTTAAAGCCGGATGGGGGCAGCATCGATTATGAGGGGCTGGGTGCCAGGGATATTACGATGATGTTCCAGAGGCCTTATCTCATGGACACATCCGTCTACCAGAACCTGATCTATCCCCTGACCATCCGCAGGATCCGGCCGGATGAGAAGGAGATCGACCGGATGCTTGAGAGAGTGGGGCTTCTGGGGCAGAAAAAGCAGTATGCAAAGTCTTTGTCCAGCGGGGAGCGGCAGAAGCTTTCCTTTCTCAGGGCACTGATCTTTCATCCGAAGCTGATTATGGTAGATGAGACTTTGTCGAACCTGGACCCGGAAAGCGAAGAGCTGTTTGAGGGGATGATTCTGGATGTACAGAAAAAGGAGCCTGTGACATGGCTGATTGTAAACCATCAGCTGGATCATATCAATCAGATCTGTGATCAGATCCACTATATGGAAAAAGGAAGGTTTTTGAAAGTATGAAATTGCTGAATGTAGATACAGTGGGCCAGGCCCGTCAGAAGATTTTAACGGCGATGGGAAACCCGACACCTGAAGTGATAGAAAAAGAACTCCTGGATGCACAGGGGGCTGTACTGGCAGAAGACCTCTGTGCAGGAGAAAGCGTACCGTCTTTTCGGAGGTCCACAGTGGATGGATATGCGGTCTGTGCGGCTGATACAGGCGGAGCGGGCGAGAGCATTCCGGCGTTCTTAAAGATCGCAGGAGAAGTGGAGATGGGGAAGGCGGCGGATGTATCTGTCACTCCCGGAACCTGCGTGTATGTGCCCACCGGCGGCATGATCCCGGAAGGGGCGGATGCTGTCGTGATGGTGGAGTACTGCGAACTGTTCTCTGACTTTGAAGCGGCGGTCTATCAGAGTGTGTCTGTGGGGGCAAATATTGTAGAGGCCGGGGATGATATGAAGGAAGGGCAGAAGGTCCTTTTCAGAGGGACAAGACTTGGTCCTGCGTCCATCGGAGTCCTGGCTTCTTTAGGGATTACCAGGGTAAAAGTCTACCGTCCCTGGAAGATATTCATCATCTCAACAGGAGATGAGCTGGTGCCGCCGGGCGGGAAACCGAAGCCCGGCCAGGTGAGGGATATCAATACCTATGGGATCTGCGCCATGGCACAGAAGCTGGGCTTTGAGGTGACGGGCTGTGCGGTATTAAAGGATGAACGCGGACTTCTCTTTCAGACGGCTGCGAAAGCCATGGAAGACAGTGATATCGTCGTTGTTTCAGGAGGAAGCTCCCAGGGGAAGAAGGATGAGACCAATTCTGTGATCGATGAACTGGCAAGTGAGGGTGCTTTTACCCATGGGCTCGCGCTAAAGCCGGGAAAGCCTACGATCCTTGGATATGACAGACCGTCAAAAACTCTGCTCGTGGGACTGCCCGGGCATCCTGCGGCGGCCATGCTTGTCTTTGAACTGCTGGTGGGCTGGCTGTGGCGCGCAGTGACGGGGGAGAGAGAACCCTATCCCAGGATGGCAGAGATCTCCACCAACCTTCCGGCTGCACCGGGAAAACTGACCTGTCAGCTGGTACATCTTAAGCGCATGGAGGATGGAAGGCTCCTGGCATGCCCCATCTTCGGGCGTTCCGGGCTGATCAGCACCCTTTCCCGCTCAGATGGATATCTCCTGATTGAGGAGAATCAGGAAGGGCTGAAAAAGGGAGAACAGGTATTTGTATATGAGATTTGATTTATGGAACAGCAGGGTGGATTTCGGATATCTGCTTTGAAGGAGGAATTATGGGAAAACGCAATTTATACTTAAAGACGATACCAGCAGAGGAGGCACGCAGGCTGTATACACAGGCACTGGAGAAGCTTATGACACCCAGGCATGAAGTCATACCGGTGGAGGATTCTTTTGGCCGGATGACGGCGGAGGCAGTCTATGCAAAATGCTGTTCCCCTCTTTTCAATGCGGCGGCCATGGATGGCATTGCAGTAGTGTCGAAGCGGACGGCAGGGGCGTCACAGGAGAATCCACTCACGCTTGTGAAGGGAGAAGATTACCGGGTCGTAGATACCGGGGACCCGGTGAATCCTCCTTATGATGCGGTGATCATGGCGGAAGACCTGCTGGAGGTGGATGAGGACCGGGTGCAGATCCTGGAGGCCGCAAGCGGCTGGCAGCATGTCCGCCCCATCGGCGAGGATATCGTAGCGGGGGAGATGCTGATACCGGGAGGACATAAAATCCGTCCTATTGACATCGGCGTGCTGTTAAGCGGCGGGATCCTGAATGTGGAGGTCATTAAAAAGCCGGAGGTGGGGCTGATCCCTACCGGAACAGAGATCATCGAGCCGGACAGGGAGCCAGAGGAGGGCGATATCATAGAGTCCAACAGCCGGATGTTCGCGGCAATGACGATAAGTTATGGGGGGATTCCGCATCGGTATGCCCCGGTGGAGGATGATTATGACAAGATCAAGGAGACCATTAAAAAGGCACTTGCGGAGAATGACATTGTGGTTGTGAATGCGGGCTCCAGTGCAGGGACGGAAGACTATACCGTGCATATTTTAAGGGAGATAGGCGAGGTGCTTGTGCATGGCGTGGCGATCAAGCCGGGCAAGCCTGTGATCCTTTCCATTGTGGAAGGCAAGCCTGTGATAGGGCTTCCGGGCTATCCTGTCTCCGCATATATTGATTTCGAAAACTTCGTAAGGCCTGTCATGGACATGATGTCAGGAGAACGGCATTCTGCCGGACATACCGTGGAGGCGGTGCTTTCCAAGCGCCTGGTATCCTCCTTGAAGCATCAGGAATACGTCCGGGTCAAGGTGGGAAAAGTAGGCGATAAGCTGATCGCATCCCCTCTGGCAAGAGGTGCAGGCGCTGCAATGAGCCTGGTGCGGGCGGATGGATTCTGTATCATCGGACAGAACAGTGAAGGAGCAGAGGCGGGAGAGACAGTGGAGGTGGAATTATACCGCGAGCTGGAAGAAATCAGGCATACGGTGGTATCCATCGGGAGCCACGATCTGATTCTGGATTTCCTTGCAGACCTGATGCCGCAGGTTTACCCGGGCAGCTTTCTGTCCAGTACCCATGTGGGCAGCATGGCCGGACTGATGGCACTAAAGCGCGGCGAGACGCATATTGCACCGACCCATCTGCTGGATGAGGAGACAGGGGTCTATAATATTTCTTATCTGAAAAAACTATTCCCGGGGCAGGAGATGGCCCTGATCAAAGGGGTAAAGCGGATTCAGGGGATTATCGTCCAGAAAGGCAACCCAAAGGGAATCAAAGGGATCGAAGACCTGAAACGGGTGTCTTATGTGAACCGCCAGCGGGGCGCCGGGACAAGAGTCCTGCTGGATTACTGTCTGAAAACGGCCGGAATCCGCCCGGAGGAGGTCGACGGCTATGATAAGGAGGCCGCAACCCATATGGCAGTGGCGGCACTGGTCAAAAACGGCGGGGCAGATGCCGGGATGGGCGTCTATTCGGCTGCTCATGCAATGGATCTGGACTTTATCCCTGTGGGGGAAGAGGAGTATGACTTTGCAGTGCGAAAGGAGACGCTGGAGCAGGAGAAGATCAGACAGTTTCTGAATGTACTTAAGAGCAGTGAATTTCGCGCCCGGGCAGAGGCGGCAGGTGGATATGGGCTTGACAGTACAGGAGAAATCCTGCTGCTGTAAAATGCAGGGGTCCCTGCAGGCATCCTGTCCTTCATGCCCTGCGGTTGGATTTACAGCGGTATTGTAAAATAAGAGATAGAAAGTCCTGTGCGGTATCAGAAAGAATGCCGCGCAGGACTTTCTTTTTATACAAGAAGTTCGTAAACGCCAAGACCCACCAGAATCAGCCCGGAGATGACATCAGCCATCTGGTCGGATATCCGGGGCATCTTTGTCTTCCCGATGAAGTTACCTGCATACAGGAAAATGACGGAGACGATCAGGGAAATGACCGCAGTCGGCACCAGTTTTAAGCCTGTGATACTGGCCCCAATGCCCATCCCAAAATTGTTAATGGAGAGTGCCAGCCCCAGAAACAGTCCTTCTTTCATGGTAAGCAGAGTTGTCTGTGCTGCTTCTTTTTCTGACGGCTCAGAGGTATGTTCGCTGGATGTTACTTCCGTTTTCCTGAATTTTTTTACAAGAAAGCCAAACAGAGCCTTCAGGATATAATACAGACCCAGTCCGATCAGGAGGGTACAGCCGACAGCTGACGTAGATGATGCAGGGAGAAACCGCGAGATTTCTGTACCCAGCAGGATTGCGGCGATGGTGCCGATCAGGGTGACAAGACTGATGATGATACTCTTCAAAAGGCTGATGTCTGATTTTTTTATCCCATAAGACATGCCGACAATAAAACTGTCTATATTTGCGGAGAGTGCGAATAAAAGTGATGAAATAAGATGCATGGTCTGCTCCTGACATCATGATTGTTGTTTGTATTCATTATATTCAGAAGAATTTGTTGCGTTCATGGCGCATAGACTATTAAGAGTTTATGGGCAGGAGCATGTACATGCGGAGACGATTCTTTTTTTCGGCAGGGATAGGAGCTGAGATTCTGCTGCTTCTTCTGATAGCTGGTGCCTGGCCTGGCAGTGCGCCGGGCAGGACAATAGATCAAAAAGCGGCGGATACTGTCAGGACAGAGGGCAGTGCAGTAGAAGGCAGTGCAGTAGAAGGCAGTGCGGCAGAGGACAGTGAAGCAGAGGACGGTGCGGCAGAGGGAGAGATACAGGAGAAAGAAGATTATATTAAATGGGTGGAGTTCAATGTTTCCTATGAGGCATTAAACCAGGCATATACATATGATGTGGAGACATATCAGGAAGAGATCCATCTGAACTGGATAGATCTGCTGGCATACCTGGGGGCAAAGTATGGCGGTGATTTTACTGCTTTCCGGGAAAAGGATATGACCGAAGCGGCGGAGAAAATACTCTCAGGTGAGACAACGATGGAGGAAATGACGGCCAATATGGAGTATTACGGTTATTACCGGGAGGCTTACGGTGCGGTTCTGGATGGTATGGTGGGGGAGTATGAGATAGAGAAACCACAGGAAGCTGACAGCGGCAAAAAGGAATGGAAAAAGTATTATGGGCTGAAGGCGTACTCTCCGATTGCAAAGGAATTCCCTTATACGGATTATGATGATTTCGGGGTATCCAGAAGCTATGGATACCGCCGCAACCATCTGGGGCATGATCTCATGGGGCAGGTCGGAACTCCCGTGACTGCAGTTGAGTCCGGTTATGTGGCTGTGATGGGATGGAACCAGTATGGAGGATGGCGCATCGGGATCAACAGCTTTGACGGACGACGTTACTATTATTATGCCCATCTGCGCCAGAATGTTCCCTTTGCAGAATCACTGGAAGAGGGAGATGTGGTGCAGGCCGGGGATGTGATCGGATATATGGGCAGAACCGGGTACAGTACAACGGAGAATGTCAATAATATAGATACCTATCATCTTCATTTCGGCCTGCAGCTGATCTTTGATGAGAGTCAGAGGGAAGGAAACCATGAGATCTGGGTGGATGTCTACCCGCTTGTGCGTTTTCTCTCCCAGAACCGTTCCGAAGTTGTGCGAAATGATGCCAATAAGGAATGGTACCGCAAATATGAGATAAAAGATCCGGCTGCGGAAGCTTATTTGAAAACACTGAGTGAAAAGGAAAAATAAAAGAATGAAATTAATAGAAAAACACATAGAATATAGATCGAAAACAGAAAAAATATAAAAATTGAATAAAAATATTGACTAATCAAAAAATGAGGACTAATATAAAGATAACAACAAAAGAAAAGGAGTGGAAGCTATGTTAGAGAGAATGATAATGGTTTTGATTTCAGTTGCAGCACTGTTGGTTACCTGTTGGATGCTCACAGAGTATTGGCTCCGCTCTGTCAGGAAACTTTCCGTAGAAAGGATGTCCAGTCTCACTGTCTTAGAAAGAATGGCATATGCATTTGAAGATTTTTGTGGAGGCGTCAATCACAGGAAAGACTTCCGCAGGATGCATCTGGAAGATGAGATGGGGAGTGTGCCACTGGATCAGCAGAGAAAGCCCCACAGAATGGAAGCAGCAGACAAAGAAGAATATGGCAGGGATACAGGATATATCAGGAAAGAGAAAAGGTATAAGATGAAAGCAAATATGTAATTCAGAGAAATTACAGGCATGAGATATGAAGACGGATAAATCCACAAATTAGCCCCCCTCATAGTGATGCGGCTGTTACAGAAATCCAATTTCCGTAACAGCCGCATCTGATATTGTGTGGCAGTAAAAATTGTGTTAAATCGGTTAGTATAACTGGAAAAGCAGTTGACAAATGAGGGAAAACTGCATATTATATAAGGAAACTCGTTGCACTGCATATCAAATCTACAGTACAAACTGAGCAGGCGATGCATACAGCAGTATCTGTATGAATGGGGCCGGGCCGCGTCGCGGCAGCAGATGATGATTTCATATCCTGGGTAAGGATATTTTATATTGCCTTTGGGCGTAGAAAGAGAATCTGTGGGACAGTTTAGAAGAATGTTCCGCAGGTTCTTTTTGTGTAAATAAAAATCCGGGAACGGGCGTAAATCCAGAACGATTGCAGCCAGGAGAACAGAAAATGACAGTGTGCAGGAAAATACTTGTGAACTGGAGGATATAAAGGGAATGCAGGAAAAAATGAATACAAATAAAATTGCCATGCGCGTTTCAGGGGTAAGTATCGGGGTGAATGTTGCCTTGTCTGTCTTTAAGCTGGCAGCAGGCCTGATCGCCCACTCAGGAGCTATGATATCCGATGCCGTTCATTCTGCTTCGGATGTGTTCAGCACGATTATTGTCATGATCGGAGTGACCATATCTGCCAAAAAGTCGGATAAGGAGCACCCTTATGGACATGAGCGAATGGAATGTGTGGCATCCATTTTACTGGCAGTGCTCCTGTTTGCTACCGGCGTGGGGATTGGAATCCAGGGCGTGCAGAAGATTGCCGCCGGACGACTTGGCGAGGCGCTGATTCCAGGAAGACTGGCGCTTATTGCAGCAGTTGTATCGATTGTTGTGAAGGAATGGATGTACTGGTACACAAGGGGCGCGGCAAAGAAGATCAATTCCGGTGCCTTGATGGCGGATGCCTGGCATCACCGTTCGGATGCCCTTTCTTCCATCGGAGCTTTTGCGGGTATCCTGGGAGCAAGGCTTGGATTCCCGGTTCTGGATCCCCTGGCAAGTGTGGTAATCTGCGTCTTTATCGGAAAGGCGGCCTGGGATATCTTCCAGGATGCCATGAACAAGATGGTAGATAAAGCCTGTGATGACAGGACGATCCAGCAGATCCGCCAGGCAGTCCTGGAGAGCCGTGGCGTGGAGAAAATTGACGCCATACGCACCAGGATGTTCGGAGCACGGTCATATGTGGATATCGAAATTGCGGCGGATGAGAATCTGACGTTGAAAGAGGCGCATAAGATAGCGGAAGATGTGCATAACAGAGTAGAAGAGCAGTTTCCGGAGGTGAAACACTGTATGGTGCATGTCAATCCACTGACACGGCGGGAAATCAGGGAAATCGAAGGTTAATAAATGGAAAAAGGTGAGTGCAACGGCTAGTTACACTCACCCCTTTTCCAGGATTTTCTGACGTCGTTTTTACAAAATACATTTGATAAGTACAAAAACTAGGTTAATGTTTCAAAATCATCCTTAGAAGACTTGAACGAGTTTGCTACTCTTTCATTGTATTCCACCAGAGCATCATTAATATATTGATTCAAGCTAATGCCTAATTCAGAAGCATTATCTGCGGCTTTTTCATGAACATAAGGTGACATTCTTAAAGAAAACTTTCCACTGTAAGCCTTTTCTTTTCTTAATGAAACTGGTGGAATTGGAATATCAAACTCCTTTGCTGTTTCTAACCATTCCTTCTCATTTTGTTCTAGTTCTTTTATAGCCGCATCAGACGTATCCCCTTGACCGACACAGCCTTTTAAGCTCTTACTTTCTGCAACCCAAAAAGTATGGTTTTCTACCCTCATCTGGTAAATATTCGCTTCATATATCATTTACATATCCTCCTTGATCGTGTCAAACAATATTTTTAGTTGTTTAATATAAGCTTCCCCAACTGTTTTTCCATGTCTGGGTACAGGGATGACAGTTCCAGATGCTTTATGTATAACTTTCATATGGTTACCACCCCCGATAACAATACATCCAAAATATTGTGCTAACACCTCAACTTCTTCAAAAGTAATATCATTTGGTATTGGCTTTTTATAAAATTTTTCAAGTCTCTTTTTGACAGTACTCATATTGTTCCTTATCCTCTGATTATGATATCATATATAATACCATCTTTCAATTTGTAATTAGAAATTCCTTTAAATTCATAATAATTATATGGATTTACAGAAAATCCTTTAGCCTAATATATATTTTTGAAAATACTGTTTGATAATAAGTAATTATAGATTGAAGTTCTAAATCATATTCGGCAATATCGTTAAGTGAATCTAGAGAGTGGTGTATATCGCTAACGGTTTCAATGCAAAGTCTTGATATTTCATTTTTGACTTTAGATTCATCTGATAAATCTTCATTTTTTAGCAGATACTTAAGAATAACAAATTCTAAAACCGATATTTTATAAGGAATATGCTTTAAAATATCGGGGGTACTTTCGTCATATAGAGCAGAAAAAAGTGTTACATCCGAATGCCGATATCCGCAGCCATCAAATAGTTTATATACAGAATCCACATATGGCAGAATACCTTGGATTGTCTGGTCATGATAGACGATGTCCTCTTCATTTATATTAAAATAATCGTCGGCATGGTATATAATTTCATCTTTAAAAATATTCTCTTTAAAAATATTCTCTTTAAAATATATTGAATTGGCCTGAATTCTCATTTTTTTTAGTAGCGAGGCTGTCTTTCCAAATAAATTATTATGATAAATAAAATCTAGATTAGACTCTAGCTCTTGTACGTTCATAAGCGGATCCCATAAAATCAGTCCTATAGTATAAATGATATTATTTTCTTCAAGAAAAGCAATTGCTTTATGGAAATTAGTAAGATCTAAATTTTTGTGATATCGTTTAGCTTGATTCTGATGAAATGTTTCTAATCCTAAAAAGCAATATTTTAATCCGCATGAAGAGAACATCTTCCATATTCTCTCGCGTTCTTGTTGTTTTACAGTAGAATCGCTAGTGTTGATGATTGAATCCAGCCTAGTGTCAATTCCAAACTTTCCTTTATAATTTATAACCTTAAGTTCACTACATAATTTTTTAACTGCATTTAGCCGGTTCATGCCTCCTCCAAAAAAATTCTCATCGGTGAATTGTATAAATAGTTTCTTCTTGCACTTTTTTTCAAGGAGACTTAGAGTGTCTGCTATATTGATACAAGAGGGAACAACTTTTCGGGAGATAACAGTGCTATTGTTTAGTTTACAAAATGAACATTGATTTTCACATCCGTTTGAGATACCTTCCATGAAAATCTGTATACCCGTTTTTTCATAACATTTTATAATATTATCTTCAAAATTTAGAAGAAGATGCTTTTGATAGTCCTTTTTTGGATCAACAGGATTTTCATAAAATATGTCTTGTTCAAAATACATAAGACCCGGAATCCCATTTCTTATGTCTCCATTTACCATCGTTCTGATATATTCTAAAATACCATTATCGTCTGAACACCCCAGGATTTGAAATGTATAATCTTTTTGTAAATCCTGTAAAAGCGCTTTTGCGCATCCATATTTGATAGTTTCACCTATCAATAATGCGCTTTTTGTATCTATTTCATTCAGAACACTAGTTACGGACTCAATTTCCCCTGCTGGAGTATCTAAAAGAATAAGATCGTAAGGGGAACTAGAATTCAATAGTTGGTAATAATCATCTGTATTCTTATCTAGTAACACTGTCTTTATCTGGTCAGCGGAAAAGGCCTCCAGAAGTAGACCTTCTACTTTTTGCAGATAAAATGGGTTGATATAGAATTTTCTATATTTTAGTGGAAAGATCAGTGCTATATTCAACATATACTATTCTCCTTTTATTTTAATTTTCGGGGCGGTATAATAAAATCTGCAGGTCCGATAGAAAATCGATTGTTAATTACAGGAACTGAAACAACAGCTTCAAAACTTTCAAAGCTTTTGATATACTTTATCAGCTTGTAATCTAATAAAACACATGCAGCTCCCATTGTACCAATACCATGTATTCCCATACAGAATACGTATATTCGACCTGTATCTGAATCAATATACCTTGATAATATAGCATAATCTTTAGTTACATCATGTGTTGTTGGATCGTATTCTGCTTTATAGCTACACCCGCTTAAATCATCCTTAATAGTGACAGGGGCTGTCGTCAATTCAATATTGATATGAAAATGTCTATATAGTTTCCTTGTTGCTTTATTGGCTTTGGGACCACAGATTAAAATCAGATTTTTGTCTGGTGGTATCGCCTGGGAATCATCTTGTATGCAGCAATGTAGACCTAACTTGTTGCAATGCTCATATAGTTTTTCAGAAGCTATAATATCTTCAACTCTCCGATATTTTTCATCGTATTGTGGCGTAACAATAACCCAGTCGGAGCTGTTATCCCATATAATAGATTTGACCTTATGGCGTTTCCATCTGATAACCCCCTTTTTTAATAATTCATAAATTCCAAATAGTGATGTTGGAACACTAAAACATGTAAAAATAAATCCCCATACTGTCATTTAGTTCCCCCATCTTTCTGGATAATTCCAAAAATCATCATTCCGACCTTGATAGAATTTTTCGAGAATTCGGTCAATGACATAATATGTAGGTAATGCATTCTCAGCTTTACAAGGGCAAGTTCCACGCTGTAATAAATCGTCAACAACAGTTTGTATCATGGGTCCTTCTATAATTACAGGATCAGGAATATCTAAGAGGTCAACAGTTTCTGTATTATAATTTATGATCTTTATATCATAACGGCCATGAATGCTGAATTCCATACATCCGTTTGTACCGTTCACATACATTCTGTCGCATTTTTTATTGGAGATGCAATTAAAATTGGCGGTACCGACGATATCATTCTCTGTTTGAAAAACAAAATCAACAGTATCTTCTAATGGGCAATGGGTGCTGTGGTTCTTTGCATATCCATAAACATCTGTAAGATTTCCAAACAAAAAAGCTATAATGTCCAAAGAATGGGCAGCAATATCAAAGAACTTCCCACCGCCAGACAGCACAGGATTATACAACCAGGTATTTTCAACATCAGCAGGAGAAAAGATACGGTTTAGTTGATAATCTACAGAACATATTTTCCCTATACATTCTTCATCCAAAAGCTGTTTGATTTTAATAAAGCGTGGTAGTGCTCGCCGGTAATGTCCAACATATAATGGAATATTTTTAGCAGAAAATGCATCGGCGATTGTTCTTGCTTCATTATAACTTCTTGCAAAAGGTTTTTCTATATAGATCGGCTTTCCTGCCTGGCAACAGGCCATGGCTTGTTGAAAGTGTAATCCAGGAGGCGTTGCTATATAGACAGCATCAATACCAGATGCCAGAAAATCTTCTATATTATCATACCAATAGGGTACACCAAACATTTTTGCAGACAGATGTGCATCATTTAGGTTACGGCGCATAATCGAATGGATGTGACTGTTATTTACAAGATTAAAAGCTTTACCACTTTTCTTTTGAACTACTTTTCCACAGCCGATAAATCCCCATCTTATTTCGTTTAACATGAGACCCCTCCTTTTAATGATTGTATTTAGTTAATAAAAAAGGCAATAAAATCCCCTTGTTGTCATACCAAGAAAATTTTATTACCACTTTTTAAATCATAGCATATTCTATATTTTTTAACAATAGAATCACATAATAATCTTTCGATTTGTGATTTTGAACAAAAGAGAAGCTGAATTGAACGAGATAGAAGCAGGCATATTCCTGCCTGCTTCTATTTCAAAAAGGGATTCATTTTATTGTGTTTGTCCGTAGCTTCTGCCTTTATACCTTAGGAATCTGATTTAACCCTTCATTAATAGCGAGCAGGTCTTCCTTCGTAATCGTCACATTTGCAGTGCCCATCAGAGAGGTCAGTCTGAGTACCGTAAAGCTTCCGAGCATTGCCATCATGCCTGACATCATGGATCCGTTACCTTCTCCCTGTGGCTTGAACATTGCGTTCTCTCCGGCTGTGAAGGAGGCAAACATCTTCATTACTGCCTGCTGTCCGGCTGGGGATTTCATAATATCTTCTAATTTATCATTCAGAGAATAGAAGCCTTCCGGAGCTGTGATATCGAACCAGTTCAGGATAGCGCCTTTCTCTTTCAGGCGGTATTCTTCATTAAATGTATCGACTTTGCGGATGTGGCTCTCATCTTTGAAGTCACCTGCGACAGCCGTCAGAGTCGTTTCTCCCACATTCGGAACATTGAAGTAGAAGAAGTGTTCTGCGCTTGTCTGTTTCTCAAAGCTTTTTCCATTTACAAAAAGCTCAACTTCCGGAAGGTTGGAGTAAACAGTGATCTTTGTTACATCTTCCACACGGTCTACATAACGTTTTCCACAGAGATGTACGAAAGGATCATCGGATAACCATGCTTTATAAGCGTAGAAGGCATCCTTTTTATACTTTCTGTCAAATGTAACCAGACCCTTGTGGTTCTGTCCGTTCTCGCCGCCTTCATTACGTGAATCAGCGCCAAAGTCGAACATGTTCCATACGTGGGTAGCCCACATATATGGTCTTGTAAAGAACTGTTTGATCAGCTCCTCGTGATAGTATGCCTGATATTCTTCGGTGTAGTCGCCCTGCTGAGGATCAGAGGTATGCCAGTTCAGTGCCTCGCATCCATATTCGCTGCAGCCGATCGGAATATTCGGGAACTCCTCATGGAACTTGTCGAACCACGGACCGTTCATGGTTGTATCTCCGCCATACCAGCCAAAGTAGTGGTTGTAGGAAACACAGTCAGGAATCTGGATATATTCTTCATGCATATCACACATGGAAACGACAGCCATGGTCGTCAGTCTTGTCTTGTCCATTTCGTGAACGAGGTCGTTCAGGATGCGGTGGTTTGTAAGCAGATCAGGGTCAGATGCCCCGCCCATCGTGATCTCGTTGGATAATCCCCATACAACGATAGATGGATGGTTATAATTCTGCGTAATCAGTTCTTTCATCTGAGAAATCGTATTCTCGCGTCCGCCAGGCATATGCTGGGAAATATAAGGAATCTCAGCCCAGATGACCAGACCTCTTTCATCACACAGGTCATAGAAATACTGATCATGCTGATAATGTGCAAGACGGATCGTAGTTGCTCCCACCTCGCAGATCAGATCCATATCTTCTTTATGGTGTTCCGGAAGAAGGGCATTCCCGATTCCCAGTCTGTCCTGGTGGCGGGAAACACCGCGCAGAGGGTACTCTTCTCCATTCAAGATAAATCCTCTTTCCGGATCGATCTTATAGGTACGGCAGCCAAAACGGGTGGATACCTGGTCTGCAGCAGTTCCTTCCTCTGAAAGAACAACTTCTGCAGTATAGAGATAAGGATCCTTCTTTCCGTGCCATAAATGCACGTTCTCAATCTTGATGACTGCTTTTGTCTCAGAAGCAGCAGTTGTAGACGTACCGACAACGTTACCCTCGGCATCTTTTAAGGTGTAGGTAAGAGTCTGTCCTTCTTTGGCGTTAGTCAGGAATACTTCTACTTCCACATCGGCATCAGAGCCGTTGACCATCGGTGTTACCTTGATTCCAGGTCCGCCATAGTACTCCAGGTCAAAGTGAGAATTATCGACAGCAATGATGTTGACACTGCGGTAAAGTCCGCCGTAGAAAGTAAAGTCCGCAGACTGCGGGTAAACAGTGGAATTCGGTGCGTTATCTACAGCAATCACAAAAAGGTTCCTGTCCTCTAAAGCATCGGTGATATTGACTCTCCATGTAGAATATCCGCCGTCATGATGTGCCAGCTTCTTTCCATTTACATAGACATCAGCGGAGGAGTTTGCTCCGCGAAGCTCCAGATAATACTGGTCTGCCTGCGGCAGCTCGCTTTTCTCCAATTCGTTCGCGTAGTATGCAGTACCACGGTAAAGGTCATTTCCACCATCCTGGCCATCAATATTATTCCAGGTATGCGGCAGATTTACCCAATACCATCTTTCCGGCATAACAGAAGGAACTTCGTTCGCTTCCTTGGAAAAGGCCCATTTCGTATTGAAATTAAAAATGTTTCTCATTTTATTACCTCCGTAGATTTGTTTTATGTTTATATTTTAACACAAAACGAAAAAGCATTATGGTAGAATCTTTTTGTGAATCCTTATTATTTTTGTAGAAAATAAAAAAATCCGGTGATTGACTTCCGGTGATGGAAGGATTTAATATACCATGGAGAATGTATTTATGGTATGATTAAAATAATTCTAAAAAAGAAGGGAGTATATATGAGCTATTTATTACAATTAGACGGCAATGTCCTGCTTTACATACAGGAATATATCAGGCAGGACTGGATGACTCCTTTTTGGAAGTTCATTACATCGCTTGGAAATTCGGGGTGGTTCTGGATCGCTCTTTCCATTCTGCTGATCATTCCGAAGAGTACACGCAAAGTGGGGATTACCGCACTTCTTTCGCTCATCATAGGGGCGCTGATTACAAATGTGGCACTGAAGAATCTGGTGGCAAGGACCCGGCCTTATGAAGTGGTTGACGGCCTGAAACTCATCATTGAGAGGCAGCATGATTATTCCTTCCCGTCAGGGCATACGTGCGCATCCTTTGCGGCGGCATTGGTATTTTACAGGATGGGAACGGGGAAATGGGGGATACCGGCAGTCATTCTGGCCTCCCTGATCGCATTTTCAAGGCTGTATGTGGGCGTCCATTATCCGTCAGATGTTCTGGGAGGGCTTCTGATCGGTATCTTTGCAGCGTGGGCAGCTGTGAAGCTTATGGACTATGTGATGCGTAAGAGAATGACGAAAATCGGCACAGACAGCTCCGGCGCCGGCCATTCCTAAAAGGACTGTTATAAAATGAAAGATTTCTGTCAGATACCGGCACTTTGTATCCTTTAAGAGCCAGTATCTGACGTGAAAAATTCATTTTATATCAGTCCTTTTTATTTTGTTTTTGCATCTGAATATGCAAGGGCAGCTTCCACAAATCCTTTGAACAATGGGTGCGGCCTGTTGGGACGGGACTTCAGCTCCGGATGTGCCTGGGTCGCGATAAACCAGGGATGCTCCGGGATCTCGACCATTTCCACGATCCGTCCATCCGGTGAAAGACCGCAAAGCAGCATGCCGTTTTCTTCCAATACCTCACGATAGTCATTATTTACCTCATAGCGGTGGCGGTGCCGTTCTGTGATCTCTTCCTTTTTATATAACTGATATGCCCTGGAAGTTTTTTTCAGCACACAGGGATAGGAACCGAGCCTTAATGTACCGCCGATCTCTTCGATACCAATCTGGTCCGGCATGATGTGGATGACCGGATGTGTGGTGCCGGGATCTAATTCTGCACTGTGCGCGTCATGATATCCCAGGACATTGCGGGCAAATTCCACGATCGAGAGCTGCATTCCCAGGCAGAGCCCGAGAAATGGAATCTGGTGTGTGCGCGCATAGTGGATGGCTTCGATTTTCCCTTCCACACCACGGTCCCCGAATCCGCCGGGCACCAGGATACCGCTGACATCTTTAAAGATCTCCTCTGCATTTTCTGCGGTGACTTCTTCTGCATCGACCCACTTGATATGAACCACAGTATGGCTGTAGATTCCACCATGTTTCAGTGCTTCCACGACACTCAGGTAGGCATCGTGAAGCTGGATATACTTGCCGACCAGTGCGATGGTGACTTCCCGGGACAGCTGATGGAGATTTTCAACCATCTCGGTCCAGTCCTTGAGGTCTGGTTCGGGGCAGTGAAGGTGCAGGCATTCACATACTACCTGGGCAAGCCTCTCGCGCTCCATGGCCAGCGGTGCTTCGTACAGATACCGGACATCCAGATTCTGGAGTACATGTTTTGCAGGAAGATTGCAGAACAGGGAGATCTTGTCCCGGATCCCGTCGTCAAGCGGATATTCGGAACGGCATACAATAATATCAGGCTGGATGCCCATGCCCTGCAGTTCCTTTACACTCGCCTGGGTAGGTTTTGTTTTCATTTCATGGGAAACTTTTAAATAGGGAATCAGAGTGACGTGTATCAGAATCACGTTTTCGTGACCTTTCTCGTGCTGAAATTGCCGGATGGACTCCAGGAAAGGCTGGCTTTCGATATCGCCAACAGTCCCGCCGACTTCTATGATTGCGATTTCCGTATCCTTTGCTGCAGGATTGCGGTAAAATCTGCTTTTGATCTCGTTTGTAATATGGGGGATGACCTGTACCGTTCCGCCGCCAAAATCACCGTGCCGCTCTTTTTGCAGGACGGACCAGTAAATTTTTCCAGTCGTGACGTTTGAATTTCTTGTCAGGTTCTCATCGATGAAACGTTCATAGTGTCCAAGATCCAGATCCGTCTCCGCGCCGTCCTCGGTCACGAAGACCTCACCGTGCTGCACCGGATTCATTGTACCGGGATCGATATTAATGTAGGGATCAAACTTCTGCATCGTCACGGTATAGCCCCGGGCTTTCAGAAGGCGTCCAAGAGATGCCGCCGTAATGCCCTTGCCCAGGCCGGACACAACACCACCGGTTACAAATACATATTTAACTGCCATAAAATCCTCCTTTGTATGATTGATTAAAATACTTAAAGAGTATATACGAAAACCGGAAAAAAATACAGAACTTTTTTCAGAAAAATTTTCATGGAAACTTTACCATATATGCTGAACACCTGATTTATGTTGGATGCCAAACAGATATACGAAAGTTTTCGTGCTATCATGGTAAGTAATAATGGAGATTATGGAGGTACAGGAATATGTTAATAGAAAATGGAAATGAACAGCTCAGGCTTTTTACGGAAAAGAATTACAGGGAGACTTTGACAGAGGTTGTAAAAGGGGTATGGTTTGTCCTGGGACTGGGACACAGTAATGCCATATTTATAGAAGGAAATACCAGTGTGATCCTGATTGATACGCTGGATACGCTTGAGCGGGGGCAGAAGCTTCTGGATATGATCCATGAGAAGACAGGAAAAGATGTGAAAACCATCATTTATACACATGGACATCCGGATCACCGGGGCGGGGCAGGAGCATTTCTGGGCAGTGAGCCGGAAATCATAGCCTTTGCGCCAGAGAATCCGGTCTTAGCGGGGACAGAACTGCTTCAGGACATTCAGAATCTAAGAGGAAGCCGGCAGTTTGGCTATACGCTGACAGATGAAGAGAATATCTCCCAGGGGATCGGGATCCGTGAAGGAATCACTTCCGGGGAGCACCGTGCATTCGTTCCGCCTGCGACCATATATGAGCAGGACAGATGCCGGCGTGAGATAGACGGCGTTCAATTCGAGATGACCCGCCTGCCCGGGGAGGCGGATGATGAGACAGTCATCTGGCTTCCGGAAAAAAGAATCCTGTGCACCGGGGACAATTACTACGGCTGTTTTCCGAACCTCTACGCCATCCGTGGAGGCCAGTACCGGGATATCGCCGCCTGGATAAAAAGTCTGGACGCCATCCTGTTATATCCGGCAGAATATCTCCTGCCAGGGCACACTGCACCTTTGACCGGGCAGAAGAAAATCAGGGAGGTCATCGGAAACTTCCGGGATGCCATCGACTACATTCTCACCAGAACCCTGGAAGGCATGAACCAGGGCAAAAGCCCGGATGAGCTGGCTAAGGAGATCCAGCTTCCACCCCGCTACAGAGATCTCCCCTATCTGGCAGAACACTACGGCTGCATCGAATGGACCATAAAATCCATCTATACCGCGTACCTGGGCTGGTTTGACGGGAATCCCACCAGCCTGCATCCCCTGTCTTATCAGGAACATGCCCGGAAAACCCTGGCTCTTATGGGTGGTCCCGAAAAAGTCCTTGGTGAAGCTTTGAAGTCTTACAGCCAAAAAGAATACCAGTGGTGTCTGGAACTCTGTGACCTCCTGCTCACCGCCCCTGAGACTAATAAACGGGCACATACGCTGAAATCCCAGGCTCTCACCCAGCTCGCCGAATACGAAACCAGTGCCAACGGAAGACACTATTACCTTGCCTGCGCCAAGGAGTAAAAGAATCTCATTCTTCTGATTTGATGCACCAGCTGTCCCACTGAGAAACGGGCTGTACTGCGAGGGCGGATATGCCTTTTCAAAAACATATCCGCCCTCGCAGTACAGCCCGTCTCTCAGTGGGACAGCGTCCCTGCTCGTTTTCTAGTGATAAATATGATCTGTCTCGTAAACCGCCTCACATGTGAGCTGCACCCCAAGCTTTTTAAATGTCTTGATATCTACATCGGAAAGCATAACGGAGGTATGTGCCTGGCATCCGTCCAGCTTCGGCAGCTGTTCCAGTGCCTGCTTTGCAAGAGCGCTGTTGGCGGCACTTGCGGAAAGGGCAATCAGCACTTCATCTGTGTGCAGACGAGGGTTCTTACTCTTTAAATACTTCACCTTCAGTTCCTGGATCGGTGCGATGGACTCCGGTGAGATGACATGCAGTTCATGGTCGATTCCTGCCAGTTCTTTGATGACATTCAACAGAAGGGCAGCAGATGCTCCCAACAGATTGCTTGTCTTGCCTGTAATGATACGTCCATCATCCAGTTCCAGTGCTGCGGCCGGTCCATCAGTCTCTCTGGCACGTTCCAGTGCCTTTGCAACGACTTTCCTGTCCTGTACAGTTACATTGGCCTGATTCATGAGAAGCTCGATCTTCTGTGCCTGATCCTCGGAACTTGTTCCCATCAGCAGGGTATTCAAAGATGCAAAATACCTTCTGACGATCTCCTGGCGTGAAGCTTCACGGCAGACTTCATCGTTGCAGATGCAGTTTCCCGCCATATTGACACCCATATCTGTCGGAGATTTGTATGGGCTTTTACCATAAATTTTTTCAAAAATGGTATTTAACACAGGGAAAATCTCTACGTCGCGGTTATAGTTAACCGTGGTGATCCCATATGCTTCCAAATGGAATGGGTCGATCATGTTAATATCGTTCAGATCGGCTGTCGCTGCTTCATAGGCGAGATTGACCGGATGCTTTAAAGGCAGGTTCCAGATGGGAAATGTTTCAAATTTGGCGTAGCCTGCATGAATTCCACGTTTATGCTCATGATATAACTGTGAAAGGCAGGTAGCCATCTTGCCGCTGCCAGGCCCCGGAGCGGTAACGATCACAAGCGGACGCGAGGTCTCAATATATTCGTTCTTGCCGTAGCCGTCGTCACTGACGATCAGCGGGATATTGGATGGATAGCCGTTGATATTGTAGTGAATGTATACACGGATATTCAAATTCTCCAGACGGTTCTTGAAAAGCTGCGCGCTCTCCTGGCCGGAATACTGGGTGATGACAACACTTCCTACATACAGGCCGTTGTCCTTAAAAGAATCCATCAGCCGCAGTACATCGGAGTCGTATGTAATCCCAAGGTCTCCGCGGACTTTGTTCTTCTCAATATCACGAGCGCTGATGACGATGACGATCTCAGCCTGGTCGCTGAGCTGCTTTAAAAGCCTGAGCTTACTGTCTGGTGCAAAGCCCGGCAGGACTCTGGATGCATGGTAATCATCGAATAACTTTCCACCGAATTCAAGGTAAAGCTTGTTGTCAAACTGGTTGATCCTTTCACGGATATGTTCTGACTGCATGGTTAAATATTTTTCATTATCGAATCCTATTTTCATTTTCTCTTTCCTCACTCATGACATATTTCGTAATCAGTATACTATAAAACGCCCTGTGTTTACAATATTTTCATAATCTTTTTATTGATTTATGTTGAAGCTGTACTTATAATGGGGATAGTGGATTTTAGGAGGCAGAGAATGGATAATCAGAATAACAGAAATAATAAAGATCCGAAAAACAATCGTCAGGGCTGGGGAATCATCCTGGTAACAACGCTGTTGACTGTTTTTATAGTGATGGGATTATACTCGATGATGCAGGATAAGAATCCTGAAGAGATCAGTTACGATAAGTTCCTGACGATGGTGGATGAGGGAAAGGTTGAGAAAGTCACCATTGAATCAACAAAGATTTATATTACATTAACAGATGAGGCAAGGAAGAAGGAAGGAACCAGTACGGCTTCTGATCTTGTAAGCCAGCTCGAGAAGAAGAGCGGCAGCAAGGAAGAGAAGGCACCGGACTATTATACGGGTGCGGTGAAGGATGATACCTTATCAGACCGGCTCTACAAGGCCGGAGTGGAATATGAGCAGCGGATTCCGGATACGGCGTCTACCATGATATTCGAGATATTCCTTACGGTTATATTGCCACTCCTTCTGATCATTATCTTCTTTAACTTCGTGATGAAGCGTATGTCCAAGGGCGGCGGCATGATGGGAATCGGCAAGAGCAATGCCAAGGTATACGTGGAGAAGGAGACCGGAGTTACATTCCAGGATGTAGCTGGTCAGGATGAAGCGAAAGAGTCCCTGCAGGAAGTAGTTGATTTCCTGCACAATCCGGGCAAATATACGGGGATCGGTGCGAAGCTGCCCAAGGGTGCGCTTCTTGTAGGACCTCCGGGTACAGGTAAGACCCTGCTTGCCAAGGCAGTTGCAGGAGAGGCGAAGGTACCGTTCTTCTCACTGTCAGGCTCCGCATTTGTAGAGATGTATGTCGGTGTGGGTGCATCCCGTGTCCGTGACCTGTTCAAGCAGGCACAGCAGATGGCACCGTGTATCGTATTTATCGATGAGATCGATGCCATTGGTAAGACACGTGATACCGCAATGGGCGGCAATGACGAACGTGAGCAGACACTGAATCAGCTGCTGGCCGAGATGGATGGATTTGATACCAATAAGGGACTTCTGCTTCTGGCGGCAACGAACCGTCCGGAAGTACTCGATCCGGCACTGCTTCGTCCGGGCCGTTTCGACAGACGTATTATAGTAGATAAGCCGGACTTAAAGGGACGTATCGATGTCCTGAAAGTGCATTCAAAAGATGTGAAGATGGATGAGACCGTGGATCTGGAAGCCATTGCACTGGCAACCTCAGGAGCTGTCGGTTCCGACCTTGCCAATATGATCAACGAGGCAGCCATCAATGCCGTCAAGAACGGCAGACAGGTGGTCAGCCAGAAGGATTTATTCGAAGCAGTCGAAGTCGTACTGGTCGGAAAAGAGAAGAAGGACCGCATCATGAGCGAGGAAGAGCGACAGATCGTCTCTTATCATGAAGTCGGCCATGCATTAGTCAGCGCCCTGCAGAAAGATGCAGAGCCGGTACAGAAGATCACAATCGTACCAAGAACCATGGGAGCCCTTGGTTATGTAATGCAGACTCCTGAGGAAGAGAAGTTCCTGAACACCAAGAAGGAATTAGAGGCCATGTTAGTCGGAGCCCTGGCCGGACGCGCCGCAGAGGAGATCGTGTTCGACACCGTAACCACCGGAGCATCCAACGACATTGAGCAGGCGACCAAGATCGCCAGAGCCATGATCACCCAGTACGGAATGTCCGAGAAGTTCGGACTCATCGGCCTTGAGTCCATCCAGAACCGTTATCTGGACGGACGCCCAGTTATGAGCTGCGGTGAAGCGACAGCAGCCGAGATCGACGGCGAAGTCATGGCCATGCTCAAGAAAGCATACGAAGAAGCAAAGCGTCTCTTAAACGAGAACAGAGAGGCACTGGATAAGATTTCCGCATTCCTGATCGAGAAAGAGACCATCACCGGAAAAGAATTCATGAAGATCTTCCGCGAAGTCAAGGGGATCGAGGAGCCGGAGGAAGGCGCAGAACCAAAAAAAGAGACCCGGATCGGTATGAAGCCGGTTAAAGAAATTGCAGTTGAGGAAAAAGCAGAAGAACCGAAATCAGACCTCTGGTAGAGAGGGGACGCTGTGAAAAATGCGGACCGTGGTTCCCTCGGGCGCTGTGTATGTCGGTTCAAAACCCTTACCGTCCGCGAAGAAAAAGTAACAGAAAAAATGAGGAAAATGAAGGCACTGCCATATATGCCGGGAAATCCTGATGATTTCCCGGCAGGTATGGCACGGAATCAGGCGTTGAACGCCTGATTCCGACCTTCATTTTCCTCATTTTTTCAGTAACATTTTCTAATCACGGTCTTTATGGGTATTTGAACCGACATACACAGCGCCCGAGGGAACCACGGTCCGCATTTCTCACAGCTGACGCATCCGGTCAGAAGAATAAGAGCATCCTTCCGTTTTTCTGTTTCAGATATCAAAAGAAATTCCCCAAGCCAGTTTTTGTCCACCAGACGATTCAATCCGTAGCTCCGGTCTATGCCCCCCTGTAACGAGCGCCATCTCTACTGACCTGATGAACCAGCTGAGTGGGATGGAAACCGGGAGCCTGCCTGCTGTATACGCCGTTTCAAAGCTCCTTATAGCGGACGACTAGCTGTACTTATGGTCTGGAAGGCGCCCAGAAGGGATGAAAATTGATTCTCCAAAATCAATTTTCACCCCGGGCTAAGGCGTAAAAAATATCAATTTTTACGCCGCATCCCAGGTCTGCCCTTCTGGGCGCCTTTCGGACCATTAGTACAGCTTCGTTAAGCGGTGCGGAGTTTGAAACGGCGTATACAGCAGGCAGGTTCCCGGTTTTCGTCTTACTCAGCGTCCCTCACCCCCGTCCGTTCCGAGGCTAAAGCTCGTCACTATCAAATTTTACTTCACAAAACCCCTGTAAAGCTTTATAATGTATACCATGGAAAATAATAATTTTGATATTCAGGAAGAGTTAAAGAAACTCCCGGCCAAACCGGGGGTTTATATTATGCATGATGAGCGGGACAACATCATCTATGTTGGCAAGGCGATCAGCCTTAAGAACCGGGTCCGGCAGTATTTCCAGAGCAGCAGGAATAAGGGGGTTAAGATTGAACAGATGGTCACGCATATACGGAGGTTTGAGTATATCGTGACGGATTCGGAGCTGGAAGCGCTTGTACTGGAATGCAATCTGATCAAGGAGCACCGGCCCAAGTATAATACCATGCTGATGGATGACAAGGCCTATCCGTTCATTAAGGTGACGACGAATGAGCCTTATCCGCGCGTGATGCTTGCCAGAAAGATGCTGAAAGACAAGGCGAAGTATTTTGGACCGTATACGAGTTCACAGGCGGTCAGGGATACCATTGATCTGCTGCATAAGCTGTATCATATCCGCAGCTGTAACCGGAATCTGCCGAGAGATGTGGGGAAGGAGAGACCCTGCCTGAACTACCATATCAAGCAGTGTGACGGTCCGTGCCAGGGATATATTTCCCAGGAAGAGTACGGGAAGGCTGTCCAGGAGGTGATCCGGTTCCTGAACGGGAATTTCGACGGGATCTTGAAGGAACTGCAGGAGAAGATGAATGAGGCGTCCGAGGCGCTGGAGTTCGAGAAGGCGATCGAGTACAGGGAACTGTTGAACAGTGTGAAAAAGGTGGCCCAGAAGCAGAAGATTACGGACAGCAGCGGGGAGGACAGAGATGTTCTGGCTGTGGCTTCGGAGGAAGAGGATGCAGTGGTACAGGTGTTCTTTATCCGGGGCGGCAGGCTGATCGGAAGGGACCACTTTTATCTGCGTATTTCGAAGGATGAGCCGCATAAAGAGGTGCTGGACAGTTTTATCAAGCAATATTATGCGGGAACTCCATTTATCCCCAGTGAGCTGATGCTTCCGGAGGAGCTGGATGATATGCAGCTTCTGGAGGAGTGGCTGAGTACGAAGAGAGGCGGCAGGGTTTCGATCCGCGTGCCGAAGAAAGGGACCAAAGAGAAGCTGGTAGAACTGGCAGCCAATAATGCAGGGCTTGTTCTCAGCAAGGATAAGGAGCGTCTCAAGCGGGAAGAGGGCAGGACAATCGGTGCGGTCAAGGAGATTGCAAAGCTGCTTGAGCTGGATGGAATCAACCGTATGGAGGCGTACGATATTTCCAATACAAATGGGTTCGAGTCCGTCGGTTCCATGGTTGTATATGAGCGGGGCAGACCGAAGCGGAATGATTACCGCAAGTTCAAGATCAAGGGGATCGAAGGGGCGGATGATTACGGAAGTATGCGTGAGGTACTGACCAGACGTTTTACCCATGGGCTCAGGGAAAGAGAAGAGAGTAAAGAACTGGGAGGATTCACCTTGTTCCCGGATCTGATCCTGATGGATGGTGGAAAGGGGCAGGTCAATGTGGCACTGGAGGTTTTAGATGAACTGCATCTGAATATTCCGGTGTGCGGTATGGTGAAGGATGATTACCACAGGACGAGAGGATTGTATTATCATAATGTGGAGATCCCCATCGATAAGTCCTCGGAGGCTTTCCGGCTGGTCACAAGGATTCAGGATGAAGCCCACCGGTTCGCCATTGAGTATCACCGCCAGCTGCGTTCCAAGGGGCAGGTGCACTCGATTCTGGATGACATAGAAGGTATCGGCCCGGCCAGAAGAAAGGCGCTGATGCGCCATTATATGAGCCTGGATGCAATCAGGGCGGCGACAGTGGAAGAGCTTGCAGCAGTTCCGTCCATGAATGAAAAGGCCGCGGAGGCAGTGTACCGGTTTTTCCACGGGAAAGAGGAAAGCAGCGAAGCCTGAAACGGGTTTTAGGATAGCAGGCGGGAATCCCCGGTTATTCAATTTCCGAGTAGTGCACTGGATTTGTTAATATACCTAATTACCTGGCGGGGTATTTCACGAGCCTGGAAATTATGGTACAATAAAAGGGAATCTGTTAGTTTTCTGCCGTTTTATGTGCAGCAGGTAATAAAGGAAAAGGAGAATACTATGGTACAAGGAGTAAAGTTAAGTGAGATCGTTGAAAAGATGGATTTGAAGAATCTGACTCCTGATGTGGAATTGATCGGAAGAGAAGTGAATGTGCCGGATATTAACAGACCGGCGCTTCAGCTGACCGGATTTTTTACACATTTCGATTCTGACAGGGTGCAGATGATCGGACATGTAGAGGACGCATATCTGAAGACTCTGACAGAGGAGCGTAAGCTTGAGATCTATGAGGAGCTTTTAAGCCATAAGGTGCCCTGCATCGTATTCAGCAGGGACATGCAGCCTGATCAGGCGCTGCTGGAGAAGGCTGTTGAGCACGGAGTACCTATTTTTACGACAGCGAAGTCCACATCATCCTTTATGGGTGAGCTGATCCGCTGGCTGAATGTGAAACTGGCACCCTGCATTTCGATCCATGGTGTGCTTGTGGATGTATATGGTGTCGGCGTGCTGATTATGGGTGAGAGCGGGATCGGCAAGAGCGAGGCAGCTCTGGAGCTGATCAAGAGAGGACACCGTCTGGTGACAGATGATGTCGTAGAGATCCGCAAGGTCAGTGATGATACCCTGGTAGGTGCAGCACCTGATATTACCAGACATTTTATTGAACTGCGCGGAATCGGCATCGTGGATGTGAAGTCCATGTTCGGTGTACAGAGTGTCAGAGAGACCCAGAATATCGATCTGGTCATTACGCTGGAAGACTGGAACCGTGACAAGGAATACGATCGTCTGGGACTGGAAGAGAATTATACCGAATTCCTGGGGAACCGTGTAGTATGCCACAGTATCCCGATCCGTCCGGGACGTAATCTGGCGATCATTGTAGAGTCAGCGGCTGTCAACCACAGACAGAAGCAGATGGGGTATAATGCCGCTCAGGAGCTGTACAAGCGCGTGCAGGAGAATCTGGCAAAGAACAGATAGGGCAGAGTGAAGGAAGAAAAGAAAGACAGGAAAAGACAGATAGGAGACAGATCATGAAGTATTGTTTTGGCGTAGATATTGGAGGAACAACCGTAAAGTTAGGACTGTTTGAGGAGAGCGGCGAGATTCTTGACAAGTGGGAGATCGTCACTCATACCGAGGAGGAAGGAAAAGCGATCCTTCCCGATATTGCCGCAGCCATCCTGGCAAAGCTTGAGGAAAAGAAGATTGACAAAGCCGATGTACTGGGAATCGGAGCAGGTGTTCCTGCGCCGGTGACAGAAGACGGGATTGTCAATGGCAGCGCGAATCTTGGCTGGAAATACAAGAATGTAAAGAAAGAGCTGGAAGAACTGACCGGAATAAAAGCAGAGATTGGAAATGACGCGAACGTGGCAGCCTTAGGTGAGATGTGGAAAGGCGGCGGTGCAGGTCAGAAGAATATGATCATGGTGACATTGGGAACCGGAGTCGGCGGCGGAGTAATCGTCGGGGGCAGGATGGTTACAGGATCCAACGGCGCCGGCGGCGAGATCGGCCATATCTGTGTGAATTATGAAGAGACAGAGACCTGCGGCTGCGGAAGATGCGGCTGTCTGGAGCAGTATGCATCAGCCACCGGAATTGTACGACTGGCAAGAAGAAAGCTGGAACATGAGACAAGAAGCACTGTCCTTGTGAAAGAGACAGTGACTGCCAAGGATGTGTTTGATGCAGTGAAGAGCGGTGATATTGTTGCAATGGAGATTGCAGAAGAATTCGGACGTTACCTGGGATATGCACTGGCGAATCTGGCGGCAGTTACGGATCCATCCGTATTCGTGATCGGCGGCGGAGTATCTAAGGCAGGAGAAGTGCTGCTTTCCTATATTGAGAAGCCGTTCAGAGAACGCGTATTTTTTGCAAACGAAGATGTGAAGTTTGTTCTGGCAACTCTGGGCAATGACGCAGGAATCTGCGGGTCAGCGAAGCTGGTACTGGATAATTAGTACATAGACAGACGAAATCTCAACAGACAAAAAAGCAGAGAAGATCGAAATTTAGAATTTCTTTCTTCTCTGCTTTTTATTGTAATTCACATGGAAAATGTGTTCTTATCCTTATTCAGCCGGAGCCTGTTCGCCGCCGTCAACCGGAGGTGTCAGTTCACCGCCGCCGTCAACCGGAGGCGCCTCTTCTCCACCGCCCGGATCAGGAGTAGGTGTTTCTCCTCCGCCGGAAGGATCATCCGGATTCTCGGCATCGTCCGGATTCTCTGTATCCGGCTTATCCTTATCTTTGTCTTTATCCTTGTCCTTGTCTTTATCTTCCACAGGCTTTTCAATCACATGTCCCGGACAGCTTTGTGTCGGTGCAGTCCCCTTGGCAAAATATTCTGTCAGAGGAGGGCAGGAAGAGGTTGCCAGAAGCCCTGTCTGTGTACAGACCGTCTTCTGCTCTACAGAAGATGGCATTGTGAAGTCCTTGTAAGGAAGGGCCGCGTGAATCCGGTCCATGATGTTCTTCCACATGACCTCATGCCAGCTCTGATTGTAAAACTGGTAACCATACTGTGCCTCCATCGGCTGATTGGAGTCATATCCGGTCCATACGGAACAGGTATAGTATGGAGTATATGCGGAGAGCCAGAGGTCTGTACTGGACTCTGTTGTACCTGTCTTACCTGCGGCCGGCATATTGTTCAGTCTTGCCGCTGTACCGGTTCCTTTGTTAATAACATCCTGCATTGCACTTGTAAGCAGAGCGGCAGTAGAATCCTTGATGACCTGATGAGTAGCAGGTTCTGTATTGTCTAAAAGGACATTGCCCTCAGGATCGAGAACCTTGGTATAAAGGATCGGCTCTGTATAGACTCCGTTATTGGCAATTGCTGCATAGGCAGCGGTCATCTCGATGTTGTAGACACCGAGTGTGATACCGCCGAGTGCGGTTGCCTGTGCTACATCAGAGTAGCCAGGGTACTCAGGATTGTCATTATTGACCAGTGTAGAGATTCCAAAGTTCTTAAGTTCATCAAATCCGGTCTGCAGTCCGATGTCAGTCAGTGTCTTAACTGCACAGACGTTCATGGAATGCTCGATCGCATAGCGTACACGTGTCTGTCCGATATACTTATGATCCCAGTTGTTGACCAGCTGTCCGTTGTCGTAGTGGAATTCGGAGTCATCAATCGTTGATGCCAGCGTATATCCGGCAGAATCCAGTGCAGGTGCATAGGTAGAGAGAATCTTAAAACAGGAACCAGGCTGTCTTGTGGAGGCTGTTGCACGGTTCAGGGAACGGCTTGTCTTCTTTTCCCCGCGTCCTCCCACGATGGCTTTTACTTTTCCTGTATACTGATCCATGACTACAATAGAAATCTGCGGCTGTGGTGTAATATCAACATTCTCGAAAACAGTATCTTTGTCTGTGATATTCAGTGTGCTCTTATATTCATTAATTGCCTGCTGTACCTCCTCAGGGGAAGAGAAGACCATGAACTCTTTGCCCCAGGCACCCTTGATATAACTTTCGAGCATCTCCTTACTGTAATTCTCAGAAGTGCCGTCTTCATGTGTAACTGTCAGGGCATATTCGACACCATACTGAGTGACATCAGGATAGTTGGCCGGATTGGCAGCTTCTTCGTCACAGATCTGCTGGATGGCCTGATCCTGCGTGGCAACAATGGTAAGCCCGCCGCTGTAGACCTGGTTATAGGCCTGTGTCTCTGTATAACTCTTGCGGTTGATCAGATCCTTGATGACCTGGTCAAGCAGTGCGTCAATAAAGTAAGTGTTCGGCTTGTCCTCTTCAGCAGAATCAACGGTAGTCTTGATCCTGGCATATACATCATCAGCCTTCGCGTCCTCATAATCCTGCTTTGTGATATATCCCTGGTCCAGCATGTTCTTTAATACCTTATTGCGTCTCTTCATGTTGGCATCAGGATGCTCCACCGGATCATAGTCGGAAGGACTCTGCGTGATCCCTGCGATTACGGCACATTCGCTGAGGGTAAGTTCACTGACATCTTTTCCAAAATATCTCTTTGCGGCAGTCTGGACCCCCAGGCAGCCCTGTCCTAAGTTGATCGTGTTCATATAGGCTTCGACGATCTCTTCCTTTGACATCTGCTTCTCGATCTCCACGGCAAGATACTGCTCCTGGAGCTTACGCTGCAGCTTATCATAGAAATTCTTCTCATCTACGAAGCCAGGGAAAATATTGTTCTTGATCAGCTGCTGAGTCAGGGTACTCGCACCCTCTGAAAAGTGTCCGGAAGCAAGTCCCACAACACCGGCCCTTAAGATACCCTGCAGGTCGATTCCGTTGTGCTCATAGAAACGCTCATCCTCAATCGCAACAAAGGCGTGCGTCAGGTTGATCGGTATCTCATCGTAGGTCTTGTACACACGGTTCGATCCCTTCTGAAAAAAGGTATCGAGCTGCTTGCCGTTCTCATCGACCACGAAAGTGGTAGCTTCCGACGGCTTTACCTTATTGGGGGTGACCTCCGGTGCCTTGTCGATGACCTTCTTGATAAACAGGGCACCACCGCCGGCTCCGATTACTATGATCAGCAGCAGGCAGACGATAAGTGCCTTGAAAACACGGACCCCAACCCGCTTCTTTTTCATATTCTTTTTTGAAGAGATGTCCTTCTTTCTCTTCGAAAGATTTTCTTTTCCGTAATTCATGAATAATATCCTCCTTTATTCATTCCACTCATTATAACAAATTTACTCTTCTAAATAAAGAAAATTTGTTAAAAGTTCATATTTATAAAAAAATCTTAATAATTTCTTGAGGTTTCCTGCATATTTGCTATACTTAATATCTGTAAGCATAAAGAAAATGCAATAAATCATCGACAGAGGTAGAAATACTATGGAATATAAAACATTATATCAGGAGAGCACTGCGGAGATTGTCGAAAAGAAGTCCCGTTTTATTGCAGATGTATTTCCTGTTTCTTCAGAAGAGGAAGCACTTGGTTATCTGGAAAAGATCAAAAAGCAGTATTGGGATGCCAGACACCATTGTTATGCGTATGTAATAAGGCAGGAGCATCCTCTGGAACGATGCAGTGATGACGGGGAACCGGGCGGGACCGCGGGTAAACCGATTCTGGAGGTAATCAAAGGAGCAAAGCTTGAAAATGTGCTGATTGTAGTTACCCGCTATTTCGGCGGCACCCTGCTCGGTACAGGAGGTCTCGTGCGCGCATATACATCTGCGTCCAGAGAAGGCCTTGCCCACAGTACGATTATTACCAGAATTTACGGGTTTAAACTGAAAATACAGACAGATTATACCGGGCTTGGGAAAATCCAGTATATTCTCGGGCAGAGAGGGCTGCACACCTTAGATACCAGTTATACAGATTCCGTTGAGCTGACCGTGCTTGTTCCGGCCGATGATGAGAAGCCGGTTACGGATGAGATCATTGAAGGGACGAATGGGAAGAGTAAGATCTGCCGTGACGGGGAGTGCTGGTTTGCGGAGGTGGAGAAGGAACTGATGGTCTGGGATGTGACGCAGAGTGTCTGAATTTGATAACTGGACGTGCGGGCAGCAGCAGAGCTGCTGAATTAAGAAAGGTACCTGGGAATTCCCAGGTACCTTTTAATATACTTACTTTATTCAGCTGAATCAAATGTGACTTGCTGGATCGCTTAATCAAATTCAGGTTCGATCAGTCCGAAGGAACCGTCTTTTCTCTTATATACTACGTTTACTTCCTCCGTCTCTGCATTACAGAATACGAAGAAGGAATGTCCGACCAGATCCATCTGAATGCAGGCATCTTCCGGATACATCGGCTTGATTCCGAAACGCTTGGTCCTTACGATGCGGATCTCATCATCCTGCGGTGTCTCTTCCTTGGAATCGAAGAACTCCTTCTTGAAGTTGCTTCCGCTTGAGGCTGCTGTCGGGTGACCCTGGCTCTTGGCAACCAGTTTATTTTTATACTTGCGAAGCTGGCGTTCGATGACTTCCTCAACAAGGTCGATCGATACATACATATCGGAGCTTGTCTGCTCGGAACGGATGATGTTCCCTTTCACCGGGATGGTTACTTCAATCTTCTGTCTTTCTTTCTCTACGCTGAGTGTTACGATGATTTCTGTTTCAGGAGTGAAATACCTTTCGAGTTTTCCTAACTTTTGTTCGATAGTGTCCTTCAAGCCTGGTGTTACGTCGATGTTCTTTCCACTAATAATAAAATTCATGTGCTCAACTCCTTTTGTTCATATTATACAGACAGGATATGTAATCTTGCTTGTATTATGTAAATATTATAGCATGGAAACCTTTTATTGTATAGAACGAATCACTTCAATTCTTGTAATTTTTCCATCTGTAATTTTGGCAATGCGGAGTCCGAATTTCTGGAAATAGATACATGCGCCTACGCCGATCTCGACTTCATCCTGCTTCATCTTTTTAAGCAGGACTTCCAGCAGAGTCTCATCATCCTCATACGGGATGTTGGAGTGGATGAGGCGGTTCACGTGGCGGACCTTCTGGTTGGAGCGGAAGATGATCCGTTCGGATTCGTCGAAGGCGACAAATAAAAACTTTCTTGTAGCAAATAAAATCGCGATGGCGATCACACCGAGCAGGGTGTTGATCGAAGAGGAGTGGTCGATGATGACCTGCCTGGCAATCGCGAATAACAGGACTTCAAACACCGTCATCGGCGTATGGAGATAAAGCATTCGGATCATCTCCACGCCGATGATCAGGTTGAAGCATGTTGTCAGTAAATCATCATAATTCGGATAAGCGTTCAGGTCTGTGAGATTGCCGAAGGATAAAATGAGCTGTGCGGTCATGATGATGATCCCGGCAGCTAAAAGTGCGGCAATCACTAATTCCAGGGCAGTTGTCAAGTTCTTTAGAATCGCATTTGCATATTTTTTCATGTGTTCTTTCTCCTTTTGGACTGTCGGTCTGGACCTGCTTATACTATTTTAAATTACTTCTCTTACGCATTCTTGCATCCAGGATCTTCTTGCGGATACGAAGAGACTTTGGAGTGACTTCCAGAAGTTCGTCTGTATCGATGAAGTCCAGTGCCTCTTCCAGGCTTAAGATACGCGGTGTCGTCAGCCTCAATGCTTCATCCGCACTGGAAGAACGGGTATTGGTCAGGTGCTTTGTCTTGCAGACGTTCAGCTCGATATCCTCTGCCTTACCGTTCTGTCCGATGACCATACCGGCATAAACTTTTTCACCAGGTCCTATAAATAATGTACCACGCTCCTGGGCACTGTACAATCCATAAGTGACAGATTCTCCTGTCTCAAATGCGATCAGGGAACCCTGCTTTCTGTACTGGATATCTCCCTTATAAGGTGCATAGCCGTCAAAGCTGGTATTGAGGATACCATTTCCCTTTGTATCGGTCATAAACTCACCGCGGTATCCGATCAGCCCTCGGGATGGGATGGAGAATTCCAGCCTTGTATAGCCGCCGTTGGAGGTTCCCATATTCTGCAGTTCCCCTTTACGCTGGCTTAACTTGTCAATGACGGTTCCCGTAAATTCATCCGGAACATCGACATAAGCAATTTCCATAGGTTCTAACTTCTTGCCGTTTTCATCGGTTCTGTAAAGCACTTCTGCCTTACTAACTGCAAATTCATAACCCTCACGTCTCATATTTTCAATAAGGACAGAAAGATGCAGTTCTCCACGTCCGGAAACATTGAAGCTGTCGGCACTTTCCGTCTCCTCCACACGAAGGCTGACATCGGTGTTCAGCTCGCGGAACAGTCTGTCGCGGATATGGCGGGAGGTCACGTACTTTCCTTCCTGTCCGGCAAACGGGCTGTCATTTACGATAAACTGCATGGAAATCGTCGGCTCGGAAATCTTCTGGAACGGAATTGCAACCGGATTTTCAGGGGAGCACAGTGTATCTCCGATGGAAATGCCGGAAATACCGGAGATCGCAACGATGGATCCGATGGTAGCTTCTTTAACCTCCACTTTATTCAGACCGTCAAATTCATACAGCTTGCTGATCTTAACCTTGTCCTGCTTGGTCGGATCATGGTGGTTCAGAAGAACCATTTCCTGATTCACAGCGATGGTTCCATTGTCTACCTTACCGACACCAATACGTCCCACATACTCATTGTAATCAATGGTACTGATCAGCACCTGGGTCGGTGCTTCCGGGTCACCTTCCGGTGCAGGGATATAATCCAGGATCGTCTCAAATAAAGGCTCCATGTTCTTTGTATCATCAGTCAGGTCCAGTACAGCAATTCCTGACTTGGCAGAAGCATAAACGAACGGGCAGTCCAGCTGTTCATCAGAAGCATCCAGATCCATGAAAAGCTCCAGGACCTCATCGATGACTTCATCCGGTCTTGCCTCCGGACGGTCGATCTTATTGATGCAGACGATAACCGGGAGATCCAGCTCCAGAGCTTTTCTTAAGACAAACTTGGTCTGAGGCATGGCACCCTCAAAAGCATCCACAACAAGAACAACCCCATTTACCATCTTAAGGACACGTTCCACCTCGCCGCCGAAATCAGCATGTCCGGGGGTATCGATGATATTAATCTTCGTTCCCTTATAATAGACAGCCGTATTCTTGGACAGGATCGTAATCCCCCTTTCCCTCTCAATATCATTGGAGTCCATGACGCGCTCCGCCACTTCCTGATTCTCGCGGAACACACCGCTCTGTTTCAAAAGTTCGTCGACCAGAGTCGTTTTGCCGTGGTCAACATGTGCAATAATCGCAATATTTCTAACATCTTCACGCTTTGTTTTCATAATATTCAACACTCTTTCTACTATATAATGTGGTTACAACTTTTTTATTCTATCACAAAACTTACCATATGGGAAGGATTTTTGTGTAAGGGGGGCGCTCGCAATATGCACAGCGTCCACTGACGGGGGAGATCCATGGCCTTTTTGGGGCTGACCGTTTGCGAAGAACTGCTAAGCCAAAACAGGCAGGATCTCGCGGGACCAGACACATTCGCCCCGTAAGCCGATGCTTACGCGTCTCAGGTGTCTTTGGAATTTGATTTTGTAAATCAAATTCCACCCGTGAGATCCTGCCTGTTTTGACTAAGCAGTTCTAACGCGCACTCTACGCCCCTCAAAAAGGTCATGGACCTCCCCCGTCAGCGGCCCCTGCGCATATTGCTCGCTAACGTTCATCAAGCCGGTGGGGGCCGGCACCCCCTTTGGGGGATGCGGCTTATTGTGGCGGGGAGGATGAGAGATGAGGGGGAGGGAATTATGTCTGACTAAATATTTGATTAAATATCTGATTAAATATTTAATTACATATATGGGAGAGGGGGAAAATAGTTGTTAAAATTCCGTTTAAAAGAGGACTGAATTAAAGTATTCCCCATTTTTAAAAATATTTCCCAAAGAATTTGCCGACAAAATTTTACACCTTTATATATGAAGCGTCACATTTCACCCCCCCTTTCAAAATTTATCCTTCCCCCTCTCTTGCACGTTCATTTCCCCCAATCCCCACCCCGTCTCACCCCGCCAAAATCCCCAAAATAGGAGCGCGCTTTTAAGCCGCGTCCGGATGAACCAGCCATGGAGGAGGGGGGCAGGGGGCGGCAGTGCATTTAGGGGAATGGGATAATCGGCTTCAATAAAATTTCCGGTGAAATGCGGGTCATTTTACGGACCACAAGTCCGGAAAATGAGCGGACCTACAGGGTAAAATCATCAGATTTTACCCGCATGTCCGCGGTGCCCGCCATTTCGCCGGAAATTTTATTTAGCCGATTACCCATTCCCCGGCAGCACCGCCGCCCTCTGCCCCCCTCCTCCATGGCGTCCCTTTTATCCGAAATCCTGCTTGTGGAACCCGCCCTCCTATCAAATTTTGTCGAACGAATTTCCTGGAATTTTTGGTCTACCTCCGCTATCATGCTCATAGACTTAGTATTGACTCAAAAATACCAGTCAGAGGAAGGGAGTATTAAAAATTATGTCAGATAAGATTATTGAAAACAATCAGGTAACAATCATGGGTGAGGTGGCTTCTAAGTTTACATACAGCCACGAGGTTTTCGGAGAAGGGTTCTATATGGTGGATGTGCTGGTGAAGAGACTCAGCAATTCGGATGACAGGATCCCGCTTATGATCTCGGAGAGACTCATTGATGTGACTCAGGACTTCACAGGGGAGTTCATTATGGTTTCCGGACAGTTCCGTTCTTATAACCGGCATGAAGAACAGAAGAATAGACTGGTTCTTTCTGTTTTTGTGCGAGAGGTTGAATTTATTGATGAGGAGTTGGACGGGGCGAAGACGAACCATATCCTGCTGGAAGGTTATATCTGTAAGAAACCGGTCTACAGAAAGACTCCGCTTGGTCGTGAGATTGCGGATCTTCTGCTCGCTGTGAACAGACCTTATGGAAAGTCAGATTATATCCCATGTATCTGCTGGGGACGCAATGCAAGATATGCATCCGGATTTGAAGTTGGGGAGCACGTTCAGATCCTGGGAAGAATACAGAGCAGGGAATATGTAAAGAAACTGTCTGAGACAGAAACAGAGACGCGTATTGCCTATGAAGTATCCGTAAGCAAGTTAGAATGTATGGAAGAATAGAAGTACTGTTCAACACGTTTCTTTGTTCAGTACGTTGACAGCAGACCTATTTAATGTTAAACTTTGGAAAGATAAGTGTTTAAGATTAGGAGGATGTATATGTCAATATTTAAAGGAGCCGGAGTAGCGATTATCACCCCATTTCACGAAGATGGGAGCGTCAACTATGATAAGCTGGATGAGTTGATTGATTATCACTGCGAGAATGGTACGGACAGTATTATTATTTGTGGTACAACTGGCGAATCTTCTACTTTAACAGAAGAAGAGCATATGGAATGCATTAAGTTTACGATAGAGCGTACGAAGCAGCGAATCCCGGTGATCGCGGGAACAGGTTCCAATTGTACGCGCACAGCAATCGAGATGTCTAAAGACGCAGCCGAAGCGGGTGCGGACGGACTGCTCCTTGTGACTCCTTATTATAATAAAGCAACACAGGCAGGCCTTGTGGCACATTATAAAGCAATTGCTGCCGAAGCGAAGGCACCGATTATTTTATACAGTGTGAAGAGCAGAACAGGCATGAATATCGAGCCGGCGACAGTCGCACAGCTTGTAAGTGAAGTTGAGAATATTGTAGGAGTGAAGGAAGCATCCGGAGATATTTCACAGGTTGCAAAGATCATGCAGCTGACCGACGGGAAGGTAGACCTTTACTCAGGTAATGACGACCAGATCGTACCTCTTCTGGCACTTGGCGGTAAGGGTGTCATCTCCGTATTATCGAATGTTGCACCGCGGGAGACGCATGATATCTGTGCGAAGTTCTTCGAGGGTGACCTGGAAGGAAGCCGTGCACTTCAGCTGAAGGCACTGCCGCTGATCCAGCAGCTGTTCTGTGAAGTGAACCCGATTCCGGTCAAGAAGGCTGTGAACCTGATGGGAATGCAGGTCGGAGGAGTGCGTATGCCTCTTACAGAACTGACAGAAGCCAACACAGTTAAGCTTGCGAAGGCTATGGAAGATTTTGGGATTAAGCTTGTATAACAGGTGAATACTGGAATATGATTGTTAAAGGGATATCATACATTGAGGAAAGCACTCAAATGTGGTATCCTTTTTCATATAAGTAATTTCCCTTATGAAGGATACACTGCAAAGTAAAAGATAAAATACAGGAGGAACATAAAATGTTAAAAGTATTAATGCATGGATGTAATGGAAAGATGGGGCAGATGATCACAGGGCTGATCAAGGCGGATGAGCAGCTTGAGATCGCTGCAGGAGTCGACGCATATACTGGAATTGCGAATGATTATCCGGTTTTTGAGAGTATTGATGCATGTGACGTGGACGTGGATGTTGTCATTGATTTTTCCAATGCAGGGGCAGTGGATGCCCTGCTGGATTATTGTGTCAGAAAGGAGATTCCGGTTGTACTGTGCACAACAGGTCTTTCCGAAGAACAGCTTGGGAAGGTACAGGAGGTTTCCAAAAAGATCGCGGTATTAAAGTCTGCCAATATGTCCATGGGAATCAATCTTCTCTTAAAGCTTTTGAAGGATGCAGCCAGGGTGCTTGCCCCGGCAGGATACGATATTGAGCTTGTGGAGAAGCATCATAACCAGAAGGTCGACGCACCGAGCGGAACCGCACTGGCGCTGGCAGATTCCATGAATGCCGCCCTGAATAACGAGTATACTTATGTCTATGACAGAAGCCAGGTCCGCAAAAAAAGAGATGCAAAAGAGATGGGCATTTCTGCGGTGCGGGCAGGTACGATCGTGGGTGAACATGAAGTGATCTTTGCAGGACCGGATGAAGTGATTGAATTCAAGCATACTGCTTATTCCAGAAGTGTCTTTGGAAAAGGCGCTGTGGAGGCGGCAAAGTTCCTGGCAGGACAGCCGGCGGGAATGTATGATATGGGGGATGTGATCCAGTTCTGACAGAAAGGAAGGTGATTTCGGGAATGTCTGACCAGAAGGAAGAGATTTCGAATCAGCCTGTTTTGAAGAAAAAGGGGACAGGAGCAAAACACACTGTTTTGATTTTATGAAAAAGGGAGAAAAAGCAGCATGAAGGATCTGGAAACCAGATATTTGGAGAGATTGTCGGACCTTTACCCGACGATCGCAGCAGCATCTACAGAGATTATCAATCTGCAGGCAATTCTGAACCTGCCAAAGGGGACAGAGCATTTCCTGACAGATATCCATGGGGAATACGAGGCGTTTAATCATGTGTTGAAGAACGGTTCGGGTTCTGTCAGGAGAAAGATTGATGATGTGTTCGGCCATACTTTGAGTTCCAGGGACAAGCAGTCTCTGGCTACACTGATCTATTATCCGAAGGATAAGATGGCGCAGGTAAAAAAGGTGGAGACCAATATGGAGGACTGGTACAAGATTAATCTGTACCGTCTGATCGAGGTCAGCAAGCGTGCGGCGAGCAAGTACACCCGTTCGAAGGTACGCAAGGCTCTTCCGAAGGATTTTGCCTATGTGATCGAGGAACTGATCACGGAGAAGGCGGAGTTAAGTGATAAAGAGTCCTATTACAGTGAGATTATAATGACGATCATCAGGATCGGGCGGGCAGAGGACTTCATCATAGCGATCTCAGAGCTGATCCAGCGTCTGGTTGTAGACCATTTACATATCGTAGGCGATATTTACGACAGAGGTCCGGGACCTCATATCATTATGGATAAGCTGAGAAGTTATCATTCTGTGGATATCCAGTGGGGAAACCATGACGTTCTGTGGATGGGCGCGGCTACAGGACAGAGGGGCTGCATGGCCAATGTGATCCGTATCTGTGCAAGATATGGTAATCTGGACATCCTGGAGGATGGATACGGGATCAACCTGCTTCCTCTGGCAACATTTGCCCTGAGGACCTATGGGGATGATCCGTGCACCTGTTTTGCATTAAAGGGAGTGGAGAATCCGAATCAGGCGGAGATGGAGATGGATCTTCGGATGCACAAGGCAATCTCCATTATCCAGTTTAAAGTGGAGGGACAGATCATCCGCCGTCAGAAAGAGTTCGGGCTGGATGACAGAGCACTTCTGCACCGGATCAATTATGAAAAGGGAACCATCACCCTGAATGGAAAGGAATATCAGCTTCTGGATACGAATTTCCCAACCATAGACCCGAAAGATCCCTATAAGCTTTCCGAGGAAGAGGAAGAAGTGATGGACCGTCTGGAACGTGCATTCACGGGCTGTGAGAAGCTGCAGGAGCATATGCGTTTCCTGCTGGCCAAGGGCGGTCTTTACAAGGTGTTCAATAACAATCTGTTATATCACGGCTGTGTGCCGCTCAATGAGGACGGCAGTTTAAAGGAAGTAGACCTGTTTGGCAAGAAGTTTAAGGGGCGTTCTCTTTATGATGCGCTGGACCGTTATCTCAGGAAAGGATTCTTTGCGTTGAATGAGGAGGATAGGGAAAACGGCAGGGATATCATGTGGTATATCTGGCTGCACCCGAATTCACCGTTATTCGGCAAGGATAAGATGGCGACATTTGAGAGATACTTCCTGGCAGAGAAGGAGACGCATGTAGAGAAGAAGAATCCGTATTATTATCTGCTGGAAAAGGAATCGGTTGTGGATCATATTATGACCGAATTTGGTCTGGATCCGCAGGGGGCCCATATTGTAAACGGACACGTTCCGGTTAAGCGCAAGAACGGGGAGAGCCCGATCAAGTGCAGAGGCAAGGTGCTGGTCATTGACGGCGGTTTCTCCAAGGCGTATCAGAAAGAGACCGGGATCGCAGGATATACGCTGATCTATAACTCCTATGGTCTGCTCCTTGTGGCGCATGAGCCATTCGAGTCAACGGAGGCAGCGATCCAGAAGGAGAGCGATATCCACTCCGAATATATGGTAGTCAAGCGGGTGGTGGAGCGCCGTCTGGTAGGTGACACAGATACCGGAAAAGATATGAAGGAACAGGTGGCAGATCTGGAACGGCTTCTGGCAGCATACAGAAGCGGTGAGATTATTGAAAAAATATAGGGTAGTATGATTTTTCACGGAACCCGGCAGGAGAGGTATGAAAGACAACATGGAAAGTATAGAAACAATGATAGATGATATTTCGATTCCCGATAACGTGGAGGCATCGGAGCCGCTGAAGATTTATCTGAAAGAGATCGAGCAGATTCCGCCGCTTGGCGCCGAAGAAGAGAAAGCCCTGGGTGAACGCATTGCCAGAGGTGACATGGATGCGAGGCAGCGGCTGGAAGAGGCGAACTTAAGCCTGGTGGTATCCATAGCCAGCGAATATATCGGGAGCAGGGTGCAGTTCATGGATCTGATCCAGGAAGGAAATATCGGCCTGATGCAGGCATCGGCACAGTACCAGGGTACAGAAGAAGTGCGTTTTTCCGAGTTCGCTGCCCCTTATATCAGGGAAGAGATGAAAAGAGCAGTCGAGGAACTGGGCGAAGAGATTAAAGTCCCTGCCTTTGTAGCAGAGAATATGAAAAAAGTACAGACCACGGCACGTAACCTTCGCCAGGAATCCGGCAAAGAGCCAAGTGCATCTGAGATAGCGGCAAAGCTGGGAGATAAGACACAAGAAGAGGTGGAGAATATTCTGGCCATGTTAAAGAACCCTGATTTCGCAGAAAATGGCTTCACAGACGAAGAGGACCCGGATTCAGAAGATACAGAGGAAGAAAGAGATGCCGCAGAGGATGCCGTAGCATCCCTGATCCGCAAAGAAGAAGTAGAAGAACTTCTAACTCATCTCAGCGAGCAGGAGAAAGATATCATACGCATGCGTTTCGGCCTGAACGACGGGAAAGCACACACCCCGGAAGAAGTTGCGGAAAAGCTGGGAATCAGAGAAGAACAAGTCGGACAGATCGAGAAACAGGCCATGCTGAAAATGAGGGAGGCGGGGAGCAAACGTTAGGAGTGCGGAAGGGGGACGCTCCACAGGATCCGGGCAGGGAGCTCTGGGCGGGGCTGTATGTGTCTTTTCGAATGTCGCACCGCTTGCAAACCGGCAGTAAAAGCAAAAACGGGAAAAACAGAGGCACCAGCCTATATGCGGAGAAATCCTGATGATTTCTCCGCAAGTAGGCTGCAGAATTACGCCGTTGTACGGCGAATTCTGACCTCTGTTTTTCCCGTTTTTCCTTTAACTGCCGGTAGGCGCGCTTAAAGACATTTGAAAAGACACACACAGCCCCACCCAGAACTCCCTGCCCGGCTCCTGCGGAGCTGGGGCATCCGGCAGGTAAAAAGTTTGCTTGGGGAAGCCTCTGCGAAGGAAAGCGGATGGAATTGTCAGGACGGATATATCTGATTACAAAAGGCTGTAGCGTTCTCGCGACTCAATCCGCCGCCCCGGTCTAAATTCCCCCACGGAAGCGAGCTTTTCTACCGTCCGGATGAAGCCAGCCTGCCGGGAGGGAGAAGGAAGGAGGCGAAGCCGAGTCTTCCAGCATCTGAGAGAGTGTTAGCGGCACTTAATGAGAAGCGGGTGGATTTTGCCGATGGAATTTGATTTTCCAAAATCAAATTCCAATGACAGCTGAGCCGCGTTTGCATCAGGCAAACACGGCGAATTGTCATGTGCGGCAAAATCCGCCCGCTTCTCATTTAGTGCCGCTTCACGAACGGTAAGCCGGAAGACTCGGCTTTGCCTCCTTCCTTCTCCCTCCTGGCAGGCGTCCCCTCATCTCCTCCCCAAAAACTCACTCCCTAAAAATTTTCTTGAAAAATTTCCCAGACATATTGTGCGTGTTTTTGCAAATATTACTAACACAAGAATATTTATGAAAAGGGAGAATGAAAATGAAAAAAATTAAAAAGTTTTTATTGTTAATGATGTGTGCAGGGGTTCTCTGTGGTGTGACTGCGTGTGGGACAGACAAGAACACGAATGATGGCGTGAACAATACGACAACGGATACGAATAAGGACAATACTGACAAGAATGGTGCCAACAAGAATGATGCCAATAAGAATGACGCTAACAAGAATGATGCGAACAAGAATGACGCCAACAAGAATGATACGAACACGAATGATGCAACTGACGGAACGGATATGAGAGACAGAAATGGTGACGGAGTTGTGGATGATGTGGTAGATGATGTTACAGACGGTATTGACAATGCGACTGGTGATCTTACAAACGACAATGGCACGAACAGGGATAATCTGGATGACAGAAATACAAACGATAAGAACATCAATGATGACAATAAGGCTGATGATACTACAAAAAACAGATAGAAGCCGGTTTTGAAACAGGGAAATATGTAAGGCTGCGTTCTGGACGGATGAGGAATCTGTCCACAAACGCAGCCTTTTTGAATGGTCTGCTTTTGGATCTATGTAGTTACGGGTTAGCTGAGCTCTATTTTGACGGCTTTATCTGGTTTGAAATCATTTTCCAGATCGTAATTATTATGACCTGTGGATTCACCGAGAACTTTGCCTTTCAGGGAATAGCAGCGGATATAACGGTTCGGGGCGATACTGGACCAGTGTTCCACATCCCATGTAAGATATCCGTCGGCATCTGTCTTCTCCTCATCAAAATAAAGGTCAACCTGGCGGCCGCTTTCCATCAGTCCGATCAGGTCTTTAGTGCCTGAAATCTCTACATCTACTTTGTTTACAGAATCATAAATCTTCATTCCATTTCCTCCTGCATGTTCATTATAATATAGACAATTATAACCTGAGTGTCCCGTAAAGTAAATAACAGGTTGCCCACTCTTTCAATTCTTATATGGATTTTTCAACTTTAGTGTGGTAAAATATCAAAATGATAGATTGTATGATTACATCTGCAGGGGACCGGTCTGTTTTACCTGATCCTCATCAGGCAGATACGATAAAGTAAAGGAGTATGACAGATTATGAGTATGGAGAGAAAGCTTGTAATGGGGAATGAAGCGATTGCCCTGGGCGCAATCCGCGCGGGTGTCAGGATGGTCGCAGGATATCCGGGAACGCCTTCCACAGAGATTCTGGAGACGGTTGCGAAGCATAATGACGGGAGCATCCATGTAGAGTGGTCCACGAATGAGAAGGCTGCCATGGAGGTAGGCGCGGGTGCGGCATACGCAGGGGCCAGAACGCTGGTTACGATGAAGCAGGTGGGACTTAATGTGGCTTCTGACCCGCTGATGAGCCTTGCCTATGTGGGCGTAAAGGGCGGCATGGTGATCGTGTCCGCGGATGACCCGGGACCGATTTCCTCCCAGACGGAGCAGGATACAAGGCACTTTGCACAGTTTTCTAAGCTTCCTGTGTTCGATCCGTCCTCACCGGATGAGGCATATCTGATGATCGCGGATGCATTTGAATATTCGGAAAAGTACCAGACACCGGTTTTGTTCCGGCCGACAACCAGAGTCTGTCATGCCTGTGTGAGTATTGAACTTCTCCCCAGGCTGGATGTACCGGAACCTGAGGGATTTGTCAAAGATACGATGCGCTGGGTGATTTTTCCAAGGCTTTCTTATCAGAATCATATTAAGATCGAGGCAAGGAATGTGGAGCTTTCGGAAGTATTTTCCACGTATCCGCAGAATAAGATGAGGAAGGGCAGCGGCAGGAAGGGTGTTGTGACAGGCGGTGTGAGCTATGCCTATACAAGCGAAGTGATCCCGGAGGATGTCCCGTTTTTAAAGATCAGTACGCCTCATCCATTCCCGGAGCGTCTGGCAAAGGAGTTCATGGAAGAGCTGGATGAAGTGCTTGTGTTAGAGGAACTGGACCCGGTGATTGAGAAGGAACTCCTGATGATTGCGGGCAAATATCATCTGAATGTGAAGATTTGTGGAAAACTGACCCACGATACGAAGAACGCGGGGGAGAACAGTGTGGAAAGTATCCGCGGGGACCTGGAGCGTTTTCTGGGAAATGGCGGTGCACAGGAAGGAAAGGAAGTTTCCGGGGAAGACGCAGTGCCCCAGCTTCCAGTGAGACCTCCTGTCTTATGCGCCGGATGTCCGCACAGAGCTTCTTTCTATGCGGTGAAGAAGGCGATGCGCGGGAAAAAGGCTGTTTTCAGCGGGGATATCGGCTGTTATACGCTGGGAAATGCGAAGCCGCTTGATATGGTAGATACATGTCTGTGCATGGGAGCGGACGTAACGATTGCCCAGGGATTACATATTATTGAGCCGGATGCAGTGAATTTTGCATTTATCGGAGACTCTACTTTTTTTGCATCAGGCATCACGGGCGTTGTGAATGCGGTTTACAATCAGACGGATATCGTGCTGATTGTGCTGGATAATTCCACGACTGCAATGACCGGGCATCAGCCGCATCCGGGAACCGGGATTACGATGATGGGGGAGGTTGCCGCGAAGATCAGCATCGAGAAGATCCTTAAGGGCATCGGGCTTACCTGGATCGAGACGGTGAATCCGCTGGAATTAGACAAGGCGGTGGATGCGGTGAAGAGAGCATCCGGGGAAAAGGGCGTGCGCGCCATTATTTTCAAGTCCCCGTGTATTGCGGTGTCGAAGCCTGGAAAATTGTATGAAGTGAAGCAGGATGCATGTACGAAATGCAGGGTCTGCATCAACCAGCTGGGCTGCCCGGCGATCACGGTCAATGAGGGACGTGTAGTGATTGAGCCTTCTTTATGTTATGGATGCGGCCTGTGCAGTCAGGTGTGTCCGTCAGGGGCAATCGGGGAGGTAGAAGAGTGATGAATAAGAGCTGTTTATTATGTGGAGTCGGAGGACAGGGAGTCGTCCTTGCGTCAAAATTAATTGCATTCGCTGCCATGGAGCAGGGGAAATTTGTTCGGACAACGGAGACTATTGGAATGGCCCAGAGAGGCGGTTCGGTCGTCAGCCATGTCAGGATGGGCGAGAAAGTGCATTCACCGCTGATCCCGATGAAGAGTGCGGATCTTCTGCTGGCCTTCGAGCCTGCGGAGGCGGTGCGCTGTCTGCCTTATCTGAAAGAGGGCGGTACGGTGGTCGTCAGCAGTAAGGCGGTGAAGCCGGTGACAGATACGCTCAGTGGAAGCAGCTATGAGGGTGCTGTGATGCTGGAGTATTTAGAGAAGCATGTGGAGAATCTCGTTGTTTTTGACGGCGAGGAAATCTGCCGCCAGGCCGGTTCGGCGAAGGTGCTCAATGTGGCGCTTCTTGGCGCGGCAGCTGCAAGCGGTGCGCTGGACATTTCTATAGAAGAGATGGAAAAGGCAGTGGAAAATAATGTGAAGGAAAAGTTCCTGGAATTGAACAAAAGAGCACTGGCACTTGGGGAAGAGGCTTACAAACGAGGATAGAGAGAAGAGTAAAACAGGCATAAGGAGAAGCTTAGAATGAGAATGACAGAATTACAGCTGGAACTGATCAAGGAGAATCTGAAACAGCTGACAGCGAAGGATTGTTTTTATAAAGAAAAGTTTAAGGATATTGACATTTCAAAGATTCAGACGCAGGAGGATTTTGAGACACTGCCGTTTACCTGGAAGGGGGACCTGCGGGAGGCATATCCTCTGGGATTGCAGGCGGTGCCGGACGAGGAGATTGTCAGGATCCATTCTTCCTCCGGGACGACTGGAACTCCGGTCATCATCCCCTACACCAAGAAGGATGTGGAGGACTGGGCGAAGATGTTCGCGCGCTGCTATGAGATGGCAGGGATTACCGCACTGGACAGAATCCAGATTACGCCGGGATATGGTCTCTGGACGGCCGGGATCGGATTCCAGGCCGGTGCGGAGTATCTGGGAGCCATGACCGTTCCGATGGGACCGGGCAATACGGACAAACAGCTCCGCATGATGCAGGACATGAAGTCCACCGTCCTGTGTGCTACTTCTTCCTATGCCCTGCTTCTGGCAGAAGAGATTGCAAAAAGAGGACTGACCGACAAGATTCACCTGAAAAAGGGTGTTATCGGTTCTGAGCGCTGGGGCGAAAAGATGAGGAAACGTATCGCCTCCGAGCTGGGAGTACAGCTCTATGATATTTATGGCCTGACAGAGGTGTATGGCCCGGGAATCGCCATGAGCTGTGATTATGAATGCGGAATGCATTACTGGGATGATTACCTGTATTTTGAGATCGTGGATCCGAAGACCGGGAAGAATGTGCCGGACGGAGAGATCGGTGAGCTTGCGATCACGACACTGCGTAAGCAGGGAGCGCCGCTGGTGCGTTACCGTACCCATGACCTGACCCGCTTTATACCGGGAGAATGTAAATGCGGTTCCAAATTCCCAAGGATTGACACACTGATCGGAAGAACCGACGATATGGTAAAAGTCAAAGGCGTCAACATTTTCCCAAGCCAGATCGAGGAAATGCTGCATGAAGTGCCCGAGGCTTCCAGTGAATACCAGTTTATGCTGGATCATCTGAATGGAAAAGATGTCTGCACCTTATTTGTAGAGATCAATAAAAATGTAGAGAAAAAACAGGCAGAAGAGGCCGTGAAGAAAGCCTTTAAGACGAAGATCGGAATTACCGTCAACGTCAAGCCGGTATCCATCGGAGATCTGCCGAGAAGCGAGAAGAAATCCACCAGGATTTTTGATAACAGATATTGATGTATCAAAGGGGTCAGACCCCTGTGCAAAAGGGTCTGACCCTTTTGTATGACGAAAGGAAATAGTATGAGATTCAGACCATGTATTGATATTCACAATGGAAAGGTGAAGCAGATCGTCGGGGGAAGCCTGAAGGACCAGGGGGACCAGGCTGTGACGAATTTTGCTTCGGAGCTGGATGCTGCCTGGTATGCCAGGTTATATCAGAAGGACGGCCTGAAAGGCGGACACATTATCCTGCTGAATCCGGCAGCATCTCCTTTTTATGAAGAAACAAGGAATCAGGCTTTAGGAGCGTTAAAAGCGTATCCAAAGGGGATGCAGATCGGAGGCGGGATCACGGCTTCCAATGCGAAGGAGTACTTAGATGCGGGTGCGAGCCATGTGATCGTGACTTCTTATGTATTCCAGGATGGCAGGTTTCACAGGGAGAACCTGGAAAGACTTGTGGCAGAAGTCGGAAAGGAGCATATTGTCCTGGACTTAAGCTGCCGGAAGAGAGATTCTTCTTATTATATTGTGACGAACCGCTGGCAGACTTTTACGGATGTGTGCCTGACATCGCAGGTGCTGGATGAACTCTCCCAATATTGCGATGAATTCCTGGTCCATGGAGTGGACGTGGAGGGAAAATCCTCAGGTGTGGAGACAGCGCTTGTCCGTATGCTCAGTGCGTGGGGAAAGATCCCAATTACTTACGCAGGCGGGATCGGAAGCATGGAGGATCTGGAAGAGTTCAGCCGGATGTGCGGCAAAAAACTGGACTTTACGATCGGCAGCGCGCTGGATCTTTTCGGTGGAAAAATTCCGTATGAAAATATTACCAGACTGTAAACAAAGGGTAAACAATGTAACTATCCCCATTAATTTGTTGAATTCACTGGAAGATAGTGTTAGAATGAAGCTTAGAGTAAATTTAGACAAGGAGTAAATTACGGAATATGAGTTTGATAGAGAAGATTTTCGGAACACACAGCGAAAATGAATTAAAGCGCATTTACCCGATCGTGGACCGGATAGAGTCGTTAGAGCCGGAGCTTGAGGCACTGTCCGATGCAGAATTAAGGGATAAGACCAGAGAGTTTAAGAAGCGTCTGGAGGATGGAGAGACAACAGACGATATCCTCCCGGAGGCATATGCTGTCGTAAGAGAGGCGGCAAAGAGAAGCCTGGGGATGCGCCATTACCGTGTACAGCTGATCGGTGGTATCATCCTGCACCAGGGACGTATCTCCGAGATGAAGACCGGTGAAGGTAAGACTTTGGTTTCTACACTTCCTGCATATCTGAACGCCCTGGAAGGCAAGGGCGTGCATATCGTAACAGTCAATGACTATCTGGCAAAGCGTGATGCTGAATGGATGGGTAAGGTCCATGAATTTCTGGGACTGACCGTCGGCGTGGTCTTAAATTCCATGGACAACGACGAGCGCCGTGCAGCATATAACTGCGACATCACATATGTAACGAACAACGAACTTGGTTTCGACTATCTGCGTGACAACATGGTCATCTATAAAGAGCAGCTTGTTCAGCGCGGGCTTCACTTCGCGATCATCGATGAGGTCGACTCTGTTCTGATCGATGAGGCAAGAACTCCTCTGATCATTTCCGGACAGAGTGACAAGTCCACCAAGCTGTATGAGGCATGTGATATTCTGGCACGCCAGCTGGAACGCGGCGAGGCGAGCGGTGAATTCTCCAAGATGAATGCCATCATGGGAGAGGACATCGAAGAGACAGGTGACTTTATCGTCAATGAGAAAGAGAAGGCAGTCAACCTGACAGAGGACGGTGTGAAGAAGGTAGAGAAGTTCTTCCACATCGAGAACCTGGCTGACCCGGACAACCTGGAGATCCAGCATAACATTATTCTGGCTCTGCGTGCACATAATCTGATGTTCCGCGACCAGGATTATGTGGTAACACCGGAAGGCGAGGTTATGATCGTCGATGAGTTTACCGGACGTATCATGCCGGGACGCCGTTATTCAGACGGTCTGCATCAGGCGATTGAGGCGAAGGAGCATGTAAAGGTCAGAAGAGAGAGTAAGACTCTTGCAACGATCACGTTCCAGAACCTGTTCAATAAATACGATAAGAAGAGCGGTATGACAGGTACGGCTCTGACAGAGGAGAAGGAGTTCCGTGACATCTATGGAATGGATGTAATCGAGATCCCGACCAACGAGCCTGTGCAGAGAAAAGACCTGGAGGATGCTGTTTACAGTACACAGAAGGAGAAGTTCAAGGCAGTCGTAGAGGAAGTAAAAAGGGCACATGCAACCGGACAGCCTGTCCTGGTTGGTACGATTACCATCGAGATTTCAGAGCTTTTAAGTAAGATGCTCAAAAAGGAAGGCATCCAGCATAAAGTCCTGAATGCGAAGTACCATGAATTAGAGGCCGAGATCGTTGCAGATGCCGGTGTACACGGTGCCGTTACCATCGCGACCAACATGGCCGGACGTGGTACCGATATTAAGCTGGACGACGAGGCAAGGGCTGCCGGAGGATTGAAGATCATCGGTACAGAGCGCCACGAGTCCAGACGTATTGACAACCAGCTGCGTGGACGTTCCGGACGTCAGGGAGACCCGGGTGAATCCCGTTTCTACATTTCCCTGGAGGACGACCTGATGCGTCTGTTCGGTTCTGAGAAGCTGATGAGCGTGTTCAGTACTCTTGGAGTGGAAGAAGGAGAGCAGATCGAGCACAAGATGCTTTCCAGTGCGATTGAGAAGGCACAGAAGAAGATTGAGAGCAACAACTTTGGTATCCGTAAGAACCTGCTGGAATACGACCAGGTCATGAACGAACAGCGTGAGATCATCTACAGTGAGAGACGCCGCGTGCTGGACGGAGAGAGCATGCGCGATACCATCTACAATATGATTACAGAATATGTGGAGAATACGGTAGACCGCTATGTTTCCCCTGATGTGGACCAGGAAGAGTGGGATTTGAAGGAACTTGAGGTCGCACTGCATGATGTGATCCCGCAGCTCCCACTGCCGTCTCTGGAAGAAGCAAGAGAGATGCAGCAGAAGGAATTAAAGCACCTTTTGAAGGAAAGAGCTGTCAAGGCTTATGAAGCAAAAGAGGCAGAGTTCCCGGAGGCAGAGCATCTGCGTGAGATCGAGCGTGTCGTACTCCTGAAAGTTATCGACGGCAGATGGATGGACCACATCGACGATATGGACCAGCTCCGTCAGGGAATCGGCCTGCAGGCTTATGGACAGAGAGACCCGCTTGTGGAATACAAGATGATGGGCTACGATATGTTCGGTGAGATGACCAATGCGATCGCAGAGACGACCATCCGTACCCTGTTCCACATCCGTGTAGAGCAGAAGGTTGAGAGAGAGCAGGTTGCCAAGGCAACAGGCACGAATAAGGATGAGAGTGCCGTGCGTGCACCGAAGAAGAGAGAAGAGAAGAAGATCTATCCGAATGATCCATGTCCATGCGGAAGCGGCAAGAAGTACAAACAGTGCTGCGGACGCAATAAATAGGAGCGCCCTGAAGTGTCAGGGAATTATATAAGAAGTTGAATATGAGAATCTGTATCTACAGATTCTCATTTATATAGGTAAGCAGCGAAACGGATTTGAAAATATCCGCTTTGATTCAGAAAGAGGTGAATAAGGTGGTTTTGTTAGACGAACTGAGAACAAGACTGAGTGCATATGAAGAACCGCTGAAAGATCTGAGGGATTCACTTTGACTTAGCGTCAAAGAAGGAACGGATCGAGGAGCTGGAGCGAAAGATCGAGGAGCCGGGTTTCTGGGATAATCCTGAGAAGTCCAGCCATACTATGAAGCATTTAAAAGGTCTTTCGGATTCGGTCAAGCAGATCGAGAAGCTTTTCTCAGACTATGAGGATCTGGGACTGCTGATCGAGATGAGCGAGGAAGATGTAGATAATGAGACAGCCAAAGGGATCGAGGAAGAGCTGGCGCAGTTTGAAGAGGAATTCGAGGAACTCCGCATCCAGACCCTTCTGACCGGGGAATATGACCGCAGCAATGCGATCGTGACCCTCCATGCCGGAGCCGGCGGGACCGAGTCCTGTGACTGGGCAGGCATGCTGTACCGGATGTACAGCAGATGGGCCGAGAAGAAAGGGTTTTCCCTGGAGGTTCTGGACTATCTGGACGGTGACGTGGCAGGCATCAAGGGTGTGACCTTTGAGGTGGAAGGGGAGAATGCCTACGGGTATCTCCGTTCTGAGAAGGGGGTTCACCGCCTGGTCCGCATTTCTCCATTTAATGCGGCAGGAAAGCGGCAGACGTCGTTCGCGTCCTGTGACGTGATTCCGGATATTGAAGATGAGATCGATATTGATATCAACGAAGAAGATCTGCGCATCGACACCTACCGCTCAGGCGGCGCAGGAGGACAGCATGTCAATAAGACTTCTTCGGCGGTCAGGATTACACATCTGCCGACCGGGATTGTGGTGCAGTGCCAGAATGAGCGTTCCCAGCATATGAACAAGGACAAGGCGATGCAGATGCTAAAGGCAAAGCTCTATCTGCTCAAAGAACAGGAGCAGGCAGAGAAAGTGTCTGATATCCGCGGTGAGATGAAGGAAATCGGGTTCGGCAGCCAGATACGCTCTTATGTCATGCAGCCGTATACACTGGTGAAGGACCATCGTACAAATACAGAAATCAGCAACGTGAATGCGGTGATGGACGGGAATATTGATCCGTTTATCAATGCATATCTGAGTGCGAAGTCATAAAAGGAAAGGGAGAAGGAGGAAGACATGGTAAATATAGCAGTAATGGGATACGGTACAGTTGGTTCAGGAGTCGTGGAGGTTATCAATACGAACGGCAGCCGGATCAACCAGAGAATCGGGGATGAACTGAACATCAAGTACGTACTGGATTTGAGAGAGTTCCCGGGGGATCCGGTCCAGGAAAAGCTGGTACATGATTTTGACACGATTGTGAATGACCCGGAGGTACAGATCGTAGTAGAAGTCATGGGAGGCATTGAACCTGCATATACATTTGTGAAGCGTTCTCTTCTTGCAGGAAAAAGCGTAGCCACATCCAATAAGGCACTCGTGGCAAAGCACGGGGCAGAGCTTTTATCCATCGCCAGGGAGAATAATATCAATTTTCTGTTTGAGGCAAGCGTCGGCGGGGGAATTCCGATCATCCGTCCGCTCAACTCTTCTATGACAGCAGATGAGATCGAGGAGATCACAGGTATTTTAAATGGAACGACCAACTACATGCTGAGCAAGATGTTCTACGAGGGCGCGGATTATGATGAAGTGCTCAAAGAGGCACAGGAAAAAGGATATGCAGAGCGCAATCCTGAGGCGGATGTGGAGGGCTACGATGCCTGCCGCAAGATCGCGATCCTGTCATCACTGATTTCAGGACAGCAGGTAGACTTCGAGGATATTTACACCGAAGGAATTACAAAGATCACAAAAGAGGATATGATGTATGCAAAAGAGCTTGGCATGACGATCAAGCTGCTTGCATCCAGCAGACGCGACGGAGACCATCTTCATGCGATCGTTGCACCTTACATGCTTCATAAGGATCATCCACTTTACAATGTGAATGACGTGTTCAATGCTATTTTCGTACACGGGAATGTCCTGGGAGATGCCATGTTCTACGGAAGCGGAGCAGGAAAGCTGCCTACCGCCAGCGCCGTTGTTGCGGATGTGGTGGACGAGGCGAAGCATCTCAACCGCAATATCATGACCATGTGGAAGAGTGATAAGCTGGAACTGCAGCCCATCGCTGATACAAGCAAACGCTATTTCGTCAGGATCCAGGGGGATGCGGATGCGATGAAAGCACACCTGGAGAGCAAGTTCGGCCCGGTTGAGATCGTAAAAGCAGAAGGGCTCGAAGGTGAATTCGGATTTGTGACAGGCGTGATGACTGAGGGCGCTTATGAGAGAAATGCAGAAGAATTCCCAAGTATCCTGCATATGATCCGTGTTGAGGGATAACTTAAGATAAAATCCAGGAAAATTGAGGAATGGATGGGAGCGTGCAGTGAAATGCTGCATGGTGAGGCAAAAAGAGGGTTGAAGAAAATATGAAGTATGTAATCGTATTATGTGACGGTATGGCAGATGAGCCAATTGAAGAACTGGGCGGCAGGACGCCGCTTGAGGCAGCAGCAACACCGAATATGGACCGCCTGGCAAAAGAATCCGAGCTTGGCATGGTGAGGACTGTCCCGGAGGGGATGTCACCGGGGAGCGACACGGCGAATCTGTCCGTGATCGGGTATGATCCGCGTAAGTATTATACAGGAAGATCTCCCCTGGAAGCTCTCAGTATCGGTGTGGATATGGAGCCGGCGGATGTTTCCTTTCGCTGCAACATTGTGACGCTGACAGAGGAGCAGGAGAATTATGAGGACCGGGTCATTATCGATCACAGTTCCGATGAGATCAGCACAGAGGATGCAGCAGTCCTTGTGGGGGCATTAAAGGAAGGCTTAAAGCGAGAAGGCTACGAATTCTACGTGGGAACGAGCTACCGCCATCTGCTGATCTGGAAAAATGGTGAGACGGTCGAGCTGACGGCTCCCCATGATATTCTGACGAAGCGGATAGGAGACTATCTGCCAGAGGATCAGGTCTTACGTGAGATGATGGAGAAAAGTTATGAGATCCTTTCAAATCACCCACTGAACCTGGAGCGGAAGAAAAAAGGCCTGAATCCGGCGAATTCCGCCTGGTTCTGGGGCGCAGGGACCAGACCGGCATTGACTTCATTTGAAGAGAAGAATCAGAAGAAGGGCGCCATGATCTCAGCAGTGGATCTGCTCAAAGGAATTGCAGTCGGCGCGGGAATGCAGAACATCCATGTGGAAGGCGCAAATGGCGGACTTCACACCAATTATGCAGGAAAGGCACAGGCAGCGGTGGATGCACTGACAAAAGAGGGCTGTGATTTTGCCTATATACATATAGAAGCTCCGGACGAGATGGGGCATCAGGGAAATGTTCAGAATAAAGTAAAATCAATCGAAAATATTGACTTCTACATTATAGGGCCGGTGGCTGAGCAGTTAAAAGCCGCATCAGAAGATTTCCGTATGCTGGTACTGCCGGATCATCCGACGCCGATTCGTGTCAGGACACATACAGGCGATCCGGTACCATATATGCTTTACGACAGCAGGAAGGCTGAAAACGGAATGGAGACATACGATGAGAAAAGTGCTTCTTCGACCGGAATCCGGGTGGAAGAGGGATACACGCTGATCGACCATCTCTTTGAGAACAGGAGGACAACATGCTGATAGTGAAAAAGTTTGGAGGCAGCTCCGTTGCCGACAAGGAATGTATTTTCCGGGTGGCAGAGCGTTGTATCGAAGATTACAGAAAAGGAAATGACGTCATTGTTGTGTTGTCGGCAATGGGAGATACAACAGATGAGCTGATCGACAAAGCGAAAACAATTACACCGAATCCGTCCAAACGGGAGATGGATATGCTTCTGACAACAGGTGAGCAGGTATCCGTATCCCTGATGGCAATGGCGATTAATTCACTGGGGGTGCCTGCGGTATCACTCAATGCATTTCAGGTTGCCATGCACTGCACATCTACTTACGGCAACGCCCGTTTTAAAAGAGTCGATGCAGAGCGGATCCGCCATGAACTGGATTATAAGAAGATCGTAGTTGTGACCGGATTTCAGGGAATCAACAAATACGACGACTATGCAACACTGGGCAGAGGCGGTTCCGATACAACGGCAGTTGCGATTGCCGCCGCACTCCACGCAGATGCCTGCGAGATCTATACGGATGTGGACGGTGTCTACACTGCAGACCCGAGAATCGTGCCGAACGCAAGAAAACTGGATGCCATCAGCTACGATGAGATGCTGGAGCTGGCATCACTCGGTGCAAGAGTCCTGCATAACCGCTCCGTGGAGATGGCAAAGAAATACGGAGTACAGCTGGTCGTACGTTCCAGTCTGAACAGAGAAGAAGGAACGGTAGTCAAGGAGGTAGTAAAATTGGAAAAAATGTTAATCAGCGGAGTCGCTTCCGATAAGAATACATCACGCATTTCCGTGATCGGTGTGGACGACAAGCCGGGCGTGGCTTTCAAGATTTTCAACACGCTGGCAAAGAAAGGAATCAACGTGGATATCATCCTCCAGTCTGTCGGACGCGAGGGCACAAAGGATATCTCCTTTACCGTTGCACAGGATGATTTGAAGTATACACTGGAGGTCCTTGAGGAGAATAAAGAGGCACTGACCATCAAAGAGATCAACCATAAAGATACGGTTGCCAAGATATCCATCGTTGGTGCAGGCATGATGAGCAATCCGGGTGTCGCAGCCAAGATGTTCGAGGCACTGTTCAATGCAGGAGTGAATATCAATATGATCGCGACATCAGAGGTGCGTATCACAGTGCTGATCGATGAAAAAGACGTGGAGAGAGCCATGATTGCAGTCCATGACGGGTTTGGGCTGGCAGATTAACGGGTGAAGCCATTTTTTCATTTTTGATGGAAGCTGTTTATAATGGAAACTGTTTATAAAGAATCAGGCAGGGAATTCGTAAAGTATATTCGAATTCCCTGCCTGACTGCATATAAAAGTATTTAGCGTACTTGGAAAATTTTATATCAGAGTGCATTGCGGTACCGCTTACTTACGTGTCTTTCTTCACTTCCGCCTTCTCTCCTACACGGAGCAGGCTGTCCACGATCCGCCTGTTATCATCGCTTGTCGTGCGGTATTTCATAATCAGTTCCACCTCACGCGTAGAAAGCTGAATCGTATCGGAAGAAATATCCTCAACGGCAGAAATATAAGGTCCTTTTTGTTCTCTGATGAAATTATCACTCGGCGAGACTGTCTGAAGAATTAACTGTTCCAATGTGAGATCATAATATCTCGCAAACCGGATAATGAAGTTTAGATCGGGTTCACGTTTTCCAGTTTCATAATTGGAGTAGGCCTGTCTGGAAATATTAAATAGACTTGCAATGGCTTTCTGTGTAAAGCCAGACTTTAATCTGAGTATCTTCATATTCCTCATAAGCTGTATATTAGCCAAAGCAACACCTCCATTCCAGGGAATTTAAATCTGTGTGATGTAGATTATATAACGATTCCCATGAAATGGATATTATATGAGACACAACGTAGAAAATACCTAAAATGCTTCAAATTGAAGCATTACGCTCTGCTCAGACTGCTGTTATGGTATTGGGAAGAAAATGTGACATCTTCACCAAACCAGGATGGAGGCTCAAAAGAATTGGCAGCCTTTTCATCCGGAAACTCAACCTCTGCAAGGACAAGAGGAGAAAGGTCACCGCCGAAGAAATCAAGTTCAATTGTAAGCTCACCCTCCAGCGGGATCATATACCGGTCCTTTACGATCAGCCTTCCGTCGGTCTTGGTCTTTAAATGTTCATAAGCTGTGGCAGTAAGTGGAAGATTATATTCCTCACGGACCATCTGCCCTTTTGATTTATATGTCAGAAAATATTCATCGTTATCCCTCCGGATTCTGACAACAGGATCTGTGCACAGATATCCCTGCTCAATATGACGGCACGGATAACTGTGGGGATCCAGCGGAAGGTCTTTTGTATCAATCAAATATTTACGTTCAATTTCCATGTATATCTCCTTTCCTGATTCTATTTGTGGAAATGATCAATAAAATAGTCCAGCAGTTCATGTTTATCATAATACGGTACCCTGAAAAAGTAAACGGAGTATCTTAGGATTCCTGCGAATTTATTGATTTTTAAGTGGTAACCTGCTACACTGTGTACAGAGAAGCCGCGTATTTTTTGAGATTAGAAGGAGGTTTTGAATCATGAAAAAAGCATGTGTTTTTCTGGCAGCAGGGTTTGAAGAGGTGGAAGGTCTGATGATCGTTGATCTGCTGAGGCGGGCAGGCGTGGAGACATACATGGTATCAGTAAGTGGAGAGAAGAAAGTGGTGGGAAGCCATAATATTGCCGTAGATGCGGACTGTCTGTTTGAGGAGATGGATTATGCAGATGTGGATCTTCTGATGCTTCCGGGCGGACTGCCGGGGACGGACAATCTCATGGCCCACGCCGGACTGGAGAAGCTTCTGAGAGAATTTTATGCACAGGGTAGATATCTTGCAGCAATCTGTGCCGCACCGAGTGTGTTTGGAAAGTTCGGATTCCTTGAAGGACGCAGGGCATGTTCCCATCCCTGCAGGGAGGATATGCTGACGGGGGCAGAGGTTCTGAAAGATCCGGTTGTAATGGACGAGAATATCATCACAGGACGCGGCCTGGGGGCAGCGATTCCACTGGGGCTTAAGCTGATCTCTCTGCTGATTGATGAAGAGACCGCAGAGAATGTGAAGAATGCGATCGTATATCAGTGCTGATGCTGATACATTAATAAAGAAGAGATCCGTCATTGCGGTGCAGATGAAAAACTGTCAGGATACAGTGGTCTGCACCGTATTTTTGGGAGAAAGAGAGACGAAAAAGCAGTTTCATCCATAAAAAGTGAGGAAAATGAGTCTGAAACGGGATAAAAATCGGAAAACAGCCCAGAAAAAGCCTAAGAACCGGGAAAAAGTACTGGAAATTTGCGGTCTTATGTGCTATACTGTTTCAATGACTGCGAAGGTATATTTTCAGATGAGATTTCTGGAAGATACAAATCAGCGTTTGAATGGTACGAATCAAGGAGGAAAATAAAAATGAGTTTACAGGTAGAAAAGTTAGAACATAACATGGCCAGACTGACAATCGAAGTTCCGGCAGAAGATGTGGAGAAAGCACTCCAGGCAGCATACTTAAAGCAGCGCAAGCAGATTAACATGCCTGGTTTCCGTAAAGGAAAAGTTCCGAGACAGATGATCGAGAAGATGTACGGACCGGAAGTGTTCTATGATGAAGCAGCCAACAAGATGATCCCGGAAGCTTACTCAAAAGCATATGATGAGTGTGAACTGGAACTGGTTTCCCAGCCGCAGATCGACGTTGTTCAGTTAGAGAAGGGCAAGTCTTTCATTTTCACAGCAGAAGTAGCTGTAAAGCCGGAAGTAACTCTTGGCGAATATAAAGGACTGACAGTAGATAAAGTATCTACAAGAGTGACAGCAAAAGAAGTTGACGAAGAGATCGAGAAAGAGCGCGAGCGCAATGCAAGAACAGTTGATGTGACAGACCGTGCAGTTCAGGATAAGGACCAGGTAACACTGGACTTTGAAGGATTCGTAGACGGAGAAGCATTCGAAGGCGGAAAGGGCGAAGACTATCCGCTGACCATCGGTTCAGGCGCATTTATCCCTGGATTCGAGGAGCAGTTAATCGGCGCTGAGATCGACAAAGAAGTAGAAGTTAAAGTGACATTCCCAGAGGAATACCAGGCAAAAGAACTGGCTGGAAAAGAAGCTGTCTTCAAATGTACCGTACATTCCATCAAGGCAAAAGAGCTGCCTGAATTAGATGATGAATTTGCATCAGAAGTATCCGAGTGCGAGACACTGGAAGACTACAAGGCAGAAGTAAAGAAGAACATCAAAGAGCGCAAAGAGCGTGAAGGAAAAGAAAAGAAAGAGAACCAGGCTGTAGACAAAGCAATCGAGAATGCAACAATGGATATTCCGGAAGCAATGATCGATATGCAGGTAAGACAGATGGCAGATGATTTTGCACGCCGCATCCAGCAGCAGGGACTCTCTGTAGAGCAGTACTTCCAGTTCACAGGAATGACAGAAGAGAAGATGATGGAAGAGTTAAAGCCACAGGCTGAGAAGCGCATCAAGACAAGACTTGTGCTCGAAGCTGTTGTGAAGGCTGAGAATATCGAAGTATCAGACGAGCGTCTGGATGAAGAACTCCAGAAGATGGCAGAAGCTTATCAGATGGAAGTTGACAAGCTCAAAGAATTCATGGGTGAGAATGAGAAGAACCAGATGAAGGAAGACATCGCAGTTCAGGAAGCTGTTACTCTGCTTGCTGATGCAGCAGTCGAGGAATAAGATCAGCTGCTGATTCAGATGAGGGTTTTGCAGGAAGTGAATTGAGGGAGGCTGCCCGGTGAGACTGTCATTTTGCATGACAGACTGGATTCAACAAAGTCAAAATTACCGAGTGTGGATTAAAAAAACATAATCAGGAGGGACATCGATGAGTTTAGTACCTTACGTCATTGAACAGACGAGCCGTGGAGAACGCTCCTACGACATTTATTCAAGATTATTAAAAGAAAGAATTATTTTCCTTGGGGAAGAAGTGAATGATGTATCAGCAAGTGTGGTCATCGCACAGCTTCTTTTCCTGGAAGCGGATGATCCGGATAAGGACATCCAGTTATATATCAACAGCCCGGGCGGTTCTGTGACTGCAGGGATGGGAATCTACGATACCATGCAGTATATCAAGTGTGACGTGTCTACCGTATGTGTGGGCATGGCTGCAAGCATGGGTGCATTCCTTCTCTCAGGCGGTGCAAAGGGCAAGCGTTTTGCACTTCCGAATGCAGAGATCATGATCCACCAGCCGTCAGGCGGTGCACAGGGTCAGGCGACAGAGATTAAGATTGTGGCAGAACATATCTTAAAGACACGCCAGAAGCTGAACGAGATCCTGGCAGCCAATACCGGACAGCCGCTGGAAGTGATTCAGGCGGATACGGAGCGTGATAACTTCATGTCAGCCCAGGAAGCTAAGGAATATGGATTAATTGATGAAATACTTGCCAGGCACTAATGGCAATATGAGGTGAAAAGTAATATGGCAGGAAAAGTAAGTGATGATACAGTAAGATGTTCTTTCTGTAATAAGACTCAGGCACAGGTGCGCAAGCTGATTGCAGGGCCGAACGGTGCATATATCTGTGATGAGTGTATCGATGTCTGTGCGGAGATTATTGAGGAAGAATTTGAATATGACGAAAGAAGAGCATTTGATGACATCAATCTTCTGACACCGGAAGAGTTAAAGGCATTCCTTGATGAGTATGTCATCGGACAGGATGAAGCCAAGAAGGTGCTTTCCGTTGCTGTATATAATCATTACAAGCGGATTATGGCAGAACAGGACTTAGGGGTCGAACTGCAGAAGAGTAATATATTGATGTTAGGACCGACTGGCTGTGGTAAGACGCTGCTTGCCCAGACACTGGCCAAGATCCTCAACGTGCCGTTTGCCATCGCGGATGCGACCGCACTGACGGAGGCAGGTTATGTTGGCGAGGATGTAGAGAACATCCTGTTAAAGGTGATCCAGGCTGCCGACGGAGACATCGAACGTGCGGAGCATGGCATCATTTATATAGATGAGATTGATAAGATTACGAGAAAATCAGAGAACCCATCCATTACCCGTGATGTTTCCGGGGAAGGTGTACAGCAGGCTCTCCTTAAGATTATCGAGGGAACCGTTGCTTCTGTTCCGCCCCAGGGCGGCAGAAAGCATCCGCATCAGGAGCTGATCCAGATCGACACGACGAATATCCTGTTTATCTGCGGCGGGGCTTTTGAGGGAATCGAGAAGCTGATCGAGACCCGTCTTGATAAGAAGTCGATTGGATTCAACGCGGAGATCGCTTCCAAGCATGAATATGACGTTGACGTGCTGCTCCATCAGGTGCTGCCTCAGGATCTGGTCAAGTTCGGTCTGATCCCGGAGCTTGTCGGGCGTCTGCCGGTGACTGTTTCACTGGATATGCTGGATGAGGAGGCTTTGATCAGGATTCTGACAGAGCCGAAGAGCGCGATCGTGAAGCAGTATCAGAAGCTTCTGGAATTAGACGGGGTAAGACTGGAATTCGATAAGGATGCCCTGTATGCGATTGCAGAGACATCTCTTGCCAGAAAGACCGGAGCCAGAGGGCTTCGGGCGATCATGGAGAATATCATGATGGATACGATGTTTAAGGTGCCGTCAGATGATACGATCAAAGGATGCCGGATAACAAAAGATGTGGTAAAGGGAACGGGAAGGCCATTGTATGAATGCGATGGGGAAGAACGAAGATCGTTCCTGAACTCAGAAAGCGCGTAAAGATTCGGGCGGGTGCAATGGAATAACCATGTATCCGCCCTTTTAGCATACCTGTCCTGGAATTATGAAAAGCGTAATTCTATGAATGACAGTAACCAGGAGGAGACGAGATGAATAGTGAGATGAGAAGCCTTCCGATGGTCGCGCTGCGGGGCATGACAATTATGCCGGAGATGGTGGTACACTTTGATGTGAGCCGCCAGCGTTCGATCGCAGCCATCCAGGAGGCTATGGTAGAAGACCAGAAGATTTTTATGGTAACACAAAGAGAGATAGAGACAGAGAACCCGAAGCAGGAGGAACTGTTCGAAGTAGGGACCGTGGGGACGATCAAGCAGATCATCAAGCTGCCGAAGCACATCGTCAGGGTCCTTGTGGCAGGTGAGACAAGAGGCGTGCTCTCCAGTATCGAATACGAAGATCCTTATCTGCGCGCCCAGGTCGAGGTCATCGACGATTCCGATATCACGATCCCGGAAGACCTGAACGGTCAGGCGATGGAGCGCGGGCTGAAAGATATGTTCGTGGATTTTGCTGCCAAGAACGGGAAGATGTCCAAAGAGGCAGTGGCACAGATCCTGGAGATCCAGGGCCTGAAAAAGCTGGTAGACGAGATTGCAGCCAATACGCCGTTATATTATACAGATCTGCAGGAAATTTTAAATGAGACGGATTTCTGGAAAAGATATGAAGCACTGGCTTTTAAGCTGGTCAATGAAGTGCAGATCATGGATATCAAAGAAGAGATCCAGTCAAAGGTCAAAGAAAGAGTCGACAAGCATCAGAGGGAATACATTTTAAGAGAACAGTTAAAACTAATCCGTGAAGAACTGGGTGAGGATACAACGATTTCTGATGCCGAGGAATTCGAGAAGGCGGCAAAGGCCCTGAAAGCGCCTAAGGAAGTGAAGGAAAAGCTGGAAAAGGAGATCAACCGCTTCAAGAGTTCGCTGAACAGTCCGGCGGAGAGCGGCGTGATCAGGACGTACATCGAGACGCTTCTGGAGATGCCCTGGAATAAAGGTGTGAAGGACAGCAATAATCTGGAATTTGCACAGAAGGTACTGGACGAAGACCACTATGGACTGGAACAGGTAAAGGAGAGAGTCCTGGAATTCCTGGCGGTACGTTCCCTGACAAAGAAGGGGGAAAGTCCGATTCTGTGTCTTGTGGGGCCTCCGGGAACCGGTAAGACTTCCATTGCAAAGTCTCTTGCAAAGGCATTAAAGAAGCCGTATGTGAGGATTTCCCTGGGCGGTGTGCGGGATGAAGCAGAGATCCGCGGACACAGGAAGACCTATGTGGGGGCAATGCCGGGAAGAATTGCCAACGCCATCAAGGCGGCAGGGGCAAAGAACCCGGTCATGCTGCTGGACGAGATCGATAAGGTAAGCACCGATTACAAGGGAGATACCTTCTCCGCACTTCTGGAAGTGCTGGACAGCGAGCAGAACAGCAAATTCAGAGACCATTATCTGGAAGTGCCGCTGGATCTGTCAGAGGTTCTGTTTATCACAACGGCAAATACACTTCAGACTATTCCGAGGCCGCTCCTTGACCGTATGGAAGTCATCGAGGTCAGCAGCTACACGGAGAATGAGAAGCTTCATATTGCCATGGAACACCTGATTCCGAAGCAGCTTGAAAAGCACGGCCTGAAAGCGGAGCAGCTGACATTCAGCAAGCATGCAATCTGGAAGATGGCACGCAATTATACAAAGGAAGCCGGAGTCAGACAACTGGAGCGTGAGATCGGCAATATCTGCAGAAAAGCGGCAAAGGAAATTCTGACAACGGATAAGAGATCTATTTCCGTCACAGAGAAGAACATTCATAAGTATCTGGGCAAGGAAAAATATTCGTATCAGATGGTCAACGCAGCAGATGAAATCGGTATTGTACGTGGACTTGCATGGACAAGCGTGGGCGGAGATACGCTGCAGATCGAAGTCAATGTGATGCCGGGAAGCGGCGATATCATGCTGACCGGACAGCTGGGAGATGTGATGAAGGAATCTGCCCGGACAGGGATCAGCTATATCCGGTCTGTCAGTGGAGAGTATCAGATCGCTGAGGATTTCTTCGAGAAACACGACATCCACGTGCATATACCGGAAGGTGCGGTTCCAAAAGACGGTCCGTCCGCTGGTATTACCATGGCAACGGCTATGATTTCCGCAATCACCGGACGCAAAGTGCGTGCGGACCTGGCGATGACAGGAGAGGTGACCCTGCGGGGAAGAGTGCTCCCGATCGGCGGCCTGAAAGAAAAGCTGCTTGCGGCTAAGAATGCAGGAATCAAGACGGTGCTTGTGCCGAAGGAAAATATGGTGGATGTGGAGGAACTTTCCACAGAAATCACTAAAGGGCTTGAGATCCTGCCGGTGGAACATATGAATGAAGTATTAGAGGCAGCACTGACGAAAGAAGAATAGTGAGCACATACCGGCAGTTATGGGATGTGCATTGTAGTGTAAAAGACAGGAGAATTTTATGGTAATCAAAAACGTGAACTTAGAGACAGTCTGCGGAATCACAAGTGTGCTGCCGGAGAATGACAAGCCGGAGATCGCATTTGCGGGGAAATCCAATGTCGGGAAATCTTCTCTGATCAATGCACTGATGAACCGGAAATCCTACGCCAGGATTTCCGCGACTCCGGGCAAGACCCAGACGATCAATTTTTACAACATTAATGAAGAGATGTACCTTGTGGATCTTCCGGGGTATGGATATGCAAAGGTTTCAGAAAAAGAGAAGGCACAGTGGGGAAAACTGATCGAGAGATATCTGCACGGCTCCAGCCAGCTGCGCGCGGTGTTTCTTCTGATCGACATCCGTCATGAGCCGTCGGCAAATGACAGGATGATGTACCGCTGGATTGTGGACCAGGGATTTGCCCCGATCATAATTGCCACAAAGCTGGACAAACTAAAGAGAAGCCAGGTGCAGAAGCATGTGAAAATGGTCAAAGAAGGCCTGGATCTGGTGCCGGGAACGAAGATCATCCCATTTTCCTCTACTACGAAACAGGGCAGGGATGAGATTTGGGAACTGGTAGAAACGGAGTATTTGGACAGACAAGAGGTGGAATAGTATGCAGAAAAAAAGGCCTTACTGGCAGGTTGCTGTAAGCCTTATCTTCAGTCTGCTGGCAACAGCGGCATTTATCATCGTCGGGCTCAAAGCAATTGGGTTCCTGATGCCGTTTGTGATCGGCTGGATCATATCCGCCATCGCCACGCCGCTGGTAAACTGGCTGGAGAAACGATTAAAGATCGTGAAAAAGTTAGGGTCCGCGCTGATCGTTATTGTTGTTCTGGCGCTGATCATCCTGGGACTGTACTTTGCCATCAGCAGGATCACTGCAGAGGTTGGAGACCTGGTGAAGAACTTCCCGGATATGTATGCGCAGCTGGAGCAGGGGCTCAGACAGATCGGCGATACTCTTTCAGGGACCTTTTCAAAGCTTCCCGCAGAAATTCAGAAGGGCTGGAATACGGTCGTATTGAATCTGGATCAGTATATGGGAGAATTGGTCTCCAAAATCAGTCAGCCGACTGTGACCGCTGCAGGTAACTTTGCAAAAAGCCTGCCGTCCTATCTGATTTCGTTTATCGTGGTGATCATGTCGGCATATTTTTTTACGGTACAGAGAGAAGAGGTAATCTCATGGCTTAAAAAGGTGGCACCGCCGTCCGTAGAAAAGAGGATGAGCCTTGTCATGGACAATCTGAAATACGCTGTGGGCGGCTATTTCAAGGCACAGTTTAAAATCATGGGAGTGGTGTTTCTGATCCTGTTTGTCGGCTTTGCCGTCCTGGGAGTACACTATTCTGTCCTGGTTGCCTTTTTGATCGCATTTCTGGACTTCCTGCCTTTCTTCGGAACCGGGACTGCAATGATTCCATGGGCACTTTATAAGTTCCTGATGGGAAACTATAAGGTGGCTGTCCTGCTTCTGATTATTTATGCGGTGACACAGCTGGTACGTCAGCTGCTGCAGCCGAAGCTGGTCGGGGACAGCATGGGCCTGAATCCACTGGTGACACTGCTTCTGCTCTATATCGGATATAAGGTCAGCAGTGTGCTCGGTATGATTCTGGCTGTCCCGATCGGGATGGTGCTGATCAATATGTGCCAGGCGGGCGCATTTGATTATATCCTGGATGATGTCCGGATCCTGGTAGAAGGAATCCTGGGGCTTCGGGAGGAGAATTAGGCGGCAGAGATAACGCACAGAACACGAATGCCTATTTTAGAATAGAAAAAGAGATGCACAGAGGATTATAGAATCCTTTGGCGCGTCTCTTTTTATTGTGTAAGAAAGCAGGCGATTTCATTGTAGTGTACGGGATAGAATGTTATAATATGAAAGTAATAAAAGTAAGGAAATAAGTAGGAATTGTGTAAAAATTCAGAACAGGAATCACAGAAGGGAGGCGTTTGGACTGTCCTGAAAACAAAAGTGGTGTAACAATGCGGATATAATTGTTAACTGACGCTTTTTGCCAGGTAAACAGATTGGAGGAAAATTTAATGAGAATCGGATGTGTAAAGGAAATCAAGAAACAGGAGTACCGTGTCGGGATGACGCCGGACAATGCAAAAAGTTATGTGAATGCAGGACATCATGTCTATGTGGAAGCAGGGCTGGGGCTTGGATCGGGTTTTCCGGATGAAGAGTATGAAGAGGCCGGAGCCAAGATTTTGGGGACGGCAAAAGAGGTATGGGATATTTCTGAAATGCTGGTGAAGGTGAAGGAGCCGCTGCCAGAGGAATATCCGCTGTTTCATGAAGGATTGATTCTTTACACCTATCTTCATCTTGCTGCAGCCAGATCTTTGACTGAGGCTTTACAGAATGCAAAGGTAAAGGGGGCTGCTTATGAGACCCTGATGGAGGTGGATCACAGCCTGCCGCTTCTGGCGCCCATGAGCCAGATTGCCGGACGGCTGAGCATCCAGGAGGGCGCAAAGTATCTGGAAAAAATGTTTGGAGGGGAAGGCGTGCTGCTCAGTGGTGTGCCGGGAACACCAAAGGCGAACGTCGTGATTGTCGGAGGCGGCTCTGTAGGAACCAATGCCTGTAAGATCGCGGTCGGAATGGGTGCAAACGTGACGATTATGGATGTGAATGTCCAGAGGCTTGCTTACCTGGATGATATTTTTGGATCAGGGATCCAGACGCTGATGTCAACAGATGCAAATATCGAGAAGGCTTTAAGGGACGCAGACCTTGTGATTGGATGTGTACTGATCCCGGGGAAAGCTGCGCCAAAGATTATTCGGAAAGAGTATCTGGCGGGAATGAGGAGGGGCGCCGTGATCGTAGATGTTGCAGTAGACCAGGGCGGCTGCTGCGAGACGACCAGAGTTACTTATCATGATGATCCGATCTTCGTGGTGGATGGTGTGATTCACTATTGCGTGGGAAATATGCCGGGGGCTGTGCCGAGAACGTCGACAATTGCCCTGACCAATGCGACATTAAGGTATGGGATTGAGATCGCAGCGGATGGTCTAGAAGAGGCGTGCCGGAAGAATGAAGTCCTGTACTCTGCCGTGAATACTTACGAGGGAAAAGTGACATGTAAAAATGTGGCGCTGAGTCTTGGGCTTGATTATGCAGATGCCAGAATACTGATGGGATAGATTCGGATTAAAATAGATAAATGCCGTGACAGATGGACGGCAGAATAGAAGATTGGAAGAGAAAGGACGGAGCGGCCTGAGTGGTTTCTCCGTTCTTTTTATGCCGGAAAACGGCTGGCTCCGGTCAGACATGCAGCCAAAATGGCCGGATCCGGTCTGATTTGCAGCAAATTCTGATAAGATTATAATATACCTTGACAGATGAGGTATTACATGTTTAAATGTAAGTATAGAAGGGAGGTATGTATATGTCAATCGCTTCGGATTTAATACGCGGGCATACAGATACAATCATCCTGGCACATTTGATTCGGGAGGACAGCTATGGATATAAGATCAACAAAGATATTCAGGTGAAGACGGAGAATACATATGAGCTGAAGGAAGCAACATTGTATACTGCATTCAGAAGACTGGAGGCAGCCGGATATATCTGTTCCTACTGGGGGAATGAGAACACAGGGGCAAGGAGGCGGTATTATACGATCACGCCGGAAGGCCGCAAGGCATACAGCCAGATGAAGAAGGAATGGGTGGAAGCAAAGGAATTGATTGATATTCTGATTCAAAGTGGAGAGGAGAAAGAGCAGGATGGAAGATAAGTTAAGGGCTTATATGGATCATCTGTTCAGGGACGTAAAGCCTGACAGGAGATCGATTGAATTGAAGGAAGAGATTTTACAGAATCTGGTGGATAAGTATCATGATCTCCTTGAGGAAGGAAAGACTCCGGAAGCAGCTTATAATATTGCAGTGGCGAGTATCGGCGACATGAATGAGCTTCTCGCAGGACTGAAGCGGGAACTGCCGGATAACAGATTGTTTGATGATGAGAAGATGCAGCGCTGGAGAAGGGGATCGGCACTTCGGATCTCTGTGGCGGCTGCACTTTACATTATGTGTATTCTCCCACCGATCCTGCTGACCGGTACGAGATTCTCGGAAAATCTTGCTCCGGCACTTATGTTTACTATGATTGGCATCGCAACAGGGCTGATTATCTACAATTATATGACAAAGCCCCACTATCACAGGATGGATGATTCCATCGTTGAGGAATTTAAAGAGTGGCAGCAGCAGAGCGATTCCAACAGAAGAGCGTTTAAGGCAATCAGCTGTGCACTGTGGGCCCTGATCGTGGTGATCTATATTCTGGTCAGTTTCTGGACGTTTGCATGGCATATCACATGGGTGATCTTTTTGATCGGTGTAGCAATTGAGGGAATCATGAAGGCCATATTCGAATTGAAAAGGTAAGGTGGAAGAATGAGTAGAAAAGAATCTGCATGGGTCAGGCTGATTGCATGGTCCATTACGGCGGCGGCATTGTTCGTGATCCTGATGCTCGGGCTGACCGGACATTTCCATTGGATCAATATTGGATTTAACAACAGCTTTATCTATGCCGAATCCGGAAAGTATCAGGCAGGTCCGGGAGAGATAAGCGGCAATCAGGTAGATGAACTGGATATCAACTGGATCGACGGTAATATTAAGATCCAGGTATATGACGGCAGTACCGTACAGTTTTCAGAGAAATCATCAAAGAAGCTCAAAGAAAGTGAACGGCTGCATTATTATAACAAAAATGGACGGCTTATCATCCAGTATCAGAAGGCTCAGAGAAACCTGTTGTCCTTTGGAGGAAGTAAGAATAAAGAGCTGACGATAATGCTCCCGGAGAAGACAGCGGAAAAGATGAAATATGTGGGAGTGGATACCGTTTCCGGCGATACCCAGATGACAGGGATCAGGGCTGAGCAGATCGAACTGGATTCCACTTCCGGAGACTTTGAACTTACAGACTGCAAAAGTAAGAAACTGGAGATGGACAGTACAAGCGGGACACTCACAGGCCGCAGCCTGGAAGCATCGGAAAAGCTGGAAACAGATACAACGAGTGGAAGTGTGAAGGTGGAGGGCCGCTTTGCAGGCATCGATTCGGATACGGTGTCCGGGGACGTTGAGGTGGAATCTTCAATCTGCCCTGACAAGGTTACGACGGATTCTACCAGCGGAAGCGTGCTGCTGATCATTCCTGATAATGATGGATTTGAATATAAAAGGGACAGCGTCAGCGGCTCTTTCAAGTGCGATTTTGAAGTTTCCCAGGACGAAGACAGAGGGGAATATAAAAATGGCAGGGCGTCTTTTCGATTTGATTCGGTCAGCGGAAGCGTTACGATCAGGAAAAAGTAGAAGATAAGGAAACATAAAAAGTGAATTTGCTGTTATAACCGGATTGACGTGTTCGGAAGGCAGGGGCTATAATTGTCATATCACGATGAGAATGGAGGCGTTCTAATGACAAAAGTAATGATCCAGCCGGGGCCCTGTAACCTGAATACGAAGGTGGAGGCGGTATCAGAAGACGGGATGGAGGTGCAGGTGAAGATTTCATCGGCATGTGAGTCCATAGCCAAGATGACAGAGGTACTGGGAGATACCTGGGATGCATATGATGTCTGTCTTGGCAAGCCGGGAACCGGACCACTGTATGAGTACGCAGAAGAACATATGCCGGGGCATGCGTCCTGCCCGGCAGTAGCAGGAATCATCAAATGCATCGAAGTGGAATGTAAGCTGGCACTTCCCAAGGATGTATCGATTACATTTTTAAAAGAAGAATAGGGACGGTGGATACCGCATCAGGTTTTCTGAAAAAGAGAACGGGTGCGGTATTCTTTTTTCTTAAGGTCTGTTATAATTCAATTAGAAACAGTTACTGGCTATTTATATGTGATTTTTACAGAAAGTGTGTATGGTGTAATATGGAGAGAATAAGCAGCAGTGGAGTACTCTTTTTATATCTGGCAGGAATGAAATCGGGGGATCAGAAGATTTATACCCGTCAGGTCGACAGTTATCAGCACCCTTTTGATTTCTATTATCAGGTGAAAGGGCTTGAGGAATCAACTGCCGGGGAAGTGGATATAGAAGTTTTCTGCATTTTAGGAACAACTGATAAAGTGGATTCATTTGCTTCTGAGATCAGGAATAATATTACTGCCAATTTTGAAAGAATAATAAAAGAGGAAGAAATTACCTTTCAATATGAGGATTCAAGATTTATAGAAAAGGAATTTAACAAATTGCTGCAGGAACACATTTTCTGTGGGGAATGTGTGAGGTTTCCATGGGAACACAGGATTTCCGGTGATTCATGGGACATGCATTGCTTCTGGGCAGGAGAAGGGCCAGACGATGAGTTACATATGCTGCTGGACGATATAGTTGAGATGTGGCTGAATTTTGAGCAGCCACACATATCTGGCAGGCAGGTTATGATTCAATCTTTTTTATTCCGGGATTTAGGCGGCAGGAAGATTATCGGGGCATTTCCTGAGCCGGAGAGTAGAGAATGGTGCCTGCTTCTGGAGGGTGGAGTAAAACTGCATTTAAGAGAAGATCATCCTTATTTTCGGGAAAGACTGGGGACACGTGATATTGGTCAGTTTACGACGACGGATATAGATTCTATTGTGAACAATCCTATATATGCCTATGGAAAAGGTTACCTTCCAATGGAGGTTTACGAGGAATGGCATAAGGTGTTTCTTTTTGCTGCAGCAGTGATGGACTGTGAATGGAACAGGGAAAGGATCGTCCCGGTTTATGAACATTTTCTGCAATTTATGGAAGAGAATATATGTGAAACCTTACCTGCCGAAACAATGCTGGATAAAGCATTATATTGGGAAGAACTGCTTATCAGTATCTCCGGAGTCAGAGAATATTTGAGAGGAAAGGAAGAAACCGTTATTTCAAAGGACCTTTTGCTGCTTCTAAACAGCAGGTATTCATATCTTCCCTATCTCTATGATCTGATGGAGGATTTTTCCGGGGTCGGGAAAAGGGAAAAGAATTCTGGGAAGTTCAGCAGGGAACATCTGGAAGAATTGGTTCATTTATCAGAGGTCAGTGATACCTACCAAAGAGGAGTCCGCTGGGAGGATGCGGCAGAATATTTTCTGAGTCATATCCGGGGGCTGAAGATCAGCGGCAGAAGGGTGCGCGCCGGAGTGCAGGAGATTGATTTAAGTCTTGTGAACGTTTCTCTGGACAGCCAGCTTTGGGAGATGGGACCCTATATACTGGCAGAGTGTAAGAACTGGTCACGAAGAATCGGAATTCAGGTGATCCGGGGGCTGGTTCATATTGCATCTATGAAGGGGAACAGGGTGACACTGCTGTTTGCAGCGAGTGGAATCAGCAAGGATGCTCAGAATGAGATATTCAGGGCAGCGATAGACCAGAATTTTATTCTGACATTTACAAAAGAAGACTTGCTGAAAGTAAGCAGTGAGGCACAATGTTATGAATGTCTGACTGATAAGTGGGAACGTTTATTGCAGGATGTTGAGAATAATGGACATGTCGCTTAAAGGGAGATTAAGATCATGATGAGGATGCTTGTTATTTCCAATGACTATACACTGGCCGGTGTTTTGAGGATGGAATTTGGAAAGCATTATAAGGTACAGAGGATATCTAAAGAGGATGCAATGAAGCAGGCCGTAGAAAGCAGAACGGCCGCATTATGCATCGTGGATTCGGATAAACAGGGAATGGGAATAAAGGTGATCCGGAAAGTGAAAAGAAATCCGTTACTGCCGGTTCTTTTCTTATCTAAAAAAGGGACAAAAAGCCAGAAAATCGAGGAGAAGAAATTACCGTTATCAGACGAAGTAGACAGATACCTGGAAGAACCGTATACCCGTGATGAGATGATTGAGAGTGTCAGCGTTTTATTAAAACAGAGAGCCCAACGGCAGAAGCAGATACTTGAACTTTCAGAAAAGATTAAAGTATATCCGGAAATCAGAAAAGTATACTGCATGGGACAGGAAGTTGTGCTGACCCACAAAGAATTCGATATTCTCTATTACCTGATGTCCCAAAATGGAAAAGCAGTTTCCTATAAAGAGCTTTATGAAGCGGTATGGGAAGAAGAGTATATAAAGGATGATGATAATATCATGGGACATGTGCACCGTCTGCGGGCAAAACTGGAGTCTGATTCAAAGCGGCCGCGTTTTATAGAAAATGTATTTGGAGTTGGGTATCGGTTTATGGCGGAAGGGAAGAGCGGTGATAAATGTGATGTCGCCAGAATTATAAATGAGTACTTGGAAGATGAAGAAAAAGAGACAGCAACTGCAGGAAGAGCATGCGAAGTATAACATCTGTGATTATGAAGACCTGATATTTATGAAAATGGAGAGACTATACATCCATCATTTAAGGAGCCACTGGAGAAGTATGTAAATTAATCATGAACCAAGGTTTATGAAAGATTTGCGGGAAACGATAGCTAATTATTTTCAAATGACACGTTTGGGGGGAATTCAAAATGCAGAGAGTTACGTTTATAGCTGGTAAATGAACTGTTCAATGCTTTTATAACTGAAAAAGGAGATGAAGATAAGAATAATGATCGATCATATACTTACATTTTTGAATTCTGATAGATGTTGGGAAATTATAGGAGCCATAATTGCTACTGTGGTTATAGCTTTTGGCAAAAAAATAGGGGAGATTCCTAAACGTATAAAACCAATATTGTTTTGCGAGACATTTTCTTCTTCAATTCCGTATGGAAATGTTCCAATGGTTTCAGAAATAAAGTCGATGGAAACCAGTAATGAGGATAACATATCTTTTTATAAAGGTAGTCTAATTAAATCCATTATAAGAAATCGATATTCGTCAGGAATAGCAATTTCTAAAATGTGGTTAATTGTTGATGAAGTAAGGAAAATTGAACATCAAGAATTACAAGTGTTAGGTCATGGTTATGCAGGAAAATTTGCAATATATGTAGTGAATAATGGAGATGAAATAATAAATAATGTTGCTATTTCACTAAAAGCAAAAATTGAAAAAAACTCAGAAAACTATGAATTTTATGAAATTTCCGATGAGGATTTTTCTAGCATTTTAAAGTGTTCTACTGATGAATTGAATTTTAAAATATCTAGTATAAAATCTGGAGAGATATTACGTTTAGCAAACTTTACCATTGATTTGGATATTCTGTACAAAGAAGAAAATTGGAGTAGGGTTTGTGTAACAAAAATTATATCTTTTGACAATATGAGAATGGAAGCTCATGATCCTTTTCTTGTAAATATTTTTCGGAATGATAGAAATGGGGAAAGAGGGTATGATATTGCTTATACTCAAGGCGGTGTATGGGAAAATGAAAAATATCTTTTGTCGATTAATCCAGAGAGTTCTTATCCGATGCAAATGGAGTTGCCTGTTGAATTTGGTATAGATGCAAATAAAGATATGCTTATTCAGATATTTCTGTATGCAAAAAGTTCTTGTTTAATCCAATATCATTTTAAACTGATTCCTGCGGGAAAGAGAGCAATTAATTCTAAAAAGCAAAAAGTTAAGCTATTTGTGCCAGTATATTGTACTGACGGAGGATTATTTACTCGGTTAAGAAAGTGGGTCAACGAAAATCAAATAGCACATTATTTTTTTAATGAACAACCAGTTATCCAAAAAGAGATAGTATATATGGTGCCAAAAAGTCTGGAGGAAAAAGAAATGTAATCAATATAAGAATGAATTCATTTCTTGAAGGCGTAAAAACTTTTGATTCTATGAAAAACGGCCTTTTTAATAAGGATGGGGTAATAACAATTACGGTTTTTTATTATTTGTTTTTCTTTTCGTTCTAATGAGGAACAAGAACGGTTTGTGTTAGTAAAAAAGGTTACATATAAATAACTTAGATAAAAAAGCATTGAGACAAAAGTACAGAACAAACATTCGAATTTGTTCTGTACTTTTATTTTATATTCTGATATAACTTAAATGTATTTTTAAATTCTAGTTGGCAGGAGTGAATTCCAGCGTCATTGAATTTACTCCTGCACGTATATTTATCCTATTGCCCTTGCTATTCATAACACCGTATAATGTACTCGCAGCTGATTGCCTGCCTGTGCAGATCGGAGATCATTATGAACAATAAAGGCAGTCAGAAACATTTAACATTTGAACAGCGTGTTGATATCGAGAAGGGACTTACCGAGAATAAGAGCTTCGCAGAAATTGGAAGAATGATAGGAAAAGACCCCTCCACCATATCAAAAGAAATAAGACTTCACGCACATACAAAAGAACGTCCTGATGCTAGATATACAAACCCACCATGTATTCATCGTAAAACTTGTAAAATAGTCTGCCTTTGTGATGAACAATGTGGAACCCTCTGCAAAATCTGCAGGAAACCTGATATGCGATGTACCAATGTATGCCCAGGCTATGAAACTGCTGAATGCGAAAAACTCAAGAAACCGCCGTATGTCTGCAATGGTTGTGGTAAAAAGACGCATTGTCTTATGCCAAGAAAATTTTATTCATCTAAATATGCACATGATGAATATCGAAGTGTATTGGTTGACTGCAGAGTCGGCATCAATCAAACTCCTGAAAGCATTCAAGCCATGAATGACCTGCTAGTTCCATTGATTAAGGAAAAACATCAGTCCATAGGTCATATTTATGCTACCCATGCTGAGGAATTAGGCTGTTCCAGGAGAACACTTTACTCGTACATCAATGATTGTGTCTTCAATGTACGAAACGGCGATTTAAGGCGGGCTGTGCGTTATAAGAAACGCAGGAAAACAACTCAGACCAGTGTGAAAGACCGTTCTTACCGCCAGGGTCATAACTACGTAGATTTCCAGAAGTATATGAAGGAGCATCCGGATACCAATGTAGTTGAAATGGACTGTGTAGAAGGAAAGAAAAACGAAAGCCGGGCCATCTTAACCCTCACCTTTCGTAACTGCAATCTCATGCTTATGTTCCTCTTGGAATACCAGGATCAGGAGTGTGTGCTGGAAGTCTTTGTATGGCTTGAAACGGTACTTGGGAAGGAAGCATTCAAAAAGCTTTTTCCAGTAATTCTCACGGATGGTGGTTCGGAATTCTCTGCCCGTGAAGAGATGGAAGAATTCTGTGACGGAAGCAAGAGCACCATCATTTTTTACTGCGATCCTTACTGCTTCTGGCAAAAAGGAGCCTGTGAAAAGAACCATGAGTATCTACGCTACATCCGTCCCAAAGGCAGCTCCTTCGCGGATTTAGATGGTGAAAAAATCAAACTTATGATGAATCACATAAACAATGAAAAAAGAGACAGTCTGAATGGGCACAGCCCATATGAACTCTCTCTTTTACTTTTGGACAATAAGCTTCACAAAGCATTAGGGTTAAAGGCAGTCGCACCCGATGACGTAATGCTTAGTCCAAACCTGTTAAAATAAAATAGTTTAAGCACAGGCAGATTTCACTGCACCAGAATTTAATCTTACACGCAAGGCATGTGGAATTTAGTCTAGCACACTATTTTCAGATGCCCCGTTAGCATGTGAAAAAACATCAAAACTGGGTGCTTATGAGTTTATTATAAGGCTAATATATTAATTTGTTAAGGTGCAAAGTGGAAATTAATCCCGCAAATTTACTGGAATAGTCCACAACTGGAATTTAGTTTTTCATTTAAGT
>CABTYO010000007.1 GCA_902489075.1 uncultured Faecalicatena sp. | reverse complement strand
TTCGGCTAAACGCCGTATGGCAATTTTTACACAGTTTCTGCTTAGTGAGCAGGCTTCCACGCATAAACCATGCAAAAATTACCGCATGGCTAAATAGTAATAAAATCTTCAGAAAGATTAAATCATTTTCCATAGTCCGGTTCGTTACAGTATATAGGGGACGCCCTTAGGAGGAATGTATCTTGACGCGTGAAGATGAATTAATACACCAAATTGAACAGGGAGATCCTGATGCAGTCGATGAACTGGTAAAAATATACTATCCGGAGATCCTGCGTTATTGTCTCTGGCATGCTCCGGACCGCTCTCTTGCAGAGGATGCGGCACAGGAAACTTTTTTAAAAGCAGTACGCTATTTTAATCGCTACGTACATAAAGGAAATTTTAAGGCTTTTTTATATCAGATTGCTGCCAATACCTGTATTGATATGCGGCGCAAAAAATGTCTGACGGATCTTTCTTATGAAGAACTGGCCCTGGATTTTGCCTGTTCTGAGACAGGCTTCGAAGAAATTCATTCGGATCTGGTTTTAAGGCAGCTTGTCTTAAGCCTTCCTGAGGAACTGCGGGAAATTGTACTCCTTAAGTTTGGGCAGGATCTGACCTTAAGAGAAATTGCAAATATCACGGGGGTGCCGCTTCGTACAGTACAATCGAGACTCCGTTCCGCTTTAAAAAGGCTGAAAAAGGAATTCGAGAAGGGAGGAACTTATGAACCATAAAATATTTGAAACACATCTGGAATCTGCGCTGCATCATTTGCCAGATATACCGATGGATACCTTACCAGAAATGTCAGCAAATGACTCGCCGGATTTCCTGTCAGATTTTCCATCAGATACCAGGAGCCGGGATCATATGGATACGGTGATCCGGGAACTGAAAAAGGAAGTCATCCATAAAAGCAGCAGAAAACGGATTGGATTTTGGGATTTTTTACTGTTGCAGATAAAAATGACTGGCTGGAAGATCTGGCTTTTGCAGAGTCTCATGTTCCTTGGATTTGCACTGGGCATAACTGCAGTTTTCGGGCAGCATATATGGCTGGACTACAGGTACACAACAAAGTTGCTCTGCTATTTTTCCATTTTAATCTCCATGACTGCACTGCCCTTTCTCCATCGGCCCGTTCGCTATAAAATGCAGGAGATTGAAGCAACGACCCGCTTTTCTTCCACGCGGCTGCTGGTGGCAAAATTGATTTTCCTTGGAATCGGGGATGTATTCCTGCTTTGCTTTGTCCTGGCTGCTGCGGCCTTAAGAACATCCCTGTATACAGGCAGCCTTGTATTATATCTGCTGTTTCCGTTTTTACTGGCAAGCGGCGGGGCATTATTCCTGATCGGACACATGAATGCAGAACATTTTTTACAGGGCAGCCTTACATTTTATGCACTATTATTCACGCTGTTTATCGTACTGAAAGATATCTGGCCGACATTTTTCCAACAGAACCTTTCTGCCGGATGGCTGACTGCCTGTGCAGGGCTGGCCGTATTCTGCATCTGGCAGTTCCGGTACATTGTGTCATGTGCCTCTTATTCAGAAATGCAGCTGATCTGAGCAAAAATAGATACTGACAGATTTATTTCATAGAAGAATCAGGCAGACGGATTTAAGAGAAATCCGCTCTGCCGGAAGACTTATTATTTAGAAAGAAGGATGGTACAAATGGAACTATACTTGAATCAAATTTCGAAACAGTTTAAAGATAAAAAAGCCGTCGATCATGTCACTCTGAACATCACACCAGGCGTGTGGGGATTATTAGGAGCAAACGGTGCAGGAAAAACTACTCTTATGCGGATGATCGCCGGGATTATGACACCGACTTCCGGGCGGATCGAATACGATGGAATCCCGATTGACAGGCTCAAAGATGAGTACCGGGATATTTTCGGCTATCTCCCTCAGGAATTTGGATTCTATCCGGAATTCACGGTAAAAAATTACCTGGAATATGTCTCTGCCTTAAAAGGGCTTACTGCAAGAGAAAGCAGACGAAGAATTTCCGATCTGTTGGAACAGTTAACCTTATCAAATGTATGTAACAAAAAAATTGCAAAACTGTCCGGTGGAATGAAACGAAGGGTCGGAATTGCCCAGGCACTGTTAAATGACCCGGAAGTCCTGATCCTGGATGAGCCGACCAGCGGCCTTGACCCGGCAGAGCGGGTACGCTTCCGTAATCTGCTTTCTGAATTTGCCAGGGACCGCATCGTATTGATTTCCACGCACATTGTGCCCGACGTAGAATATATCGCCACCCGCAACGCTGTCATGAAGGACGGCAGACTGATTTCCACAGGTACAACCGAGGAGCTGGTGAAGCTTGTCGATGGAAAGGTCTGGAGCGCGATGATACCGACCGAATATCTGCCGGAATATGAACAGAAACTCAGAATCGTAAATCTGCGGAATGAGGGCGATGATCAGGTTTCCATCCGTTATCTGTCAGAGCAGCCGCGCACCGAGGATTCTGTCCCGGCAGCCCCGCGTCTGGAAGATTTATACTTATGGCTGTTCCCACAGGATACGGTAGAAAGAGAGGGATAAAATTATGAGGATTTTAAAACTGGAATTAAAAAGAATCTTGACGACCAGGACAACATGGATTTTATTGGGGATTGCTTTGATCCTGTCGGTGTGCATGGCTTATATTCCGACGACCTTTTACGCCAGTGAATATACCGATGAGAACGGAAATCAGGTCAAGCTGTCAGGCCTTAAGGCCTTTCAGTATCAGAAGTCACAGAAGGCTGGCCTGGAAGGAGAAGTAACTCCAAAAAAAGTCCGGGATGCTCTGGAGGCATACCAGAATTGTTTGAATGAGTATGGGGTAAAGGACACTTATGACTTGCCGGAGGGTGTCTATGGAGAAAGAATTGCACCTTATACGCCGCTGATCCATGGTCTGAAGGAAGCCTTCGCTGACCCGAAAACAGGAATGGCGCCTACTCTTATGGAAATCGATCCTGAAAAAGCAGAAGACTTTTATTCCAAATGTGACGAACGAATTGTTACTCTGATGGAGGCGGAACAAAGAGACCATCCCGCCGCCCAGGAAAAAGCGGTTTCCATGTATCACAAGGTGGAAAGACCCTTTACTTTCTACCTTGCCGGGAGTGACTCAAATAGAATGGACTATCAACTGCTGCTTTCTTTCATGATCCTGCTTTTCTGTACCGTAATTGCCGCACCTGTCTTTTCCTCCGAGTATCAGACCGGGGCGGATGATATTCTGCGCTGCACGAAGCACGGGCGTGGACGGCTGGGCATGCTGAAGATCGTCTCCGCCATGTGTATCTGCGGAACTGCATTTGCACTCTGCTCTGCCGTATATATTATCGTCTCGAACTGCCTGTTTGGATGGGAAGCAGTCAGAACTTCCATACAGATGATTTTTTCGGCAATGAACCTGGCTGATATGAACATGGGACAATTGCAGACTGCCACTGCGCTTGCCGGCCTGTTGTGTGTTCTGGCATCTGTCAGCCTGACCCTGTTTCTTTCCTCAAGGACAAAAAATATGGTCATGTCCATCGCCGTGTCACTGCTGTTCTGTTTTCTGCCGGTCATTATTTACGTAGCCATTCCAAATGACCTCGGGACATGGCTCAACTGCATCATTCCTACTGGAGGCTTAGGCATGCAGAGCAGTTTCCTCTATGCAATGGCTGATTTCGAGTTCCTGAATGTGGGGGATTTCGTCGTGTGGACGCCTTATGCATACCTGTTCTTTGAAGCGGTGGCAATCCCGGTGCTTATTGGATTAACGATTCACTCATATTCTACACATAAGATAAAATAGGCGATATTCAAAAAAGTAAAATAAAGACAGCGAATCTAATCTGTGCCGACTATAAGGGGGCGATAAGATTCGCTGTCTCTGTTTTAGGAATATCGCGAGCGATATATTGACGAACATAGTATCTCATAGATTCCTCGTATACCTTATTCTTCTCGCTGATTTCTATAAATGCCATAATATCTCTGAATGCCTGTGACAGGTGATTGATGCGGCTGCTCATGGACTCTGCCAGATCATCTTTTAATCTCGCATCATTACATTGGCAATAACGCTTGTAGCAGTCCAACAATTTTTCCGCCTGTTCCCTCATGATCACAAGATTGTTATTTGCTCTTTTTATTTCATAATCCCAACGCATATATTTTTTTTCACAGCCTGCTCTTCTAAAAATCGGCTGTAATTTTTAGCAATCACATAAAGTTGATATTTTAGCTCCTGTGGATAATAATCTGTCATCTGAATGGCATTCATTATACCAACAACATATATATATGCTTCCGGGATAAAGTAATACTCTAATATGTCGGTTTCCCATCCCCGGCTTTGGAAGAACTTTTCACTAAATTGTACAATATCTGTCCTCTTCATGAAGTCATTACAATATACAATCATATCTATGTCACTTTGTTCAGGGTTAAAGTCCTCCCTTACATAGCTGCCAAATACAAAGACATTGTAATCTTCGTCCGGGAACTTCTCCAACAGTTCCTTCTGAAACCTGATTAACCAATCCCGCCTTTCTTTCCATGTGTCCAACATAATATTCCACCTTTCAGCAGACAGAATTGCCTCGCTTTGCCCTTATAACCTCATAGCAACTATCGCTGTTTATCAGCAGAAGCCTGAACTTCTCCATCCTGTAGAAGTTATGCAAAATAATATTTTTATTATATAGTACATTTTAGCCACAAGTCAATTCTGTTATTTCGATTTTGCAAGTATTTCTCAATATATCTTTACTCTTGCAAATTTCTATCCTCCAGTTGATAAAGATACACATCTTCCATCCCCGGCACTACTTCCCTATACTCATACTCTCCCGGCACTTCGTCCGAAAGGATCCTCACAACTACATTTTCCCCGGACCGGTAAATATTACTGACCCGGTATTCCTGTTTTACCTGCTTCAGCTTTTGTGAGGGAATGCTCACTTCGAACACCTTCCCCACTATTTTCTTCTGTAATTCTTCCGGTGGCGCCATATCCAGCAGCCTGCCGTTCTTCATAAGAAGGATTTCCTTGGATATAAATTCAATATCCGAGACAACATGAGTTGCAATCAGAATGATCTTATCCCGGCTTAAGTCCGCGATAAAGTTCCTGAGCCTGATGCGTTCCCGCGGGTCCAGTCCGGCAGTTGGCTCATCCAGTATCAGAACCTTTGGATTATGCAGAAGCGCCTGGATCAGCAGTACCCTCTGTTTCATCCCGCCGGATAATTCCTTTAGCTTTGTATAACGCATATCCTCCAAGTTCAACAGATGTAACAGTCGGATCATGTTTCCCAGGATCCGTTTCCTGCTCATGCCGCGCAGTGCACCGATATACAGTAGAAATTGCTGTACGGTGAAGGTATCATACAACTGTTGCTGCTGAGGCATATATCCCATGATTTCACGATACTTCTCTTTCATATCCAGGATTTCTTCCCCGTCCAGAAGAATTCTTCCACTGTCCCTCAGCAGATTATCCGTCAGTATGTTCATCAATGTGCTCTTGCCTGCACCATTTGGGCCCAGAATCCCATAGATTCCGTTCTCGAACACAGCGGTAAAATCTGTCAGTGCCTGCTTTTCCCCATAACTTTTATTCAGATCCTCAATCCAAATCTCCATATGCTCTCCTATCTGCTTCCACTGCACATCTTATGGAACTGCCAGATACAAAATGCAGGGAGTGCCAGAACAAATATCACGACATAACAAACCATAACTCCAGGACCACTTTGAAGCAGCCGTTGTGTTTCCAGTATTCCATTAAGCGTAAAAAAATGAATTCTGTCAAACCCATACCACTCCAAAATCAATGGAAAAATCACAAGTGCTGATGATATAACCATTGTCATGACCGTATCCTTCACCCACATCGAGAGTGTCATGACAGCCAGAATTACAATCATCATTCCCAGAAACTGCCCTGCCTGAACGAAGAGAACATATTCTGCTATCGAGAAATCCCCTGTTATTTGAGACATTGCACTGATTGATTGTATCCTTACATTCCACATATTCATGGGATACTGCTTCTGAATTTCCAGAAATACAGGAATCCGAATTAATACCGCTGTCACGGCTGCAAAGAGGCCGGCTGTTAACAGCTTGTTTCCAAGCAGGCTTAAACGCCCCCGGCTGGTACTGCGCAGCAGTTTCATAACCTTTAAGTCATATTCTCCTCCCAGTGTGACGGAAGCTGCATAGACGGCCGCGATGACACACAGCAGAATCATACTGATTGTATAGCCGGGAGCTGCTTCTCCCAACAGAATCTCATAACCCGTCCCGTAGAGTAATGGCAGGCCTTTGTCAGGATTCTTCTGGTTCCATTCCTGCACATACTCTGCCTGCTGATATGCCCTCATAAATCCGGAGTAAGTATACATGGCATTGCTCTGTTTTGTCCGTATTTCATCTTCTGTCAAATCACTGCTTTCCGGTGTCATGTGGAAAATACTTTCATATTCCGTCTTTTTATCCTCAAAGTACTGCATTTTTTCTACTGTCAGTCTTCCCTCCTGCTCCAACAGAAAAGAGCGGTAAGTATCCTCCACAAAATCAAATTCTCCAATCCGTCCACTGCTTAAAAACACTGCACCACCAAGCAACAGGAAAGCCAGCCAAGCCGCTTTCTGGGCAATACACAATTTCCAAAGTTCGCAAAAAGGCAGTGTGGGCACAATCGTTTTCTGTATCCTGAACCTTTGAAACAGTCTTCCCCGTTCTTTTTCTGCCCTCTCCCTGGGAATCCGGCAGAACCGCCTCTGGTTTCCTGCATAGAACCCAAAAGCTGTTATCAAAATCACTACTGCAAATATGAAAACCGCATTGACCGGATAGTCAAAAAAGTTCAGATTGTGATACTTTTCCATTAGAGGATACACCTTGATGTATTCTGCCAGATTGACATATCGAAAAAAGTCCAGATAAGAATGCTCCGGCAGAAAGGCTGTCAGTCCATATTGCACTGCCCCGAAACCAGCTGTTGCAGCCAGGAAACCTGCAGAACTCTTTACAGACTGTGCCATAAGCATAGTCAGCAGCGAAATCACAAAGCATACGAGAAATTTTGCCAGCAGATAGACAAGAAGATATGTTCCCACTGTCATTCTAAAGGGGCTTTCATAAAACATGGTCACCGATTGGACTGGCCTTGATAAATCGCCGAATCCATACTTCACAAAACCATAAAGAAAATCCGTACCATAATAGAGCACAACCAGAAAACAGGTGACCACTGCTGCGCTTTGAAGCTTTGCCCTTATTAAGTTCTTCCGTCCCCGGCTGGTTGATCTTAAAAGAATATTCAGCCTGTTTTTCCGTTCCTGAAACACCAGAAAGTACGACAAGGCTATCACAGCAAAGAGCATGCACAGGTCTGTAAATTCTGCTCTCGAAGCAGTTTCTACTCCCTCTGACACCTCCGCCTTTAATTCCAGTCCCCGCAGATTTTCAAACACTGCCGGAGTTTTCCGGGCATTCCTGTAAGCAAAAGTGTGCTCATCGGAAAAGATTACGACTGTCATCTGGTCTGCTTTTTCCTGCATTCCATCCAGATATGCCTCATATTCCTGGATCTGCCGAAACTCTGACTCCATCCCTTTTAACAGTTCCATCTCCGCAAAAGAGTTCCCTGTATATTCCGGTTCTCTTCCGGCCTTTTCCTTCTTCTCCTCCAGCCACGCTTCCTGTTCCTGCACGGGTACGTTTGAAAAATCCTGATATGCAGCCTTGACACTCTCCGCCGATGGGAAATCCGTTCTCACCCTTTCACGGATCGTCCAGAGATTCAAAAGGAACAGAAGGCTGCAGAAACACCAAAAGAAACGGTTCCCGGCCAGTTTCTTAAGCTCGAACTTTAAAAGCTCCAATCTCCTGCCCCCTTTCTTACTCATAGCGGAATTTGGCATTTTTCTTTCCAGGCAGTTAATGCTGTATGTTTCCATCCTTATCCACAGGATTTCCCATAGCGGATATCTGTGGAGCGATCACGTCCTTCACTTCATACCGTCCGGCAAGCAGCGCATCCTTGTCAATATAAGAATACCACCTTGCCGTATCTTTCATGATATTACCGGACTCATCCCTGCCTGTCTCCTCCTCTTTGACATACCAGAAAAAGAGCCCATCCTCTGATTCGCTGCAAAAGTTATAAAACCGTACTCCTTTATCCCTGTTCAGTTGTTCCGGCAGGGCAAGCTCCTTCAAAGGCTTCTTCTTACTTTCCTTTAGAAATACACCGCTGTCAGATATATCCGGCGTATAGGCACCAAAAAGGAATCCCTGTTCAAAACTGCACTGCAAGGACACTGACCACTCGCTGCCATTGAGTTCTTTCCCAATCTCTTCTTCACTCACGCAGACATCGTCACGTTGTCGATCCATATCATAACAGTGAATCTCCTCCGTGTGATGTTCTGTACGGTGTATATAATAAAAGGCATTCGCCCCCTTCTTTGGAATGACTGCTCCATATGTATTTCCACAAATCGGCAGCTTTTTTGATTTCCCAGTATCATAGTCCAAGCGGTAAAAGTCTATTTTTGAATTCTCACCAGCAGAATAAATCTGGTAATCTTTTGTGCCTCCCAGAAACATCAGGCTGCTCCCATTTCCTGTAAGAGTCTCCATCTCCTCTGCATCCAGTGTATCCAGGTCCATCCTGTACAGCTTCCAGACCAGAGCCAGATCAGAAGCACTATCTAAAGCGCTGTTCCCAGATGCATCTTTGGCTATTGCATATGTTGTATAATACAGATTTGAGTGGACCAGCAGGAAATCCTGGCTTCCTGAGCCTGCTGGACATGTTCCGATCCGCTTTTTGTTATTTCCATCCAGATCTGACGCATACAGCGCCAGTTCTCCTGCCTCTTCCTTCTTCACCCCATACAGCTTCCCTTTATATGGAAATATGATCTGATAGTCCTGCAGAGCACTGCACGTACTTTCTTTGTCCAGCTGCTTTGGAAGATGGCGGCAGTCCGGCTGATTACAGACAGGTACAGCCACTGCTTTTTCATAGTCAACATAATAGGAAAGACCATCGATCACCCGAAATTCGCCCTCCTTAAATCTGGCCGGCCCCGAGAAGTTCATCTGTACATATTCGGAATCAAATGCATCTTTCGCAGAATCCCCGTTCCCAGAACAACCTGAAAGGACGATCACTGCAAGGCACAGTGCAGTTAGAATTTTAAATTGCTTTAACATCATATCCCCCCTCATTCAAATGCCCCCAGCTTCTGGTATATTGAAGCTGAAGGCATTTTTGTTTTCCTGTAAAATTTTCCCCAAGCTTTATAATTTATTATATAGCCTGAACTTATACCCAGTCAACATTTTACTGAATATCGAAGAATTCTGCCGAAAATATCTGACTATTCGCCTTGCTTTGGGCATTCCCACACCTAAAATCCATTCGTCACATAGATATAAGCATCCTCCAGTGTCGCCTCGCACGGCTCGCACTCTATTCCCGGTCTTCTCTCGCTGATCAGTCTCAACTGCATCCCCCGGTCTGTATACTGCTTTGCGGAGATATGGTACTTCTCTTCCAGTTTCCTTGCCATCCAGTCTTCTTCCACATGGCAGCTCCAGACATGCCCCTTCGCAGCATTCAGCAGATCTCTCACATTTCCTGCAAACAGGAATTCCCCCTTTTTCATGACAGCCAGCTGGTTACAGGTCGCCGCCAGGTCTTCTACCACATGGGTGGAAAACAGGACAGTGCGGTCTTCCGCAAAGTCTACAAGAAGATTGCGGATACGGATACGTTCCTCCGGGTCTAATCCTGTGGTCGGCTCATCCACAATCAGAAAGTCCGGCTCATTTAAGAGTGCCTGCACCAGTCCCACGCGGCGCTTCATGCCGCCGGAGAGCTGACGCATCTTCTTTTTCTGATGCTCTGCCAGGCTTGTTTTTTCAAGGTATTTATCGATTCTTTTTTTGCACTCTGTCTTCTCTACCCCTGACAGCTCTCCCATATATTCCAGACATTCCCGCACCGTTAAATGAGGGTACAGGTCGATTTCCTGAGGAAGATAACCGATCTTCTTTTGTATCTTCTCGTAATTTCCTTCACTGTATAACATACCATCGATTGTCACATTTCCGCCTGTAGGTTTTAAGACGGTCGTCAGCACACGCATCAGTGTCGTCTTTCCGGCACCGTTTTCGCCCAGCAGTCCATAGATGCCTCCTGGTATCAACAGATCCGCGTGATTAACTGCTGTTACACCATTTTTAAAAGTTACGGTCAAATCCTGAATTTTTATACTCATCATTTATCCCCTTTTCTTTAATACGACCGGAATCAGCAGGATCAGCAATACCGCCAGTATAACAGAAAGCGATTTGCCATACATCCAGCTTAAGTCCTTCCATTGTTCTGTTTCGCGGAACATGTATGAGAACACGTTCCATTTACCGAAGAAATCGCTGCCCGCCTGGGACACGAGGGCTAACCAGATGCACAGTGTGATTCCGATTCCTGCCCACATATTCCGGACAATATTACAAATTGTCATAGAGAAGATTCCCCAGAAGAGCACCGTTCCGGGAATTGCTGCCAGGAACTGCCCAAACGCGTTCCCGGGTGTGATTCCCCCCATCACTTCTCCTGGTTTCTGCCAGTAAAACATCCCATATCCTGCAATTGCAATGAAGACCAGATAAATCATCTGAATCAGCAATCGCCTTAAAATGGCTTTCGTCTGCTCTTTTACCGGATACAGCCTGAATACGTCTCTTCTTTTGTTCTGAAATTCCACCAGGTAGGTATCTGCACAGAAAACAACTGTCAAAAGAGCAATGGGCGACTCCAATGCAATCCCTATTTCATCCACATTTGTAATTCCCCGGACAAAACTTAGTATGACTACAAATGCCGCCGAATACAAAATCTTATAAATTGGCAGACAGATTTTCAATTCTTTTTTCAATATACCCGCCTCCTTTTCCAAATGAAAACTGACAGTGCAATAATCACGCAGGATGTAAGGATCAGGAAGATCTGATTCATAAGAACCAGCGGTGGCGGCGCCGTATCAAAAAACTGTCCCGGAAATCTCACCACGATTGCCAAAGGCCTTCCGAAATACCCATAACTTCCATCTGGCCCGATACTTCCCATATTGGAATAAACAATATAGAGAAATAAAAGCGGCGTGGCAGGAAGCGGATTTTTGAACAGTAACGCAACAATCGTATACACACAGATAATCATCAGCATATTAGGCAGGATATAGATACAGGTAGCTTTTACAAAGCCCAGTATGGATGAAAAAACATAGGAACCTGACGCAAGTCCTGCCTCTTTTATGTGAAGGATACATAGGACTGCAAAAACCAGATTCAAAACTGCCAGTATGATCAGGGAAATGAGGAAACCGCCTCCAATCTTCCCAAGGACATACTGCCATGGCCGTACTGGTTTGGTATGCAGCAGTTCGTAGGTATCTTTCTTCGTATCCCTAAGGAACAAAAATGCAAACAGTATCGTGGAGAAAAAAGCCATATACACTCCGACAGAGTCAGTAAACTTCCTTATAAAAAAGTAGGAAAAGGACTGCTTTTCAAGCTTTTCGTCCAGATATCCGTTTACTTCCTCCATATTGCCCTGGTGGTATGCATAATCGTCAAAGATATATTGTGCGCCGTTAAAATGATGCTTTTTCAGATATTCACACGCCTCTGGAATGCTCATTTTCTGAATGGTACTGATCATTTCATCTGCATCCTCCTTCGATACCTCCAGTTCTTCAACCAGATCCTTTCTGATGACCTCACATGCCAGTTCCATCTGCTGCTTTGGAGACGAGGGAATGTAACCCTCTGTAATTTCTCCGTCCCGAGACGATTCCACATGAATGTCCTGTATCTCCTGGTCCGATTGGAAATAGTGTATTTTCAGGTAGGGTGACACCATCTGGCAGACACCGATGACCACAACAACCAGCCCCACCCAGAAAATAGGATTCTTTAAATAATTCTTTAACTCTCTTCTTATAATTGCTTTCATGATATCCCGCCTTTCTCTTTGTTAAATTCAGGATATCCTATAAATCACAACAAAAAAGCAACCGAAATAATTTTATTTTATTCTAACGTTACATTCCCGCATTTAAAAACCGCCCTGGCTGCAGCACCGCCCTGCTCATGATTCCCGATCAGCAGTGTTCCACCATGTTTTTCGCAGTAAATCCGGCTCAAATACATTCCCATCCCAAAATGTTTCAGGTCATCCTGTGGATTGGAATGATAGAATGCTTTTGTCAGGGTATCCGCATCTTTTGTGAATCCCTTTCCATCATCCTCCACAGTAATCACCAGCTCTGTTTCTGTCGAGCCGATCGTAATCTTTGTCTCCCTTTTGGCATATCTGATGGCATTGGAAAACAGATTTTCCACGACTTCCAGAATCAGTTCTGTATCTACATATATGCTTCTGTTTTGTTCTTCTGTGGTGACAACACAAGTCCTTCCAGCCCCTTTGCAGAGGATTTCCGCTTCCCTGCTGATCTGCTCCCCCAAAATGCCTATTGTGGTCTCTTTTAGTTGCAGGGAACGTTCCTCCAGCCGTTTCATTCTGCGCATTGTTTCAATAAAGCGGTCCATTCTTTCAATCTGGAACATCCCGCCGCGCAGCATCTCCATAATTTTTTCCTGATCCAGTGTCTCATCCGGTACAAATTCCAGAAGCATCTCCTGATAGCCTCTTAAGACAGATAAAGGGGAACGGATATCATGTGCGATTGCAGCACGCAGCGCTTTCTCATCTTCTACCGTGCGCCAGAGGGTTTTGTTGTTTTCCTCAAGCTGAGCCCTCATCTTCTCAAATTCCTTACAGAGCTGCCCCAGTTCATCCCTGTTTTCATAAGAAATATGGAAATCCAGTTCATTCTCTGAGATCATTTTCGATGCCTTATTCAGTTCTTCGATCGGGAGTTTTAACTTATTTTTGTAAAATAAGACCACTGCAATACAGCTGCCCAGAATAGAAAGGATCAGTATCGTCCATGTTTCCAGAAAATCGCATATCTCGGAAATATGCCAGTCCATACGACTCATATCTACGCGGCTTGGCCTTGGATATGTGATCTCATAATTGTCGTCCCTCTTCTGTTCAGCCTCCTGATATTTGTCAAGATCAATGTACCTGCTCCAAACTCCTTTCTGAGTCATCTGAGCAGTTGTGATAATCAGCATGGACAGGATAAAGGAAATCACAAGGCTGACCGCCATATACAGGATAATTGTTTTTTTCAATGATAAATTTCTTAGTTTTTCCATCGGTAGCCCATCCCCCAGACTGTCTCAATATATTCGTTTTCTGTATGTTCTGCCATCTTCCTGCGGATCCGGCGGACTAACTCCGTGATCACACGGCTGTCCCCTTCCGCATCGTAACCGCAGAGTCTCTCGTAGATCCGCTCCTTATCAAAGACCTGCCCCGGATTCATGGAAAGGAACTCGATGATGTCATATTCCAGCTTTGTCAGTTCCAGATAAGTTTCCCCCAGCTGGACCTTCTTCGAGGAATAATCAATCATCAGCTCCCCATGAAACTTAAACTCCGATTTGGCCTTATGCCGTTCTTCCCGTTTCAAATGGGCGACGATCCTGGCATCCAGTTCCTTTAAGCTGAACGGCTTTAAGATGTAGTCATCCCCGCCCGAGAGCAGCCCGTTGACCCGGTCCTGCTCTTCCACCTTCGCGGTCAGGAAAATGATGGGACAGGAAATCTGATCCCGTATCCGGCGGCATACCTCGATGCCGTCTATATGCGGCATATTGATATCCAGTAAAATCAGATCCGGGACCAGACTTACCTTTTCTAAAGCTTCTGCTCCATTTTCCGCTGTAATCACGGTATACTGCTTGATCTCAAAATAACTTCTCAGCATCTTTAGCAGCTCTGTGTCATCATCTACAACTAAAATTTTATACTGCATGGTTTTATCACCTCATAATCTGGAATTTGTTTAAAAATTGCTTTCTGCAATCTGCGCGTTCCACGGATTGTAACGCACAGCTGACAGAAAGCAATTTTTGAAACACATTTTAGTATACAGGATAAAACACAACAAATAAACAATGGAATCAGGATATCACTCTGAGCTTCCCATCCCTGATCTGAATCACTTGATCCGCCTCCTCTGCCAGCTGTCTGCTGTGTGTCACGACAATGACACATTTTCCCAGCTCATGGGCTGTTCTCTTTAGCAGTTCAATGATCTCCCGGGCGGTATTTTCATCCAGATTCCCGGTCGGTTCATCCGCCAGCAGGACTTTTGCTTCACTGGACAGTGCTCTGGCGATTGCGACTCTCTGCTGCTGTCCGCCGGAGAGCTTTAACACATTCCGTTTCCAGTCTTCCCGTGGGATATTGACTTCCTCAAGTAATTTCTCCGGATCTTTCCCGCCGCCAAGCCTGACATTTTCCTCCGCTGTCAGATAATCGATCAGATTATAGTTCTGGAATACCAGTGAGACGTGATGTCTTCTATGGTAATTCAGCCCCTGACGGTTGATTTCGTGTCCACAGTAGAGAATATTCCCCTTAACCGGGGTATCCAGTCCGGCAAGAAGGGAAAGAAAGGTGGTCTTTCCGGCACCGCTGGGTCCCACAAGCGTGTAAAATATCCCCTCCTCAAACTGCATGGAAACATGGTTTAAAATCTGTTTTGTTTTCTGTGATTTATAAGCATAATCCACATTTTTTACTTCTAAGATCATCGTCTGATTCATCCTCCTTCACTCATATCATGTCAGAGCGGATATTCACAATCCGCTTTGCTGCTTTCTTTATGAGGTCAAAATATCTCTCGGGGTTCTCTTTAAAACTGAAATTCCGGCGGTCAGAACGGACAAGGTGATCAGCAGGGCAATCCCCAGGCTGTCAAATGTAATCATCTGCGGGGTGATTTCTACATGGACTCCGGTCACTTCCTGTTCAGGGTCCTGACCGCTCTTTGCCACCTTCCCCTCATTCATCTCCTCTTCCACTTCTGCCTGCTCAATCTGCTGGGATACCAGATAATCTGCCGTTATCTTCGAAACGCCCGGGGCGGCCGCAAAGGAAAGTGTCACAGCAACCGCTGCGATCATGAATGCCTCCAGCAGAATCTGCCCCAGAATCTTCTGTTTTGGTATTCCCAGGGATAAGAAAATACCAATCTCCTGCGCCCTGTTTTTCATCCAGAACAGGAAGACAAAAAACAGAATCACAAAGCTTGCCCCGGCAACAACCCAGACCAGGACCTGGCTGATTTTCTGAAGATCCCTGAAATTAGAGGACATGGTTTCCAGATTCCCCTTATTGTCGATCAGATCATAACGCTCCCATCCAATTTTCACCTTTTTGACCGCCTCTTTGACCTCATCGTACCTGTCCACATCTCCTACCTTGAAATATGCCTTTTCAAACAGTGGGTTTCCCTCCTCACCTTCTGCTTTTTCCGGAAAACGAAGGTCTGTGAAAATCACATTTTCCGAACGGTAAGTATCACCTGACATATAAGGGGTCATCTGCTGTTTTACCTGATAGATTCCTATGATTTCGGCTTCATATACGGCAGAATTCTCTCGATCATGATAATTATTGAACTGCATCTTGTCTCCAGGCCTCAGCTGATTCCTTTGGGCCAGTTCTTCTGAAATGACGCATACATTCTGATCCTCTCTCGTGACCATACGCCCTTCTTTGATCGTTACATTGCCGGATAACACATTAAAATCCATCGCCATATCCCGGTTGCCAATCAGGCTCACCCCCAGTTTGTCCGCGGTCTGATCCATGTCCGGGTCCTCGATCCGTGAAAAATTGACCGGATTTACAGCCGTGGGGACGGTTGCGATATTATAATCAGAAATACCGGAAACGGCAGCAATCTTTATGATATCTTCCAGTCTCAGGGTTTCAAAAGCATGATCCGTATAGACCATCCAGGCGGGACCAGCGCTGGTCTCTATTTTTAGCTGATGGACACCATTCAGGCTTCCTTCCTTTTCTCCGATTTCTTTCGTAATTCGGTCCAGCCGGGTATGTCTGTTCGCCTCGTTTTCTACGAGAAGCAGCCCGGCGCCGACAGCCTGCCGTGTCTTATCCTGAACAGCCACACTCGCATTTTTGCATGCCATGGCAGACAACAGAAAGACACTGATGACACAGACGACAAGCAGCAGTAAAATACTTTTTACAGGCTTTCGGATGACCGAACGCCATGCAAGCTGAATACTCTTCATTTCATCATCCCTCCATTTTTGATAAGGTATCTTTCGGATTTGTCTTTAATACCGGAATCAGGGAACAGGCCGCTGCTGCCATCACCAGAAGGGCGCCTAACCCCAGTAAAGTTATAACGTCGCGAAATCCCAGAGATATCTGCAGCACAAGATCTGATGCCGATGCCCCCGTGAGCATGGACTGTAAGAAACCAGCCAGAAGATTCCCGAGAACACAGGATGCACCTGCCGATACCAGAAATACAAGCAGTGTTTCCAGAAATGCCTGAAGGATAATCTCCGCCTTTTCTCTTCCCAGACTGATCAGGACGGCAATCTCCTTCTGCCTGGTACGCATCCACATGCATAAAAGCAGTGACACAACAACCGCACCCGTAAGCAGCGTCAGCACAAGCATCAGCTTTGTCACTCTGAGAATCTGTTCCAATGGGGCCTTCATCTGACGGTATAAAGCATCGGATGTGGTCATTTCCACCTTACTGCCCATGATTTCCTTTAACTTCGTCTTTAGTGATTCAAGCTGCTCCGGGCTTTTCGTGTAGACCGCTACTCTTTCAAATCCACCCTTTCCAAATAACTGGGAATATGCCGTGTTGTCTATGAAAATCTGATTTTCAATCCGGGCGGACGCTGCAGTGCTGTTCTCCTGCTTCCCTTCGCTGCCAGACCGAAAGAGGCCTTTGATATGGACCTGGACTGTCCTGCCTTTCGTTGTCTCAAATCCCACCTCATCTCCCACTTTCAGACCATTACAGTCTGCCAGCAGCTCATTCATGACAATTCCTTCGTCCGTATCTGCTGTAATAAACTGTCCTTTGGTCAGACGGTACCGCTCTTCCGCGAAGGCACTGTCGTTTTCCAGATCATCATAAGAAAGAAGGGATACTGACAGATTCTCTTCTTTCGTGGAATCACTGTTCGTCAGTACCTGAAACCCGTACGGCCGCGCGGTGCTGTGAGCCATCCGGTTCAGAGACGCTGCCTCGTTAAGCCTTCCCATCTGCTGTGTCTCCTTTTCTGTAATCTTTTGATCCGCCTTTAAGATATCCAGGACAATCCTGGATTTCGTTTTTTCCTGCATTGCAGACTTGGAATCTTCCGTCGCCCTGAGAATCATAATCGTACTTAAGATCATGCTGTTTACAAGCATAAACACCAGGAACAGCAGAATTGTCTTCCCCTTTTTCCTTTTCAAATACTTAAAAGCCAGTTGATAAAATGTCACGTCTACTCCTCCTGTCCATAGCGCCAGATGATGACTCTGTCTGCCGTCAGATTGTGGGAATCTGTGAAGTCACCGTAAATGACCAGCGTGGTACTTTTCTTAATATCGGACCGGGAAGCCCCGCCAAGTTCTGCATTTCCGGATGCCACATCCACAACTGCCGTCTGAAAGACACAATCCTCCTGATACTGCACATTTACGGTATCCCCCACATCCTCGTGTCCGGCAGCTGCGATTTTTGCTGTCTCTCCTTTGTCTTCCTTGGGGGTTATGGTGCAGCCGCTGTCTGCAAAATCAATTACGCTGCCGTTCAGAGAACAGGCATTAAGCAGTTCATTCGCATTTCCACCTTGATTACCAGCCTCGGAACTGTTCCCTTTTTCAGCGGATGCATTCACCGGATTCCCCTGCGCTTTGTCTGCTGTATTCCCTCCATTTCCTGCCCCGCATCCGGTCAGTGCCAGTGTACATAAGAATACAAGCACTCCTTTTAACATGTTTGAATTTTTCATCTTGTGTTCCACCTTTCTCTTTCTATTTGATTTCTTCTTTTTTTCAGCATAGAACCGATCACTGCTGTCGTTTCCTGCTGTGCCATCATTCTAAGAAAAATCTTTTCTAAAAATCCTGTACATGGCAAAAAATTCTTAACCTTTTTTTAGAGGATTTTTACAGACTTTTTTGATATACTGAGTCAAAGTGGATATTCAATATACACTTTGCTGCTTCCTTAATGAAATTGAAGCGATTCGTTAAAATAAAAAAGGAAACGATACCATGAAGATACTGCTTTTAGAAGATGACAGAGATTTATGCGGCCTGATTCAGGCGGAATTAGAGAAAAATGGATATGTGGTGGATGCCTGTTATGACGGAGAGACGGCCATGCTGTATGCACTCAATACAGATTACTGTTATGACCTGGCTGTTGTTGACAGAATGCTTCCTATCATAGATGGACTGACGATTATCAGAGCCATGCGCAGAAAAGGCATCCAGATTCCGGTCATTATCACCACCGGGATGTCAGGACTGGATGACCGGATTGAAGGATTGGACGGCGGGGCCGACGATTATCTGGTAAAACCATTTCACGTGAAGGAATTACTGGCCAGAATCCGCGCCCTGACGAGACGGCCCGCGCAAATCAAGGCTTCCGATAACCTGACCTATGCAGACCTGTCATTTGACAAACAGAATCGCACACTTTCAAAAGACGGCAGGTCAATCATCCTGACCGCCAGAGAGTCTGAATTATTATTTGTGCTCCTGGAGAAGCCGGAACAGCTTTTTACAAGAGAACAGCTCGTCTTAAAGATATGGGGAAGCTCGTCCGATGTAGAACCGGGCAACGTAGATAATTACATCTCGTTTCTCAGAAAGCGGCTCCGGGAACTGGCGAGCGGCTGTGAGATAAAAACGGTATACGGTGCGGGATACAGACTGGAGAAGAAAGACCATGCTTGATCGATTATATAAGAAATTACATCTGCTCTTTGCAGGGGCGATTATGCTGATCATTACTCTGATCATTGGCATCGTCCTTGTGAATGATTTAAAGACAGAAAAAATGAATGAGAACACCCTGTTTCAGAGAATGGCTACCCTGCTGATCTACCAGCTTGAGGATCACGATCAGGATATGGAAGCCTCTGTTTTGCCCTATGAAGAAAAGTATTCCATTTTCTGTCTGCTTAAAACCTCCGACGGCAGCCTGGTGTATCAAAGCAGGATTACCTTTCCTACCAAAACAGATTTTCTTTTAGAACGTCTTGAAGAACAGTCCGGCACACAGACGGCTCTGAAATCCAAGACACCCCAAGCTGATGTATTTGGAAAAGCGACTGCAACAACACAACAGGGAGTCTTCGAAATCAAAGGGACTTCGAATGACCGCTACTGGGGAATTCCTGCTCAGATTGTCTCGAAAAATGGAAATGCTTATGACCTGACATTGTTATATCAGCAAAAAAACTTATGGGAGCAGCTTAAAGGACATCTTGTCTTTTATGTCATGGTGTGGCTTGCTGCCCTGGTCTGTGTTCTTTTCATCAGCCATCTGCTGTTAAAAAGGGCACTGGAACCGACTGAACGTGCTCTGAAAAGCCAGAAAGAATTTGTCGCGTCTGCTTCCCATGAGCTGAAATCCCCCCTGGCGGTGCTGCTGGTGAACCTGGATCTCATCCACAGCCTGGACCTGGAAGATTCCCGGCTTAAGAAGGCGGTCAGGACCATGGATAACGAATGTATGCGCATGTCTCGCCTAGTGAAGGATATGCTCCTTCTGGCCTCCTCGGATGCAGGGATCTGGACACTGAATCAGAGCTCTGTGGATATCGATACACTGCTGATCACACTTTATGAAACGTACGAACCACTCTGCCAGAAGAAAGGAATCTCTTTATCGCTGGATCTCTCTGAATGCAGTTATCCGGCTCTCTATACAGACAAAGAACGCCTGATGCAGATCTTAAGTATCTATATGGATAATGCTCTTGAGCATTCACAGAGCCAGACGGATATCCAGATTCAGACAGAGTTGACAGGAAAAGACATCACCTTCTGTGTGACAGACCATGGAATGGGAATTGCAGAGGAAGACAAGCCTTTTCTTTTTGACAGATTTTACTGTGCGGATAAGGCCCATACGGATAAATCACATTTCGGACTGGGACTGAGTATTGCAGAAGAACTTGCCAAAATGCTGCATGGAAAAGTCGGGGTAAAAGATACAGAGGGCGGCGGGGCTGCGTTCTTTGTTACATTTCCGTTAAAATCAAAATAAAGTCAGGAAATCCCAGGAGCTTCCCCCTGGGATTTCTTTTCTGCCTCAAAGGACATCTAAGTCCAATAGCAGTACTCTGCAAAATTACCGCTTCTACTGTTTCGTCCAGTGATGCACCGTATCGGTTCCGGGGCTTTTAAGCTCCATCTCCCCATTTCCATCATTCAGTGTAAACTCAAATTCCAGGGTCCCGCCCGATACAACAAGATTCAACAGCGTCTTTCCCTCTGCGTTCGTTACCACACTGTAGGTTCCTTTTGTATTCTCGTCAGACCCTTTGATCTCCATTTTAAAATCTTTTTCGAAAAGATATTTATTACCGCTTTCGTCAGCCCATTCTCCAAGGATCGCTGCAGCACGTTCATCTGACATATCCAGGAATTCCAGATCAGCCGGAAGAAGGGAGATGTCTTTCCCACCGTTCAAGGAGGCCAGATTAATGCCATAGCCGGTTGTATCGGTTGTTATGGCGTAAAGCTCTTCCTTATCCTGATCCAGCTTGATGCGTAATGTAATATGGTTATCTTCATCAAAACCGCATTCAAAGGTAAAGTCCTCTCCATTTTTACTTCCTGTCCCGTCTGTTTCCAGTACATAGACATCGTCATTCTCTATCACATTCCACTTCTTTGAAATTGCCTTCGTTACGGACTCACTGGGTGATATAATGCCATTTCCAGCCTTTTCTTTCATATCATTTGCAAATTGATCTACTTCTTTTGTGGTGGAAGCACTGGGCTTTTTGTCCCCACTGCATCCGGGGATGCATAGTACTGCCGCCAGCATTAATGTTAAAAGTGCTTTTTTCATAGTCTGTCTTCTCCAATGTAAATTTAATATAGACTATCATAACACACTTGCCTTTAAAATTAAAATAAAATTTTATACATCTTTTATCTCCACGTTATACACGGACAGATAGACGGATACCGCAGCCAGTGTCAACAGAATGACATAAAAGGTGACGCTTTTACTCAGGGTATAATCCCCGATGCTTCCCTGTGTCAGGACAGCTACGATCACTGCTGCAACGATTGCCGCCCTGGAGGATTTCATTTTCATCCCCACCAGTAGTGAGATAAAGCTGATGCTTACCATCGCCGCCGAACTCAGAATGATATTCAGCCAGAAAGACAGTTCCCCGATTTTAATACTTTCTGTCGAGATCCGCGTATATGAACTGGTCAGCAGCAAAACTGCATAGATCAGAATCTTCGTCAGAATAATTGCTATAAAGTTAAAGGTCCAGACCGACAAAAATTTAGAAAGCAGGATCTTCCTTCGGTCAATCGGATATGAAAACATGAGGTGAATCGTCTTGTTTTCATAAGAATTCACTACCCAGGAAGCCAGCATGACTCCTGTAAATATAATGTAGGTCATATGTGTGAACAGTTCCACTGCGGTATTGACCATACTCTTTCCATACGATTCAATCGTTTCGGAAGCTTCCAGCTCTCCGGTCATTGCCATAATAAAGAATAAAAGCACAGCCGATGTGATTACAGCGATGCGGATTTCTTTTCCAAGTCTGTTCTTCTTCCATTCCAGTTTCATTAATTTGAGCATATTACTACACCTCCGCCGTTATTTTCAGAAAATAGTCTTCCAGGGATTCCGTCTTTTTACTGATGGCAGAGATCTCGACATCATTAAGCGTCAGCATTTTGGTGATCTCCTGAGTCGTTGCTTTCTGATCATAGATGCGGATTTTTCCCTCTTCCATGATTTTGAAGTTGGTAAGTTCCAGCTTTTCAGTCAGTATAAAAGCTGCTCTTCTGGTATCCGTCACGGTCAGTTCAATATAATTCAGGTTCATCTCCTGGATATCCTTCATGCTGATTTCTTCCAATAGTCTGCCATGATGGATGATCCCCACCATGTCGGCTGCGCTTTCGATCTCCGAAAGGAGATGGCTGGAAATCATTACGGTAATCCCATATTCTGTGCTGAGCATTTTCAACAGGTCACGGATCTGCTTCATACCGGCAGGATCAAGACCGTTGGTCGGCTCATCCAGAATCAGAAGCTCAGGCCGGCCAATGATCGCTCTCGCAATTCCAAGGCGCTGCTTCATTCCCAGAGAATAACTTTTTACTGATTTTTCTGCTGCGCCTGTCAGGTCCAGCATTTTCAGGGCCTCCTGAATGCTGTTCTTGTCATAATAGCCCATGTACTCACAGTGAAGCTGTAGGTTTTCTTTTCCTGTCATATGTTCATAAAAGATTGGAAACTCAATGATGCTCCCCATTCTCTTTAAAACATCGTAAGATTTCGGAGTTAATGTTTCCCCGAAAAGTTCGATGGTCCCCGTGGTCGGTTTCCACAGGTTCGTGATCATCTTCATCACTGTCGTTTTTCCGGCACCGTTGGGTCCAAGGAATCCGTAAACCTTTCCTTTTGGAATATGGATATTGACATTGGAGACCAGTTCCTTTTCTCCTATTATTTTGGTAAGATCGTTTGTCTGTATCATGTATGGCATGTGTTGTGCCCCCTTTCTTACCTGTTATTATATCCGTATAGGTTTTCAAAACTCTTGAATAAATCTTACGAATTTCTTTCTTCGGAAAAGGATGAGAAATGTTAATAGGTAATTCTCTTTAATTTCACAGTAAATACGGTTTCTACGAAAGGTTCACTTACCAGTGTCACATCACCGCCCATCTGCTGTGCTAGGTTTTTCGCGATGGTCAGCCCCAGACCATTTCCCTGCATGTCTCTGTTTCGGGAATCCTCCATGGTGTACAACCGTTCAAAAACAGTGTCTGCGTACGCCTTTTCAATCCCCTTTCCTTTATCGGCCACATCGATATATACAAATTCATCATCACAGCGCAGTGTCAGCCCCAGATATTTTCCGTCCGCTCCGTAACGTATTGCATTGGAAATCAGATTAAACAGGATTCTCTGGAGCGCATCCGGGTCAGCCTGTGCATAGAGGTTTTCCTCTGGAATCCCGATCTCAATCTGAAATTCCTTCTGTGTCAGAAGTTCATAAAAGTCCAGGATATTTTCCCGGCAGGCTTCATTCATGTTCATTCTGCTGAGTTCGATGTCCGTATCACCCGCCTCCAGCTTTGCCAGTGTGAAGAACTGATTGATCAGTTCCATCACCCGCTGGGCCTTTGCCTCCACCTTTTTAAGCATCACATGGTCCGGGTCCCCATTCAGGCGGATGATTTCCAAATACCCCAGAATGACCGTCATCGGAGTCTTAATATCATGGGAAACATTCGAGAGCATCTTCTTGGAAGACACTTCCGAGCGCCGATAACTGGCTTTTGTCTTCTGGCATTCCATAAGCAGACGGTTGATCTGTGCCAGCAGTTCTTTCAGAGCCGGATGATCCGTAAAAGCCATGACTTTCTCATCACTGCCGGCATCCACTATTTCTTCCAGTTTCTTACTGACTGCTCTTAATTCTGCCTGAATCCCTGTCCGGTACATATACTGCTGATAAATAATCACAACGGTCAGAACCGCGAGCGCCACCGACAGCAGAAATATGATTGTGGAATCACTCATGAGACTTCTCCTAACTTATACCCAATTCCCCACACAGTAATGATAAACCTGGGTTCACGGGGGTTCTCTTCAATCTTGTTGCGGAGTCTGCTGATATGCACATTGACTGCATTCTCATCTCCCATATAGGCATCCTTCCAGATCTGGGAATATAACTGAGCTTTGGTGTAGACCTTTTTCGGATTCTTCATAAGGAGTTTCAGGATATCGAATTCCTTTGCCGTCAGATCCAGCTTTACTCCTGCCTTACTAACTGTATAATCGGACAGATTCATCACAAGTTCTCCCATTGTCAGCAGCTTGGGTTCCTCCGGCTGAGCAGGTACTGCATACTGGGTGCTTCTCCGGATATTTGCCTTAATCCGCGCCAGTACCTCGGTAACGGAAAACGGCTTCGTAATATAGTCATCCGCCCCCAGCCCTAATCCCAGTGTTTTATCCAGTTCCGTATCTTTCGCTGATATGATAATAATGGGAACGGTACTGATTCGGCGAATATGCTGCATCACATCCATTCCGCTGATTTTAGGGATCATTAGGTCCAGAAGGACAATGCTGAATATATTGTCTGCAAATTTTTCACACGCTTCCTCGCCATCTGCCGCACATACCACCTCAAAATTCTCACATGTCAAATAGTCCTTAAGCATTCCCCTGATCTCAGGATCATCCTCTACTAATAAAATTTTCATATATGCTGCTCCTGTTTTATTTTCCTTTTCTGATCAATGCGATCACCAGCCAGATCGTACTGATTGGTGTAATTATAAATGCAAAATCACAGAGAAACCTGACAAGAAATGATTGACTGCTCCCTCCAACAAACCCAAAACCAATACTTGCGGATAGAATACTGGATACAATTGCAATGATACTGATCAAAACCTGATAACTTCTTTTCATACTGTGTCTCTCCTTTCGACTTTGGTTGTGAATATTGATACTTAGATTAAACGAGCTTTAAGCAGTGTTTCATCCCAGAAACACTGCTTAATTTTACTTTTCTCAGGCTTCTTCCACCTCATCAATTGCCTCGATTACAATTCCACGGAACGCATTCTTTTCCAGAGATGCCACCCCTCTGATTGTAGTTCCTCCCGGTGAGCATACTTCGTCCTTCATAGCTCCCGGATGTTTCTTCGTTGACAGGTATAAAGCCCCTGTCCCCACAACCATCTTCGCTGCCAGTTCATATGCGGTGTCTCTCTTAAGTCCGTGTTTTACCCCGGCATCCGCCAGTGCCTCAATATACATTGCGGTATAAGCTGGTGCGCATCCGGCTATGGTTCCTGCAATGGAGACATGTTCTGTGTCTACCAGGACAATCTTAGAGATAGACTCAAAGGCCTTTTGGAACTGTTCAAACTGCTCTTTATTTAAAGAATGGACTTCTTCCGTCACTAAGATTCCTTCTGCTACCCCAATTGGTGTATTCGGGATTGTAGAAATATGTGCCGTTCCTTCTGGACATAACTGTTCAAACTTGTCGTAAGTGTAACCCGCTGCAATGGAAACAACGATTTTTTCATTTAATAACTCCCTGACCGGCTGCACAGCCTCTTCCATCTGATCCGGTTTGACTGCCAGTATAATGATATCTGAGTGTAAAACGACCTCTCCGCCATCCTTACACGGAATGACACCCATTTTCTCGGCATTCTCCTTCAGCTTTTCATAATGTCCTGCACAGGCACGAATTTCCAACTCCTGTCCTTTCATGCGCCAGCCGCTGACAATCGCCTGTGCCATACTCCCAAAACCAATGAATCCTATTTTCATGTTGGTGTCACTCCTTTTCATTTTATTTCAAATAAACCTTTCCGGATTTTCAATCACGTCTAATTTCTTTCAATGCCTGCAGCGTATGATCCAGATTCTCCTTATGCCAGTTCTTTTCCAGATCTCCCATCCCGCCCAGTAAACCTGCGGTGCGGAAGTCACTCAGCTCCTTCTGCTGGGTTGAGAAGCGGATGATATCCTGATCTGTCTCAATGATTATCGTATAATTCAGTCCATGTTCTTCCACTTGAATCTCTTTTATGGTAGTAAATGGAATCTCCAGAGCGACTTCTTTCTTCAGACCCATGGTCATTTTACTAAAAGGTACTAAAACCAGTGTATCCCTGCAGATCTGTAATACAAAAAACTGATTACTGCATCCCAAAAACCTTATAATCGCATCGCTTAGATTCTCCGGGGCATAGGATACAATGATCATTTCATCTTCCAGCGGCTCATAGCCTGCATTTTTAATAATCTCCCATATTTTTGTTCGTCTTGCCATTTGTACTGTCTTCCTCCCATTTCTGTCTTGATATAGATGATTATAAATCAAGCATTATAAGGAATGGGAATCTCTGCCCAAATGGTTCATTTTTTGCCTGAATGGTATTACGGAATGTACCTCTATATTCTCAGACATCCTCTTCTGTCATCGGCATATCATCCGTCGGCGCATCATCGCTGTTGTGGCGGTAGCGCCGGGATTTGGAATGATTCTGATAATAAATCCGCTTATCCTCATACATATCTGCATCTGCTTCTTTGATCATATGCAGGATATCACCGGAATGCCGGGACCAGCGATAGCCAAGCGCGATTTTCAGATATTCATTTTCCTGAACAAGGTCTTTCAGACGTCTGACATGAGCGTAGAAGCTCTCTTCATCCATGTGCAGGCACAGGATTACAAACTCGTCACCGCCGATTCTGTAGATATGATCCTCAGGAAATACTTTTTTCATGTAGCCGGCAGCCGCAGTGATCACTTCATCGCCGCATGCATGTCCATATGTATCATTGATATCTTTCAGACCATTGATATCCAGATAGATGACACCGATCTTCTTATCCATCTTTGTAAACTTCTCCACATCCTCCATATACCGGTTTCTGTTATAGAAAGATGTCAGCATATCGTGATAGCTTAACTGTGCAAGCTGATTCTGAGCAATATCCTGCTGAATCGACATGTCAATGAAATAACTGAGTGTCTGTAAAAATGACACAATATGTTGTACCCTGTCAGCAGGAGGATTGTTCAATCCGATAAAACCACTGATTCCCCCATTATACTCCAGCGAAGAAGCAATCATACAGTGAATATCATATTGCTTCAGCATGCTGTATTCTTCCGGCTCCTCTTCTTTCAGGTATTCGACGTCTTCAATAATAAGACACTTTTGCTTCTCAAATGACCGGATCCATCGTTCTGTGATCTCCTGAGGGATATTCTGGTACTGTATCTTCGGGGCCTCCAGTCCATCTCTGTGCCATTCCTGCTTTTGAACCATTTTATTTTGATCTAAGCTTATATAAAATGCCCAGTCAGCGGAAAGAAATTTTCCCAGCAGGGCCAGTACCTCATATATATTCTGGTCGACGTTCTGCTTTTTGTAAAGAATATGGATACAGTCTACAATCATCTGCTCTGCATCCAGCAGATACTGCAGCTGCTGCTTCTTGTTCTCGCTTTCCGTCAGGTCAAAGGCAATCTCCATCCTCGCATTGCGGTTATCCCAGACGATCTTGCGGTCTTTTAACAGATAATGCCGCGAGGTGACAGGATTGGTATATTCCCAGCTGATATTCTCTCCCTCTTTGAGGTTCTCATTATTGCAGAACGGACAGGGGCTGTCCCGTCCCTGCAACACTTCATAACACTTCTGACCGTAGAAATTAGTGATATGAAAAGAGCGCTGTCCTGCTTCATTCAGAAACAGCAGTTCATATGTATCGATATCGGTAATATATAAAAGCTCTGACATTTCATTCATCGGAGCCTGCAGCTGCTTGGCCAGTACTGAAAGATATTCGCTCTTCTTACGGTTTTCATCTTCAATCTGCTCCAGCTCATGCTGCCGCCTGGTAATACGAGATGTAAAGAATCCGACAAATCCAACAATCAGCAGCCAGATCACAGTCAGGAGGCTCAGTCCCAGCTTAGCGTGCTGGACTCTTCGTTCTGTATATTCCTCTGCGTCATGCACTGCGATATCCGTCTCCGTAAAATAATCTTCGCTCAACTGATAGAGCTGTTCGTGACCTCCACCCTGGCGGACGCTTTGGATCTCATCCTTTATCTCTTCCCACTTTTCCTGAACAATCACCATCTGATCCTGAAATGTCTTATCCTTTAAGCATATCAGATCATTGGTGCCCTGCCCTGTCTGAAGTTCCCTGATAATTCCGTCCAGACGTCCAATCAGTGCATCATCCTTTTCTCCGTTCAATTCTTTTTTAACCAGTTTTTGAGTGGCGCCACGAACAATACCAGTATAATTGACAACTCTGGCATTCCCCTGTACATTGCCGATTGAATATAATGCGAAAAAACCTGAAATAATCAATGCAGCTGTAAGGATAGCGGGTATAATCTTCTTCTGCATATTATGAGCGCTTCCTTTCCCTTACCTATGCGATTACATATGTGAATAATCACATAGTCTCTTTTATCTATCATACTAGAATTTCCGCAAACTGGAAAGGCTTTTAGCGAATTTTAACAATTTATCTTATAAATAAAATGGATATTTCATCGTACTGTGTGATTCGTAATCCTCTCTTAATATAATGGGGCAATATACCCCATCTGTATCGCCTTTGTGACCGCTTCAACTAAGGAGCCTGCATCCAGCTTTTCATAGATATGCTGCAAATGGTTTCATTAGCCCTTACCTGTAGAACTGTATGCATTTTCTTTCTCTCCCTTCGTCGTTGTACAGGTGCATTATATAATTCTAAAACAAAAAGAACATGAGTAAATCACGCAAATATTTCTGCATCATTGACTCATGCCCTTCTCTTCCTTCTATTTCTCTGTCTTTATCTCAGCAGAGGCAGATTCCCGGTCAGCTTGTTGACCAGCTTTTTATTTCCACAGATTCCGACTCCGAAGTACGTATGGTCCTTCTCTTCCACTCCCGCAGCCTTTTCTATATATTCCTCATATACATTACAGCTTTGTGCCACATCCGAAAAATCTACCACAGTCAGTTCAGAAAACTGGGGCTGATAAAGCTGCTCCCGGATCTCCCTGATTCTCTCTTTTGAAGCCTTCAGGACCGGTACCGGAAATGCAATAATTCCCAGATGTACCTTTCCGCTTTTATCACAAACATCCGGACCGACCGCTTCCGGGATGTGCTTTCCCAGGGTGATTCCCATAATTCCGGCTGTATTCGCAAGCATTCCCAGCGGCAGTTCCTCATCCAGTACCATCACGCATTTTTGATTTTGTGTTTCCATATGTCTTATACTCCTTTGTTGGTTTTTCGTCCATAAGCTTAGCACCTTTCGGCAGAGATTTCTTGTAAGATATGACACCATTTTCCAACCAGGCAGAGTTCAATAGGGATACCCACGCCCGCAGGGCACGGGTCGAGAATGTCCTATGGATATGGGGCATTATGGATATGGGGCATTGTGCGAAAATACGTTATCTGCCCTCTTCTACTCGGATGCGCAGACGAAAGACAAAACTCTCTTTCTCCTTCGTATGGTTGACCCGGATTAAAAATGCGGTGCTTTCCCCAATAATGCGAAGCCCCTTCCTTTTCGCATATTCTTTCAGCGGCTGCATATCGTCCGCAGGGATACAATCCAGCTGATCCAGTTCAATGATCGAAGTGAGGAATCTTCCCGGCGGACAGTAGACTGCCCCGTCAGGAACTCGCAGGCCGCATTTCCTGAGCAGTCCCTGATAGGTCCCGATTCCTGTTTTCAGGGGAATACATTCAGGAGTCTCTTTTGCTCTAAGCATCTCAGGCTCAATCCGCAGGCAGACGACAAACTGTTCCATGTGCTGCATCCAGCATTGTATGTCAGGAGCATGCTCTTCATCCAGCAGATAATAATCATACCGCCCATCTTCCACCTGGATCTCCTTCACATCCGATGAAATGCTGACGCAGGAAGCCAGATGTTCCTGCGTGATGAGAAGAGCCTTCCGTTTTTCAAGCAGTGCCGCAATCTCCTGATCGATCTGCCCGATTGCATTTTCATAGTCATCCATCAGCTCCCGAAGGCTTTCAAAGTGGTACATTTTGTCAATATCCTGCAGTGAGATACTGCATCCCCTCTGTCTGCGGATGAAAAGCAGGTTCACCATATCCTTTAGTGTATAGTCATAATAACCATTCAACGGATTCACAGAAGGCCTTAAGAATCCTTTTGTCCGGTACATGCGGATCGTTTCAGGATTCACCTGTGAAATCCTGGATAATTCATTTATTTTCATAATTTTCCCTCTCTGTATTGACTCTGTACTTGATACAGGGTTTATGATTCCATTATAACAAAGAAAACCTGCTGCTGAAACAACAATATACATTTTTACAGGCAGAAGGATCAAAAGGAGGATCACATGAACAGTAAATACCAGAAACTCTTTACCCCGATGCAGATCGGCAATGTCACGGTAAAGAACCGTTTCGTCATGGCTCCCATGGGACCATTGGGACTCAGTGATGCACTCGGCGGATGGAACGAACGCGGTAAAGAGTACTACACGATGCGTGCAAAGGGCGGCACCGGACTGATTATTACCGGAGTCACCTTTGTCGATGATGAAGTCGAGGAACACGGACTTGGTGCGGTTGCTTCCCCGACACATAATCCAGTAGCTTTCGTCCGTTCCAGCAAGGAAATGACAGAACGCGTCCACGCGTATGGTGCGAAAATATTTTTACAGATGTCCGGCGGGTTCGGACGGGTGACAATCCCTACCAATATCGGCGAATACCCTCCGGTCGCACCAAGCCCGATCCAGCACAGATGGCTTGACAAGACCTGCCGTGAACTGACCGTTGATGAGATACATAAGATTGTAAAATCTTTTGGAGACGCCGCAGTGAATGCAAAAAGAGGCGGTTTTGACGGATGCCAGATCCATGCCGTACACGAAGGCTATCTGATCGACCAGTTTGTCATTTCATTATTCAACCACAGGACCGATGAATACGGCGGTTCTCTTGAGAACAGACTGCGTTTTGCAAAAGAAATCGTGGAAGAAATTAAAAACCGCTGTGGAAAGGACTTCCCTGTCACCTTGCGTTTTTCCCCGAAAAGCTTTATTAAAGGGCTTCGGGACGGTGCTCTTCCGGGAGAAAAATTTGAAGAGAAGGGGCGTGACATTGAGGAAGGTCTCAAGGCAGCCGAATTACTGGTTGCATACGGCTATGATGCACTGGATGTCGATGTGGGATCTTACGACTCCTGGTGGTGGTCACATCCACCGATGTACCAGAAGAAAGGGCTGTACCGTCCATACGCCAGGATGGTGAAGGATACCGTGAACGTCCCGGTCATCTGCGCCGGAAGAATGGACAACCCGGATATGGCTCTGGAAGCCCTGGAAAACAAGGAGACTGATTTTATCAGCCTTGGACGTCCGCTGCTTGCCGATCCTGATTATGTGAACAAGCTCAGAAGTGGAAAATGCGCTTCCATCCGTCCCTGTATTTCCTGTCAGGAAGGCTGCATGGGAAGAGTCGCTTCCTACTCCGGGCTGAACTGCGCCGTCAATCCACAGGCAGCCAGAGAACAGGATATGGCTTACCGCCCGATTCTGAAACCTAAGACCGTGATGATCGTGGGCGGCGGTGTCGCAGGCTGTGAAGCCGCAAGGGTATTAAGCTTACGCGGACACAAGCCAGTCTTATTTGAAAAATCAGAACGTCTGGGCGGGAACCTGCTCCCGGGAGGCGCACCTGCTTTCAAAGAGGATGATATCGCACTTGCAGACTGGTACGCATATACACTGAATGAACTGGGTGTAGAGGTCCACTTGAATACAGCTGTGACAAGTGACATGGTGCGAAGTGGGAACTATGATACCGTACTCATCGCAACAGGCTCTGCTCCAAAACTGTTTTCATTTGGAAATGATGAACATACCTATTCTGCAGAAGAAGTCCTGCTTGAAAAAGTCGATGCTGGTGAACGCGTGACCATAATCGGCGGTGGGCTTGTGGGATGCGAAACTGCGCTCCATCTTGCACAGCATGGCAAAAAAGTCACTATCGTAGAAGCGCTTGATAAACTGCTTGCCGTGAATGGACCACTCTGCGCATCCAATAAGGAAATGCTGGAACGGCTGATTCCTTTCCATCACGTCGATGTTATTACTGGTGCGAAAGCCGTCTCCTTTAAGGATACCAGCCTGACCCTGGATAATGGGCAGACACTGGAAACAGACAGCGTAATCCTGGCAGTCGGCTATCAGTCAGAAAATTCCTTGTATGAGGAGCTTCAGTTCGAGATACCGGAACTGTACCTGCTCGGCGATGCAAAGAATGTTTCCAATATCATGTACGGAATCTGGGATGCATTTGAGGTTGCGAATAATATCTAAAAAATTGTAGTAAACATAGAGGCAGAACCTCTACATACAAAAGAGGCATGAGTAAATGATCTTTCAATTCATCATTTACTCATGCCTCATTATTTTACTTCGTTACTTAATTTCAAGACTTAAATCTCCTGCATAAATATTAACAGGTATTTTAGCCTGTCATCAGACCATCATTTCCAGATATAACTGCTTTTTGGGGATTCTTTTCATCATATAGGATGGTTACAGAATCCCCCTCCTGGACTGATCCAAGCACAAATGTTTTCTTTACCCCCACTGGTATACCGCCAGCTTTTATTGGACTGCTTTTTAATTTTGCAGCCTCAGGAGCGTACCCGTCAGCCCATGATTTATCTACTACATCACGATTTTCCCATCCTCAATCCGCACGATATAGTCCGCCATCTGTGCGATCTCCGGGTTATGCGTGATCATTACGACGGTCTGATGGAACTCCCGGCTGGTGGTCTTTAACAGTCCCACCACGTTATCACTGGTCCTGGTATCCAGGTTACCGGTCGGCTCATCGGCAAGCACGATGGCCGGCTTTGACGCAAGTGCCCTGGCGATTGCCACACGCTGCTGCTGCCCGCCTGACAGGTTATTCGGCAGGCTGTCCAGTTTGCCATCCAGTCCCAGCATTTTAGCAACATTCATGATAAACTTTTTATCCGGCTTCTGTCCATCCAGTGTAATCGGGAAAATAATGTTCTCCCATACATTCAGAGTCGGGATCAGGTTATAATTCTGGAAGATAAATCCGATCCTTTTACGCCTGAATACCGTAAGCTGCTCATCGTTCAGCTTTGATAATTCTTCTCCGTCGATTGTTACTTTTCCGCTGGTAGGACGGTCCAGACCGCCCAGCATATTCAGCAGTGTGGATTTTCCACTTCCACTGGTCCCTACGACTGCCACGAAGGTTCCGCGTTCAATCTGCAGATCCACGCCATCCAGAGCGTGTACTTCTGTTTCCCCTTTCCCATAATATTTTTTCAGTCCTCTGGTCTGTAAGATTGTACTCATTCTCATATCCTCCTGATTTTCCATCAACCTATTCATTACATCTTCCTCATTACATCTTCCTATTTGGCATTTTCTTTCCTTCCCACTTCTCACCGGAGATTTCCATTTTGCAATTGTTCCGCGATTATTCAGCAACCCGCAGCTTTTCCACGATACTGCCCTTGTTAAACATTTTCAGTGCTGTGACTGGCACAATTGCGGCCACGATGATCAGCAGGGCGGATACAAGCAATGCCGGAACCAGAGTAAACTGGAAGGTAAAATACCACACACTCCCCAACAGGATTTTAACCATTGTGTATCCCAACACCACGGACAGGAGCAGACCAATCCCGCAGGCTCCCAGTGCATAGTAGACACTCTCACATATCATCATTCTGGTGAGCTGTTTATCCGTCATTCCCAGACTCTGCATGGTGGCAAATTCGTGACGGCGGGCCAGGATCGTGGTAATCACAGTATTGAGCAGGTTAAGTACCCCGGCGATTCCAAAGATCGCCCCGATCAATCCACCGACAAAATGAATCATCGTACGCGTCGTCTCAGCACTTTCACGTGCCCTCTCGGCGGATGCATAATTGATGTTGGGATCTACTTCTTTCATATACTTTTTCAGGAAAGCCGTCATATTCTGGCGTTCTGATTCTTCCACATCAAAAGAATATTTATAGACTGCAGGTTCCTCGTATAACTCCTGATAGACACTGGTCGGAAAATAAAGGTAAAGACCGTCGCCGCCTACCAGGTTCGGACCATTCAGAGTGTAGCCAATCTCCATATCATCCCCATTTAGCGCCGCCTTTGCCAATACGGGCAGTTCCTTTGCCAGCTGTCCGTCCTGATATACGGTAATGACATCTCCCACATCTACAAAGTCCGCATCCTTTCCAATACTCATATCCTTGCGGTCAGCCCCTACTCCGACCAGTACACCTTCACCATTTAACATTTTTTCATAAAGTGTATGGGGATCGTGCTCCCCCTCCTGTATATCCATCCGTGCTATGGAAGTTTCCTCCATACCGTATACATTACACATCGGCCGCTTATCATCTCCCAGCGAAAACCAGTAATATTCTTCTGTTGCTGCATATGTCAGACCGGTTCTTTCATCCACATAAGGATCTTTTGTGGGATGGATTCCAAAATCATAGGTTACATTGGTATCTTCTATCGTATTCTTATATACTGCTGCACCGTTCTCCACACCCGGCTGTGCCTTGATCTCATCCATCGTTTCCTGGCTCAGTGCCTGTGTGCGCATGGTAAATCCTTTCTGTCCGTTGGTGCTGACAGCATTGACAACTGCAAAGTCTGTACGGATATTGTAGTTTACCTGCTTCTCCACATCCAGGCTGAGTGCTGCGATTCCGACGCAGTTAAGTAATGTCACACAGAGCATTAAAGATACGATGATAAATGCAGTGCGGCGTTTATTCCGTCCCAGATTAGACATTGCCAGACGGGGAATCCTGGCCCCTGTTGTACTTCTCTTTTTCGTGCGTTTCCCTGCTGCATTTTCTACATACCGAAACGCCTCGATCGGAGGAATACTGGCTGCCACACGCACTGGTTTCCTGGTACTTAAGAACACTGTAAAAGCTGCGAACACTGCGGAAGCTATAAAAATCACCGGTGATGGCGAAACGCTGACAGAAATATTCTCATATTCTACAGATAAGACATTCATGACCACCGGAAGTGCAGCCTTTCCGACCAGATATCCGACTGCCAGGCCCAGGGGAATCCCAATGCAGGAAAGCCACAATGCCTGCCGGTTGATCAGATGCCTGACCTGCTTTTTGCTCATGCCTACTGTTCTGTAAAGACCGTAGCGCTTGATTTCCTGCATCACGGCAATATCAAATACGTTATAGATTAACAGGTAACCACAGAAGGTAAATAATATAATAAACGCTGCTCCTGTTGCGATGGTACTTTTGTCCAGCGCTGGATTGGTCATGCCATTGATGACTCCCGGCACATAATTATCCGCGTTCTGATCTTCTGGTTCTCCGCCTGCACTGCGTATCCAGTCATACATTTTGTCATTCAGGCCAACTATACTTTTTGCCGTAAAATCAGAGAAATAAGTTCCTGCAATCTCCCTGTCCTGGGGATAAGTAAATTCAAATATTTCCGGATGGGCTTCTGTAAAGGCCTTCCCGGCAACCATCACGCTGGTCTGGTCATTGTATGCAGGATACCAGCCTGAGACGACCAGTGGAAGGCTGTACTGCTGCCCATGTACAGTGAATTCGACTGTAACCTCTGCTCCCACCTTTGGCTCCGCACCCAGTTCACGGATCGCCAGGTCAGAAGCGACGATTTCATCTGCCGCAGCAGGCATCTTCCCGTGGCTTGGATTACAGAAGGTCAGCTCCGCCTGCGTCTCATCCATGACGTCCAGTTCCACATTGTGTCTTACCGTATTCGTCAGAAATCCGACCGGCATCCGCAGTCCGTATTTTTCTATAAAATCTGCATCCTTTAATGCCGTAAACTGTTCCTTTGTCATATTGCGCAGATCACCATCCGATCTGCTTCCTTTTTGCATCTGCATGGTCAGCTGCATAGAATCCATGGCCCCCATGCCTGTCGTTGTCACCGTTGTGAACAGAATCGTAGTGAGCATAATTGCCAGCACTGCGATCAGATTCCGCATCCTGCTGGCTTTAAAACTTCGCTGCGCCAGAAGATTCAACATTTTTGTTTTTATTTTATTTGCGCTCATACCGCTGCCTCCTTGCTTCTCTCAATAACAGGATAACAAGGCAATGTCTCATTTGAGGCACATTCAATGTCACAATTTTGTGATATTTTGTATGGGGATTCGAAATCTGCTTCACAGTCTTAGATACGTCAAAAAAGCAGGGTGTTTTTCATGTTTAGTCTTGAAAAACATCCTGCTATGTAGAATTCACCCTAGTTCTTTGTGGAATCCTTTTTTCTATTATTATTTTCCATCATCATTCCTGATACTCTCGATAACCGCTCCTATGTTACAGGTAATCTTTCCTTTACAATTATGAATATCCTGATTCATTTTCTTTTCCTGAAGAATAGCAGTATCTACATTTGCCGCCAGCTCCCCAATTTTTGAATTTTTCTTTGAATTCATCCCTGTTTTCTGTAATAACAGCTGATAAACAAAGGTTTGATTCCCTTCCTTCTCATTTTTAATAATCCTTTTGGCATTAGGAACTATATCCTGTTCATAAGAATTTTCAAAATGGAGTAAAAGAAATAATTCAAATGCCGGATTTGTAACTGCCAGAATATTTTCCTTTTCACCTATTGAAACCAGTTCATCATAATCCTGCACTTTATCCTCAAAAATATCTGCATCGAATACAATCACCATTTTATCCCGTTCTTTATCAAATGCAATTTCCCGATTTTCTTTCTGCTTTTCTGCAAATGCAATCAGCTTCTTCGGATAACTTATGTCTCTGTCCCCTTCTGTTTTTTCCAATAACCGAATGTCTATTAATGGATGAATATTTAATGTTTTCCTAAGATCAATCAGTTTCTTGAAATACCAGGTTTCAGTATTAGCACCCTCGCAGATAAAAAAGTATTTGCGGTAAGGCTCTATTTGTTTTTTATTATCACTTGTTCTGCTGTTCCAGTTTGTATAGCTTCTGACAGGAGCCATATCTATTCCCCCTCTCCTGCAAATTCAAAAGATGTGAAAACTGGAATGGCTCCATATCGACCTTCAAGATATGCCTTGCTAAGTACCTTATCATATCTTTCTTTGAAACGGTCCAGTGAATAAATTACGCTGGCATTATCGTTGTCGCGCTCGATAAACCATATCTCATCCCGCCTGAATATTGCCTGATCCATTATGGAGGATTCATGTGTTGTAAAGAGTAACTGCATGCGCTGTTCTTTATGAAGCTGCATAAAAAGCTGAAGAAAGTGTTCTGTTAATTTCGGATGAAGACTTCTTTCCAATTCATCAACAACATAGAGAATATCGTCCCTTTGATTTAACAGCATATCCATTAATTCAAAGAGCCTGCGGGTTCCATCAGATTCTTCCTCAAAGCTAAAATCATAAAAAGATCTATTGTGATGCAGTTTAATTGTTGTTACCTTTGGTTCATCATGATCCTTGGCTTCTATATTGAAAAAGCTTTCATTCGAACGCATAGTCATGCGGAAGGAGGGATTTTCCTGATTCCCAATCCTACTCTTTATATGTTGCATTACCTTCTCAAAAACAGGTTTTGGCATAGCATTTGCCAGTTCATCTAAACTGATCTCTTCTATCTTGACCTGGTTGATACCAGTATCAAAGGTTTCTATTAATTTGTTAATCAGCAAAAGAGAATCCTCATCATAGTAATATTCCAGATCAATTAAAGGCGTGTTCGGTGTAATAATTACAATATGATTCTTAATCCAATCGTATACATCCCTAAAAAACATTAATTTAGAGCGAGTTCCATATTTTTTCCCTCTATTCATTTCTGTTAAGAATAATGAAGACTCGTTACCTGAAAAATCGTCCGCATATATCTCAAATCTATTTTTTTCAGCATTGCTTAATGTAACAGACTCATCCAATACAGGACGCTTGCTGCCCTCCCGTTCAAAGAGACGGCGTGCTGTACCGTTCTGATAAAGTTCATACAGCCATTCTTCCGTAATTTTTCTTCTGCTCAATATTGCAGAAAAACCGTATGCATAGAACTTATCCCCTACCGTAATCTGTAGTTCAAAATGACTCTCTTTTTCCTTATTTTCCTGTCTGTTCTTGCAAAACATCTGCATTGCTTCCATCGGAATTCCTATCTGTACACACTCTTTGAAAAAACGAAAGAACTCTACAAGATTTGTCTTTCCAGAGGCATTTGCGCCATAAACAACACCATATTTTAATATCTGTGTACTTTTTATCTTAACTCTATGACTCGCATTTGTACGAATCTTATTTGATGAGATCATAGTAAGTTCGACGGCATTGTCGAATGACTTAAAATTTTCTATACTGATTTTTACTAACATCCTTTTACACCTCCTATTTTACTTCATTATAATTTGATTTTTAATTTTAGTCAATTCAATTAGGTTATTTAGAGATTTTTCCGTTAAATATATTTTTATCATTTCCATCCTTATAATGTTTTATTCATAAGAACAGGCAGTTATCATCCTAATAACTGCCTGGTATCCTAAATTCAAATTCTTTTATTATGAAAATTTCCTACTCCTCTTTCTTCAGCCTCCGCGTGATACTCTCCCTCTCTGTAAAATGCACGCAGAAGACAGGCAGCACCCCTGCCAGTATCAACAGCGTCACCATCAGCACATGTACCGGTGCCAGTGTGAAATGATACGTATACCACCAGTCTAAAGTCACTCCATCTATGTACTCAAACAGCGGCCCGGCAGCGAGCAGCGATGCTCCATAGACCAAAATCCCGGCTATGACCGTAAATATCACATTCTCATAAATCAGCAGTTTCAGAAGCTCCCCGCGTCCCATGCCCAGGCTGCGGTAAACTGCAAACTCCCTGCTGCGTGCCAGGGTTCTGTGGAGAATCAGGTTGATGAATCCCAGCAGAGCAATCAAAAGAAGAACTGCACTCAAAATGATCCCGGGACCCAGCATTGTCCATATGGATGCTCTCCCTCCGTCATAATAGAGCTGCCTGGAAAGGGTATAATAGTTATACCCGTTTTCTTCCTGGTAAGTCCCGACAATCTGTGCTATCTCTTCCTCCTGCCCATCCGGTGCACTGATGACCAGCTCCACAGGCGAACGGCCCGGATATTGTTTCCAGAAGTTGTCTTTTGATAAATAACATTCCAGATAGAATCCGGCATCCGGTTTTACGAACATGGAGTTATAAGGCCGATGGGCAGTCCCCATCACCGTATACTCCACTCCATCTACCGACAGAACACTCCCTTCATCCGGGAGCGGCTGGTCATAATCGTCATCCTGGGTCATCGTATTCTTATTCATTCCTGCCAGATAGACCCATGGCTTATTTTCAAACAGTTCCTGATCATAATTTCCGGACAGCCGGAACCTCTCACTGGTCATCACCCGCATATAATCCTGTTCCACGCCATAGACCACAGTTGTTATCATGTGTTCTTCTTTCAACTCACGAAAAGCTTCCTCAAATCCCACATACTGCAGATAGTCCTGGTAATACTCCAGGTTCCGTTCATAATAATCCACGATTTCCTTCCATAGAGAATCCGTAAGCCTGATTTTCGTCTCTGCATAATAAATCCTGCTGATATTCTCCTCTCCCACTGCCTCACTTAACCGTTCATACAATTCCGGTGTCAGGCTGTGGTCATCCGGATCATAAAACACATTATATTTCTGCCCATCCCCTTTGACCAGATAGTCAAAAGAAAACCTGTTCGATACATACTTTTCCATGTCATAGCTGGTATACTGCACCGCCACCACACTTGCAAATGCCGCTGACATTACCAGCACTGCCAGTGCAAATGCCAGCCGTCCTTTCTGGCGGTACATTCCTTTCAAAGCAAGGCGAAGCAGCGAATTGGGGCGGTGTGAAACCTTAGAAGAAGCCCTGCTCTTTTTTCCCCGGCGCGCATGCTCTGTATCATGTAACGCAAGGGAAGGACTCATATGGCTGACCTTCCATGCAGGCCACAATGCCGCCAGAAAGACGGTGATCCATGTTCCCAGAAGCGAGAAGGCAAAGTCATACCAGTGAAGAACAATATTCAGGCCCAGACTCTCATTTCCACTTAATATAAAGGTATCAGAAACCCACTGTGTCAGCCCGTAGCCTAAAAGCCAGCCCGCGGGAACACTGCATGATACCAGCAGTCCCACCCAGTGATATACCACAAACCTCATCTGCTGAGGCGTCATGCCGATGGTCTTCATGCGTCCGTAAAAACGGATGTCCAGCTCCAGCATCATCTGGAAGATGGAAAAAAACATCAGAAAACCACACAAAAAAACAAAGGGAATATTGCTGCGGATGGGATTGACATTATCGGTGATACGTTTTGCCTGATCCTTCTCAAAAACCGCATTCACCATATACTGCTGCTCTGTCACGCCGATGGTCTGCGCCAGCTTCTCCGCCCGCTCTTCTATATGCCAGGTACGCCAGAGACTGACCCCTGCCGTTACATTGGCAGCATCTTTTGGCTGAGGGAACTGATCCGCCAGTTCCTCCGACACCCACATAAGATTGGAATACATGTCGGAATCCCAGGTGCCCGTCAGTGTAAATTCCTGCTCCACAGGCTCCCCGCCCTGTTCCGGAATCATGAGAAGGGAAATCCGATCTCCGATCCTGCTGGTACCGCCCAGTGCATAGGCCGCCTGAACTTCCATGGCAATCTCGTCCGCCTTCTTTGGCAGCCTCCCCCGGCTCACGACCGCTCCTGCCGTAGGTGCATACTCCTTCGAATAAGGAGCAAGCTGATAACTGACACCCTCATCCGATACCGTCCCGATGGGTTGATACCAGGGTGCCGCTTTCACGTTCCTCTGCTCTGAAAGTGTCTCTGCCTGTTCTTTTGTCAGCCCGGTAAAAAGAATATCCACCTGGGTATTCGACAGGCCGCGGATCTGGTGTTCATACCCCGCCTGCTCTGTGGATGCCAGAAACAGGACAAAGGAAAAAATCGCAGCCTCCAGGACTGCGACGAGAATTGTCAGGATACTGCGTGCCTTATGAAAACGTATCTCGCGCAGTGCCAGTTTCCGGCATACTTTTGAATTGATCTTCTCAAACATACTGCACGCCCCCTATTCCCGGATCTGTCCGTCTTCCATACGAATCACCCGGTCGGCAAGCTGTGCCAGTTCCAGATTATGGGTAATCATGACCAGTGTCTGTTTGAATGTATCCACACATTCCTTCAAAAGCCCTGCAATACTCTGACTGTTCTTAGAATCCAGGCTGCCTGTCGGCTCATCGGCCAGTATCACAGACGGCTTGGCAGCAAGCGCCCTTGCAATCGCCACACGCTGCTGCTGACCACCCGAAAGCTGATGCGGATAATCAAAAAGGCGGTCCTTAAGCTTTAGGATCTGCACGATTTCCTCCACGAAAGGCTTGTCCACTCGGCGGCCATCCAGATCTATTGGGAACACGATATTTTCATAGATATTGAGCGTAGGGACCAGATTATAGTTCTGGAAAATGATTCCCAGCTTTTTCCGCCGGAAAACCGACAGCTCCCGGTCTTTCATCCCGGTGATTACCGTTCCATCGATAGTAACTGTACCTTCCGTCGGCGTATCCAGCCCGCCCAGCATGTTGATCAGCGTCGTCTTTCCACTTCCGCTGGTTCCCACCACGGCGTTAAATGTGGACTTCTCAATGGTCAGATTTACATCGTTTAAGGCGCAGATCTCACTTGCACCGTCTTTAAAAATTTTAGTCAGATGATGTGTTTCTAATACATTCATAAACAAGTTCTCTCCTGATGTCTGATTTTTATAATATAGGCCAGGCTAACTGGCAGATGTTTCATAAGGTCACTTCGTGTCGTTTACAGCCGGCAGGTACACGGAAAATGTCGTTCCCTGACCAGGCGTTGATTTCACACTGATATATCCTCTTTCATAAGTAATGATTTCGCGTGCCAGATAAAGCCCGATTCCCACGCCTTCTTCCCGGGATACCTCCTCCATACGGTAAAACCGCTTAAAGATATCGTGATAATGTTCCTCTGGAATTCCAATTCCATTGTCTATAATATCAATCCTCACATAATATTCCCAGTGCCGCACCTGAACGGACACCTTTCCACCCGGCGGTGTATACTTGACAGCATTATCCAAAAGGTTCCCAAGTGCCTCGGCCGTCCATTTGGGATCATGCTGTGCTCTTAAATCAGCGGGACAATCTGCAGACAGTTCAATCTGCTTCTCTTCTGCTTTCATCAGAACCACATTCATGGCCTGCATCACGGTATCCTGGACAGTGCCCGGCACAACCTCTAATTTGACAATTCCGGTTTCCAGACGGGACATCTTGATCATGGACTGTAAGAGAAAATCCAGTTTTTCCACCTGACCATCCAGGAGGTCGAAGAATTCATGCTTCTTATCTGCATCCAGCTCATGCTGACGCAGAATATTGGTATAGATCTTTACATTGGCGATCGGAGTCTTCACCTGATGGGAAATGTCGGAAATGATCTCCTGAATCTCCTGTTTTGCCTGAATGCTGTCATTCTGTCTGTCACTCATGACCTCATAATAACGGTAGAGGCTCTCCATAATACGTGTATCTGCCCCATTGTCACAGACATCGATGGGAGGCATACTGGCGTTGCCGCGGCTGAGCTGCTCCATCATATCACAGATCGAATCTGTGAACAGAAGCGTCTTGCGGCGCAGGTATTGTGTCCATATGGCACTGGTCAGAAACAGAAGCACCACTCCTGCAAAAATCAGATGACGCGGTGACGGGTCCGGCAGGAAATACCACAGTCCGGCATATATAAGTGCCAGTAAAAAAAGAGAAATCGACACGGGAACCCATGTCCTCACTTTTAATTCCGAAGACTGAATCATGCTTTTCCTCCAATCCAGGCATAGCCCATCCCACGGATTGTTTTGATATACGTATGATTCCCATCTTCTATTTTATTCCTGAGGCGGTTGATGTTCACAGTCAGGGCATGATCGTCAATATAATTCTCCACACTGTCAAACACCTTCTCCAAAATGCTCTGTCTGCTGACGATATTTCCGGCATTTGCAATCAGCAGACGCAGGATTTTATATTCATTCGGCGTGATCGTGACCTTTTCTCCGCCCCGCAGTGCAACCATATTCTCCAGATCCAGAAGCAGGTATCCATCGTCAAATGCAGTCCCCGGTGTCACTGTCCTTTGACCACGTCTTAACAGAATTCCGATCTTCTTTATCAGAACATTCGTGCTGAATGGCTTGGTAATATAATCCTCCGCTCCAAGATCCAGACCATTTAATACATCTTTTTCCAGATCGTTTGCTGTCAGAAATACTACAGGAAGCTCCGGGCGCTCTGCCTTGATATCCCTGCACAGGTCAAACCCGTTCCCATCTGGCAGATTCACATCCAGCAGGACCAGTGAAAACTCTTCCGTCGCAGTCAGGTACTGTGCTTTCCGGCAGTTATAGGCCGGGACAGAAGCGTATCCTGCCGCATCCAGTTCAAAACAAAGCCCTGCATTCAGGGCCAGATCGTCCTCTACTACTAATATACGTTCCATGATCGTCATTTTCCTTTAAATTTATTTTTCCTTTGGATACCCTTTTCCTTCGTGGACATAATACTCCCGATGATTCTTCATATATTTATCTATCTGCGTTCTGGCAAGGTCAGGAAGATTGGTAATAATCCCGGATGCCCCCATCTGGAGATAATTCTGCATATCATCATAATTATCGGAAGTCCAGATATACACAGGAAGCCAGCTGTTTCGCGCCCGCTCCATAAAACGGTTGCTTGCAAGCCCTTCCTCTACAGCCAGGAAATCAATGTTGTATTCCCAGACAGCGTCCTCAATTTTCCCTGCTCCGCCGTAAATGCAGTAGCCCACCCACCATTTCGGGCGTTCCCCCTTTAGCAGGTATACACTTACATAATCCAGTGACATGAACACACACTGATCCTGGGCGTGGCACTTTTCTACCGTTTCAATCGTCTTGCTGACAAGCTCCTCCTTATTATCCGCCGTAGGTTTCAGTTCAACCAGCAGTCCGATCTTATTTCCAGTCTTTTGTGCCGCCTGAATCATTTCCTCAAAAGTCGGTATTTTCCCTTCTTTTCCATTGGAAGTCACTGTCAGCTCCTTAAGCTGGGCTGCTGAAAGATTCTCCACCTTGTCAGATACCCCGGCCAGCCTTTGAAGATCTTCGTCATGAATCACCATGGGAACCCCATCTTTGGAAAGCTGGATATCAATCTCTGCATAATCAGCTCCGTAATCTGCAGCAGCCTCCACGGCTTCTATGGTATTTTCCACTTCATAATCACATCCTCTGTGCCCAATTGCCCATGGCTGGTGAATCAGTGGCGCTTCATTAAAGTATCCGATGACCGCCGCTGCCGCAAGCAGAAATATAAACCCTGCCCAGAGTTTTTTATGCTTTCTCGAATTCCAGAACTTTTTTCCTGCCCTGATAAGAAGCTTTCCGCCTCCTTTGGCCGTCTGCGCCGTACGCTTCAAGACTTCTGTATCATTTTCAGGATACGGGACAGCCGGAAGTTCCTGATACTTTTCCAAAATACCAAGTATCAGCAGATATATAAACGTCATTGCCACACACTGAAGAAGTGCAATGAGAAGCCAGTACAAAAGACCTGTCCGGTAAGACTGTGAACGCAGGAAATATTTCAGTACTGACAAATTAAAGTCCTGGTTTTGAATCATTCTTCCCTGCAGCATGTCCAAAAGCCAGCTTTCCACGAAAAACCACAGAAGAAACGCTGCCCAGAGTTTTATCTTATCCACCCAGCTGATCAGACGGTACCACGCAAAATTCTGCTTCACGGCCTTTACAAAGTTTATGTTTTTCAGCGCCATGGCAGGCGGCACAAGAGCCAGTGCCATAAACAGTATGAGGTATCCTGCGCGAATCGCATATACCCCCAGACTCCCTATGCTGGTGCGGTTCAGTTCACCGATTACAAATCTGGGAATTTCAACCTTCGGGACAAGGGAATTTAAGTACCCGGCATGGACCAGTGGCAGGAACAGCACAAAATAGAGAGCTGCCAGAAGAATTGAGATATGCTTCATCCCCTTCATGGTCCCCCGGGACCCCTTTAAAATCTCTTCAAGGCCGGTCCTCTGCCCGCTCCTGCTAAAGTACACGGCATGGATCAGACAGCTGATCTCATAATAGCACCACAACGCAGCTGCAAGAAAAAGCACCAGAGTAAGAACCAGATTCAAAGGTGACAGAACACTGAAGAACATACCTTCATTAAATACAGGAGTGTCTCCCACGACCCAGGTAGTGAAAATCCAGTCTAAAAATGGTCCGATCACGAAGAATGTGACAAACTTGAAAAAAGTCTCCACCTTTAGTACCGCAAGACATCCCTGCCCTGATATATACATTTTCCTTTTGTTCATTCAGATACCGTCCTCTCATGTTCTGTACTTTTATGTTCTGTACTTTTTTGTCTGCTTAACAGATCGCTTTATTTCTCTGATCCTTTTCTATTCTCCTGTATCCATTCCACTGCAAAATCTACGATTTCCTGCTGGCGCACCAGGCAGATACTGCTGTTTCCCTCACGCCGCTGCAGAATGGGCCGGATGATCACTGTGTCACGTTTCCGGCCACTTCCTGAACATCTCTGCCACCTGCTCTTTCTTGTTAGATGATAACACAAAGCAGTTCTCTTATCTATTCTCTTTCGGTTTTCTTAAGAAAAAAGTTAGAGAAAATTCCTGTTCCGATTCTGGTAATGTTCAAAAGGAATATTCACAATCCAATTCACTGCCAGGACATATTCGAGACTTATTCCTGGTAGGACGTACCTTGGACGGCAAATAAAAAATCCCAGAGAATATCAAGTTCTCTGAGATCTTTAAGTTCTTTCTATTTATTTTTTATTTATTTTTCACTTGTTTTCCCTGACAACACGGCAGGGATTTCCATATGCGATCACATTATCCGGGATATCTTTCGTCACGACGCTTCCCGCGCCAATTACCACATTATCACTGATGGTCACACCGGGCATAATGATTGCACCGCCGCCGATCCATACATTATCTCCAATAATCACAGGCGCAGTCTGCGTCTTGCAGAATTCGAAGGAACCGTCCTCCTTCGCCTTTCCAAAACGTTCGGCTGCATTCGTGGGATGAAATGCGGTATAGATCTGCACATTGGGGGAAATCAAAGCATTATCTCCTATCACGATCCTGTTATCGTCTAAAAAAGTACAGTTCATATTCACTTCACAGTTGTTTCCAAAATAAATATTATTTCCATAATCGACAAAGAAAGGAGCGGTGATCCATAAGTTCGTTCCCCGCCCTCCAAGCAGTTCCTGCAAGATGCTGTCCTTCTTCTCTATGTCGGCAGAATCCGTGCAGTTATAATCCCGGATCAAGTCCTTCGCCTTATGCCATTGTGTCAAAAGTTCACTGTCGCCGCAGTCATAAAGCTGGCCTGCCAGCATTTTCTCCCTTTCTGTCATGCCTGTAATCTCCTTTAAATTTTATATCCGCTTCATTGTATCTACTATAACAAAAGACGGTAGGTTCCATCGCTTAAAAATTTCTTTAAAAATCGCCTTACCATATCTTCACTGAATAGCCGGGCCAATACCTCTTCATAATCTCCGCCCAGCTTTACATAACATTCCTTCAGACTCATAAATACCTCCGCATCCTACTAATGTTTCTTTTTACAAGTTCTGTGATCACTGCTTCCAGGTTCTTCATGTCAATCGGCTTTGCCACATGGGCGTCCATTTCGGCATCCATCGCTTCCTTGACATCCTCTGCAAACGCATTGGCTGTCATTGCAACTATCGGAATCACCTTTCCACGGGTATGGCTGCCGGCACGGCTGGCCCTAGCCGCATCATAGCCATTCATTACAGGCATCTGGATATCGGTCAAAAACAAATCATACTGACCCGATTCGGATTCCTCGAATGCTTCCACCAGTTCCTGACCGTTGCTGACAAGATCACACACTACGTTGTTCATATTCGGCAGTTCCAGCAAGGTCTCTGCATTCAGCTCATTATCTTCAGCGGCAAGTATTGTTATGCCTGCCAGTATATGATCCGAATCCTCTGTTTCCGGCAATTTTTGTTCCTTTGCCTGGACCGTTACAATGGCCTGCTTAAAACTGGTCAGGAAAAACGGTTTGCCAGGAAGCCATCAATGCCCGCCACAACAGCCTCTTCCTCAATCTCATCCCATTCGTATGCCGTAAGAAGGAGGATTGGAATATGTTCCGGCAGCATGGTCCTGATTTTTCTGGCCGTTTGGATACCGTTCATACCGGGCATTTTCCAATCCAAAAGCACAAGGTCAAACCGAATCCCCTCCTGATGAGCTTTTCCAATCTGCCGGATAGCATTGTCCTCGCCGAGCGCATACCGAACAGCCCCAGAAGGTACTGGCTGGACGCCGTAATCTTTCTCGTATATTCTTTTACCCGCTCCGGGTCGCCAGCATCGTGATTCAACAACAAGGTAAGCCCCACGACGGGTAATCAACGTAACCATAAATCCTGTTTTCAAAAGCTTTGAAATAAAACCTGTTTTGTCTATATAATAATTTCCGCTTTCCCTAATTCGTGGAAAACTGTCATTTCCAAGCGGAAGTCTTACCTCCATAACCCCCGCTCCTCTCTACTGTTATGTTTATTGCATAAAAACAGCCATATAAAAACTAAAGATTGATACCCACTGTCTTATCTATATTATACCCGCATCCTTGTCAACGCACAACCGGATTTTCTGTCATTAAATGCGGACTGGACAAAAGGGCATAAAACAACCCCGGAAACGCCCTTTTTCGGCATTTCCGGGGTTCTGTCCATTACATCAGGCCCTTTTATTTCTCAGTCACCTTTTTTATCCAGCTAATATACCGGTCCACCCAGTAGATATACTTTTTATTGCTCGCACCAAATCCGTGCTTTGCTCCCTCAACCGACAGATACTCATACGGAACCTGATTCTTTTTCAGGGCCGCCATATATCTGGTCTTATCATCCGCATCGTCAACTGCATTATCCTTCGTCCCCATTGCGATGAACTGTGGAATATCTCCCCGCCTCACATAATTAACGGTATCATATTTATCCAGAAGCACGCTGCGTTTTGTTTCATCCTCAACTTCTTCTATTGGGAAAACCGTATACATCATCGGCACATCTCCGCGGAATCCCAGCATCGGATAAATGAGTCCGGCAAAAGCACATCCGGTATCTGTCTTATCGATTTCGTCCTGCACATATGTAATATCGTCCATGCCTGCGTCTGATAAAATCTCATTTACCGAGCGGTTTCTGAGTATGTTAATCGTTCCCGATGTTTCTAAACCTCCGGCAGAAAAGCCCATGATCCCCAGCTTGTCCGGATGAATCGAAAACTCTTTTGCATGGTATTTGATATAGCGGACCGCGCGCTGTGCGTCCAGCAGAGGAATGGGCATCCTGTACGGGGTCAGCCGATAACGGGAAAGTACAAATGCTGCGATGCCGGCTTCATTTAACCGGGCTGCCATCATACCTGCCTCATACTGCTTCTCCGGCTCCGCTCCGGAGTTTGACTGATAAGTAAATCCTCCGCCTGGAATAATCAGTACCGCTGTTTCCGCACCCTCACACGGATAGTAATCAATACATGGAACATCTTCATAGGTTTCCGGACGAAATCCGGTCTTTATCTCATGATAATACTGATACGTTTCCAGCGCCTGCTTTGCTTTTCTGCCATTCTTCATCGTTGTACCCGGCATACTGAACGCCGCTTTCAACAAAAGAATAAAATCCGGTTTCCGGCGTCCGATATCCATAACCGCTGTCTTGTTTTTCTGGTTGTTTCCCGGAATCATATTTCCCCAGATGGGGATTTCGGTTTTTATTTTTTTATTCATTTTGTTCTTTCCTTCCTTGTTTTACAACGGCAATCTCTTCATGGACGCATTATGCTTCTCTCTTTTTCTCTGCCAGCTCTTTTCTAATCTGCGGAAGTTTATCCTCCAGGTTATACATTCTGAGCAGAATATACTGAACGAACAGGAATACAGCCGGAATCAGGGAAAACATTGCGATCAGCATCTTAATCGCTGAATCCGGCTGAGCTGCAAGAGAACTGGAATATCCGCTTGCTCCCATAAGGATTCCGATTAATCCTACGCCAAATGCCTGACCGATCTTACCGAACACGGACTGTACGCAGGATGTGGATCCTTCGCTGCGGACACCTGTGTGCCATTCGCCATAATCCATGCAGTCAATGATAAATGTATTGATATAAAGCCATATCGTGAGTGTACCGATACCTGTAAAGAAACCGCTTATAAAGATCAGCATAACATTGTATGGATTTGCAAGACGGAGCAGGTTCGCTGCAATTGACACAACCGTAAGAACTCTCATAAACTTTGTAAATCCTATTTTTTTCGTTACGATAGGCGTCAGGATAATCGATATAACACTCGAGAGCATTGTCAGCGACAGCAGAGACGCGATTCCTACGTCTCCAAACACATAGTTACAGTAATAATTTGTAACACCACTTGCCATATGATATCCCAGGCTCGAAGTCAGGTTAATCAGTGCCACAATAAGAATATATTTATTGCTGATAATCACTCTACCTGCATCCTTCAGCGTAAATTTCTCTACGCTGCTCTCCCTTCCTTCTTTTTCTTTTACAAGGAAGAAACGCAGAAGTCCGATTGCCAGAGACGGCACTCCGACCGTAATTGCAATTGTTGCCCATCCTGATCTGGAAGTCCCCATATTTCTTACCAGCTGTGGCAAAACGATTCCTCCGACCATTGAAACAACCATAGAAGCCATTCCGACTACGGCATTCGCGACAATAGACTGATTCGGATTATCGATAACATTTACCATATATACCGGGTCTGCACAGTTAAGCAACGTCAGGAAAATAGAGTTGGCAAGGGTATACATAACAAATATCCACGCATAGGTCAGATTGACGCTCATGATCGGAACGACGAATAACAGGATGATGCTGATCCAGTACCCAATCTGCGCCAGGTCAAACGGTCTTCCTTTTCCCAGTTTGCTATGTGTTTTATCGATTACATACCCTGCAATAAGATCTGTAAATCCATCAAATATTTTAGATACCATAAACAGCAGTCCTACGGTTGCTGCCGACAATCCAAGATATTCTGTTGAAAAAAAGGTTACCCAGCCCAGCATTAAAGTCCCCAGACCACACGATACTTTTAACGATGAAAATATAAACATTTTCGGTTTTGTAAACGTATTTTTCGTATTTTTCATTTTGTCCTCTCTTTACTCTCCTGGCAGTTACATTATTTTCTGCCCGTTTTTATACAGTTACTTATCGGAAAAACCCAGTGCCTCTGCTGTTGAACAACAGATAATATCCTGTCTTCCGGCGACCTTATCACAGATGCGCAAACCCTGAGATTGCGGTACCAAATATTTTTTCCAGATTCTTTTTATCCTGCAGGATGCTGGTTTTCGTTTTCTCCCGGGATGCTGTCCTGAAATCATTATGATGCCATCCATGAGAAGCCACCTCAAACCCCTCATATACCTGGCGCACCTCATCCTTTGGAATACGATAGCTCTTAGTATATTTTATAAAATGATGACTTTTTTTGTATCGTTCAGCCGACGTGATCTTCCAGCCAATATTTCCGATGCGGCCGATCATATCCTTCTGCCCGAACATTCCTGAATTCAGGTTAAACGTTGCGCCCATACCAGATTCCTTTAATATCCAGACAATTTTCTTGTCCTGCTCTAACCCGTCATCAATACTCCAGCAAAAATACTTTTTACCCATAGTTCTCCTTCCGTCTGATAAACTTAATGGTTCCTTTCAGCCAGTTCCTTCCTGGTGGTTCCGATTCTTGCTACAAGCATTGGAACCACTGCACCGCCTACCGTTGCAGCTGACAATCCGAGATATTCCGTTGCAAAGAATGTTACCCACCCGATCAATATGGTGCCAATACCGCACGATACTTTTAAGGAAGAAAATATAACCATTTTGGGTTTTGTAAAATTAGATTTCGTTTTAACTTTCTCCATTCCTCTTCCCCCTTTACTATCTTGTCGTAAATTCCTTCGTCCAACTGTCCATGCCATCCGCTGACACAGTTACTGTGATTTTTCCGGCATCCTTGCCGCTGCGGATGATGGCCTGCATGCGGCCCTGATAAGTCGTAAACGCATCATCGGTATACGCCTCTGTTGTCTCAGGACGTCCGCTTCCCACTGCTTCCAGCGTGCCCACTCCGCTTACCTGGATCCTGATCTTCTTTTCTTCCGCGCTTTTTACAATGCCGGCTTTATCCGTCAGCATTACATCGATGAATACAAGATCTTCACTGTCAGCTTTTAATACATTTTTGTCTGCCACGCATGTGAGAACTGTTTCCTTTGACGCGGTTTTTAATATGCTTTCTGCTTTCTTTGTTCCTCTTTCCGTATAGCTGACAGCTTTCAGCGTACCCGGCTGATACGTTACCTTAAAAGCTGTTTTGCAGTTTTTCAGTTTTTTTCTGCCGAGAGACTTTCCATTTTGGAACAGCTCTACTTCACGTCCCTTGCTGTATACCTGTACCTCTGCTTTCTTTCCTTCATGTCCCGGCCATGTCCAGCAGTCCAGAGCATCTGTTGTTCGGTAACTGGAGAACTTCACCTTTTCGCCGGCTTTGTCCAACGGCCGTGCCGCGATAAACGGTTTTTCTTCTGCATCCCATACGATAGATGCCAGATGTCCGATTGTGTCTTTATGTCCGATAAGGTCGATCGCCCCGGTGTAAGCCGATACGATCGGATATTTTTTCACAAATGAGCCTGAGCTCTTGCCATACTCGATCAGTCCTGCGCCGCCTTCTCCCAGATAATCCCATGCAGTCCACATGAAGTCTCCGATAACAAACGGATTCCGTTTTACCAGTTCCCAGTTTTCTGCGATCTCACACGGGCTGGTCTCTGTTCCGAGTATGATGCGGTCCGGATGCATGACATGATGTTTTTCATACACACTTGGGCCATAGTTGTACCCCGCAATATCTACATGCTTATAGCAGTCTTTTACTGCCTTGTCTGCACGCTTTGGTGTCAGAAGCAGCTTTTTGAGCAGCGGTGCAAGAGCGACCAGCTGATTGATCAGTGCGGATCCGCCCATATCGGAATCATCTTCCACAGCCAGCGGATCCGTTATGTCTTCTTTCTGCGGTGTCTTGTCCCCGCTGACAGAAACAGAAACACCCATCTGATGCATAATATTCAGCATGAGGTTCGGACATACCGTAACCGGTCTGGTACTGTCCAGACTGTGGCAGACCTCCGTCATCTCTTTCGTTAATACGGCGCCTTCCAGCGTAGCTGTATCCGGTATCTCATTTCCGATGGAGTAAATCACTACACAGGGGTGGTTTTTGTCTTTCTGTATCATGGACTCCAGATCTTTTTTCCACTCTGCATCAAAATCCAGCGGATATCCGTACAATCCCTGGCTCTCTCTCCATGAGTCAAATGCTTCGTCCTTTACATACATGCCCAGCTCATCACAGACTTTCAGCATTGTTTTGCTCATCGGATAATGGGAACTGCGGATGGCATTAAATCCAGCCTCTTTTAAGATCCTGACACGTCTGTACGCAGCAGCCTCGAATTCGCAGGCGCCCAGAATACCGTTGTCATGGTGTACACATCCGCCTTTCAGCTTCACGGATTGACCATTCATCGTCAGTCCGCGGTCTTCGCTCCATGCCAGTGTGCGGATACCAAACGACTCTACAGCGCTGTCGATCACATTTCCATTTTTCTTCAAATAGATATGAGCTTCGTACAGCTCCGGATGTGATTCATCCCAGAGCCTTGCATCCGCGATATCGATCTCACAATGGCATCCTGTTCCGGAAGCAGCCTTTTTCCCTTTGTAATAAATGTTTGTGACAACCTCTGTATCGGTGTCCTTCACAGCCTCAACATCCACGCTGATGCGTGCTGGATTGATAGATAAGGTTCTGATCGTCGCACACTCCGGCGGCAGATACTCTGTGCTGCCCGTCCACAGATAAACTGGCCGGTAGATCCCGTTTCCCGGATACCATCTGGCGTTCGGCACCTGACTGCAGTGCACCGCTACCTTTAAAAGATTCTCCTGTCCTGTCAGCAGTTTTCCGGTCAGATCCACATAAAAATGACTGTATCCATACACTCTTCCGCCGATGCATTCGCCGTTCAGATAGACTTTACTGTCCATATAAACGCCTTCAAATTCCAGGATCATCGTTTGCGTCTGATACGCTTCTTCTCCGTAGATTATTTTCTCATAGCAATAATCTCCACTCGGAAAAAATCCTGTATAACCGCCATTCTGCAGGCCCTTGATTCTCTTTTGCTCCCTCATGGCATCATGGGGCAGATGTACCGGCTTTACCTTTTGTTCCTCTCCCGCTTTGTAAAACATCCATCCATCATTAAACTTCTGACGTTTCATCTGTTCTCCTTCCTTTTCTGATTATTTAAAATAATCGCTTTTTATTATCATTTTGCTAAAATTATCGTACTCTAGAATCATCGCTTTCTATTCTGCAACACGAAACCGTCCGTGAAGTGCCGCTCTTGAATCTCCGCCTACCCAGACATCGAATTCCGTTTCCTCGACCAGATATCTTCCCTGTGCGGTAGACCAGTATGACAGTTCGTCATATCCCAGTTTGAAATGTACCGTCTGCTTTTCTCCCGGCTTCAGAACCACTTTCCGGAAGCCTTTAAGCAGTCTGACCGGTCTGGAATCAGAGCCATACCTCTGGTGGATATAGAGCTGTACGGTTTCCTCTCCTTCCATCTCTCCCACATTCATAACATCTGCGGATACAACTGCTTCCCCGTCGGCGGTAATCGTCTCTTCCTGAATGTGCAGATTATCGTAGCGGAATTCTGAATAGCTCAGACCATATCCAAACGGAAAGAGCGGTGAACTCTTGTCATCTGCAAATCGGGAGAATCCCTCCAGCTGATCTTCTGCCGGTCTCTGCGTCCGGTTATGCGCATAATAGCATGGGCACTGTCCGACTCCCCTCGGGATTGTAATCGGCAGTTTTCCGGATGGGTTGTATTTACCGAACAGAACGTCAACGACAGCTTCCGCACCCTGTTCTCCCAGCTGCCAGCACTCTACAATCGCTTTTACATAAGTCGATTCTGCTGCCTTGGTAATGCTTAGCGGTCTTGCGCCTACAACAAGAAGGATGACCGGTTTGCCCAGATCAGCCAGTCGGTCTAACAGCTCCTGCTGCCTTCCCGGGAGATCCAGCGTCATGCGGCTCGCTGACTCTCCTGCCATGTCGAGCGTTTCTCCCATTACACAGAGCACTGCGTCTGCATCCGCGGAAACCGCAACTGCTCTTTCTAATGCTGCATCTGCCTCTTCTTTTGTCTGATTCCGTTTTTCGGTATTGCCAAAGAAATCCGGCATAAACGATGAAATATAATTCGGAATCGGTCTGTAGATCCACGGCCCCGGCTCATACGCAATCTCCATATCCGGCAGCTCTCTCTTCAGGACGGTCAGAAGTGACTCGCCTCTCACACTTGCGCCCAGCCCGGTCAGCCCTTCCAGATCGTGAGCGGAGTCCGCAAGCGGTCCTACTACAGCCAGCTTCTTCATACCGGCAGACAACGGAAGCACTTTGTCTTCATTTTTTAACAGCACCAGTGACTTAAGAGCTGCCTTTCTGGCAATCTTTGCGCCGTTCGGATCCACATAAGAAGTGCCCGCTTCCTCCACATAAGGATGCTCAAACAGCCCCAGTCTGAACTTCGCCGCCAGAATCGGACGAACTGCATCATCAATCTCCTCTTCTGTTACCTTGCCTTCCTGCACCAGAGCCGCCAGATTCTCCGCATAGCAGAAGCTGCCCATGTCCATATTGATCGAGGATTTTACTGCTTTGTAAGCCGCGTCCTTTCGATCCTTCGCAAAGCCCTGTGTTACCATACTTCCTACTGTGGAAGCGTCTGTCACAACAAATCCGTTAAAATTCCATTCATCCCTCAGGATCTTCTTCATTAAGAACTGATTGCCTGTCGCCGGGATATTGTTCAGATCCATATAAGCGGACATAACCGTCCCCACTCCGGCATCCAGTCCGGCTTTAAACGGAAGCAGATAAACATTTCTCAGCTCGGCCTCTGAGATGTCTGCCTCTTCGTAGTCTCTTCCGCCCTTGCAGGCTGCATAGCCCGCAAAATGTTTTACACACGCCATTATAGTAGAATTTGAATCCAGTGTTTCTCCCTGGAATCCTCTGACCTGTGCCGCTACCAGTCTAGAGCTCAGATAAGGATCCTCGCCAAGTGTCTCGCCGACGCGTCCCCACCGCACATCTCTGGCAATATCCGAGTTCGGGAAGAAGGTCCAGTGTGTTCCGTCTTTTCTGGCTTCGCATGCCGCGACGCTCTGTATCTCTTCGAGCAGACTTTCATCAAAAGATGCAGCCATGGCAAGCATGATCGGCATAGACGTTGTGTAACCTTTTACCACATCTGTTCCGTATAAAATCGGAATCTTTGAAGGGCTCTCTTCTATCGCAATCTTCTGGAACCTGTTTTTTTCGGCCGGATCCATGACATAAAGCATAGAACCTGCAAGCCCCTTTCTCGCCATCTCCTCCGGATCAGGAGCGCCCAGCTCTTTCATCTGAAGTAATCCCCACACCTGGTTCATCTGTCCGATCTTCTCCATCAGAGTAAGTCCCGATAACAGATCCTCCACTCTTTCTTCTACGCTGAGCGACTGATTCATGTAGTTTCTTTCTGTCATTTGCTCTTCTCCTTTCTCTCTGCTAATTCCTGTCTGATCTGCGGCAGCTTGTCTTCCAGATTATAAGCTCTTAAAATCACATACTGTATCACAGTAAACACCGCCGGTATCACGATAAACAGAGTGATCAGCATCCGAATCGTTGAGTCAGACTGAACAGTCAGTGATCCGTTATAACCACTTGCTCCCAGAAGCACTCCTGACATTCCGGTTCCGACTCCGACCGATACTTTGGCAAAGACAGACTGTACACAGGAGATCGTTCCTTCACTCCTGCGTCCGGTATTCCATTCACCGTAATCAATGCAGTCAATGATAAATGTATTGATATAAAGCCAGATCGTCAGATACGATATTCCTGTGAAGAACCCGGTAATAAAGATCAGCGGCACACTGTATGGGTTGATCAGACGAAGGAGATTTCCTATCACGGATACAATGGTAAGGATCCTCATAAATCTGATAAACCCGATCTTCTTTGACAGGATCGGTGTAATAACGATCGAAACGATACTTGCCAGCTGTGTAAGGGACATGATGGATGCCAGTCCCACATCACCCAGCACGTAGGAGTAATAATATTTACTTGCGTTGGCAGACAGGTTGCTGCTTACATTTGACACGAATATAATGAGTGAAAATAAAACGATGTATTTGTTATGCGTAATAGCATGCCATGCGTCTCCGAATGTAAATTTCTCTACGGTGCTCTTTCTCTGAGCCTTTTCCTTTACAATAAAGAAACGCATCATTCCAATCAAGAGGGACGGTATTGCAGCTCCGATTGCAATCACTGCCCAGCCTCTTCTCGTTGTTCCGACATTTGCAGCCAACTGAGGAATAATAATTCCTCCCGCAGTCGACGCGATCATGGAAATCACACCGATAATTGCGTTAGCTGTCACAGACTGCTCTGGTCTGTCAATGACATTTGCCATATACACAGGCGAAGCACAGTTGAGCAGCGTCCAGAATACGGAGTTTGCCAGAGTATACATGATAAATATCCAGGCATACGTAAGCCGGATGCTCATTACAGGAACGACAAACAGGAGAACGATCGTCGTCCAGTAGCCAATCTGTGCCAGGTCGTACGGCCTTCCTTTTCCCATCTTGCTGTTCGTCTGGTCTATAATGTAACCGGCCACAATATCTGTGAAACCGTCAAAAAACTTGGAAACCATGAACAGCAGTCCTACCGTGCCCGCTGCCAGGCCAAGGTATTCTGTAGCAAAATATGTAACCCACCCCAGCATAATGGAACCAAGACCGCATGATACAAATAATGATGAAAATACAACCATTTTCGGTTTTGTAAACGTATCTTTCATACTCTTCCTCCGATAACTATTCCCTATGGGCATAAGCCCTTTATTCCCTCACGGCAATCGCCTGTACATGTTCTGCCGTCTTTCCGTGATATGTAACAGCGGCCTTGATCAGAGCCGTTCCGGATGCCAGCGCCGTGATCGTGCCATTCTCATCCACAGATGCCACGGATTCATCCGAAGAGGTAAAGACCGGTCTGTACTCTGCAAGCGACAGCCTGCTTGTGTCTTCCAGTGTTGCCGTAACCGTCATAACCGCCTTTTCCCCCGGATTGCAGCAGTATTTGTCCAGCTCGACAAACACAGTAGAAATCGGAGCATCCCATTCTCCCTCTATCGTAAATGTTTCCCTGCACGGAAGATCTGCACTGCTTCTTCCCACTTCCACGATATACTCTCCACTCTCGATGCACATTTTTTTGCGGAAATTACTCCAGAAGGTAATGTCTTTGAGCGGAACATCTATCGTAACCGTTTTCGTTTCTCCCGGCTGAAGCTCAACCTTAGCAAATCCCTTCAGCTGTCTGAATGGCTTGTTGTCTCCCGGATGCTCTCCAAATCTTTCATCGACTACTTTCTGCACATACAGCTCTACGATTTCTTTCCCTGCCATACTGCCCGTATTTGTCACATCTACAGATACTTTTAACGTGCCGCCGTTTGCGATCTTTTTCTCCGCAAGCTGCATATTGCCGTACTCGTAAGTGGTATAGTGCAGCCCGTAGCCAAACGGAAATCTTGGCTCTTCATCCAGATACCAGTAGGTACGCCCGTGATCCTGTGTCAGAACATCCGCCTTCCGGATGCCATAATCATTGATGTGCGCGAGCTGGCTGTCATCTTTGTACCAGGTCGCTGTCAGTTTTCCATTCGGGTTCACACGTCCGAAAAGAACATTTGCTATCGCCGTACCCTCAGACTGTCCCGCATAAGCTGCATAAACCAGACTGTGGCATTTATCCAGAACAGGATCTCCGATCGTACCCATAACGTTCAGTACTACAATCGTATTCGGATTCGTATCCAGCATCCGGCTGGTGCGCTCACTCTGCCCGTTCGGCAGCGCGATTGTGGCGCGGTCGCTTCCTTCTGATGCTGTGCCGGAGTCTGTTCCGGCTATCATAATAACCATGTCCGCATCCTTTGCCTTCGCCAGCGCGCGGGCAAACATTTCTTCGCTGTTTCCATTGCGTTCCTTTTCTTCCGGAGCAGTATATGGAACAAATTCAGGAAGTTGATACTCTTTGTTGTTTTCAACAATCTCCAGCCCCAATATCATCTGCATGACCTGTGCAAGATCTACTCCCGGCAGAGCATCCAGGGCGTCTAATATACCGCCGCCTTCTTCTTTCTGTGCACACCAGCCCTTCTCGTAATCCACCACGATCTCTGTATCGGCGAGCTCATTTCTGATGCCGTCCAGAGTCCTCACATCATATTTTGTGTCCAGAGGACCGCCTATTTTTCCTCCGCAGGAATATCCGCCCAGTTCACGGTATTTTGCATTCGGACCTACTACCAGGATCTTTTTCAGTCCTTCTTTTTTAATCGGCAGAAGATTTCTTTCATTCTTCAGCAGGACAATCGAATCATTTGCCATATCTACAGCCAAATCATCATGCTCCTTTGAGTTCAGCACTTCTGCTCCCAGCTCGTCCCACGGTGTAGAACCTTTATCATCAAAAATGCCCTGACGGAACAGTGACAGCACATTTCGATATACGTGTTTCTCGATCTGATGCTCTGTAATCAGCCCGTGTTCCACGGCGTCTTTTAAGTGCAGCTTATGCTCTCCTCCACAGGAAAGATCACACCCTTCTATCAGTGTTCCTGCAACCGCCTCTTCCATGCTATTATAGTAATAGTGTCCAAGGCTTCCGCTCTTCTGCCCCACTGCTGTCATGCCGGCATTATACGTCTGGCGAACGGCGCTGCAGTCTGATACAACATAACCGTCAAATCCCCATTCTTCCCGGAGCAGCGTTCCCATGGCAAACCGGCTGGCTCCCGACGGAACACCATTTACTCTGTTGTAGCTGATCATGATGGACTCAGCCTTGCCTTCCCGGATCGCGTATTCGAATACACGCGCGTAATATTCACGCACCGTTTTCTCATCTGCAAATGAGATGCCGGTTCCTCTGTTGTTCTCGCTGCTATTCATCAGATAGTGCTTCGGCGCGGCAGCCGCTTTGATATATTTGCTGCTTTCTTCCGCTCCCTGCAGTCCCTGGATGTAGGCGGCAGCCATCTTTCCGCCCAGAAATGGATCCTCTCCAAAATTTTCATCCGAACGGCCGTTTCTTGGATCTTTAGAAAGATTGATGGTCGGACACCAGAAGCTTAACGTTTCATCCCCAATATTGTGTGCCGCGCGTGCCTCATCAGAAATAGCTGCAGTCACTTTTTTCAGTTTCTCCGTATCCCAGCTCTGACCCATGGCAAGACATACCGGAAAAGATGTCACGTTGTAGCCCTTCTCGTTTACATAGTCCAGAGCATTGATCCCGTGGCTGGCCTCATTTGCAAAATGCCATCCGGGGAGATCCAGTCTTGGAATCGGAGCCGTCCATGTTCCGCACCAGGAGATCTTTTCCTCCAATGTCATTCTGCTCACCAGATCCACCGCCCGCTCTTCAAAAGACAACGATTCATTTCTCAATTTCTGCATAATTCCTCCTTTGTACCTGTACTTTGTTGACTGTTTCTTTTCTCTTATTTATGATAAACATCAAAAATCTATCTTGTTTTACATTTTTTACATTTCCATTTGCAGGATAAAACGGAAGTTTTCTTCTGATTTCATTTAAAAAAAGAAAATCATACATCCTCCATATCCGGCAGTATATCCCCCATTCCTCCCAGAGAAAATGCGTGTTCATGCCCCAGTTCTCTTGCCAAAGCCGCTGCAGCATCCGCTCTGGCTCCCTGCCCACACACGAAAAACAGATAGAGTTCTGCAGACAGTCTCTCCAGAAGGTGTTCCAGATCCGTCTCTTCTATCGGAACTGATCCGGCGATCGAAAACTCCTGACGTTCATCGTACTCACGAAGATCCAGGAGAATCCCATCCTTCCCAAGATGCGGCATAGCGTAAGACAGTGAACAGCGATGCCATGACGCAGTATTTTTCAGGCATTCTTTTACATTTCCCCGGATATCCCGAAGACAGATCCTCTCTCCTTTGATCCAGCCTCCCACGACAGGAAGGTCAGACAGATACAGCGCGCGCACACATTTCCGGCAGTCCGGAAGGATAACCAGATATCCATTTTCTGTAACGAGAAAAAGAAGCTCCGAGTGTGGATCCGGCAAGATATCCTGTATCTTCCCATATTCCCGCACCGCAGTCAGCCGGAACCGGGGTTCGATCACTCTTTCATCCCAGACGATGCCCCCTGCAGATGAAAACAGATGCGGACATCCTGCTTCATCCATCCCCGCTGCATAAAAATGATTATTCCTTTCGTTCACCGCCGTAAACCGGCAAAATGGGTAGTAGCCTTTGTAATAAGAATTAAAATCAAAAATGCTTTCTTCGCCGCATTCTCTCTGGATCACGATCTGATTGTTCTCATTTATCTTTATCATATTGCTTCTTTACCCGGATTATATAATCTTAGATAAATCATAGCAGTCTGCCATTGCCAGCCCGCCATTGGGATTCGGATGAAGATGATCTCCCCGCTGCAGCTCTTCTTTCATTTTGGAAGGATCGTCATCCTCTGCAAGTACCGCCATACAGTCTACTACATAATCAAAGAAATCTCTTCCAACTGTATTTACCCATTCATTGTATTTGAGTCTCAGTCTGTCTCGCTCTTCCGTATAATTCGCAGAGCCTTTAAAAGGTGTCAATGTCTGAATTACAATTTTTGCTCCCCTGTCCTTTGCTTTCTTCGCAAGCCTTAACGTCTCTTTCTCCAGATTTTCAAGGTTTACCTGTTTTTGTCTGGGCAAGCACATATTAGCTACGTCATTGATGCCCAGAGCAAAAATCACTGTATGCAGATTCTCCAGCTGCAGAATGTCCCGTTCAAAACGCACCGTACCTTTCAGTCCCATCACCTTGCTGAACATTCTATTTGCAAAGCTGTTTCCTTCCCAGTTGCTTGTCATACAATTCCCGTTAATTCCGGCATTTAATAAAACGTACTGACCACCGTATTCTTCGTAGATTCTTTTTGCCAAAGGCTTGGCCCAATATCCCATCGCCGTAATGGAGTCTCCAAATGCTGCGATTACCTTTGTTTCCTTCTCGGACAGAATCTCAACTCGATCGATCGCCGGAATAAAAGGCGGGGTTTTTTGAGAAAGACACGGGATTCCCAGATTGTCCGCCGCGTCCCCTTTCCAGCAGACCGCCTCATTTTCACTGACATTGATATCCATTGCCTTTGAAGCCAGATAGAGTCGAATCTGGATCTTTTCACCGCTTTCAACCGGAACTTCTGTCTCATCTGTATAAATACTGGAGTGCACCGGAACAACAATCTCTCTTTTTCCATTCAGTGTGACCGGATAAACCTTTCCGTTCTTAACAATGCTTAGTTTTCCGATTCGATATGGTTTTTTCCCTCTTTCATTACACAGCTGAATTCTGATCTTTGTTCCCTGCTGCGGACAAAGTACCGGAAATCCAACCGTTTTCCCTTTTGGAGCAAATATTCCCCCAAGCATGTCCGATGTAAATGATTGATTCCAGACAATATTCCAATACATTTTTCATTCCTCCTGATCTTTATCCTTCACGGACGTTTTCATCTGCAAACTGTCTGAACCTCTTCCCATTTGTATATTATTTCGTATATTCCATTTTCTTTATGTCACATTTTTATAATAAATATCAAATAATTATCTTTATATGTAGTGTTTTCAAACTGCTGTTTATAATCAAAAGTACTTGCTTTTCCAAAGAGTGCAGCTCTTTGTTCTATGACATCAAAGGTAATAGTATTGGCAGATTTATAATCCTTTTCAACGGATAGGTGTATTATTGAAAATATGCTGACAGGATGATTACTCGTGATAAGAACACAAGAAAATTGTTTATAATAGAATTAGCAAAACGGAGGGCTGTGGATAAAACTGCGGAAACTAAAGCAAAAGTATGATTGATTTTTTTCGTATTTCTGCGGTAAAATTATTGAGTAGGACAATTGTACACTCTATATGAATTGAGGAAATAGATATGGAAAAAGAAGATTACAGAAAATATCTCAAAAATATTTATGGAGCTTCACTTGTCCCCCTGCACTACTTTAGACAGGGGACACACGTCTGCAGTTATTGTACTTACAAGAACGAACTCATTTCATGGGAAGTTTTTCTCTCCATCATAAAAGAGCAGGAAGAATATGCATCCTATCCATGCATGATCTGGCCGGACACACTGTTCCGGGAAATCGGCTACGGTATCGTATGGTTCGATGAGAACAGCTTCTGTCTGGTCGGTCCGTTCTGTTCAGAAAGGCTGCCCTATTCATTTATTCGTGAATATAAGAAGAAAAAAAATCTGAAAAATGTTGAGATCCCCAATTTCAGTCTGAACAGAATTACCTCCGTCGTAAACCTGATCGCACAGGCTTCGAGAAAAGAAAAAAGCAGCCTGAAAAATCTAATCTCTCAAAAGCAGACGGAATATCCATATTCGACTTACCGTGTGGAAAAATATCATCTGGATCGTCTTGACAATGAATTGACACACCATTCCTTCAGCATAGAGCAGCAATTCAAAAAATACATGCTGAACGGAGACGCGAATTCTATTTTCCGCTCACTGGACGACGTGGAAAGTGAGACTGTCGGGAAAATATCGAACTCCGCAATGAAACAGCGCGAGTACATCGCTGTAATAATAGTTTCTTTCGCAACCAAATATGCCATTCAGGGGGGAGTGGATCAGTTTCTGGCATATGATCTGAGCGACCTGTATCTGCAGGAGATCTCCAACTGCCAGACACTGGCTCACTACGATGATATTATACATGACGTCATCACGAGATTCACCAAGGAAATACAATTAGAAAAAGAACAAAAAAATGGCAATATCTATGTTCAGAAGTGTAAAGAGTATATTTATAATCACCTAAATAAACCGATTCAGGTCAAAGAGATAGCGGAAAGCATCGGCATCTCTCCCATTTATCTCTCCCAAATTTTTTCAAAATCACAGGGAGAGACGATCAAATCCTATCTGCTCCGAAAGCGGATTGAACTATCCCAGAATATGCTGAGATTCTCTGACTATGATATCAGCCAGATATCCTGCTATCTGGGATTCAGTTCCCAAAGCCATTTCACGGCAGTTTTTAAGAAATATACCGGCGAAACGCCTGATATTTATCGGAAGAAGAATCAGAGGCTGTAGTCAGGATGATTCGGGTGCAGGAATACTAGGGCAGATATGTTGATACAAAAAGATACAGAACTACTGGTACAGGAATAGTATTGCAGAAATATGATACAGAAAAGACACAAAATAAAAGAAAGGGAAAGAGAGGGAAATCAAATAAATAATAACCAGAAGCCAACATTGAAAAAAGAAGACGTCACTCGGGTATTTGACAATCGATAGTTCAAAGTATTTGACATGCAGTACGTACCCGTCAGACATTACATGAACGCGACGCGCAGAGACGCAGAGCATCTTCTCGCTCTAAAATCTGATGAAGAATTCTGCACAATGCTCCCGGACACGGTAAGCATCGTACTGATCCTTTGCATCGACGGAGAAGAACCGAAGCTCTGTCTCAATAGCGAGTTCCCCTATCACACAGGACAGTTTCTCCTAAGCGTACCGGCAGGTGACCCTTGCAAGCTGAAGTTCTGAAACTCTCATGCCACTGGTATAGAGAATGCGGAAAAAGACAGGCATGACATCACTGCGGTATGGACATTCGCTTGGGACAGACTGGCTTTTATCTACAGCAGAAAAAAATCTTTTCCGAAAACACTATGGTATACTAACTCATTCATGGCAGAAATCCTCCGATAAAAGGATACATTCGGAAAGCTTCTGCAGATCTGTTTTCTGATAAACAGACGTTACATTGGAATCAGAATGTCTCAGGATATTTCTCTTCCAGCTAAAGCTACTGAAGCGGAGAGTCTTGATGTCACCAATACGCAGCCCCAATACACATGCCAGAACAATCATGGCATAGTCACGTTTTCCGATGGGACTGTTCCTGTCAATAGCATCAGCATTGCCTTGAGTTCATCAAGCTGCCATGCTGATGGAATCTTTGCGCTTTTGGAAACAGGCTGCATATGGAGTCTGTAATCTTCAAGCATATGTACTACACGGAGCAGCTGCACTCTCTGCTGTGACAGGGTCCCATCATTATACCTGCTGATCAGGTTATACTATTTTTCGAGATATTTAAGTCCGCGTTTCATTTCGTACTCAGAATCTCCGTATTCCGTAATGAGAAAAGACTGGATTTTTTTCCATTCTCTCTCATGGAAGTGGATGGTTACCGGATTATAATTGTTTTCCAACAACAGTTGTTTCAGACCTTCTGTAATCTTTTCACCACCACATACGAGGAATGGGCTTGAAGGAGCTGCGGGGTCAGCCAGAACCTTGTCTTGCCCGAACCGGACGAGCCGACGGCGCAAACACTATTCTATCCTGTTCCCCGTTTTCGGCGGCGAAATGCCACGGCAAAAATCCAGACGGTCAAGAGTTTAAGGGTGGAGATTTTTTCGCGCCCTTTGCGGAAAAATACTCCCCGCCCCCTTGACGGTCTGGATAGTCAGAACGGAGCGAAAGTCTGTTGTTTTCAGCGTGTAAGCATGACGTAGAGAAAAGATTTTATAATACGATTCATTGAAACCATTTTTTGAAAGAAAATTCAGAAAGTGGCTCTGATAAACAGAACCTGTTATAAATCCGTTTACTTTTGCTTTGTTGTTTTCCTATATTCATTTGGCGACATTCCAAACTCACGTTTAAATATGACCCGGAAGTTCTGAACAGATGGATATCCAACTGCAAGAGCAATCGATTCGATGGAAGCCGTGGACTGAGCCAGCATAATAGAAGCATGCTGCATTCGTATTTTCTGAAGCATTTTTTGAAAACTATTCCCCGTATAATTTTTAAAAATTCTAAGAATATGTCTCTCGCTGTAATTGAATTTTGAGGAAAGTTCTTTTATGGTCACAGTCTGATAATTTTCCTGTGTATAACCTAAGATTGCCGCAAGGTTTTGATTCGAGTCATGAACCATATCGTTATAAATAATGGCACTGTTCGCGTATTTATTACACAGCAACGTGAATGTCAAAGACATATATGCTACTTTAATCTCTTCACTGTGCAATATCGGATTTTTATTTTCCGTGTAAAGATTAAAAACGGCTTCTTTTAAATGAGAATCTGAACCTGTATGAAATAGTAAAAAGGTATTAACACGGTACTCATATAAAACTTTTGTAAAAAAACGGCTCATAATGTCTTTCTGCCTGAAGAGCCTAAAGAATAGTTTTTCAAAAACAGAAACCTTCAACATAATATTTAATACAACTGTCTCGTCATTAAACACAGATATGGCATGATCCGTATTGGGCGCAAGTATCAGAAAGTCACCCTCCTGCAATTCAAGAATCTGATTTCCTGCTGCATTTGTACAGGTTCCCTTTACCACATATATGATTTCAAAAAAAGAATGGCTGTGTATGATGGCAGGAAGATAGTTTGGATGTAACAGCGTAGTAATTGCATCCGCATGGTTAATATCAAAAGTTATGTCTGTTATCAGGTTGTCATTTAACATATCAGGCTGATATACAATCCCGGCAATCCTACTGAGCTTTTCTGCAAATTCAAGTGAGGGCATATCATTGTGCGGTTCATCGATATGCGAATCAGGATTGTTCATATAATATTCTTTCAGTGCCTCAACCACGGTAATATAAGCCTGATCTAAAAGATAATCGTTATGAATAGTGATTTTCATATCTGTTCCCCCTCTGGTCTGGAACCCCAAAACGGTACTGTCTTAAATTATCATGTCCGATTTCATACCGTATATGTCGTATTATATACTATCAATCCATTTTTGGCGAGTTATAATTTATGTGAATCAGCATATTACAATATAAAAAATGCAAACGAGGAGGTTACAACTATGAATGAGCGGCTGGACAAAATTATACATCCCGAATTTTCTCACGGTCCGGAAGTGAGATGGTGGATGGCAGAAGGGTATCATACAGACGAGTCTTTGGAGAGAAGCGTACAGGAATTACATGATCTGGGATTCAGTGGGTGTGAGTTACTTACGTTTACAGAGTATAGTATCGACCGCCAGATTTATGGATGGGGCGGAGAAGAATATACGCATGATCTGACTGTTATTGCCAAAAAAGCAACAGAACTTGGTTTGGGATTTTCGATTACCAGTGGTCCGAACTATCAGCCGGCAGTCCCAGGGCTTGATATCAATGATGAAGCATGTGCGCAGGAGCTTGATTTTACAAATGTCAATGTAAAGGCAGGAGAGACATTTAAAGGGGAACTTGAACCATATAAACACCTTGAAATGGTTTATATGGAAGACATTTGGCAAACAACAGCAGCACGAGGCGCAAATACGCAAAGGAAATATACTCCGGATGAAATCATTCATCATCATGAGCGTACACTTGCAGTGAAACTTGCAAATCCGGAAGATATAGACAAGGTCGACCTGGATAAAAAGAGAATCCTTTATCCGGTATTTTTTGGACAGTGTGAGGAAGACGTTTACGAAACAGTATATTTAGATCCGGATTCTCTCATAGACTTAACAGAACAGGTTGTATCAAAGGACGGAAAACATTATCTTGAGTGGACTGCACCTGAAGATGGAAATTATGTCGTATTTACATTCTGGAGACATACAACAGGACATTGTGTAGATTCCTCTGTTGAGACGGCCTTTGTAATCAGCCACCTTGACAAACGCGGTCCGAAAGCGCAAAAAAAATATTGGAATGAGCATATTTTTACGCCTGAATTGAGAGAGATTATCTTAAAAAATGGTAATGTAGACTTTTTCCAGGATTCCCTTGAGATAAGAACGCTTATGTCGGCTGCCCTCTGGTGGAGCGAGGATTTTCTCGATGAATTTGAAACCCGCCGCGGATATAGCCTTGTCCCCTATTTACCTATTATCATTCACTACAATAACCATTCAAACAGAGGATTTAAAAACAGAGAAGAAGAAATCCCCCGTTTTGATTACATTAATTCTCCGGGTCTGTATGTAAAAGTTATGGATGATTTACATCTGACACAGACAGACCTTTACAGAGAATATTATCTGCAACCTGTGAAAGAGTGGCTAAATGGTCTTGGAATCAAGCTGCGTGCGCAAGCTGCTTACGGCTCAAGATGGGTTGCGTTTGATATGTCTTTGCCAGCAGATTCTGTTGATATTCAGGAAACAGAAACCCTGGAAATGTGCGATATCATTGATTATTACCGTACATTTTCAGGAGGCGTCCACATGTACCGCAAACCGGTATATTCAGCGGAGACGGGCGCAATCGGCGGAGGTGCTTATGGAACCCCATTAAAGAAATATATGTGGATGATTCACAGACTTTTTGCCGGTGGTGTCAATCGTATCATCACACATGGATATTCAGCAATTTCAGGTCCGGAGGCAACAACCATGTGGCCTGGATATGATGGAATAGGATTTATGTTCTCAGAGCGATGGGGAGCAAGGCATCCATACGGAAATATGATGGCAGATTTTTCGACCTATATTGCAAGAATGCAGACCGCTCTTCGTATTGGCTCTGCCAAAGTTGACGTTGGTATTTTAAATCAGATGTTTACCAGTCCGGAAGGTGGATTATACAGCGCACCACAGGACATGATGAAGCTATATTTCTGGAAAGACGTGAATCTGGCTTTAGCAGGCTATACCTATGATTTCTTTGCCCCTCAGTATTTGGAGCGAGGATTCAAATGCGAAAATGGTTTGTTTGATGTGGGAAATACAGACTATAAAGCGCTGATTGTTTATCAGCCATATATTCCGATTAGCTGCGCGAAGGAACTCCTTAAGCTTGCAAAATCCGGTATGCCGGTAGTGATCGTAGGAGATGCCGGAACAGAAGGATTTGGCGTTATAGAAAGTTCTGACGAAGTAAAATCTATTTTTGGGGAACTTAAGACATTATCGAATGTTAAATGTTGTGCGACACCAATGGACACGGCTGAAACACTTGCAGCTATGGGAATTATGCCAAGAGTTGCCCAGACAGACCCGGTTGGATTTTATTCGGTTCTTCGTGAAGATGGCAATGAGAAGTATTTATATATTATGAACGCAAAGGATACAGACGGAGAAACCGTTATTTCCGTTGAGGGAGAGTATGCGCCGCTTGTAATTGACTGCTGGAACGGAAAAATTTCAAAAGTTGGAACCTATATGGTAAAGGAAGGGAGAACAAGCTGGAAACTTGCGTTAAAGGCTGGAGATGCTGCGCTATATGCTCTCCAGATGGAAAACGGAGAGATCCATGCTGTGGAAACTGACGGATGCTGGACGATGGGAGAAAACGATACTCTTGTGGCTGCAACAACGGAAACTGGCAAGTATTCGGTCGTCTTAAGCGATGGAACGAAAAAAACATTAGAGATCAACGTTCCGCAAATCGCCCCGATCACAAAATGGGATGTAGTTGTCGATGATTGGAAAATGGGCGAAAAAAGGACGATTGTCGAAAGCCGTATGGGACATACGACAACAGAATATTATTATGAGACTGACATCAATAAGATTGCGTTTAATCTTGATGAACTAAAATCATGGAAAGACATTCCGGCGGTCGGAAAAGATATATCAGGCGTAGGACATTACAACGCATGTTTTACAGTTCCGCAAAATTGGACGAACGATAATGGATTGATTGTGGATTTAGGCGAGCTTTATGAAATGGCAAGGGTAACCGTAAATGGCAAAAACGTACAGTGTGCGGATATGATGAATCCAAAGGTCGATATTTCAGAATATGTCAAGCCCGGCATCAATAAAATTGAGATCGAGGTTTCTACAACTCTTTTGAACAGATTAATTGAAATGGGACGCTATGTTGCCGGCCAGGCTACAATGTATGGCTTAGCGCCTGTTGACTATGCTGATTATGGATTAAAGGAATGCAAACTGGTTCCTTATACAAAGGCTAATTTAGTATAGAACATATCGTTAGCGGATAGGAGGAAAAATGAAAGATACGTTTACTAAAATTAAAATGGTAGCCTTTTCATCAATGACTGTATCGATTGGTATTGGTGCGTTGATGGTTGGGTGGGTGACTTTTTTTGCAACAGATTATCTTGGATTGTCGGCTGCCACGGTAGGCATCCTTTTCATGGTATCAAAGGTCTTTGACGGCTTTACGGATATCATAGCGGGAATCATCATTGATAAGACCAACACTCGTTGGGGAAAAGGAAGGCCATACGATCTGGCACAGATTGGATATTGGATTACTATTGTATTTATGTTTGTAGTTCCTATTATGAATATCAATTTGACATATGCATGGATTTTTATCATGTATACCCTTAACAACTCTGTTTTCCAAACGCTGTTAAGCTGTTCCAATCCAGTATATCTTGCAAATGTCGTTGACAGGCCAGAACAGTCGCTTATTGCCAATTCTATTGTCGGCGTGTTTTCGATGGTAGCGTCAACTGCAGGCGGGATCGTAATTCCCCAGTTGGCGGCAAATTATGGAAATTCAAGAGAGGGTTGGGGGCAGATTGCGATAATGCTTGCAATACCTTCCTTGGTTATAGGATTGCTGCGTTTCTTTATTGTGAAAGAGAGGGCGATAAACAATGGTAAAGTTGACAAAGTATCTTTGAAGGAAACTGTCAGTGTTATCTTCCATAACAAATACATCGTGATAGTCGCTATTATGATTTTGGTATCAAACGCTGGGTATCATATGATAAATAGTGTAACAAGCTATTATTGCAGGTATATTATAGGTGATGTGGGAGCTGCATCCATAATGTCTCTTACCATGCTTTCTACTGTTGTTTCGCTTATTATTACACCTAGTGCCGCAAAGAAAATCGGAATAGCAAAATTCATCAGAATACTCACAATTCTTTCCATAATTACAGGTCTTTTGAGACTAATAAATCCGTATAGCCTGCCATTGATGTTTGTAACGGGATTTCTGGTTACACCGGGATTTCTTACAAGCTGGTTATATCTTAGTACATTTATTATTGATTGTATTGATTTTGGTGAATGGAAATCGGGAATTCGCAGAGAAGGTTCTACAACTTGCCTGCCGTCTTTATGCAGTAAATTAGGCGTAGCTCTTGGAGCAGGCCTCGTTGGTGTTTTGATGGGAGCAAGCGGCTACAATGGAAATTTGGAGATACAGTCTGATTCAGCCACCAGAATGCTGATTGCAATGTTTTCCATCATTCCGGTAATTTTTTCAGTAATACAGTATATTGCACTCAGATTCTATGATCTTGACGCAAAGCTGCCGACGATCAGAGAAGAATTAACGGCGAGAAAGCAGAATTAAATGTCTAGAGACAACTTTCTGAAAGATATTTCGCTGTCCAATGCGCCTATCCGTGCTTTATGGATAGGCGATATCCCTTATCTGGTTCTGTTGCAGGAAGTTCAGCATTTTCGCCACGTCCTTTAGGTTGTAAATGGATTGGGAATATCCCGATTTCCCCGCCTGCGCCTTATACTCTGGATGTAATCGGCAAGGGTGGACGGCTCGGTGTTCGCCTGTTCCTCTTTCAGCCAGTTCTGCAACTTGGAGATATGCGCTTTCAACTGCCTGTTTGTCAGTTCGATTTCACGGTTGATGTCGCCGCGATCCGTGCGTATGCCGCCTTTTTCGGTCATAGATTTTGTTGCCGTCCCTGTCAAGAATGTACTCCTTTTTCTGCTTCGCTCCCCACCCGCCGCTTTCCTCAAAAGGCCGCATGGTTAGCATGACGTGGGCGTGTGGATTGCCGCCGCACATATCATGCTGGCAGATGTCGGTGCACATTCCCGCATTGACAAAATGCTCCTTAATATAATCCCGCACAAGGGAAATGTTCTGCTCCCGCGTCAGTTCTGCGGGCAGGGCTAGTTCAATCTCCCGCGCAAGCTGTGCGTTTTTTGCTTTCTCGTTTTTCTCCACGATGTTCCACAAAACGGCGCGGTCTGCATATTCGACGGGGGCGTTTTCGGGCAACAGGATTTCGGTATGGACTACGCCGCCCTTATGGGTGTAGTCGTGGGTTTCCCCGTCAAACCCATTCGTGATTTTCTCCCCCATCTGCCCCATACTGCAAATGAAAATATCAAAAGATGGGAGGCTACACTATGGATCCAAACTTTCTAGAGGGACTCAGATAAAAATATATCAAAAATCCCCCAGAAGGTATGACTGCCAAGCTGGTCAGAAACATGATTGACTCCGACCTGCTTGATATGCATTACTTTCTGACAGAGGAGGATGGCCTGGACGATAATGAATTCGAAGAAGGCTTTTATATCTTCTAAAACACATACATCCGGTTCAAGGAGATAGTATACCCTTTTCCACCACAAGAACAACCGTTCCCATGTCGCTTCAAATGGAGCAGTTTCCTATAGAATGAATCGAGTAGGAGGAATTTCTGTATTTCCAGAAATTCCGTCCTCTCACACCACCGTGCGTACCGTTCGGTACACGGCGGTTCAACCAACTTAACAAGTAACACACCTTTTGGTGTAATAGTCTAACATTGAGATTAGCCCGAAGTCTGCTAATCTCTTGTTGTTTATTGCTATCTGTACATCTCCACATCGGCACGGTTTTGCACATGCCGAGTGATGGTAATTCGCCCAGCCGACTGTGATTTCATTTAGCTTGCGGATTAGCACTTCCTGTTTTGCAGTCTGATTCCCCTTGATTACTTCACTGACTTTCTTCGTGATTTTGCTCATGGATTTATGCGATGGTTTTATTATCAACTTTCCTTTGAATTTACGGAAGTTCCACCCCAAAAAATCGAAGCCATCATTGATATGGGTAATCACAGTCTTTTCTTCTGATAACGTCAGTCCTCTGAGTTCAAGAAATTTTTCTATCATTATCTTGATTTCTGACAATGTTTCCTTATCAAATGCTGTGACAATAAAGTCATCTGCAAATCTTACCACATGGACCTTATGACTATTATATTTCACACTGAGTGTTCTCTTTACTTTGCTTCTCCAATACTCATTCAGTATCATAGGCTCCAGTCCATCCAGCACCATGTTCGCATAGGTTGGCGATATGACTCCACCCTGTGGAGACCCTTCTATTGTTGGGAACAGTCTTCCCTTGTCAATGTACCCACATTTCATGAATTCCTTTAAGATCCTTTTATCGGTTGGGATGTTTTCAAGCATCCATCCATGGCTGATTTTATCGAAACAGCTTTTTATATCCCCCTCAAGTATCCATTGTGGGGAATCCTTTCTGCTAAGCACACTGAATGCATACTCCCTTGCATACTCCCTTGCATCTTCCGGGCTTCTGTATCTGCGGAATCCAAAGGATATCCTGTCAGCCGTTGTCTCTGCTACTGGTTCCAGCGCCAACAGTTGAAGTGCCTGCATGGCTCGGTCACCCATTGTAGGTATTCCCAATGGCCTTTTCTCTTTCTTTCCGAACTTTTCAATATATACTCTCTTCAGAGGCTTTGCATGATAGGTTTGACACTTTAGATTTCTGATTGCATCTGCTTTCTCATTATCGGTTTTCCACGTCTCACCGTCTATTCCCGGTGTTTTCTTACCTTTGTTTGTAACCACCCGCTTCACTGCTACCGCTTTAGCATAGAATGAATTTGTCATTATATACTGGAGTCTTTTAACCAGTCTCCACTTTTGTTCCAATGTCGCTTTTACAATCCGCATCTGTAGTCTGTTAACTTGTTCTTCGGCTCTTTTCCAGTCGATCTGGTTCCATTGAAGTTTCATGTCTGTATTGTCCTCACGGTTGTGTCATTGAACGTGATACATTCACAGTTTCCAGTTCCTTCATGTAATCGATACGCGTTGGAAGTCTGCCTCCTTTCGGACAGGGCAAATCTCGAACCCCTATCCTCTGCATTACGCAGAGGCTTTCGCTTTTTCCAACATCCTCTGCCTTCTGTGTATTGTACCTCTCTTACGATTAGCCTACCCTTTTAGGGAACACATAAGGTTTACCTTGTTCCGCCGTTTGAATAATTATGATATGTTTAGGTTCCGCCTATAGGCCGGGAATTCTCTGTCCGTTTGGCTCAGCACCATAGTAATTACTGAATCCCCGATTCCGCACCATTTTGGTCAAGGTGTATCATCCACTTTCACCTTTCATCAGACTGACGACCCTTACAGCAATTCACATACGTAAACCATGCATATCTTTTCCTTGCAATAGGGCAGATGTGGCTTCTACTCTTCTCACGTTGTCCCGCTGCTCCGCACCTTTCATTACTTACAGGGCACTATGCGGTAGGAATACTACAAACGGATGTAGTAGTAAATGTATTACAATTCAAACAGCGACTTTCAAGTCGCACACTATAGGTTCCTCCGACTTCTCATACCACATTTCGAAGAACTTCGCATGCCTGCTTATATCTCCGATTACATACTTGTGGTTATATGATGGTATGAGATCTCTTCTGTTCCGTTAACAACTTTCATAACATTCCGCTCCCTCTACGCCGAAGGGTTTTTCAATGCTGTATTCCAGTATCTGCACATCTTCCCTGGTCTTCGTCAGAAAGTCAGTGACTCGACTCCCTTTTGTCCCTTTGCAGGGCTAACGTGACGATGCTACAGGATTCACTTTATGTTACGGACTGCTATTTTGCACCTGTTTCTCACAGGCATACCTCGCTTCAACACAATTGGGCGCCCAAAAGCATTGGAGGCTCGCTACAAGGCTCACTGGCGATTACCTTGACCAGACTTTCACTGGCAAGCTGATAACAGCTTGCAGAACACACGACTTTCACCCATTAGAGCCCGCCCATGGCGGGCAAACAAAAAGCTCGTACAAAAGATGCGTTTTGTACGAGCCCTCCTCAATAACCTTTATTAATTTTTCATTAATACATCATTCCACCGTCTCAATAGACTCCACAATACTCATTTTAGAAATAGACCGAAGCGGCACCGCTGTTGCCAGAAGGCAGGCCGCAACCGAAAGGAACGCTGCCTCCATGATTGGAATATAAGGAACGGCCACCAATTGTAAGGTGTCCGAAGCACCCGCATTTACAAAAATGGTGCAGATATAGCCCAGTCCCCCGCCGATAACTGACGCGAAAATCCCGTAATACGCCCCTTCCCAGAGAAATGTTTTGTAAAGGCTTACTGCACTCATGCCGATTGCCCGCTGCATCCCAATTTCCGATATCCGTGTATGGATGTTGCTGTAAACAGTGTTAATAATGTTCAGTATCCCAATCAGACCGATCAAGATAATCAGCCCCCAGCAGAGCATATGGATCTGTTCAAAGCTTTCCGCAAGCTGTGCGTCACTTAAGAGGTAGGAAAGCCAGTGACTGCCCGGATTGGAATCGCACCATCCTTCCAGCCACGCTTCAAACTGATCTCTGTCAGCATCTTTTTTGAGGACTGGATATACCTCACAGTACGTTTTCTCTCCTGTCAGCCTTTCATATATTTCATGACTCACTATGACCTGTACACCGTTTACGAAGCCATCATTGTTAATTGTAACAGGATGCGAGGTAATTCCTGCCACGATCAGTTCCACACCATTTACACGGATAACATCTCCCTTTTTCAGGGTCGTATGTTCAGCAGTCTCTCCTTGATAAGAAACCGCAATCGGGTTTTTAATGATGCACGCCTTTCCTGAGAGCAGCTGACGGATGTCCTCCTTTGTCAGGTCCTCTGCCCTTAAGGCTAACTGTGCATTATCAAGCCCAGCTATGCTAAGGGTCTCCCCGGGCTTTAAGGCAAAATCAAGCTCCGCAGGAACTTTGCCTGACTCATCCTGCATATAGACCGACAGCTTTGTCGTGGACAACTCTTCTACTGCTTCATTTTTCCGGATCTCTTCCACGCTTTCCGGCTGGATTCCTGCCGTTTCATTCGTCACCGCATAATCACCCAGGTGCATCTCTTTCACACTGCTGCTGGTATCGAGCAGTGACGTAAAACTTTGCAGTGCAACAAAAACAGTGATGCTCATGACAAGGGAAAAGATCGTAATCACGGTCCTGCCCCGTCCGCGTTTTAAGTTGAGCCTTGCATAATAAGCTTCAAAACTGCGGATTCTCCGTCTTTTTCGTATATGGCGTTTTATCTTCACGACAGATCCGGACATGGCGATCGTCGGTGATACCCGGGACGCATATCGTGCCGCCGGAAATGCTGCAAGTATCGCGAATCCCAAAGTGACCGCAGCACTTACGAGGAGATAAAGGGCATTCCCGGTTCCGGCCGTGTGGATCGCTGCATTTAAATCACTGGAACTGTCCGCCATAAACAGATCAGGGTTGAGGAACCCTGTTGCTGCAGTCAGGATTCCTTTTGCAGAAACGACGCCCAGCAGCAGGCCGATTGGGATACCGATTCCACACAACACAAGCAGCTGGAGTGCAACAATCCGGTAGATCTGCCCCCTCTCACCGCCAATTGCACGAAGGGTTCCATATTCCCGAATCCGTTTTGTGACAGCAATTTTCAAAATATTATAGATAACCAGTCCTGCCGCAGTCAGGACCAGGGCTCCTGCCAGAATACAGGCTGCTGCCATGAAAGAAAATCCATTCCCAGAAACAGTTCCTTCCTTTTCTCTGTAAGAAATCCCAAGTGCATCCAGGAGAATCCAGTTATACTGAATACAGTTTTCGTTTATGTGAAGTGTCCCGGCAAGGTCATCGATCGTATCCTGGAAGTGTCTGGTATCCTGTACTTTAAAAGCTGTAGAATAGAGCCGGTACTGATCCGGCAGAACCCTTTCTGCACTTCCCGCACCCGTAACTGCCATAACTGTTCCTGTAGCATAGCCAGCATAATTGGCTTCTAAGATGCCGGAAACTGTAAATTGGGCAGAATAATCATAAGAATCCGATCCATCCAGCCGCGAGAATGCGAGGTTAAGTGAAATAGAACTTCCCACTTTTATCTCTTCTGGGAAATACTTGAGCACATCTTCTGGAAGTGCAATCTCATTTGGCGCGATGGGCAGATGTCCTTTCTTTACTTTACCGATGGAAGGGTATTGATCCAGTGCAGTGTCTAAATATTCATGTACCAGCATGGACAGACCGCTGTTTTCCAGCTTCTGGCTTCCAAGAGTGACATAACTTCCCACATCCATGACCCGGGGATCAGTTGACAATGTTTCCATCTGCTCCTCTGTTAACTCATGAAACGTGGCATAACGGTCTCCGTTCAGGGAGGAAGCCTGATCCACTCTCATCTTCTGAAGAATTCCGAGAGACTGTCCCACCGCGGCTGTCATCACGCTGGAAAGGATCACTGCCAGCAGAATCAGGGCTGCTGTCACCTTCTGTGCCTTTAGCTCTTTTACGGCAAGTGATAGATAAGATTTCATGATGGATTCACCTCCGTAAGCTCTCCGTCTGTCATCGTAAAGCGGCGGTCTGCCATCTTTGCAATACGGGAATCGTGTGTAATCACAACAAGCGTCTTATTCATTTTCTTACGAATGTCACACAGCATCTGCATAACCTCGCTGCCACTCTTACTGTCCAGGTTCCCGGTCGGCTCATCCGCACATATAACCTCCGGTCTGGCAATCAGGGCGCGGGCGATCGCCACCCTCTGCTGCTGACCGCCGGATAACTCGTGGGGTAAATGCAGCAATCGGTCAGAAAGCCCCAAAAACGCCGTAATTTCTTTCAAATACTCCTCATCCACCTGTTTCTTATCCAATAGCAGCGGCATCATGATATTTTCCCGCGCCGTCAAAACCGGCAGCAAATTGAACTGCTGAAAAATAAACCCGATCTTCCTGCGGCGGAATGCTGACAGCATCTTATCACTTCCGTTGTGGATATCTGTATCATCGTATAAAACACTGCCCAGAGTCGGCTCATCCAGCCCGCTTATGATATGCAGCAGGGTACTCTTTCCGCTCCCCGATGGACCGGCTATGGAAATAAAATCTCCCTGACGGATCGTCATGGAAGCCTGGTCAAGTGCAACCACCCTGCTTTCGTTTTCACCATAGATTTTCGAAATATTGTTCACATAAATATTCATACAAAAACTCTCCTTTACCAGTTGATAAGGAGAGTTTAAATAAGAAATCTCAAAAATCGCTCAAGTTTTACTCTGTTTTTATGACTGCTTTTACCTCTGCCCCGGTGGAATTGTTCTGGATCTCCAGAGAGCCTCCATGCTTCTGGCATAACAGACCAGCGATATACAGTCCCATTCCGAAATGCCCTGCTTCTTCACTTCCCTTCTGAAAAGGCAGAATGCCATTTTTCATAAGTGAAGAAGGAAACCCATCCCCGTCATCTCTAACAGATATCTCCAGGTACTGTTCCTTCACGGTGCAGGTAACCCAGACGCTTTTATCTGCAAACCGCAGCGCATTGGAGACCAGGTTTCCCACGATCTGCATGAAAACAGACTGATCCACAGATAACGCTTTTTCCGTCCCTTGTGCTTCAAAATGAATCTGTTTCCCACTATCCGAGCCAAGAAGCCGGACCGCATTTTCAATCTCCGAGGACAGCTGCCCCCACCCCGTCTTTTTTGCATTGAGTGAAATCTGTTCCAACCGCTGAACACTGCTCATGGTCTCTACATATTCCTCGATCCTGTCTGTGTACTCCTCGATCCGCACCAGATTCTCCAGAATCTGTTCCGGCTCTGCCTTCCCATTTTTCATGCCCTGGCGCGCCAGCTTGGCGGAACCCTTTAAGACTGTGATGGGATTGCGCAGCTCATGGGAAAAGGCAGCATTCAGCCGTTTCTGCTCCTCCGCCTGTTGCCAGAGTCTTCTGTTATTCTCAAGTAAGGTCTGGCGCATTCTCTCAAAAGCAGTGCAGAGCCTGCCTAATTCATCATCAGACTCTGCTTTTACTGTGAAATCCAGATTATTTGCAATAATGTGGTTTGCCCCATCTGTCAGCATGGTGACGGAGTCTTTCAGCTTGAAACGGTAAAACAATATTGCCGTCATAAACGAGGAGCCTGCAAAAATCAGAACCGGCAGACCGAACTGCAGAACTTCCAGAAGATTGACCATAAACAGACTCTGCTTAGCGGGAGCAGGAAGGACAGAAATCTGACCTGTCCCATTTTCAATCATAATCCCCTGTGGTGCAATGACCATTTTCAATTCAACACAGGTCATCACTGCCAGGATGGAAAGTATCACCGCACAAAAAGCACTGATGCAGGTCAGGGTAAACAGGGACTTTTTCAAACTCATCCGTCTTATCCAACCCATTTATAGCCCACCCCCCAGACCGTTTCTATATAGCTGTGAAGTGTTACAGCCGCAAATTTACTCCGTATTTTCCTTATATGCTCCATAATTGTATCACTGCTGCCGTCTCCTTCCAGCCCCCACACACTCTCATAGATCCTTTCGCGTTCAAACACCTGTCCCGGATTTTCAGAAAGCAGCTCAACGATATCAAACTCCTTCCGGGATAGAGATACCTTTGTCTGATAGATCGTGACCTCTCTTTTCGAATAGTCGATCACCATATCCGTAAAAAAATTCAAAAGGCTCTCTTCCTGCCTCCGGTTCTCTCGGCGTAAGTGGGCTGCAACCCGCGCACCCAGTTCGTCTATATCAAAGGGCTTTACAATATAATCATCGGCTCCCACATGGAATCCTTTGATCTTGTCCGCAGTCTCACCCCGTGCCGTCAGAAACAGGATTGGACAGGAAATGTGTTCCCTGATCTTTTCACAGACCGTAAAACCATCCATCCCCTTCATATTAATATCCAGAAGCACAAGATCTGGGTGAGTGGAAACCTTCTGTAAGGCCTCCTCACCATTCAGGGCAGTGTACACCTGATAATCAGACATTTCGAAATAGCTTCTTAGCATATCGACGATGCCTCTTTCATCGTCCACCACTAGGATTTTCTCGTTCATATCGTCACCTCCGAATATATCGTAAACCTTAAATCTCAAGATTTTCTCAAGGGTGATATTTTCATTGCTTTGCCTTATTAGCCCTTTCCTTTTGAAAATTCTCAATTATTCCACTCTGTCGCCTCCTTAGGCATAGGGGCTTCATAATATCCAAACTTATGGAAATTATACCACTCCATAATCTTAGCTTCTGGCGCGGCTTTCAGGGCCAGAAGTACCTCTTTGGCAAATTCTAAAGCGGCCGTACCATTTGCTGTAATAATATTCCGGTCGCTTACCGCCTGCTGCATCCTGTATAGATGCTCTCCTGTATACCTCTCTCCTGCCCACTGCTTCAAATCATCCAAATCATTACTTGTATGGCTCACATCGTTTAACACGCCGGCTGTTCCGAGAAATCCTGAAGCATCACAGATACCACCCAATATTTTTTTCTCTGCAAGGCATTGCCTTACCAGAGGTTTAATTTCGGCTGCTTCCTCATTTCTCCATGACATGCCCCCAATTAAAATGAGTGCTTCATAGTCGGATGGGATGTCATAGATACTGTAATCAGGCATTACACGAAATCCCCCGATAGATGTGACCATGTCTGTTGTCAGAGACACTGTCTTAACCTCATACTGCTCGTTTCCCAACATATAGAGAGCCGATGACAGATATGCCGCCTCCCAATCTGCAAACTGCTCTAATAATATAAATAAAACCTGTTTTTTCATCACTTTTCTTCCTTTCTGTCTTCACTCATCTCTATTCATGTTTACTTAGTTTCCATTCTTTAATTTTATCAAATTGGTTGTTCTCTACATAATATACCATTTGGGAATTAACGGAATATACAAATGATACTCTTGTAGCCCACAAACCTTCTTGTTTCACCGCTTCCAAAACCGAAAAAGCTTCTGCAACGGAAAAACTCTCATCATAACTATTTAATATTTCCTTTGCACATTCATATCGGTTATCTCCAGGTGTAATATAAAATTGTGTACTTTGTGGTGACAGCAGCGAGTAGTTCGTAATCAAGGAAAACTTCTCCGTTTCGATCTTATAACCAATTCCGGGTTCTACAATTAAAACTTTGCCATTCCTATCGGATAAAAGTGCCTGCATAGTTGCACCATTTTCATAAATTATTTCCTTTTGCTGCACTATTTCCACAGCTTCCTCAAAAAATAATTCACCACACACAAATCTCTCTGTCAATTCTGCAATGGTATAGCAGTCACCCTCTTTACTTTTTAATGCTTTTTCATTTCCGTGAACATAAAGCAGTGTTCCTACATCGCCATTCGCATTTACTCCATGATAAGAGTGCCATTGATTATCTGGCATTTTAATACCAATAAAAAATCGGTCTTTTTCCAGTATTACCTTATGTTCATATTCCGAAATATCTATATCAAAATTGAAACCAACAATCGTATCATTACCATTATATACGAATCTTGTACACATGATTTTGCCTCCTCTACCAATAATGCTTTTGTATTCATGCTGCTTCCTCAAATTTTGATTTTTTATAAGGCTGCAAGATCTGATCCTTCATAGCGATTATGCCCCGGCAATTGCTTTTTGTATTTCCAACACCTTATTGCTTCCTCCAAAGATCTCCCCTTATTATCGGTAAAAAAATCCCGGATATAGGTGTTGTACTCAAATTGCCTGTCAATTTTCGATTTTCCGTTTTTCTTCTCTTCAAGAATCTGATAATAGGCACTGATTGCTTCCTTGTAGGTCCTTCCAGAATTACTTTTTAACCATTTTTGAAAAGCCACATTAAAAGAAAAACTGTTTCCAATATGCTCTTTGAAAAAGGCTCTATGACGTTGAGAACAAACAAAATCAGCTTCTATTTCAGTATCTTCGGTTATTGAAGAAATAATTGCAGCCTTTTTCTTTCCTGCCCCGGCAGATAATATTCTGCCCGTTTCGAGAAAATAAGCAATCCGATCCGCTATTTCTAATTTTCCCCCAGAGACAGGCAAGCCGTTTTCTCTGCAAAAATCTATCAATTCCTCTTTCAGATAATAAAAATCTCGAAATGTTTTGCTGTCTAAATGTTTATCTAAGGTTGGTCTTTCGATCATTTGCATTCCCCCCTCAAACTCTAACTTTTGCCACGTTCATTAAACTGGAGTTTAATTGTTTAACAATTTTGTCAAATCTTCAATAGAAGCGTCCATTTTCACAGACACCTCTTCCATAGTCATACCGGAAGCAAGAAAACGATTTATCACCATTTTCATATCTTC
>CABTYO010000006.1 GCA_902489075.1 uncultured Faecalicatena sp. | reverse complement strand
TCAGACGTGTGCTCTTCCGATCTAGGCTATTTTACTTCATTCTCCTACTTATATCGGATTTACTAAGACGATTGAAAATACCGGCAGAAATATTATTTTAAGTGATCTGAAACTGGATGAGAACGGAATCTGGCGTATGGATTATGAGGATATGGAAAAGAAGTTAAAGGAACATAAGATTCATTGTACAGTGATCTGTTCTCCACATAACCCGTCAGGAAGAGTCTGGGAGAGAGAAGAGCTTGAAAAAGCAATGGCATTATATCAGAAGTACGACTGTGTTGTGATTTCAGATGAGATATGGGCAGACCTCACCATGCCGGGATATACACATATTCCGACACAGACAGTATCAGAAGATGCAAAGAACCGGACAGTGGCAGTCTATGCACCGTCCAAGACATTTAATCTGGCAGGCCTGATTGGTTCCTACCATGTGATTTATAATTCCTATTTACGTGACCGTGTAGAAAAAGTATCGACTGCTTCACATTATAACTCCTGCAATGTCCTGTCCATGCATGCGCTGACAGGCGCTTACTGCGAGGAAGGAATGCAGTGGGTGGATGAGCTTCGGGAAGTCTTAAGCAGCAACGTGGATTACGCTTACGAGTATATCCTTGCTAACTTTAAAGGTGTGAAGCTGGCGAAACCACAGGGAACGTATATGCTGTTCCTGGATTGTGAAGAGTGGTGCAGGGAGCATGGGAAGACTTTAGATGAACTGCTGAAGGCAGGAGTCGAAGTCGGCGTGATCTGGCAGGACGGCAGACCGTTCCATGGAGAGTATGCAATCAGAGTGAATCTGGCGCTGCCTCATGAGCTGGTGAAGGAGGCTATGGAGCGGCTGAAGAAGTATGTGTTCTAGGGGAAAGAAGATTTCAGTATAAAATAAAGGACAGATAAATGAGCAGTGTGAATACATTTATCTGTCCTTTTGATTCAGCTGGGAAAAAATACATTTCCGGAGGGGTTGCAAATTATAGTCAATCGTGTATTCTGTAACTAAGGGTTGACCAGACAAGTCAAACCGAACGGGTCAAACCAGAAGGGAGGACACCATGAACGAGAAGTTTTATTCACTTCCGGAGGAGAAGCAGCTCGCCATTATGAATGCAGCCATGGAGGTGTTTGCAAAGAATGAATATAAGCGGGCATCGACGGATCTGATCGCGGCAAAGGCCGGGATATCCAAAGGGCTTCTGTTCTACTATTTCCATAATAAGAAGGAATTGTATCTGTTCTTATACGATTACCTGATCGAGGTGATGAAGGAACAGGTGATTGATTCAAAGTTTGGGGAAATCACAGATTTCTTTGAACTTCTGAGTTATTCCAGCTCTATGAAAATGGAGATTCTGGAAAAGAGTCCGTATATCATGGATTTCGCAGTGCGGGCCTTTTATTCGGAAAAGGAAGAGGTATCGGAGGACCTGAAAGTGGTGAACATCATGCAGGAGGACCAGCTTTATAAGATGTACTTCAGCGGAATTGATGCTTATAAGTTCAGGGACGGGGTGAATCCGTACCATGTTTACAAGATGCTGCGGTGGATGGCGGACGGATATATGCATGATGTACAGATGTCGGGCAGTCAGGTCAGTCTGGATGAGATGAATCAGGAATTCAACATGTGGATAGGAATGATGAGAAAGATGTTTTATAAGGAGGAGTATCAGGATGAGCGTGATTGAGATCAGCCACATTACGAAAGATTATGGACAGGGGAGGGGCGTTTTTGATGTCAGCTTTTCTGTACATAAAGGAGAGGTCCTGGGATTTTTAGGACCTAACGGTGCAGGAAAGACAACGACCATACGGCAGCTGATGGGGTTTATCAAGCCGGATCAGGGGAAGCTTACGATTATGGGAAAGGACTGCTTTAAGGAGGCGGATGAGATCCAGAAGTCATTGGGATATCTGCCGGGTGAGATTGCATTTATCGACTCCATGAACGGGATGGAATTCATCCGTTTTGTGGCGAAGATGAAGAATATGAAAGGCATGGGACGGGCACAGGAATTGATGGAGCGGTTCGAACTGGATGCTATGGGCAAGCTGAAAAAGATGTCCAAGGGGATGAAGCAGAAGATCGGGATCGTCTGTGCATTCATGGACCCGGCTTCGGAGATTCTGATTCTGGATGAACCGACTTCAGGCTTGGACCCGCTGATGCAGAACCGGTTCGTGGAGCTGGTCCTTGAGGAGAAGAAGGCGGGAAAGACAATCCTGATGTCCTCCCACATGTTCGAAGAGGTGGAGCGTACCTGTGATCGGGCGGCGATTATCCGTGAGGGAAAGCTGGTGGCAGTCGAGGAGATAGAGAAGCTGAAAGAGGGACGGCAGAAGAATATTGAGATTACCTTCAAGGATGCGGTTATGGCAGAGGCCTTCGCGGCAGAATTTCCGAAGGCAGCTTATCAGGCGGGAAGCAGGACTGTGACTGCCAGAGTAGGAAAGAATCTGGATACTTTTATCAAGAAGGCAGGGGAGTACACGATCACAGACCTGGATGTGCGCACCCAGAGCCTGGAAGAGTTCTTCATGCATTTTTACGGAGAGGGGGCAGAAAAGTAATGAATGCGACTTTATTTAAGAAAGAAATCAAATCCAACTGGCTGCTGCTTGTGATTTTCCTCGCAGTGCTCAGTATGTATGGCACAATGATCACGATGATGTTCGATCCGAAGCTGGGGGACAGCCTGAAAATGATGGCGGAGAGTATGCCGGATCTGTTTGCGGCGTTTGGAATGCTGGATGTGGGGACGACACTTTTGGAGTTTGTGTCAGGATATTTATATGGGATGCTTTATGTGGCATTTCCGGGAGTGTTCATTATCATCCTGTGTAACAGGCTGGCGGCAAAGTATGTGGATAACGGCTCCATGGCGTATCTGCTGGCAGTGCCGCAGAAGAGATGGAAGATCATGCTCACACAGGGTGTATTTCTGCTGACAACACTGGTAGTTATGGTGGCGTATATTACAGCCCTGGTCATGGTAGTCAGTGAGGTTCTGTTCCCGGGAGAGATGGAGACGGCGGCTTTCCTGAGAGTGAATGTGGGACTTTTAGGACTGCTTGTGTTCTTTGGCGGGGCTTGCTTCTGCGCATCCTGTTTCTGCAACGAGTCCAGGACATCGTCAGGTATCAGCACGGCGGTTGTGGTGTATTCTGTTCTTGTGCAGATGATTTCACAGGTGGGGGATAAGTTTGAGAATCTGAAATATGCGACGCCTCTGACGTTGTTCAATGTCGACGGACTGGCAGCAGGAGACGGGGAAGCGTGGCTGACATGTGCGATTCTGTATGCAGTCGGACTGGTTTTGCTGGGAGTTGGAATTATCAGATTCAGTAAGCGGGATCTGCCGCTGTAAAACATATAGAAGTTATACCACAAATATGAGAAATGAAGAGGACCAGACCATGCAGTCAATACTAATCATAGAAGACGACCCCAATATCAACAATATGATCTTTGAATATCTCACGGAGAATCACTACGCCTGCACCCAGGCGTTCTCAGGAACGGAAGGTGCACTGCGTTTTCAGATGGAGCGCTTTGACCTGATTCTTCTGGATCTGATGCTTCCGGGAATGACCGGGGAGGAGCTGATCCACACATTTGCCGGAAAGGTCCCGGTCATCGTGCTTTCTGCGAAGAACGAACTGGACAGCAAGGTGGAGCTTTTATCTTCCGGGGCGAATGACTATATCTGTAAGCCTTTTGACCTGCGGGAGCTTCTCGTGCGCATCCAGGTCCAGCTTCGCAGTACGCAGACCTTCGATTCTGACAGTGTCATCCACTATAAGGAATGGTCACTGGACCCGGAGACGCAGGAGATGAAAGTATCCGGGGAAAATATCGATTTTACCAGGCATGAGTTCAAGATACTGGAATTACTCTGCAAGCATCCGAAGAAGGTATTTACCAAACAGGTGATTTATGAATATGCCTGGGAAGATGAATATTATATAGAAGATAAAACGATCAATGTGCACATCAGCAACATCCGTTCCAAGTTAAAGGCAAGCGGGACAGATACCTACATCCAGACGGTATGGGGAATGGGCTTTAAACTTTCTTAACCTTTTCTTTGCGATTTTTGAATCCTGTGCAGGTACACTATGGATAAAAGCAAAGGAAAGGAGCTGCCATGAATACAGAATATGCAGTCAAAACAAATAATTTAACGAAAATGTACGGCACAAAAGCCGCTGTGAGCCATCTGAATATGGAAGTAAAGTCGGGGGACATCTACGGATTTATCGGCCGGAATGGTTCAGGAAAGTCTACCACATTAAAGATGTGCTGCGGACTTGTACATCCCACAGAGGGGGAAATCTCTCTTTACGGTTCGTCTGTGAAGGACCAGAACGCCCGCCGCAGAGTCGGGATGCTTATCGAGGAGGCCGGGCTTTATCCCCATATGACCGCCAGGGACAACATGGTCCTGAACGCAAAGTGTCTGGGACTTACGGATCTGCAAAGTGTGGATACGATCCTGGAAATGATGAATCTGTCCGGGACAGGGAAGAAGAAGGTGGGACAGTTTTCCATGGGAATGAAGCAGAGGCTGGGCATTGCCATGGCACTGCTGGGCAATCCGGACCTGCTGATTCTCGATGAACCGATCAACGGCCTGGACCCGGAAGGAATCCGGGAAGTCAGGGAATGCCTGATCCGGTTGAATGAGGAGGCAGGAAAGACGATCATTATCAGCTCTCATATCCTGGGAGAACTGAGCAGGCTCGCGACCCGGTATGGGATCATCAAGGATGGGGAACTGATCCGTCAGGTTTCCAGTCACAAGTTAGAGGAACAGTGCAGAGATTATCTGGATCTCAAAGTGGACGATGCGGACAGGACAGCCGCCCTGATTTCCGAACATTATCCGGAAGCTGTTTACGAAGTATTTGGCAGGAACCAGCTCCACGTTTTTGATTTTCAGGAGTCAGCGCCGCTGGTTACACTGCTTGTGCAGAATGGGATTGGGGTTCATTCCAGCAGCCTGCACCGGATGGATCTGGAAGAATATTTCCTGGATCTGATGGAAGGGGGTGCACACCATGCTTAATCTTCTGCGTATGGACCTGTACCGTATCTTCCGCAGTAAGAGCTTTTACATCTGCTTTGGAGCCCTGATACTGTGCAATTTACTCACATTTGGAATTTTGCTTCTCCTTACCAATCCGACTTTGAAAGAACTCATCATGCAGTATGGCGCGGAATTCAGCGCCGGTTCGGAACAGATCAAAGAGGCTCTGTCCGGTACTTCAATTCTGGAAGTGTTCCGTCAGGGGACGATTGGGGGAGGACTCTTTTCTGTGACGACCGGAGTACTTGCATCATTATTTATCTGCACGGATTTTGACTGTGGATTTATTAAAAATATCGTGGCGGCGCATGAAAATAAATGGGATTATATTCTGAGTAAAATATGCAGCCTGGTTCTCATTAATCTGCTGTATCTGGCGGGCTCATTTTTATCAATCCTGCCACTCAATCTGATCAGCGGAGGAATCTTTGCCTGGTCGTATACCGGAGATATCCTGTTTTACCTGTTTTCATCCTGGATGGTGACCAATGGTCTATCTGCGCTGACCATGCTGATCTGTATCGTGACCCGCAGTAAAGCGGCAGGGATCGCAGGTGCAATCTGTCTGAACGGCGGGCTGATCGTAATGATTGTGAATACCCTGCTTGGTCTGTTTGGACTGCAGTGGCTGACAAAGTACAGCCTGTATATAAATCTTGCGTCACTGCCGAGTTCATTTGAAGGAAACTATAGTCTTCAGGCGTGCATCACAGGACTTGTATTTCTGGTGATATATACTGTGATCAGTAAAATCGTGCTGACTCGCAGGGATATCTGATGCAGCGTAAAATAAATAAGCAGCTGTTGTACCAGTGCATCATGAAAGAAGTTATTTGTAACAGTGAACAGGTACCCTGTGCACTGTTACAGCTATTTTACGATGTACAGACAATTTGACATTCTATTCAGGAGGAAATTGCTTATGCTGGCTTTGATTCTGGTGCTGATTATGATTATTTTTATACTGTCCTTCCTGATTATTCTTTACATCAGGGAAGTGCGTCATCTGAAAAAGCAGCTCGAACAGCTGGAAAACGGGAGCCGGATGGAGCTGACAACGAATACGGGAAACCGCGCCTTCGTAGAGCTTTATCAGAAGCTGAACCATATTTTTTCCGGTGTCCACGCAAAAGAACAGAAGTATATCCGCTCCCAGAACCAGTTAAAACAGTCGATCTCCGATATTGCCCATGATATCCGGACACCTCTTACGAGTGCGTCCGGATATCTGCAGATGCTCAGGGAATGTACAGAGTCTGAGAAGCAGCTTCGGTATGAAAATATCATCGAAAAGCGGATCGCGGAATTAAAGGATATGCTGGAAGAACTTTTTCTGTATACGAAACTCACCAGTGAGGAGTTTACTTTGGACTTAAGGAGTACGGCGGTATTCCCGGTCTTGAGTGACTGTATGATCGGACTTTACCATGTGTTTGAGGAAAAGCAGATCGAGCCGGAGATTCAGTTTGAGAACGAAGGTCTGTGTGTGTCTGCAACACCGGAAATCCTGGCACGTATTTTCCGCAATCTTATCAACAATGCCCTTCTGCACGGTGCGGGAGGCCTTTGTATTGTGCAGAAAGGGATGGCAGTTACTTTTATCAATCCGGTAGAGGATGCGAATGCCATTGATGTGGAACGGATTTTTGAACGCTTTTATAAGGCGGACCAGACCCGGAAGAAAGGGTCGTCCGGGCTGGGACTTGCTATTGTAAAGGAATTGTGCGTGCGCATGGGCGGCACGGCAGAGGCACAGATCCTGGAAGGACGTGAACTGGCGATTACGGTTACGTTTCTGCCAGCAGCAAAATAAAGCAGTGTTATTTCATGGTCTGATTCCGGTACTGCATCGGCGTCAGGCCATATTTTTTCTTGAACACATTCTGAAAATAGGCCTGGCTGGAAAAGCAGAGATAACTGCTGATCTCACTCAATGACTGGTCGGAATAAGTGAGCAGGCTTTTCGCCTCCTCCAGCTTGCATCTCATAATAAAACTGCCGATGTCAAACCCCAGCTCTTTCTTGAATTTCTGGCTGATATAGGACCTGCTTTTCCCGGAAAAGGCAGCCACATCATCTACCCGGATCAATTCGTTCGTATGCTGGGAGATGAACTGGACACAGTCGGACACCTCTTTGGATAACCCGTTGGGAAGCTTACTCTGAGCGACCCGCTCTGCAAAATCGAAGATCATGGTGCGCTGCAGGGTAGTAAGCGCTTCCACGCTCTGCATTTTTTCCCCTTCATTAATATAGACATCGCTGAGCTGGTAGGCCTGTTCAATATCCATACCGCCTGCAATCGCTGCCCTGGTGGTGAGTGTGGTGCAGGCAATCATCAGATTTTTTTCATTGCGAAGACGTGTATCAGCGATTTTCCCCATGATCAGCCTCTTTTCCACGGAATCCATCAGCTTTTTGAGGCGGGTAGTGTCGCCGTTTTTCACACATTCCAGATATTGCTGTTCAAAGGAATATGTATTATGGAAAATCTGATCCTCTTTTGCCTCATGTATTCTGTCTGAATGTATCGCAGATATTTCTTCCTGCGACGGGGAACCATCAATGTGAAAATGCCGGGGCAGATCCACGGTCTGATGATTCAGGGCGAGGTGGAGGAATGCGAGAGTCTGGATAAACTGATTGAAGGAAATCAGCGGTGTGTTAGTCAGAAAACTCGTAATACGGTCCCTGTATTCCAGGGAAATGGCGCATTCCTTCATAAACATGCGGATGGTACTATCTGTGACCGGAACACTGAATACAGGGCCGATTATCAGGTATCTGTTGTATTCTTCAAGCTTTACACAGCCAAAATAACTGAAGGACTGCAGGATAAAATAGTCCGGATTTTTATGGAATTCCAGCATGGCGGGCAGGGTAGAGCTGATGTTACGGATATCCTCGTGATTCGTGGGATATGAATATTCTACAAGAGTGGGGGCCTGACATACGCTCACCGGAATAAAGGTGGATGCGTAGAACAGGCGGCAGAATTCTTTCAGATTTTCAATCATAGTGGCCTCCTTGAAGGTGTTAATAGGGAATACATTTAGTAAAAGTGGAATGAAAAGTTCCAAGTAATAATAATTTTATAATATTATAATCAAAATTACAATACTATTGCCATGCCGTGTGTTATCTTATAGAAAACAGGATTACTGCCCAGACCGTGCTGCGCGTACTCAGAGGGGCGGACAGTAATAAAGTAGTGTTAGGAAAAGGAGTATATCAGATGGAAAAACAGAATTTAAAAGAATTGATCGCACAGATGACTTTGGAAGAAAAAGCGGGATTATGTTCCGGCGCAGACTTTTGGCATACAAAGGCGGTGGAGCGTCTTGGAATTCCGGCGGTAATGGTGAGCGACGGACCTCACGGACTGCGTAAGCAGGATGACGAGGCAGACCATCTGGGAGTGAATGACAGCATCAAAGCAGTGTGTTTCCCGGCAGGATGTGCTACCGCATCCAGTTTCAGCAGACAGACCGTGAAGTCTTTAGGAGAAACAATCGGAACAGAGTGTCAGGCAGAAGGTGTCAGCACAGTCCTGGGACCTGCCATGAACATCAAGCGTTCCCCTCTTTGTGGAAGGAACTTTGAGTACTATTCAGAAGATCCATTCTTGTCCACAGAGATTGCAGGCGCACTTGTACACGGCGTACAGAGCAAAAATGTGGGTACAAGCCCGAAGCATTTTATGGCGAATAACCAGGAATACCACAGAATGACCAGCTCTTCTGAGATGGATGAGCGGACCATGCGGGAAATCTACCTTGCATCATTCGAAGGCATGGTGAGGAAGGAAAAGCCATGGACCATCATGAATTCTTACAACAGACTGAATGGAACCTATCTCTGTGAAAATAAGGAAATGCTGACAGATATTCTGCGTAATGAGTGGGGATTTGACGGATATGTCATGACAGACTGGGGCGCAATGAATGACCGTGTGACAGCATTGAAGGCAGGCTGTGATCTTGAGATGCCGGCTTCTAATGGAATCACAGATGCAGAGATCGTAGAGGCTGTCAGGGAAGGCACACTTTCCGAAGAAATTCTGGACCAGGCATGTGAAAGAATCCTGAATATTGTATACAGATTCGAAGAGAACCGCGACAAAGAGGCTGTATTTGATCTTGAGAAGGATCATGAGACCGCACGGAAGATCGAGGAGGAATGTATCGTTCTTTTGAAAAACGAGGATGCCATCCTTCCACTGAAGAAAGATGTGAAGGCCGCATTTATCGGAAAATATGCCGAGGCACCAAGATACCAGGGCGGCGGAAGCTCCCATATCAACAGCTTTAAGGTAGAATCAGCGCTGGATGCGGTCAAAACAAGAGAAGCCGGATGTGGAACAGATGCTGCGAACGTGGTCTATGCCAAAGGTTTTGATGATGCAAAGGATGAGACAGACGAAGCTCTTTTGAAAGAAGCAGTGGAAGCAGCAAAAAATGCAGATACCGCTGTTATTTTTGCAGGTCTGCCGGACAGCTTTGAATCCGAAGGATACGACCGGAAACATATGAGACTGCCGGACTGCCAGAACCGTCTGATCCAGGCTGTGGCAGAGGTTCAGCCCAATACCGTGGTTGTGCTGCATAATGGTTCCCCGGTAGAAATGCCTTGGATCAGCCAGGTGAAGGCTGTCGTGGAAGCGTACCTTGGCGGACAGGCTGTCGGTGGTGCAGTTGTCAACGTGCTTTATGGTGACGTAAATCCAAGCGGAAGACTTGCGGAGACATTCCCGCTGCGCCTGGAGGATACCCCATGTTACCTGACTTATGGCGGAGAGCATGACAAGTCTGTTTATTCAGAAGGCGTTTTTGTTGGATACCGTTATTATGTTTCCAAAGATATGAAGGTCCTGTTCCCATTCGGACACGGCCTGTCCTATACTACATTTGAATACAGCAATCTGGTGCTCGACCAGAAGGAAATGAAAGAAAGTAAAGAACTCAAAGTTTCCGTAGATGTGACCAATACAGGCGCATGTGCAGGAAAAGAAGTGGTACAGCTCTATGTTTCCGCGAAGGAAAGCGCAATGAAACGTCCGGTAAGAGAGCTTCGCGGCTTCGATAAGGTGGAATTACAGCCAGGTGAGACGAAGACGGTCAGCTTTACATTAGACAGACGTGCCTTTGCATACTGGAGTGTCCAGATTCACGACTGGCATGTGGAAAGTGGTGCTTATGAGATTCAGATCGGTAAATCTGCCCAGGAAATTATACTTACAGAGACCGTGCAGGTAGAATCAGAGACAGTCATACCAAAGGTATTTACTATGAACTCTACCATGGGCGAGATCATGGCGGACCCGAAAGGAAAGATGATTCTGGAACAGGCCATGGGAGCTATGGGCGGCGGCGCTGCACAGGCAATGGCAGAAGATGCGCAGGATGAAAGCGGTGCGATCAGCAATGAGATGATTGCGGCGATGATGGAAGGAATGCCGCTCAGACAGATCTTAAGCTTTGTGCCGGGAGTGAAAAAAGAGATGTTACAACAACTGATTCAGGCATTGAACGCATAAAAGTGATGGCCTGAAAGAACCTGTTATAGATGAAATTAACGGGTGATCCTTCCCTGACAGCCATACAAGTATAAAATATCTGTAAATTTCAAAATAAACTTGTTAAAGTCTGACGAAAAAAGTATAATAAAGGTGTAGAAAGTGTGGTTGTTCAGGATAGAAGGAAGGAGTTGTTTATTATGTCAAAGAAAGTAATGATAACGATTGGCCGACAGTTCGGCAGTGGCGGACGTGAAGTAGGTACAAGACTTGCGAAAAGCCTGGGTTTGCCATTATATGACAAAAATCTGGTTGAGATGGCAGCAAAGGAGCTGGATATCAGTGAAGAGACGGCAGAGGCGGTGGATGAGACAACTCTGAGCAGATTCCTTTCATCTTACAACTACACCCCGGCAACGATGGTGCAATTTGTAGGCAACGTGGAATATGCCGAGCCGATCAATGACAAGCTGTTTTATACACAGTCGGCTATCATCCGTCAGCTGGCGAAGAAGGGGCCGGCAGTATTTATAGGAAGATGTGCAGACTACGCGCTGAAGGACCATGCTGACAGCCTGAATATCTTTATCTGTGCAGATAAGGAAGACAGGATTAAAAGGATCGCAGAGATGTATGATCTGACGGAGAAGAAGGCAGCAGACAAGATCAAGAAGATTGACCGGGAACGCCGTTACTATTATGAGACCTATACAGGCAGGGACTGGGGTGATATTACATCCCATGATATTATCATGAATGTGAGCAGGCTTGGAATGGAGCGGACAGTCAAGGATCTGGAGATGATCTACCGGGGAATGACAGAAGAGTAGTGACTGGATGAGGCATGAGAAAGCACCCGTGTAAAACAGGTAAATTGCAGGAAAATTTTAAAGGGTATGGCCATGATCGGGGGATCGTGGCCGTGCCCTTCTTTTCGGCAGATTCTATCAAAACCGGGTTGTGATTTTCTCCAGTACCCTTTATAATAAGGATACTGGATTTGTCTGTTAGAAGATAGACAAATTCAGTCTTTATATAGTACAATAATCACAGTGTGTACGGATAGATAAGGAAAAGAGAGGGTTATACATGTTAACAGGTATGAAGAAATTATTTGCCCCGGTAGATATGACCACGGGGAGTCCGGGGAGGCGCATCGTCGCATTTACGATTCCCATGCTGATCGGTAATATTGCACAGCAGCTGTATAATACGGTGGACAGTATCATCGTAGGACGGTTTGTGGGGGACAATGCGCTGGCGGCAGTCGGAAGTGCGGGACCGATCCTGAATCTGCTGCTTGTATTATTTGTCGGAATTTCTGTGGGAGTTGGCATCATGGTGTCCCAGTATTTCGGCGCGAAGCAGAGAGAAGAGCTTTCAAAGACGATCGGCTGCTGCATTACGCTGACGATTATCACAACGGTTCTGGTCATGGCGATCACACCATTTGTGACGATGCCGCTTTTAAGGCTTTTGAATACGCCCGATACCATCATCGGCTGGTGCCATTCTTATCTGATGATCCTGTTTATGGGAATCATCGGATGTGCTTTTTATAACATTCTGGGCGGAATCTTAAGAGGGCTGGGAGATTCTGTTTCAGCACTGATTTATCTGCTGGTGGCAACGGTGATTAATATCGTGCTGGATTATGTGTTTGTGGCAAAGTTTGGTCTTGGTGTGGCAGGTGTGGCACTGGCGACGGTAATCGCTCAGATGGTCTCTGCCGTGTTATCTTTCCTGAAATTATGCCGGATGAAGGATGTCTTTGATATGAAGAAGAGCTACCTTGTTCCGGAGAAGAAGTATATGTGGGATCTGATCCGGCTGGGACTTCCGTCAGGTGTCACGCAGGCGATCTTTTCCCTGTCCATGATCGTGGTTCAGTCACTGACCAACAGTTTTGGGGAAATGTTTATCGCGGCGAATGTTATTGTCATGCGTGTGGACGGGTTCGCCATGATGCCGGCATTTTCCTTTGGAACAGCCATGACTACCTATGCCGGACAGAATGTCGGTGCACGAAGGATGGACCGGGTGACTTTAGGGGCAAAGCAGGGAACCGGAATCGCTGTTGCGACTTCCACGGTCATTACGATTCTGATCCTGCTGTTCGGAAAGTACCTGATGGCAATCTTTACTTCCACCCCGGAGCTGGTGGAATTAAGCTTCACTATGATGAAGATCCTGGCTGTCGGTTACATAGCGATGGAAGTGACACAGTGCCTGTCCGGTGTGATGAGAGGGGCAGGTGACACTGTGACCCCGATGTGGATCTCCATGGTGACCACGGTTGTGATCCGTGTGCCGCTGGCATATGGACTGGCGTATCTGACAAGATCTCCGGAACATCCGACCGGGAACAGCGCATGTATCTTTATCTCACTTTTGATATCCTGGGTTCTGGGAGCGTGTATTACGTTTGTATGCTATCGGGCAGGACACTGGAAGAAAAAGGCACTTGGAGATTAACCTCATCAGAGAAGCATCGAAGGGGATATGTTATATCCGCTTTGATCTTCATCAGAAAAGCATCGAAGCAGATATGGCATATCCGCTTTACATGATATTTACAGAAAGGAAAACGGTCAGGGATAAGAGGATCCTGACCGTCATTTTATGACACGATGAATTCTTACAAAAAGACAATTTATGCCTGCTATGTGGGCTTCATCACGCAGGCAATCGTAAACAATTTAGGCCCGCTTTTATTTCTGACATTTCAGAAGCAGTTTTCGATTTCTGTTGAAAAAATTGGTTTTCTTATTACATTTAACTTTGGAATCCAGCTGCTGATCGACTTACTGGCGGCAAAATATGTGGACAGGATCGGGTACCGGGTCTGCATGGTGCTGGCACATTTTATGGCAGCGGCAGGACTTGTGGGAATGGGAATCTTTCCGTTTATCCTTCCATCGCCTTATCTGGGACTGATGACAGCAATCCTGTTTAATGCAATCGGAGGCGGCCTTCTGGAGGTTCTGGCAAGTCCGATCGTGGAGGCGGCTCCGACGGGAGAAAAAGAGAAGGCCATGAGTCTTCTGCACTCTTTTTACTGCTTCGGGCATGTAGGCGTTGTCATTCTGTCCACGATTGGGTTTCACCTCATCGGCATGGAGAACTGGCGGTATCTTCCTATGTTATGGGCAATTGTACCGTTTTTGAATGCATTCGCCTTTCTGAAAGTCCCGATCCGTGTACTGGTGGATGAAGAGAACCGTATTCCGGTCAGGAAACTTTTGTCCATGAAGGCTTTCTGGCTCTTCGTGGTCCTGATGCTGTGCGCAGGGGCTTCCGAACAGGCGATGTCCCAGTGGGCGTCCTTCTTCGCCGAGAGCAGCCTGCACGTATCCAAGACGATGGGCGATCTCTTAGGCCCCTGCTCCTTTGCCATATTGATGGGGGTATCCCGTGTCTTCTATGGAAAATGGGGAGAAAAGATCAGACTTGAGAAATTTATGTACTTAAGCAGTATGTTGTGTATCGTAAGCTACCTGTTAGCCGTATTTGCTCCTGTACCGTTGATCAGTCTGTTGGGCTGTGCCTTATGCGGACTCTCTGTTGGAATCATGTGGCCGGGGACATTCAGTATAGCGGCACGTGAATGCGCCCAGGGTGGAACCGCACTCTTTGCATTCCTGGCCCTTGCTGGAGACGCAGGATGCATGTCCGGTCCGGGACTTGTTGGGATCGTGGCTGACAATGCCGGAAAATGGGGATTAAAGGGCGGGCTGCTTGCGGCAATTATTTTCCCCATATGCATCGGGGGAACGTTTTTATTAAAAACAAAAAGACAGGCGGCAGAGAATTACGAAAATGCATAGAAAAATCAGAGAGAGGCAGATTATAATATCTGGTACCTCTCTCTTTTTGTGTTTTGAAAAAAGAATGGCATTTGATTAGATACTTAATTATTTTTTAGAAGAAATTATTAAAAAACTGTGAAATCTATCACTTTATATTGACTTTTTTATATAATACTACTAATATATTCGTTAGGCATCTAACTAATTTAAAAACATCTGTAAGCGGAGCGGATTGTGAAGATCCACTTTGACAAGCGTCTGTAAGTGAAGTGGACCGTGAAGATCTGTTTTGCTTTTTATCATGGATGTCAGCGAAGTACAGAGGAAAGGAGCGTTAAGGATGAATTGTGACATGGGTCAGATCCCAACTGTCGGCATTATGGGTCAGATCATGCATCTGAGCATGAAGAAAGCGACACTGTTGTTTGAAAAGTTTGGCTTAAAGCCGGGGCAGGCAGGGATACTGTTTATGCTGAACCATGAGGGGGAACTTTCCCAGAGGGAGATGGCGAAGCATATGAATGTGACACCTCCGTCGATTACTGCCGCGATCCAGAAGATGGAGAAGGAAGGCTATATCAGGCGCAGGCCGGATGAGAAGGATCAGAGGGTCATGAGACTGAGCATTACTGAAAAAGGGGAAGCCTGCCTTCAGAATATCAAAGATGTAGCGATGGAAATGGATGCAGGAATGTTTAAAGGTATGAGTCAGGAGGAAAAGCTGCTGTTGAGACGGCTTCTGATCCAGATGAGGGATAATCTCTCGGATATGCCGGTAACATAAGGGCATTTTATTAGGATAATACGATACAGCAAGAGACTAGATTATAAGGAAAGGATAGGGATTTATGAAGAAGTTATTCAAGTATATGGGAATGTACTGGAAAGCAATGATTGCGATCCTGGCAGTTCTCATCGTGCAGGCTTACTGTGACCTGTCACTGCCTGCGTACACGTCTGACATTGTCAATGTGGGAATTCAGCAGGGCGGTATCAGCGAATCTATTCCGGATGCAATCGCAAAAGCGGATATGGACAAACTGCTTCTGTTTGTAAACGCCGATGATACAAAGACGGTGAAGGACGCATATGAATTGAAGGAGAAGGACACAGGCTACGATTATGACGGAGCCGTATATGTCCTGAAAGAGAAAGTAAAAGAGGATGAGAAGAAGACGGAAAAAGTATCTGAGATCCTCGGAAAACCGATGCTTTTTGTATCCGGGATAGAATCTGGAAGTGATACCACTAAGAAGATGGAAGATTCTATGAAGGAGAATATGAAGTCTGCGATCCAGGGTGTGGCAGATGAACAGAAGAAGGCTGCCGCACAGCAGGTGGAGGATGCCGCTTCTGCTCAGTTGACGGATGAGATGAAGGCTGCAATAGCTGCAAATCCACAGATGGCTGCCCAGATTAAGGCACAGCAGGATCAGGCGGTACAGGAGGTACAGGAAAAGATTCAGAAGAAGATTGATGAACAGATAAAGAAGATTGATGATTCGGATATCTTTGAGCTGTTTGGGATGCTGGAAGAAGAGCAGCGTGTCGAGATCGTTGAGAAGATGAGCGAGCAGATGAATGATATGCCTGAGACGATGGTGGAGCAGGCGGCAACTGTTTACATCAAAAGTGCATACAGCAATCTGAGGATAGATACAGACCATATCCAGAATTCTTATATTCTGGGAACCGGAGGAAAGATGCTGGCACTGGCATTTTTGGGAATGATAGCGAGCGTGCTGGTTGGATTCATGGCTTCCCGTGTAGGTGCGTCAGCAGGACGTGACTTGAGAGGTCAGGTGTTCAGAAAGGTTGTAGGGTTCTCCAATAATGAATTCGACCACTTCTCAACGGCTTCCCTGATCACAAGAAGTACGAACGATATCCAGCAGATCCAGATGCTGATTGTCATGCTGCTGCGTATGGTCTTATATGCGCCGATCATGGCAGTGGGCGGGATCTACAAGGTATTCCACACGAATGTATCCATGTCCTGGATCATCGGTCTGGCAGTATTGCTGATCGGCCTGGTCATCCTGGTACTCTTTACTGTGGCAATGCCGAAGTTCAAGATTTTACAGAAGTTAGTTGATAAACTGAACCTGGTTACGAGAGAAATCCTGACCGGTTTATCCGTTATCCGTGCTTTCAGTACAGAAAAGCATGAGGAAGAACGGTTTGATATGGCCAACCGGGATCTGACAAGGACCAACTTATTCGTCAACCGTGCCATGACCTTTATGATGCCTGTTATGATGGTGATCATGAATGGAATCTCTGTCCTGATCGTCTGGACAGGTGCACACGGAATCAGTGACGGGCAGATGCAGGTCGGTGATATGATGGCGTTTATCCAGTATACGATGCAGATTATCTTCAGCTTCCTGATGCTGTGCATGATCTCTATTATGCTTCCGAGAGCGGCTGTTTCCGCAGACCGTGTGGATGAAGTATTAAAGAGTGAGACAATGATCCATGACCCGAAGGAGCCAAAGGCACTTCCGGAAAAGGTAAACGGAGTCCTGAAGTTTGACCATGTGTCCTTCCGCTATCCGGGAGCAAGCGAGGATGTCCTTCACGATCTGAACTTTGAGGCGCGGCCGGGTGAGACCACGGCGATCATCGGAAGTACTGGAAGTGGTAAGTCTACGCTGGTCAATCTGATTCCGAGATTCTACGATGTCACAGAGGGTAAGATTACTCTGGATGGCACGGATATCCGCGATATCACCCAGCATGAGCTGAGAGAGAAGCTTGGATATGTACCGCAGAAGGGAGTTCTCTTCTCAGGAGATATCGCTTCTAATATCATGTTCGGTAACCCGGACGGTTCCGACGAGGAGATGATCGAGGCGGCACAGATCGCACAGGCAACCGAGTTTATCGATGCAAAGCCGAGCGGATACGAGAGCAGCATTTCGCAGGGCGGCTCCAATGTCTCCGGTGGCCAGAAGCAGAGGCTGTCCATTGCAAGAGCCATTGCAAAGCATCCGGATATCTTCATTTTTGATGACAGTTTTTCCGCGCTGGATTACAAGACAGACGTAACACTGCGCCGGGCTTTGAAGGAAAATACGGCGGACAGCACGGTCCTGATTGTAGCACAGCGTATCAGTACGATTTTACATGCAGAGCAGATCATTGTTCTGGACGACGGTGAGGTGGCAGGAATTGGAACACACAGAGAACTGCTTAAGAACTGTGAAGTTTACCAGCAGATCGCAGCATCCCAGCTGTCAGAAGATGAGTTAAAAGCAGATATGGAAGGAAAGGAGGAGAACAGCCATGAGTAAAGGTCCAAGAAGAGGCATGGGCGGCCACGGCCCGATGAGGGGAATGGCACCCGGCGAGAAGCCAAAGGATTTAAAAGGTACGATGAAGAAACTGGTCGGTTACATGAGCGCATATAAGATTCAGCTGTTTTTCGTCCTTATTTTTGCAGTCGGCGGTACGATTTTCAATATCGTAGGACCGAAGATCCTTGGTAAAGCAACGACTGAGATTTTTAATGGTCTGGTGAGCAAGGTTTCCGGCGGAGACGGAATGAATTTTGAGAAGATCGGGAAGATCCTTCTCTTTACACTTGGGCTGTATGTGGTAAGTGCAATGTTTTCATTTATACAGGGCTATATCATGACTGGTATTTCCCAGAAAATGACTTACCGTCTGAGAAAAGAGATTTCCCTGAAAATTAACCGTATGCCAATGAATTATTTTGATACCAAGACACATGGTGAAGTACTTTCCCGTGTGACCAATGATATCGATACCCTGGGACAGAGTCTGAACCAGAGTGCCACACAGATGATTACGTCCGTTACGACGCTGATTGGTGTCCTTGTGATGATGCTTTCCATCAGCCCGCTGATGACCGTGGTAGCGCTTTTGATCCTGCCGGTTTCTGTGGGACTGATCTCCGTTATCATGAAGCACTCCCAGAAGTATTTCCGTGGACAGCAGGAATACCTGGGTCATGTAAACGGACAGGTGGAAGAGGTCTACGGCGGACACAATATCGTAAAAGTGTTTAATAAAGAACAGGATGTGATCACGGAATTCGATGGAATGAATAACAAGCTGTACGAATCAGCATGGAAGTCCCAGTTTATTTCCGGTATGATGATGCCGATCATGCAGTTTGTCGGTAACCTGGGATACGTCGCAGTGGCAATCCTGGGAGGATATCTGACCATCAAAAATGCAATCGAGGTCGGAGATATCCAGTCCTTTATCCAGTATGTGCGTAACTTTACCCAGCCGATCCAGCAGATCGCGCAGGTGGCAAACATGCTCCAGTCCACGGCGGCAGCGTCCGAGCGTGTCTTCGAATTCCTCGAAGAAGAGGAAGAAGACCAGACGGTACCGAATCCGGTATCAGTAGAGGGACTGCAGGGAAATGTGGAATTCGACCATGTACACTTTGGATATAATCCGGAGAAGATCATCATCAATGATTTCTCTGCTAAGGTAAAAGAAGGACAGAAGATCGCGATCGTTGGTCCGACAGGAGCCGGAAAGACGACCATGATCAAGCTGCTGATGCGTTTCTACGATGTGAATTCAGGGGCAATCCTGATCGACGGACACGATGTCAAGGACTTCAACAGAAGCGAGTTGAGGCAGATGTTCGGTATGGTGCTCCAGGATACCTGGCTGTTCCACGGAAGCATTAAGGATAATATCCGCTATGGAAAACTGGATGCTACAGATGAAGAAGTCATCGAGGCAGCGAAAGCGGCACGTGTGCACCGGTTTGTACAGACACTTCCGGGCGGCTATGATATGGAACTGAACGAGGAGGCAAGCAATGTCTCCCAGGGACAGAAACAGCTGCTCACGATCGCAAGAGCAATCCTGGCTGATCCGAAGATCCTGATTCTGGATGAGGCGACAAGTTCCGTTGATACAAGAACTGAGATCCAGATCCAGAAGGCGATGGATACACTGATGAAGGGAAGGACCAGTTTTGTCATTGCACACAGGCTTTCTACCATCAGGGATGCAGATCTGATCCTGGTTATGAAGGACGGCGATATCGTTGAGATGGGTAACCATGATGAACTGATTGAAAAGAACGGGTTCTATGCGGACCTTTATAACTCACAGTTTGAGAAGACTTCGGCGCCGATTTCGGCGTAGAATGCAGGTGGAAACACCGTGGCCTGAGAGGGAATATTTTCCTTTCGGGGCACGGTGTTTTTGAATTTTCGGTGTGTTGACAAATAAATCAAGAGTGATTATAATATATTTAACAAGACAGCCGGAGGGTGAATGCACCTCACCCGCCCCGGTGAAAGATATTACGAAATAGCCGTTTACTTTCTCATGGGTAGGACGGCTATTTTTTATGTGTGTCATAAATGTTTTTTACAAAAGACAGGCATAAGCTGCGGTTTATCCCCGAAATCACAGAAGAAATTCATCTGAAATTCATACAGTTCTGTTATAATAGACAGACAACAGTGGAGGTTTTTATCATGAAGAAGAGAATCCTATTTTTAGAAGATGAGCCTGTGATCCAGGATGTACTTGCAGAATATATGAAGATGCAGGATTACGATGTGACGCTCGCTTCCGATGGAGAGGAAGCTATTGCGGCACTTGATGTAAGTAAATTTGACATGGCGGTCCTTGATATCATGGTTCCGAAGATCAGCGGTCTGGAAGTCTTAAGGTTGATCCGGGAGCGTTTTCCTGAGATGGCGGTAATCATGCTGACGGCGCTGGGAGATGAACAGACGCAGGTGCAGGCGTTCAATGACTATGCGGATGACTATGTGGTCAAGCCGGTGTCACCCATCATTCTCTTGAAACGGATGGAGACGATTTTCAGAAGGGTCAGACCCCTTGAGACGGTGAAGAAGGGGCTCTGGATTGACCATGACGGGTATCAGGCTTATTTTGACGGGGCAGCCCTGGAGCTGACTTTAAGTGAGTTTTTGCTTCTCCAGGCGCTCTACGAGGAGCCGCGCAGGGTATTTACGCGGGAACAGCTGATACTGCGGATTTTTAACGAGGATTATATCGGGAATGACAGGATCATTGACGCACATGTGAAGAATCTGAGGAAAAAGCTGCCGGGGAATTATATCAAGACGGTGATCGGAGTCGGATATCAGTTCAGACAGGAGGGGTAAAGGATGAAGCTGTCTAAGAAAACGTTTCTATATAGTATGGGGATTTCCGGGCTTCTGATTGGCCTGATCGTGATGTATTTTGTAACCATGCTGCCGTCGCTCTACGTGGATTATATGAAAAAGGAAAATTTAAGGTCTGTCGTAGAGGTGGAAAAAGGATATATGGAGCGCCGCAGCTATGAGGGACTTAAGGTCCAGAATCCAACGGGCTCGGCTACGCTGGAGATTCCCCTGTCCGGGGATGTGGTATACGTGGCGGGGAAAGGGTTCCGTGCCCGGATCAGGATTCAGGATGAGAAGCTTAAGACCTTTCTGGGACAGATAAGGGACTGCTTCCGGGATATGGACGAGATTGGGGAGGAAGAGTTCAAGGCGATCGACTGGGGGCTCTTAAAAGAAAGTGTTCAGCAGAATGAAGTGCTGAATCAGAAATCTCCGATTGATGTGAAAGTGGAAGTAGACCAGGATGCAGAACTATTTCGGAAGGATGGAACCGGGAAAATCCATGTGATGGGAAACGATATTATTGTGTTCGAGGGTGGTGTCTCGGATGACGCCAACCAATACACCACTTATATTGCCATGGGAAAAAGTGACGATTCTCTTGTTTTTTCTTTTCTTCCTGTGATGACACCGCAGATGAAGGAAATCAAACCGATTGTCCTGGGGAGCGTGCCGATGATTGCGGCGGTCCTGTTTCTGATTGTTATGATCTGTTCCCAGTATTTTTCACGGAAAATCGTGAACCCGGTGATCCGCCTGGCTCATTATGCCCAGGAGGTGAAAAGCGCAGGCAGTCTGGAAGTGGCCCCGTTTGAAATCCAGGAAAAGGACGAGATCGGGGATCTGGGGCGTTCGCTGAACGAACTCTATGCCAGGCTGAAAGAGAATTATGAGGAGCTTGAGGATAAGAACCGGCAGTTAAAGCAGGAGAATAAGAGGCAGGAGGTTTTCCTGCGTGCGTCCTCCCACCAGCTCAAGACCCCTGTTGCGGCCGCACTGCTTCTGGTTGACGGGATGATCCAGGAGGTGGGCAAATACAAGGATACAAAGGCGTATCTGCCGCAGGTGAAGGAACAGCTTTTGTCCATGAGAAAAATCGTGGATGATATTCTGTATCTGAATCATTGTACAGAGCATCTGCAGATGGAACCAGTGGAGCTAAAGCAGCTGATTGAAGAGGCAGCCACGTCCTATCAGGTGCAGATGGAAGTGAAAAAGTTAAAGTGTGAGAAAAAGATGACACCTTGCAGTGTGGTAAGCGACCGGGAACTGCTTAAGAAAGTTCTGGACAATCTGCTTTCAAATGCAGTTTCCTATACTCCTGAGAATGGCAGGATTTTAATAGAGGGAGATCCGGACAGTATCGTGATATTCAATGAGGGAGTGGCTATTGAGGAGGAGCTTCTTCCCCATGTTTACGAGCCTTTTGTCAGCGGCAGCACAAGGGAAAAAGGAAAGGGGCTGGGGCTGTATGTGTCTGCCTATTACTGTGAAGTGCTGGGATATCAGCTCACCATAGAAAATGTGCCGAAGGGCAGCTTAAAGTATGATTCCGGAGGTGTTCTTGCCAGGCTTTCTTTTGGCTAGACAGCCTGGTGAAAACATTCAACGAAGCCGCACGGTATCTTCATATGAAATTCATATGAGAGCGTTAAAATGAAAACATCAAATGAGAATATCATAGACGAGAGCATCACAGATGAAAGAATCGCAGACGAAAGTATCACAGATGAAAGTATTTCAGATGGGAATATCGTATATGAGAGTATCAGAGATGGGAGGAGAACACAGATGTTAGTGGAAATCAGAAATCTGCAGGTGTTTTACGGCAGGTTCCAGGCGCTTGATATTGACCGGACGCTTGAAATCAGGGAAGGGGAACGAATCGGCATCATCGGCTCCAATGGCGCCGGAAAGACTACGCTGGTGAAGACGATCCTGGGGCTTACTTCCTATAAGGGCAGGATCGAGACGAGATTAAAGCCGCAGGAGATGGCGGCACACCTTCAGTTTAACCAGTATGTATCTACCATGACGGTGCGGCATGTCCTGGAGACCCTGCTTGATACCAGTATTAGGACGAATCAGAGACTGAGAGATTTAATTGAATATTTCGAATTTGAGGAATGCCTGAAAAAGCGTTACAAGTCTCTTTCAGGAGGGCAGAAGCAGAGGCTCACGATCATCATGGTGATGATGCAGGATGCCCCGCTGACCTTTTACGATGAGGTGACATCCGGCCTGGATTTCGAGACGAGGCAGCGCCTGATGGAAAAGCTTCTCCAGTGGTACAAAGGGAAAAACAATACGCTCTGCATCGTGTCGCATTATTACGAGGAACTGGAGCTTCTGGCGAACCGGCTTCTGATTCTGGACCAGGGAAAAGTGATTGACTATGGAGAGAAGGAAGCGTTGTTCCATAAGTACTGCGGAGAGTCAATCATGACGTTAGACGCGAATGAGGAAAATGAAAGGCTGACAGCATCGTACCAGAAGCTTGCGGCGCCGTCCCATCTGATTGCGCTTGCCTGCCGGGAAAAGGCGGAGGAAGAAGAGTTGGCAAAATTATTGATCCATCATAATGTGAACTTCAAACGCAGCAACAGTGATATTGAAATTATGTCCATCAATGCGAAGGCTGCTTATGCAAAAGAACATGGAAACGGAGGTGTGAGCAATGACTGAAAAACGCTGCGGCAGAAGGCTGATTATGTATGAAATACGAAATGTGCTGGGAAATCCATTTGTCTATATGTTCGGAATCATTTTCCCGATTCTGATGCTGTTTATCATCACCAGGGCTGTAAAGGCAGACGTGCCGGAAGCTATGGTTTCCCAGGTGAACACTGCTGTTTTTATTACAATGAGCCTGATCATTCCCATGGCGGTCATACTGCTGGGATATGCTTCCAATTATTCGCAGGAGCTGGAAAAGGAGATTCCTCTTCGGATGAAGTTGTTCGGTTTTCCGGAAAAGTCGGTACTGCTGGCTAAGGTAATCGCGCAGTTTGCAGTGATGGCAGTGGGACTGGCGTTATATACAGCAGTGGCGTATGGCGCTCTTGAAATGGAGAGACCGCGGTTTACTTCCGCGCTGTGCCTGATTGTCTGTCTGCTTTTGCTGGGCGGTATCTTTTTTGCACTGGGGCATGGGGTGGCAACAATTTTTAAGAAATTCGGTCCTACCTATGCTGTCATGATGGCGATTTATTTCGGAGTCATGATTCTGTGCGGGATGATGGGAGTACAGGTGGAGGATCTGCCCGAATTTGGACAGAAGATGGCTGCCTTGCTGCCTATGAGTTATATCAGCAGCGATTTTATCGATTTTTGGACAGAGGGCAGTTATAATTTTGCACCTCTTATCCAGTCATTTTTGTTCTTTGCGGCAGTGGCCGGAATCGTCCTGCTGATTGCAGTACGGCGGGAACACAGGAACATTCCGGTCGTTTAACCTTATCAGGGAAGGCAGCGAGGCGGATTTTGAATATCTGTTCTGCTCATATGCTTGTCAGAATTACAAGTGTCTAAAACAGGAGTCAGGGTCATATATATAGAAGGAAAGCAAACTCCGGAGTAGGGCATGGAAACTTTTTCTCAGATTATGAAGTCAATATATGGGTACCTTTGGGGGATGCCGATGCTGGTGGTCCTTCTGGGTACTCATTTATATTTTACCTTCCGGCTTGGCTTTATCCAGAAAAAAATTCCGAAAGGAATCCGGCTGAGTTTCTCGAAAACAGAGGAAAGCAATGAGGGGATTTCACCATTTTCTGCGCTGGCAACTGCATTGGCGGCTACGATTGGCACAGGAAATATTATCGGTATCTCTGCGGCTATCGCAATCGGCGGACCGGGAGCTGTGTTCTGGTGCTGGGTGACGGGGGTGTTCGGGATTGCCACCTGTTATGCGGAATGCTTCCTTTCGGTAAAATACCGGGTTCAGAAGCCGGATGGTTCCTATACGGGCGGTCCGATGTACGTTATGGAAAAGGTGCTGCATCAGAAAAGTGCGGCGGTGGTGTTTGCACTCAGCACGATATTGGCCTCCCTTGGGATGGGCAGCAGTGTCCAGTCGCACTCCATCTGTGCGGCAGTCACGGTAAATTGCCGGATTTCTCCGCGGGCTGTCGGGGCAGTGGCGGCTGTTCTGGCTGGAATCGTCATGCTGGGAGGGGCAAAACAGATTTCCAGGGTGTGTACATATCTGGTTCCGTTTATGAGTGTTTTCTATATGGGGGGATGCCTGCTCCTTCTGTGGATTAACAGGGAATTCCTGGGAGAAACGCTGGCAGTGATCTTACGGTCTGCCTTTTCGTCCCGGTCAGTGGCGGGCGGGATTGCAGGAACGGCGGTAATGACAGGGATGCGGACGGGAATTTCAAAAGGCCTGTTCACCAATGAAGCGGGGCTGGGGTCGATCCCTATGGCAGCGGCTTCGGCGCGGACCAGTTCTCCGGTGAAACAGGGAATCATCTCCATGACAGGTCCGTTCTGGGATACGGTTGTGATGTGCGCGATTACCGGGATCGCAATCGTCAGCAGTATGTTGAGAGCTCCCCAGAATTATCAGGGGGCAGCAAACGACCAGCTTTGCTTTCTTGCCTTTGCAGGACTTCCCGTGGACGGCAGCTTTATGCTGTCGGTCTCGCTGGTCCTGTTTGCGTTTGCAACGATCATCGGCTGGAGCTACTATGGGGAATGTGCGGTACAGTATCTCTGGGGAACACAAAAAATCCTGGCATACAGGATCATCTATATTATGGCGGTGTATCTGGGAGCTGTGATGTCACTGGACGTTGTGTGGACGGTTTCAGATCTGTTCAATTCCTTTATGGCAATCCCCAACATCCTGTGTCTCTGGATGTTGAGGAAAGTGATTATAGGTGAAACCCGCGCATCGCTTTACAGATAGCTGCAGTACTAGGCAATGACTGCAGCCGGTACCGCGAGTCTGGCACCGGTTGCGGCTTCTGCCCCGAAGTTGAAGCTGGGGGCCAGGTCGTAGGCAAAACGGTAGCCATACAGCTCAGAACAAAAGCGCATAACCTGATTTACAGCTAATTTTGAGTGTGTTAAAATGATAGATATGGATTACGACAGGGAGGAAGTAAACATGGGACTGACACATTTTGATGAGAATGGAAAAGCATTCATGGTCGATGTAACGGAGAAGAAAGAGACGGTCCGTGAGGCGACTGCCACGGGGAAGATCGTGGTGAACCGGGAGGTCTACGAGGCAATCTGTGCAGGCACAATCGGAAAAGGAGACGTACTGGGAGTTGCTACAACCGCAGGAATCATGGGGGCAAAGCGGACATTTGAACTGATTCCGATGTGTCACATCCTGCAGCTTACGAACTGCAAGGTGACATTTGAAATGCTGCCTGAGGAATATGCGGTGCGGTGCTATTGTACCGTTAAGGTGACGGGAAAGACAGGTGTGGAGATGGAAGCCCTGACAGGGGTGAGCACAGCTCTGCTTACCGTATATGATATGTGTAAAGCACTGGACAAGTCTATGGAAATCAAAGAAATTTATTTATGCCGGAAGACAGGCGGAAAGAGTGGGGAATATTATCATGAAAAGAAAGTGGAAGACAGCAGTCATAACCTTAAGTGATAAGGGATATGCGGGAGAGCGCGAAGATAAGAGCGGCCCGCTGATTAAAGAGATAGTGGAAGCGGAAGGGTACGAGGTGGCATGCATGGTACTGCTCCCGGATGACCAGAAGATGATTGAAGAGAAGCTGATCCGGCTTTGCGATGAGGAGAAGATGGATCTGATACTGACCACGGGAGGAACGGGATTTTCGCCGAGGGACTGTACGCCGGAAGCAACGATGGCTGTAGCGCACAGGAATGCACCGGGGATCGCAGAGGCGATGCGTTATGCATCCCTGCAGATTACACCACGCGCTATGCTGAGCAGGAGCGCTTCTGTAATAAGAGGAGAGACTCTGATCGTGAATCTTCCCGGAAGTCCGAAGGCTGTGAAGGAAAATCTGGAATGTATCCTGCCTTCCCTTCCTCATGGTCTGGAGATTATGAAGGGGCTGACAGGGGAATGTGGAAACGAAGGAAAGAAGAAGGGATAAAAGTAGTAAAAAGTAGTAAAATCCAGATAAATAGAAGCATGTAGAACAGAAAAATGGGATAAAACAGAGTGAGCTCTGTAAATTTGATCTGAAAGACATATGAAAAAACGATAAATAGAGAAAGATAATGATGACAAAATAAATTTATTTATTGCATAAGAAATAAAATGATGTCTTTGAAAACAAAAAGAATATCAAAGAAATTAATAAAAATAAAAAGAAACTAAAATATTTCTTATAACGTAAAAATGTGACATCGAGAGTGAAACAAGCACAATTATTAGGAGTAGGAATGACACAAGATAGAAAATTAAGGATGAAGGGCTGTATGTGTGCCTTTATGGCGGGTGTACTCTGGGGAGTTACAAGCCCGGTAGCCCAGTTTTTATTTGAGAAGAAAGGAATTGTATCCGAGTGGTTAGTGCCATACCGGCTGATCGCGGCGGGGATTCTGCTTCTGGCTTATGCAAAGATAAAGGGGCAGGATATTACCAGTATGTGGAAGGATGCAAAGGATGGAATCCGTCTGGTTCTGTTTGGAGTTCTGGGAATGATGGGAATGCAGTTTACTTTCTTTTCCGCAGTCCAGGAGATGAATGCAGGGACGGCTACCATTTTTCAATATCTGAATCCGGCGATCCTGATTATTTTCTTTGCGATTGTACACAGGATTCTGCCGAGCAAGAAGGAAGTATTGTCTGTTGTGGTGGCTGTGGTAGGAATTGCAGTCGTGGCAACTCATGGGAATTTTTCGTCCCTGACTGTTTCGGGAAAAGGACTGTTCCTGGGAATGCTGGTGGCAGTGACTACCTGTTTTTACGGAGTGCTTCCGGCACCCCTTCTGAAACGGTTTTCCGCTGAGGCGGTGAGTGCATGGGGGATGATTGCAGGTGGAATCGTGCTGCTTCTGGCAGTCCGCCCATGGCGGATCCCGGCAGTGATTGACTGGCAGGTGGTGGCAGCGTTTCTTATGATTATAACGGTGGGGACGATTCTGCCCTTCTGTTTCTACCTGACTTCTGTCAAGTACAGTGGTTCCGTATATGCGGGTCTCTTCTCCAGTGTGGAGCCTGTGGCAGCCACGATAGTAGCAGCGGCGGCACTGGGGACGGAGTTTGTGAAGATGGATATCCTGGGATTCGCCCTGGTGCTCTCAACACTGTTTATCCTGGCGGTACCGGAGAAAGTTCGGTGAACTACAGATTAAAAGAGATATTTATAAAAGATATACATGTAAAATAGATACCTGTAGTATTCGATCTGCAATGAAAAAATCTTGCATGTAATATGGAAAAGTTATATAGTTTACATTTGATGACGGTGTATTTTTATGCAGTGAAATAAAGAAATAAATAAAGAGTTTGAAAAATATTTCAGGAGGGTAAGAATCAATGAAATGGAATAAATACAGATTAAAGACAACGACAGAGGCGGAGGATATTGTCAGCAGTATGCTGATGGATTTGGGCGTTGAGGGTGTGGAGATCGAAGATAAGGTTCCTCTTACACAGGCGGACAAGGAGCAGATGTTTGTGGACATCCTTCCGGTGACAGAGCCGGACGACGGAGTGGCATACCTGAGTTTCTACATGGATGAGGGCGATGAGGCAGATCAGATCCTTGAAAATGTCAGAGCGGAACTCAAAGATATGGCATCCTATGTTGATGTGGGAGAATGCACGATCGAGGAGTCCCAGACAGAGGATGTGGACTGGGTGAACAACTGGAAGCAGTACTTCCACCAGTTTTATGTGGATGATATCCTGATTATTCCGTCCTGGGAAGATGTGAAGCCGGAGGATGAGGACAAGATGGTGATCCATATTGATCCGGGTACAGCGTTTGGCACGGGAATGCATGAGACGACACAGCTCTGTATCCGTCAGCTGAAGAAGCATGTGACACCAGGTTCCCTGATTCTGGATGTGGGATGTGGAAGCGGAATATTGGGAATGCTTGCTTTGAAATTCGGTGCAAAGTACTCTGTTGGGACAGACCTTGACCCGTGTGCGATCGAAGCGACCCACGAGAACATGGAAGTTAACGGTATCCGTCCGGATCAGTATGAAGTGATGATTGGTAATATTATAGATGATAAAGAAGTGCAGGATAAGGTCGGATATGAAAAATATGATATCGTCGCCGCCAATATTCTTGCAGATGTGCTGACAGGTCTGACTCCGGTGATCGTAAATCAGCTGAAAAAGGGTGGAATCTATATTACAAGTGGAATCATAGATGACAAGGAACAGACCGTTGTAGACGCAGTGAAAAAGGCAGGCCTTGAAGTCCTGGAAGTAACATATCAGGGTGAATGGGTCTCTGTGACAGCACGGAAGAATTAAGGGAGGCAAAAGAATGCATCATTTTTTTACAGAGCCTTCCCGGATCCGGGAGAACGATATTTTTATAGAAGGTGCAGATTTTAACCACATGAAGAATGTGCTTCGCATGAAACCTGGTGAAAAAGTCGGTATCAGCGATGGACAGGGTGTGGATTATATCTGTGAAGTGGACCATTTTGAGGAGGACGCGGTAGTGCTTCGTATCCTCTCATCGGAGAAAAGCTATTCGGAACTTGCTTCCAGAATTACCCTGTTTCAGGGGCTGCCCAAAGGGGACAAGATGGAACTGATCATCCAGAAGGCTGTGGAACTGGGCGTCTGGGAAGTAGTGCCTGTGGCGACAAGACGTACTGTGGTGAAGCTGGATGACAAGAAGGCGGGAAAAAAGGTCCAGCGCTGGAATTCCATTGCACTTGGGGCGGCCAAACAGTCCGGGCGCAGCCTGGTCCCGGAGGTAAAGCCTGTGATGACATTTGCAGAAGCGCTGAGTTACGCAGAAGAGTGTGACCTGGTTCTGATTCCCTATGAGATGGCTGAGGGGATGGAAAAGACCAAAGCGGTCATCTCCTCGATCAGGCCGGGGCAGCGAATCGGTGTCTTTATCGGACCGGAGGGTGGTTTTGACGAAGAGGAAGTGGAAAGGGCAGAAGCCATAGGAGCACGTCCCATTACACTGGGAAAGCGGATTCTGAGGACAGAGACGGCAGGGCTGACAGTGCTCTCGATTTTGATGTATCATCTTGAAAGCTGATGCTTACAGGCTGATACTTACAGGGCATCAGAACTGTACCATCTTGAGCGGTAAAGCATATTGTAATAATAAGAATAAGTAAAGGAAGTATATCATGGAAGTTTATTTGGACAATTCGGCAACCACCAGATGTTATCCGGAAGTTGGGGATTTGGTTTATAAAGTGATGTGCCAGGATTATGGCAATCCGTCCTCCATGCACAAAAAGGGTGTGGATGCGGAGCATTATGTGAAACAGGCAAAGGACAGACTGGCAAGAATCCTGAAAGTAAACCAGAAGGAGATTTTTTTTACTTCAGGCGGAACAGAAGGGGATAATCTTGCGTTGATTGGAAGTGCGAGGGCGAATAAAAGAGCGGGAAATCATCTGATCACAACTGCAATCGAGCATCCGGCGATCTTGAATACAATGAGGTATCTGGAGGAAGAAGAGGGATTTCGTGTCACATATCTTCCTGTAGATGCAAACGGGAAGGTCAAACTGGAGGCCCTGAAAGAGGCTCTCTGCCCGGAGACGATCCTGGTGTCCATTATGTATGTGAATAACGAGGTGGGATCTGTGCAGCCGGTCAATGAAGCGGTGCAGATCGTGAAGCGGTATAATCCGTCCATCCTGTTCCATTCCGACGCGGTACAGGGATTTGGAAAGTACCATATCTATCCGAAACGCCAGGGGATCGACCTGCTGACAACCAGCGGGCATAAGATTCATGGACCAAAGGGGATCGGATTCATCTATATTAATGAGAAGGTGAAAATAAAACCAGTTATATACGGTGGAGAACAGCAGAGAAATATCCGTTCCGGTACGGAAAATGTTCCGGGGATTGCGGGCTTAGGGCTGGCGGCACAGATGATCTATCAGGATCTGGATGTCAAAGTGGCATTGATGAGAGAGCTGAAAGCATATTTTATAGAAGGTCTTCAGAAGATCGGGAATTCTACGGTTCACGGCCTGACAGATGAGAACAGCGCACCGCACATTATCAGCGTGGGAATCGCAGGAGTCCGGAGCGAAGTGCTCCTTCATGCACTGGAGGAGAAAGGAATCTACGTTTCTTCTGGATCGGCATGTTCCTCCAACCATCCGGCAGTAAGCGGGGTTTTGAAGGGGATCGGTGTGCCGACAGAGTATCTGAACGCGACGATCAGATTCAGTATGTCAGAGTTTACCACGAAGGAAGAAATTGACTATACGCTCCAGACGTTATATAATTGTATTCCAATGCTAAGAAGATTTACGAGACGTTAAGTACAAACAGCAGGCAGCGCAGCGGATTGCGAATACCCGCGTTACCTGGGCTGTAACAGCAGTATAAAAGGGTTCCGGGCTAAAAGTGCCCGGAACAGGCAGACAAAGGAGAGAAATATGAGATTTCATTCATTTTTGATTAAATACGGGGAAATCGGCATAAAGGGAAAGAACAGATATCTGTTCGAGGATGCACTGGTGCGTCAGATCCGTTTTGCATTAAAAGAGGCGGACGGAGAGTTTTATGTACACAAGGCACAGGGCAGAGTGTATGTGGATTGTGAAGGCGAATATGACTATGAAGAGACCATCGAAGCGTTAAAGAGAGTCTTCGGTATCGTGGGAATCTGTCCGGTCGTGCGGGTTGAGGACCAGGGCTTTGAACAGCTGAAAGAGGACGTCCTCTCCTACATGAGGGAGATGTACCCGGAGGGGAACCAGACCTTCAAGGTGGAGGCACGCAGGAGCCGCAAGCAGTACCCGATGACCTCCATGGAGATCAACTGCGAATTAGGCGGTGTGATCCTGGATGCATTTCCGGGGATGAAGGTGGACGTACACAATCCGGATATCCGGCTGAATGTGGAAGTCAGAGAAGAGATCTACCTGTATTCCGAGATTATCCCGGGACCAGGCGGGATGCCGGTTGGCACCAATGGGAATGCCATGCTTTTATTATCAGGCGGGATCGACAGCCCGGTAGCTGGCTATATGATCTCAAAGCGTGGTGTGGGCTTAAAGGCAACTTATTTCCACGCACCGCCGTATACGAGTGAGCGCGCCAAGGAGAAGGTAGTAGACCTGGCGAAGCTGGTGTCCAGATATGCAGGACCGATCGAGCTGCATGTGGTTAACTTTACAGATATCCAGCTCTACATCTACGAGAAGTGCCCGCATGAGGAACTGACGATTATCATGCGCCGTTATATGATGAAGATTGCGGAGCATTTTGCAAAAGAAAAGGGCTGTCTGGGACTCATCACAGGAGAGAGTATCGGACAGGTGGCAAGCCAGACGATGCAGAGCCTTGCGGCGACGAATGCAGTATGTACACTGCCGGTTTACCGTCCGCTGATCGGGTTCGACAAGCGCGAGATTGTGGAGATCTCAGAGAAGATCGATACTTATGAGACTTCCATCCAGCCGTTCGAGGACTGCTGTACGATCTTTGTGGCCAAGCATCCGGTGACCAAGCCGAATCTGGAGAGGATCGAGAAATCAGAGGAGAAGCTTTCTGAGAAGATCGATGAACTGATGAAGACGGCGATCGAGACAACAGAAGTGATCATGGTAAAACCATAAAAGAGAGAAAAAGGTCAAAAAAAGGGCTGCCTCCTTTGAGACAGCTCTTTCTTGTAAATGTACTGATTATTTGATGATGTATGCATCCAGGGCATTCAGAATATCTTCTGCATTCCCCTCGGCGTGGATGTTCAGTTCGATTGGCTTGGATAAGTCAAGACTGAAAATTCCCATGATTGATTTGGCATCTATCACATATCTTCCGGATACTAAATCAAAGTCATTATCAAATTTTGTAATTTCATTTACAAATGATTTTACTTTGTCGATTGAGTTTAAAGAAATCTGTACTGTCTTCATCGGTAATCCCTCCTTATTTATACATGTGTCAGGCTCTTCGCCTCATGTATATTCTACGAGATGATAGTTTAAAAGTCAAGAAACAAAGAGGAAAAACAAGGAAATAGGAGAATAAATTTTATGAAGAAAGCTGCACTGCACAATTTAGGGTGTAAAGTGAATGCATATGAAACAGAGGCGATGCAGGAAATGCTGGAAAAGGCAGGGTATGAGATCGTGCCGTTTAAAGAAGGGGCGGATATTTATATTATCAACACCTGCACGGTAACCAACATTGCGGACCGCAAGTCCAGACAGATGCTGCACCGCGCAAGAAAGATGAATCCGGCTGCCGTGGTGGTCGCTGCAGGCTGCTATGTGCAGGCGCAGGAGGAGAAGCAGGAGATCGATCCGTGCATCGATATCGTTATTGGCAACAATAAGAAGCAGGATCTGATCGCAATCCTTGAAGAATATGAGAAAGCTCATCAGGGAGATAAGCGGGAAGAGAATCAGGAGGACTGCCGGGAAGAGCAGAAAGAAGCCTGTAAGGGAATTAAGGACAAACTTCTTGAGATGATCGACATCAATCATACAAAGGAGTATGAGGACCTTCAGCTTTCCAGGACGGGAGAGCATACAAGGGCTTATATTAAGGTTCAGGACGGGTGCAACCAGTTCTGCTCCTACTGCATCATTCCGTATGCACGGGGACGCGTCCGCAGCCGCAGATTAGAAGATGTGGTAAAAGAGGTCAGCCGCCTGGCGGACAATGGTTATCAGGAGGTGGTCCTGACGGGGATCCACTTAAGTTCCTATGGAATCGATTTTACAGAGGAAAATGTAAATCTGCTGTCACTGATCCTCGCTGTCCATGAGATCGAAGGAATCAGAAGGATCCGGCTGGGCTCTCTGGAGCCAAGGATCATTACCGAAGAATTTACCCGGACAATCGCGTCTCTGCCGAAGATGTGCCCGCATTTCCATCTTTCCCTGCAGAGCGGGTGTGATGCTACCTTAAAGAGAATGAACAGAAGATATACGAGTGCCGAGTATTATGAGAAATGCCAGCTTCTGCGGAAATATTTTGACAATCCGGCACTGACCACAGATGTGATCACCGGATTCCCGGGAGAGACAGATGAGGAGTTCGAGGAATCCAGGGCATTTGTAGAAAAAGTGGGATTTTATGAGACTCATATTTTCAAGTATTCCAAACGCCATGGGACGAAGGCAGCAGTGATGGAAAATCAGGTGCCTGAGCAGGTCAAGGCGGCCAGGAGTGATGTGCTGCTTGCATTAAACGAAGTGAACCGCCGCAGATTCGAGGAAAGCTTCATCGGGAAAGCGGTGGAGGTGCTCGTGGAGGAAGAGGCACTGGTCAATGGAAAGATAATGCAGGTCGGCCATACGAAGGAGTATATGAAAATTGCACTAGACAGGGATGAAAATCTGCAGAATTGTATCGTAAAAGTTGAAATTGAAAATGATTTACAAATTATACATTGAATTTTGACAACGTTTATATTAGAATTGTAGATAGGATATTGTCATGTTAGTTTGATACTAATAACACAAGATTATGAAAGACACAAAATGGAGGAAAAGAAATGAGTGATTTAAGCAATACCCAGTTCTTTCAGGTAGAACCCGGACCACAGATTTCCGCAAAGGATATTCTGGAGATCGTGTTCAAGGCACTGAAGGAGAAAGGATATAATCCGGTGAACCAGATCGTCGGTTATATTATGTCAGGTGACCCGACCTACATTACAAGCTACAACGGAGCAAGAAGCCTTGTGATGAAGGTGGAGAGAGACGAATTGGTAGAAGAGTTGTTAAAAGCGTATATCGCGCACAATTCATGGGAATAATGAAGATGCGGATCATGGGGCTTGATTATGGGACGAAGACCGTCGGTGTAGCGATCAGTGATGCACTGGGGCTTACGGCTCAGGGAATCGAAACAATTCAGAGAAAAGAGGAGAACAAGTTAAGACGTACTCTGGCACGTATTGAGGAGCTGGTTTCTGAATATGAGGTAGAGAAGATCGTGCTTGGTTTTCCGAAGCATATGAATAACGATATTGGGGAACGTGCGGAGAAATCTTTAGAGTTTCGTGATATGCTCACGCGCCGTACAGGCCTGGAAGTCATTATGTGGGACGAGAGGCTGACGACCGTGGAGGCAGAGAGGACTCTGATTGAAAGTAATGTAAGACGGGAGAACCGGAAGAAGTATATCGATAAGATCGCTGCGGTGTTTATACTGCAGGGATATCTTGACTCTGTCTATTTAAAGAGAGAGAGCCAGACGCCGCAGGAAGACTGATGACTCACCTGCGCTTAACAGGGCCGCAGGAATAAGGGGATATTTATATGGAAAAGATTAAGTTTACCTTTGAGGATACTTGTGAGACAGCAGAATTTTTTATTCTGGAACAGACAAAGTTAAACGGGGCTGTATACATACTGGTAACAGACTCGGAAGAAGACGACGCGGAATGCCTGATACTTAAGGATACAAGCTCTGCCGATGATGCAGAGAGCGTATACGAGGTTGTGGAAGATGATACAGAACTTCTGGCAGTTTCCAAGGTTTTTGAAGAACTGCTTGAAGATGTTGACATTGAAATGTAAAGTCTAAAGGACATTTACAATAGATTTACTTACTGCAAATGAATTGGAGTATGACGATGAAACAGGAAAAGGTGCAGGAACTGCTTAAAGAAAGATTAAGAGAAAAAGGATTAAAGGTAACGCGGCAGAGACTGCTTGTTTTGCAGACGCTGGCAGAGAACAGCGGCAGCCATATGGCGGCCGAGGATATCTATGAGCTGATCAGAGCTGATTATCCGGATATCGGACTTGCTACCGTCTATCGTACTTTGCAACTGCTTCTTGAAATGCAGCTGGTGGACCGCATTAATCTGGATGACGGATGTGTCAGGTATGAGATCGGACATTTATTTGAAGGTGATACAAAGCATAACCATCATCATCTGATATGCAGGACATGTGGCAAGGTGCTGCCTTTTGAGGATGACCTTCTGGAAGAACTGGAACGTCATATCGAGGAGGACACCGGATTCCATGTGCTGGACCACGAGCTTAAATTTTATGGACAATGCAGAGAATGCTTAAATAAAAGCAAATAATCCGCTGGTTTTATAAAGAGGATACGTCAGATAAGTACAGAATCAGTACAGAACATGTCAGGCGGTTAAGGAAAAGCGGCGGAGGATTGCTCTTTTTTTCATGCGCGTAAAGTAATACATAAAACACATGGAGGTGTATAATTATTGAAAAAAGAAAATAATGGAAAACTCAGGATCATCCCATTGGGAGGCCTGGAACAGATTGGAATGAATATTACTGCCTTTGAATTCGAGGACAGTATTATTGTAGTAGACTGCGGGCTTGCGTTCCCGGAGGACGATATGCTGGGAATCGACCTGGTCATACCGGATGTCACTTATTTAAAGGACAATATCGATAAAGTAAAAGGATTTGTAATCACTCATGGACATGAGGACCATATCGGTGCTCTTCCGTATGTATTGAAGGAACTGAATCTTCCGCTCTATACAACGAAGCTGACCATGGGGATTATTGAGAATAAGCTCAAAGAGCACAACCTGCTTCGCAGCACGAAGAGAAAAGTTGTGCGCCACGGACAGTCCATCAACCTTGGCAAGTTCCGGATCGAGTTCATCAAGACGAACCACAGTATTCAGGATGCATCTGCCCTGGCGATCTATTCACCGGCAGGTATCGTTGTGCACACAGGTGACTTTAAGGTGGATTATACTCCGGTATTTGGAGATGCCATCGACCTTCAGCGTTTTGCTGAGATCGGAAAGAAGGGCGTACTGGCGCTGATGTCAGACAGTACGAATGCAGAGAGAAGAGGATTTACCCAGTCTGAAAGAACTGTGGGAATCACCTTTGACCATATCTTTGCAGAACACCAGAATACCCGTATTATTATTGCAACATTCGCATCCAACGTAGACCGTGTACAGCAGATCATTAACTCTGCTTATAAGTACGGACGCAAGGTTGTTGTGGAGGGCCGGAGCATGGTCAATATCATTTCCACGGCATCGGAGCTTGGATACCTGAATGTGCCTGAGAATACACTGATCGAGATCGACCAGATGCGGAACTATCCGCCGGAGAAGATGGTGCTGATCACGACAGGAAGCCAGGGAGAATCCATGGCGGCGCTGTCCCGTATGGCGGCAGACGTACACCGCAAGGTGACGATCCAGCCGAATGATACGATCATCTTCAGCTCCAACCCGATCCCTGGTAATGAGAAGTCTGTTTCCAAGGTCATCAATGAACTGTCAGCCAAAGGCGCGAATGTCATCTTCCAGGATGCCCATGTATCAGGACATGCCTGCCAGGAGGAGTTAAAGCTGATCTATTCTCTTGTAAAGCCGAAGTATGCGATTCCGGTTCATGGTGAATACCGCCATTTAAAAGCTAATGCGGCAATCGCAGCCTCTCTGGGAATTCCGAAAGAGAATGTATTTATCATTCAGTCCGGTGATGTACTGGAATTATCTGACCAGGAAGCAAAGGTTGTAGATAAAGTACACACAGGAGCGATCCTGGTAGACGGACTGGGAGTCGGCGATGTGGGCAATATCGTGCTTCGGGACAGACAGCATCTGGCAGAGGATGGAATCCTGATCGTTGTGCTGACACTGGAAAAGGGAACGAACCGCCTGCTTGCAGGACCGGATATCGTATCCAGAGGATTCGTCTATGTGCGTGAATCAGAAGGCCTGATGGAAGAAGCGCGCCAGGTCGTATCCGACGCACTGGACCGCTGCCTGCAGAACAGACATGCTGACTGGAACAAGATCAAACTGGTGATCAGAGATACGATGAATGATTACATCTGGAAGAAGACAAAGAGACGTCCGATGATCATTCCGATAATTATGGATGTGGATGTGTAAGATATGATAGTAGATGAACGTATCACTACATTCATCAATTCCTTAGAGACAGAGAATAGTAAAATATTGGAAACCATAGAAAGAGAAGCATTAGATTCATATGTACCAATCATACGAAAAGAAATGCAAAGCTTTCTAAAGGTGCTTTTAACTATACAAAAACCTATGCGCATACTCGAAGTGGGGACTGCCGTAGGTTTCTCTGCGTTATTGATGAGTGAAAATGCGCCGGAAGGCTGCAGGATAACAACAATAGAAAATTATGAAAAAAGAATCCCAATTGCCAGAGAGAATTTCCGGCGTGCGGGGAAAGAAGAGCAGATTACCCTGATTGAGGGGGATGCTCTGGAAGTCATGAAGACACTGGAGGGCAGCTATGATTTTATCTTCATGGATGCAGCCAAGGGACAGTATATCCATTACCTGCCGGAAGTCATGAGACTGTTAGAGCCGGGCGGGACGCTTCTGTCCGATAATGTGCTTCAGGACGGGGACATCATTGAGTCCCGATTCGCTGTAGAGCGCCGTAACCGGACGATCCACAGCAGGATGCGGGAGTATCTGTATGAATTAAAGCATAACGAAGAGCTGACCACGGCGATTCTGCCTTTAGGGGACGGAGCGGCGCTCAGCACGAAGAGAAGAAAGGAATAGACCATGGCAAGACACCCAGAGTTATTAATTCCGGCAAGCAGCCTGGAAGTATTAAAGACAGCAGTCATCTTCGGCGCAGATGCAGTATACATCGGCGGGGAAGCCTTTGGACTGCGCGCAAAAGCAAAGAATTTTTCCATGGAGGATATGCGGGAAGGAATCGCATTCGCCCATGAACACGATGTGAAAGTCTACGTGACAGCCAACATTCTGGCTCACAACAATGACCTGGCAGGAGTGCGCGAATATTTCGAAGAATTAAAGGAAATCAAACCGGACGCACTGATTATAGCCGATCCCGGTGTATTCGAGATTGCAAAAGAGGTATGCCCCGAGATCGAGCGCCATATCAGCACCCAGGCCAACAATACCAACTACGGTACCTACAACTTCTGGTATAAACAGGGCGCCAGCCGTGTTGTCTCCGCAAGAGAACTATCCTTAGAAGAATTAAAAGAACTCCGCGCCAACATCCCGGAGGACCTGGAGATCGAGACATTCGTCCACGGAGCCATGTGTATCTCCTATTCCGGCCGCTGCCTGCTCAGTAATTACTTTACAGGCCGTGATGCCAACCAGGGAGCCTGCACCCATCCGTGCCGCTGGAAATATGCCGTAGTAGAAGAGACAAGACCCGGCGAGTACATGCCCGTCTATGAAAACGAAAGAGGAACCTACATCTTCAACTCCAAAGACCTCTGCATGATCGAGCACATCCCGGAGCTTCTGGAAGCAGGAATCGACAGCCTCAAAATAGAAGGCCGCATGAAGACCGCCCTCTACGTAGCCACCGTAGCCCGTACCTACCGGAAAGCCATCGATGATTACCAGAAGGACCCTGCCCTCTACCAGAAAAACATGCCCTGGTACTTAGAGCAGATCTCCAACTGCACCTACCGACAGTTCACTACCGGTTTCTTCTTCGGCAAACCTGACGAGACCACCCAGATTTACGATAGCAACACCTACGTCAAAGAATACACCTATCTGGGCATCATAGGCGAAGAAAAAGACAGCCTGTACCAGATCGAACAGCGAAACAAATTCACCGTAGGCGAAACCATAGAAATCATGAAGCCCGACGGCCAGAACATCGAGACCAAAGTCCTGAAAATCATCAACGAAGAAGGAGACTCCCAGGAGAGTGCTCCGCACCCAAAACAAGTACTATATATAGGGTTGGACCAGAAAGCTGATCAATACGACATCCTGAGAAGAAAAGAAGATTAGAAATAGAAAGCCATGGCTGCATGAGCAGATCAAAACAATTAAAATACAAGGCCTGCAGGAAGTATAAATCAATACGAATAAAATACCTGCGCGATAAGAATTTATATCGCACGCTTTAACTATGCTGCCCTGCGCAGCCAATACCCATCCGCTGCATCCCGCGCTTTCCCCGAAAGCCGCGGGGACCTCCCGTCTGGATGCACCCAGCTTCGTAAACGGAGGACCAGGCCTGTGGGAGGGCTCAGATGACAGGTCGGTGCAAAAGCCATAGAGAGCGCTTAGAAGGCGTTACTGAAAAAGAGGAGAAAATCGAGGGCAGTATTTGATGTCTCACATCAAATACTGGTGACACCTGAGGTGCAAAATCATCAGATTTTGGACCGAATGTGTCACGTACCTCCATTTTCTCCTCTTTTTCAGTTACACCTTCTTAGCAAACGTCAAGGCTTTGCACCGACCTGTCATCTGAGCCCTCCCACAGGCCTGGTCCTCCGTTTGCGAAGCGTCCCCCTTCATCAGAAGAACTCCCGCAGCTTCTCAATCGCACTTTTCTCGATACGTGACACATAGGACCGTGATATCCCCAGCTGCCGTGCGATCTCTCTCTGCGTATACTCCTCCCCATTATAAAGTCCATACCGCATCTTAAGCACCAGCCGTTCCCTGTCTGAGAGTTCACTTTCCACCTTCTCATAGAGTTTCTGTATATTTTCCTTCAAATGTATTTTCTCCGGGACATCCTCGTCTTCAGTCTCGATGATATCATACAGCTTAATCTCATTCCCTTCCCTGTCGGTTCCGATAGGCTCGTACAGTGAGATTTCTTTGCTTGTTTTCTTTTTTGCACGCAGATACATTAAAATTTCGTTTTCGACACATTTAGAGGCATATGCCGCAAGGCGGTTTCCTTTGTCGGGATTGAAAGTTACAACGGCTTTGATCAGGCCGATGGTTCCTATGGAAATCAGATCTTCGGGGTCTTCATCCAGATATTGATACTTCTTTATGACATGTGCAACGAGCCGCAGATTTCGTTCGATTAAGACATGTTTGGCCTCAAGGTCGCCCTCTGTATATTTTTGCATGTAATATTTTTCTTCCGATGGAGTGAGGGGATTGGGAAAAGATTTCAAGAACAGCACCTCTAAGCACATTTGATATAGTCTATGTAAAACTTTTGGAAATTGTGCTTTTCCACAGGAAAGAAGGACAGGGAGAGCTTAGTTTATTCTTTTTTTAGAATCTCACCAAAGTTTTCAGAATTTAAGAATTGACTTCTCTATGGAGGTGGGCTATGATAATCCTACCAGTTCCGGAAATTTCCATTTTCCGGTTCCGCAGATCTGAAATCTGACCGTATCGGTCATAATTTCAATTCAGTTTTACTTACTTTTTTATTTTATTTTCATACTTGAGAAAGGAGTGTGTGAATGAGTTTTAGTTCAGTTTTATCAGCATCCATACAGGGGCTGAAGGTAGAGTTTGTCCATGTGGAGGCGGACTTAAGCAACGGTCTGCCCGCGTTTCACATGGTGGGCTATCTCTCTTCGGAAGTCAAGGAGGCTGCGGAGAGAGTGAGGACGGCAATCCGCAATTCGGGGCTGGATTTTCCGGCGAAAAAGACCGTGATCAATCTGTCTCCCGCGACAATGAGAAAGAGAGGAGCCGCGTTTGACCTGCCGATCGCAGCGGCGGTTCTGTTGTCTTTGGGGATGTTTTCACAGGAGAGCGTGAAGGGAATGCTCCTGATTGGAGAGCTGGGTCTGGACGGCAGTGTGAAAGAGGTGCCGGGGATCCTGCCCATCGTTATGGAGGCGCGGGATGCAGGTGTGCAGGTCTGTGTGGTTCCGCTTAAAAATGCCCCGGAGGGAGCTTTGGTCGAGGGGATCAGGGTGATCGGGGCCGGCAGCCTGAAGGAGGTCGTTGGCTTTTTAACAGGAGCGCTGAAGCTGGAACCGTGTCCGTATCCAAAAGAGAAGATGGGGACAGTGGACCAGGAGCTGCTTGATTACAGCGATGTCCAGGGGCAGGAATCAGTGAAGAGAGCTGCAGAGGTTGCAGCTGCGGGAGGGCATAGCCTTCTGCTGGTGGGACCGCCGGGCAGCGGCAAATCCATGGTTGCGAAACGGATCGCCAGTATTTTCCCGCCTATGACAATGGAGGAGAGCATGGAGATCACGAAGATCTACAGTATCATGGGGCTGGTGGACCAGGAATCTCCGCTGATTCGCACGCGTCCTTTCCGTGATGTACACCATACGGCAACAAAGGCGGCACTGATCGGCGGCGGGCTGATCCCTTCCCCGGGGGAAATCAGTCTGGCCCACGGCGGTGTCCTGTTTCTGGACGAGCTGCCCGAATTTCAAAAGAGCGTGCTGGAGGTATTGAGACAGCCTCTGGAGGAGCACCAGATCCGGATCTCAAGGTCATACGGGAATTATGTGTTTCCTGCCAATTTCATGCTTGTTTCCGCGATGAATCCCTGCCCGTGCGGATGCTATCCGGATTTCGAGAGGTGCACCTGCACACCCGGGCAAATCCAGAATTATCTGGGGAAGATCAGCCAGCCCTTTTTAGACCGCATGGACATCTGCGTGGAAGCACCAAAGGTGAAATATGAGGCGCTAAAAGGCGGGGCAAGGCAGGAGAGTTCTGCCCAGATCAGAGAGCGGGTGTGCAGGGCAAGAAAGATCCAAAACCACCGCTATAAGGGGACCAGGATCATGACGAATGCGATGCTGGATGTGAAGGAACTGGAGACATACTGCCATCTTGGAAAAGAGGAAAATCAGCTGATGGAGCGGGCGTTTTCCACACTCAGGCTGACCGCCCGTACATATCACAAGATTTTAAAGGTCGCCCGGACGATTGCGGATCTGGAAGGGGTGCAGGAGATTTCCGCGGTGCATATTAAAGAGGCGATCGGTTACCGTACAATGGACAAAAAATACTGGGGGAGGTGACAGGATGATCTACGAATACTGGTTTGCGTCAATTACAAAGGTTTCGGAAGGAAAAAAACTGAAGCTGAGGGAAGAGGCCGGAACAGCGAAGGAACTATTTTATATAGAAGAAACAAAATTAAGGCGGTATCCGTTCTTAAACGAGGAGGATATCCATACAATCAGACAGGCGCAGAAATCCAGGGATCTGGAGGAAAAGTTTGAGGAAATGAGACAGAAAAATATCCGTTTTATCCCATACTTTTCGGAATCCTATCCGGAAAAGTTACTGGAGATTCCGTCACCGCCGTATGCCTTATATGTGAAAGGAAATCTGCCAGCAGAAGACCTTAAGGCGGCAGCCATCGTGGGAGCCAGAAAATGTACGCCTTATGGAGAAAAGTATGCGTTGGAATACGGGGAATGGCTGGCACAGTATGGGGTGCAGATTATCAGTGGGCTTGCCAGAGGAATTGACGGACTCGGGCAGCGCGGGGCGCTTATGGGAGGCGGAAAAACGTTTTCTGTGCTCGGGTGCGGCGTGGATATCTGCTATCCCAGGGAGCATGTGGGTCTGTATCAGGATATTTTAGAGAATGAAGGCGGCATTTTGTCAGAGTTTGTACCGGGAACCCCTCCGGCACCGGGAAATTTTCCAAGGCGTAACCGTATCATCAGCGGACTGTCCGATGTGGTGCTGGTGATGGAGGCAAGAGAAAGAAGCGGCTCCCTGATCACTGCGGATATGGCACTGGAGCAGGGGAGGGATGTCTATGCCCTTCCAGGACCTGTGGACAGCAGCTTAAGCCAGGGCTGTAACCAGCTGATACGGCAGGGCGCAGGTATCCTTCTCTCTCCGGAAATGCTCCTTTCTGACCTTCAGATTTCTGCCATTTCTCAGCCCGTTAAAACAGACAAAAATAAAAAAGTGCTTGAAAGTCCAGAAAATATGGTGTATAGTCGACTTGGTTTGTATCCCCGGCATGTAGACCAGCTCATACAGGATACTTCGCTGAGTGCAAAGGAAGTGATGGGGCTTCTGGTTTCATTAGAACTTGAGGGATATGCAAAAGAAGTATCAAAGAATTATTATATAAAGCTGAAATAGTAGATGTGTCCGGCAGCCCACAGTTGAGGCTGCGGAACAGGTGGAGGAAAGAATTTTTATGGCACATTATCTGGTTATTGTGGAGTCACCCGCGAAAGTGAAGACAATTAAGAAGTTCCTGGGGAGCAGCTATTCTGTTGCGGCATCGAACGGACATGTCCGTGATCTGCCGAAGAGCCAGCTTGGAATAGATGTGGAACATGACTATGAACCGAAGTATATCACGATTCGGGGAAAGGGAGACATCCTTGCCAATCTGCGCAAAGAGGCAAAAAAAGCGGATAAAGTTTATCTCGCAACTGACCCCGACCGCGAAGGAGAGGCGATATCCTGGCATCTGGCGACCGCGCTGAAGCTGGATGAGAAGAAGATGCGCCGGATCACTTTCAACGAGATCACAAAGAATGCAGTCAAGGCATCCTTAAAGGCTCCGAGAGACATTGACATGAATCTGGTGGATGCCCAGCAGGCACGCCGTATTCTGGACCGTATGGTGGGATACCGCATCAGCCCGGTCCTTTGGGCAAAGGTTAAAAGAGGCTTAAGTGCCGGAAGAGTGCAGTCTGTGGCTCTGCGCCTGATTGCAGACCGGGAAGCGCTGATTGATGAATTTATTCCGGAGGAATACTGGTCTCTGGATGCAATTCTTCATGTAAAAGGAGAGAAGCGTCCGCTGACAGCTAAGTTCTATGGCACGGAAAAGCAGAAGATCACGATCAGTTCGAAAGAGGAACTGGATCAGATCGTCAAAGAGATTGAAAATGAAGAATTCCAGGTGACGGATGTGAAGAAAGGGGAGCGTATCCGCAAGGCGCCGCTTCCGTTTACGACCAGTACCCTGCAGCAGGAAGCTGCCAAGGTCCTGAACTTCGGGACACAGAAGACGATGCGGATTGCGCAGCAGCTCTATGAAGGAATTGACATCAAGGGCAGCGGTACAGTCGGTGTCATCACATACCTGCGTACGGATTCTACGAGAATTTCTGACGAAGCTGATGCGAATGCAAGACAGTATATCGAGTCAGCCTACGGAAAAGATTATGTAGCAGCGGGAACGGCCGTGAAAAAGACAGAGAAGAAGATACAGGATGCCCACGAGGCAATCCGTCCTACAGATATCACAAGGACCCCGGCTTCCCTTAAGGAGTCACTTTCCAGGGATCAGCTCCGGCTGTATCAGCTGATCTGGAAACGTTTTGTGGCGAGCAGGATGCAGCCGGCAAAATATGAGACCATTTCCGTTAAGATTGGTGCCGGGGAATACCGGTTTACCGTTTCTACTTCCAAGGTCGTGTTTGACGGCTTCCGCAGTGTCTATACAGAGGCTGACGAGGAAAAGGAAGAGAGCAATGTACTTGTCAATGGTCTGAGTATGGATTCACAGTTAAAGAAAGAGAACTTTGACACAAAGCAGCATTTCACACAGCCGCCCGCACATTTTACGGAGGCGACGCTGGTCAAGACGCTGGAAGAGCTGGGAATCGGACGGCCAAGTACCTATGCACCGACCATTTCCACGATCCTGGGACGCCGTTACGTAACAAAAGAAGCTAAGAATCTGTATATTACAGAAATTGGAGAAGTTGTTAACAATATTATGAAACAATCCTTCCCAAGCATTGTAGATGAGAATTTTACCGCCAATATGGAAGGGCTTCTCGATATGGTGGAAGAGGGGAAAGTCGCATGGAAAGACGTCATCCGCAACTTCTACCCGGATCTGGACGAGGCTGTGAAGGTTGCCGAGAAAGAGCTGGAGAGCGTTAAGATTGAGGATGAAGTGACCGATGTGATCTGTGAGGAATGCGGCCGCAACATGGTCGTGAAGTATGGTCCTCACGGGAAGTTCCTGGCCTGCCCGGGATTCCCGGAATGTAAGAACACCAAGCCATATCTGGAGAAGATCGGTGTTCCGTGTCCGGTCTGTGGCAAGGAAGTGGTGATCCGCAAGACGAAGAAGGGCAGAAAGTATTATGGCTGCGAGAACAATCCGGAATGTGATTTTATGTCCTGGCAGAAGCCGTCCAAAGAGAAGTGTCCTGAATGTGGAAACTATATGGTGGAAAAGGGAAATAAGCTCGTTTGTGCGGATGAAAAATGCGGATATGTACGAAATTTGAAGAAGAATTAGAAATTTCGAAAACATTTAGATAATTTACGTTGATATTTCGAAAGTTGTATGATAACATATCAGTATCGAGTAAATTGAAAAGATTTGTATATACAATTAGAATTGGAGGAAATCGATGAGCGTACAGTTATTGGATAAAACAAGAAAGATTAACAAGTTACTGCATAACAACAATTCCAGTAAGGTAGTCTTTAACGATATTTGCGCTGTCCTTACGGAGATTCTGAACTCCAATGTTCTGGTAGTGAGTAAGAAGGGGAAGATCCTGGGCGTGAGCAAGAGCATCCAGGTGGACGGGATCAATGAACTGATCACCGAGTCCGTAGGTTCCCATATTGATGAGATGCTCAATGAGCGGCTCTTAAGTATTCTTTCGACAAAAGAGAACGTGAATCTGGAGACATTAGGTTTTTCCGCAGATGCGGTGAAAGGTTATCAGGCTATTATCACACCGATCGACATTGCAGGAGAGCGTCTGGGGACGCTGTTTATCTACAAGCAGGGATCTGTATATGAGATTGATGACATTATTTTGAGTGAGTACGGAACTGCAGTCGTAGGACTTGAGATGCTTCGTTCTGTGAACGAAGAGAGCGCGGAGGAGACACGGAAAGAGCATATCGTTCAGTCCGCAATCAGTACACTTTCCTTCTCTGAGCTGGAGGCGATCATCCATATTTTTGAAGAACTGGATGGGACAGAAGGAATCCTTGTTGCAAGCAAGATTGCAGACCGCGTAGGAATCACCAGATCCGTGATTGTGAATGCACTTCGGAAGTTCGAGAGTGCAGGGGTTATTGAATCCCGTTCCTCAGGAATGAAGGGAACCTATATCAAAGTCCTGAATGATTACGTATTTACCGAACTGGAGAAGATCAAGAAGGAACGTATATAAAAAGCTTTCGTAAGGGCGTCAGGCAGCTGATGCCCTTTCTTAAAATGAAGGAGGTATAAAAGAATGTATGAAGGGAACCCGGTAGATTTACAGATGGAGAGTGTGATTTCGGCGGATGGTATATTTGACGATACTTCGCATCACTGCCAGGTTTTTAAGTATGATCTGGAGGAAGATTACATATACTTGCAGTTAAAGGAGGATGATCTGACGGTGATTTCCCTGGATGCAAAGTATCAGTGTTATATCTCTACCAAGAAGGAGCTTCTGTACTGTACCGGAGTGGTGAAGGAGCGCTATCAGTGTGAGTATGGTAATATGATCGTATTCAAGATCAAGAACGGCTTCTATAATGTTTCCGGTGTGAAGCGGCCTGTGAAGAGGAAGTAAAGAGTGATCCGTCGTAATAAAATCTTTTATGAAGTGAATTTCTTAAAAAGAGGTTTCTCATAAAAGATTTTTCTTATTAAGAGAAAATGATGTTTATAAACTAAATATAAAAAATGAGAAAGTCTGTTGACAAATTGGAAACAGAGTGCTATTTTATATTCATGAGGTTAGCACTCAAAAGAAATGAGTGCTAATAAAACGAAAATTAAGGAGGAATTACTATGAAATTAGTACCATTGGGTGACAAGATTGTATTAAAGCAATTAGAAGCAGAAGAGACAACAAAATCAGGTATTGTACTGCCGGGTCAGGCAAAAGAGAAGCCGCAGGAAGCAGAAGTTATCGCAGTTGGACCTGGTGGAAATATAGATGGAAAAGAAGTGACAATGCAGGTTAAAGTCGGGGATAAAGTAATCTACTCCAAATATGCAGGAACAGATGTAGAACTTGACAAAGAAGAATACATCATCGTTAAGCAGAGTGATATTTTAGCAATTGTGGAAGAATAATCAATTCTGTAAATAAACCATAAAAGAATAAGAAAATTTGTAAATCAATTGCATGGTAACAGTGAATTCAGGGAATAAAAGATTCAGATAAGAATAGGAAAGAGGAGTGACAGACATGGCAAAGGAAATCAAATATGGATCAGAAGCCAGAGCAGCATTAGAAAAAGGTGTGAACAAACTGGCTGATACAGTAAGAGTAACATTAGGACCAAAAGGAAGAAATGTCGTACTTGACAAATCATTCGGTGCACCGCTTATCACGAATGATGGTGTGACTATCGCAAAAGAGATCGAGCTGGAAGACGGATTCGAGAACATGGGAGCACAGCTGATCAAAGAAGTTGCTTCCAAGACAAATGACGTAGCAGGTGACGGTACAACAACAGCTACTGTTCTTGCTCAGGCAATGGTTCATGAAGGAATGAAGAACCTGGAAGCAGGCGCTAACCCGATCGTTCTTCGTAAAGGTATGAAGAAAGCTACAGATGTTGCTGTTGAAGCAATCGCTAAGATGAGCAGCAAGGTAAAAGATAAAGAGCAGATCGCAAGAGTTGCAGCAGTTTCTTCAGGAGATGATTCCGTAGGACAGATGGTAGCAGACGCTATGGAGAAGGTTTCCAACGACGGTGTTATCACAATCGAAGAGTCCAAGACCATGCTGACAGAGCTTGACCTGGTAGAAGGTATGCAGTTTGACCGTGGATACATTTCCGCATATATGGCAACAGATATGGAGAAAATGGAAGCAAACCTGGATGAGCCATACATTCTGATCACAGATAAGAAGATTTCCAATATTCAGGAGATCCTGCCACTGTTAGAGCAGATCGTTCAGTCCGGCGCAAGACTTCTGATCATTGCTGAGGATATCGAAGGTGAGGCACTGACAACATTGATCGTTAACAAGCTGCGTGGAACATTCAACGTAGTAGCTGTGAAAGCACCTGGATATGGTGACAGAAGAAAAGAGATGCTGCAGGATATCGCAATCCTGACAGGCGGACAGGTAATCTCCGAAGAGCTTGGAATGGACTTAAAAGAAGCAACAATGGATCAGCTTGGACGTGCAAAATCTGTAAAGGTTCAGAAGGAAAATACAGTTATCGTAGACGGCTGTGGAGATAAGAAAGCAATCGAAGACAGAGTTGCCCAGATCAAAAAAGGAATCGAAGAGACAACATCTGAATTTGACAAAGAGAAATTACAGGAAAGACTTGCAAAACTGGCAGGCGGCGTAGCAGTAATCCGTGTAGGTGCTGCAACAGAGACAGAGATGAAGGAAGCAAAACTCCGCATGGAAGATGCTCTGAACGCTACAAGAGCTGCTGTTGAAGAAGGAATCATCGCAGGAGGCGGATCTGCATATATCCACGCAGCAAAAGAAGTAGCTGCACTTGCAGAGACACTGGACGGAGATGAGAAGACTGGTGCTAAGGTTGTATTAAAGGCACTGGAAGCACCACTGTTCCACATTGCAACAAACGCAGGACTTGAAGGCGCTGTCATCATCAACAAAGTAAGAGAATCAGAGCCGGGAGTTGGATTTGATGCTTATAAAGAGGAATATGTAGACATGGTACAGGAAGGAATCCTGGACCCTGCAAAGGTAACAAGAAGTGCATTACAGAATGCAACAAGCGTAGCTTCTACATTACTGACAACAGAATCCGTAGTATCTACTATTAAAGAAGATACACCAGCAATGCCGGCAGGCGGCGCAGGCGGAATGGGAATGATGTAAGAGCGGAAGAAATGTATTAGATTGTTGGGACGATAAGGAGATGGGGGACCTGCCCTCTCCCCACCGGAAGGGGCTTTTCGGAATCCGACCGCTTGATGAAGAAGTTCTAATAGAAAAAGGCGTGCTCAGAAGGGCACGGACAGATAAGCCGGGAAAATCGATATTTTCCCGGCTTAGTATGTCCTGAAATTTGATCTTGTGGATCAAATTTCATCCCTCCTGAGCATGCCTTTTTCTATAAGAACTTCTAATCATCCGCTTTAAGGATTCTGAAAAGACCCTTCCGGTGGGGAGAGGACAGGTCCCCCATCTCCTTATCTTGGCTCAACAGGAGGGAGAGATTTCTTTCTGAGGGGGGCGAACGGGAAAAGACGGATTTTTTGGTATCTCAATGTTTTTATAAGTGATACTTAATAATGGCGTTTAAAATAAATTAGTACTAATTTTTGAGTTATGGTTCAGGAATACCTTGACAATTATGGAGAAGTTTTGTACTATATCAGTTAAAATATTCAAATACTAACTGAGGAAGAATGGAGGATGTGAAATCATGGGTAAAATTATTGGAGAGGGTATTACATTTGATGACGTGCTTTTGGTTCCGGCATATTCAGAGGTGATTCCAAACCAGGTTGATCTTTCAACGAATTTGACGAAAAGTATTCGACTGAATATCCCGATGATGAGTGCAGGCATGGATACGGTTACTGAGCACCGTATGGCTATCGCGATGGCTCGTCAGGGCGGGATTGGTATTATTCATAAAAATATGTCTATTGAGCAGCAGGCAGAAGAGGTGGATAAGGTAAAGAGATCTGAGAATGGGGTAATCACGGATCCTTTTTATCTGTCACCGGAGCATACACTGGAGGATGCCAATAATCTGATGGCAAAGTTCCGTATTTCAGGTGTGCCGATCACAGAGGGAAAGAAACTGGTCGGAATTATTACAAACCGTGATTTGAAGTTCGAAGAAGATTTCTCGAAGAAGATTAAAGAATCCATGACTTCTGAGGGGCTGATCACAGCGAAGGAAGGTATTACACTGGAGGAGGCTAAGAAGATTCTTGCGAAAGCGAGAAAGGAAAAGCTTCCGATCGTCGATGATGAAGGCAATTTAAAGGGATTGATCACCATTAAGGATATTGAAAAGCAGATCAAGTATCCGTTATCTGCAAAGGATTCACAGGGACGTCTGCTCTGCGGTGCTGCGATCGGTATCACAGCAAACTGCCTGGAGCGTGTGGAAGCCCTGGTTAATGCGAAGGTTGACGTTGTGGTTATGGACTCTGCACACGGACATTCTGCAAATGTAATCCGCACGGTCCGCATGGTAAAGGAAAAGTATCCGGATCTTCAGGTTATTGCAGGAAATGTTGCAACAGGTGCAGCAGCAAAGGCTCTGATCGAGGCAGGCGTAGATGCAGTCAAGGTTGGAATCGGACCAGGATCTATCTGTACGACACGTATTGTGGCAGGAATCGGCGTACCTCAGATCACAGCAGTTATGAACTGCTATGAAGTGGCAAAGGAATACGGAATTCCGATCATCGCAGACGGCGGAATCAAGTATTCAGGAGATATGACCAAGGCAATCGCAGCAGGTGCGAATGTATGTATGATGGGAAGTATCTTTGCAGGATGTGACGAGAGCCCTGGAACATTTGAATTATATCAGGGAAGAAAATATAAAGTTTACCGCGGTATGGGCTCCATCGCTGCCATGGAGAATGGAAGTAAGGACAGATATTTCCAGGCAGATGCGAAGAAACTCGTACCGGAAGGTGTTGAGGGACGTGTCGCATATAAAGGAACGGTTGAAGATACTGTATTCCAGCTGATGGGCGGCTTACGTTCCGGTATGGGATACTGCGGAACACCGACGATTGAAGATTTGAAGCAGAATGGACAGTTTGTGAAGATTTCTGCGGCTTCATTGAAGGAAAGCCATCCGCATGATATCCATATTACAAAAGAAGCTCCGAACTATAGTGTAGATGAATAAGTAAAAATACCAGGAATGTGAAATTTAAAAGCACATTTCTGGTATTTTTTATTTGCATAATGGCAGGATAAAAATATTTTTGCGTTTTATTCAGTGCTGCTGATCGCTCCCTAAGGTAAATCAGTATCATTGAGAGATTTATGGTCAAAGACAGTAGAAAGGATTATGGAGGAACTTGTTGTCCCATATCGTTTCAGACTGTCAATCAGAGATTCCAGCTCAGCAGTATTGTGGAGTGCTGTCAAAAGCATGGCATTGTGGACTCCTATTACTCGATGATGTTCCAAAATGAAAGGACAGGTGTTGCAGAAGGAAGTAAAGCTTGTATAACGTTCTGGAACCACATCTACTCCAATAAACGCAATTAAGTTTTTTGAAAGTTTGAGTGGGTTTACACGGGCATGATAGCCTAATATAACCCCGGATTCTTCCAAACGGTGAATACGTTCGGTGACAGAGGGAGGAGAAAGGTTTACTTCAATGCTGATTTGTTTAATTGTTGTTCTTGCATTTTGCTGTAATATTTTTAAAATCTGATAATCTGTTCGGTCCATGTGGCAGCTCCTTAAAATAAAAAGTTTTCGATATGTTTTTTCTTTCTTTTTTTCCTTTTTCTTTTTATTTGCTATTTTTAATTATATACCAAAGAATCATAAAATTGTATATTAAATACATAAAAAGGAGGAAGAAATATGGGAAAATTAAACTTACCAATCACTGGAATCTGTTCATTTGCAAAATATCCAATCTGTACGGACTTAGAAGAATTAGATGCGGATATAGCGGTGCTGGGGGTACCATATGACCTGGGGGTCGGCTTTTTGTCCGGTACAAGACTTGGTCCCAGAAGGATCAGAGAGGTTTCTACACACTATGCGAGAGGGGATGCGGGATTTTATGATCCGGAAAATCAGGAACAGCTTCTGGCAGCACCTATTAAAATTGCAGACTGTGGTGATGTAGATGTTCTGCATGGAGATATTGAATATTCTTTTCAAAGTATTGAAGACACGGTTCAGAGAATATTGAAAAAAGGTGCAGTACCGGCAATTATGGGAGGAGATCATTCTATTACAATTCCAATTGGACGCGCATTATCCTGCCTGAATAGTGAAGTTTGTATTATACATTTTGATGCACATTTGGATTGGACGGATCATGTGGGACCACAGTATTATGGAAATGGAAGTCCTATGAGAAGGCTTTCTGAAATGGATCATATAGGACAGATGATACAGATTGGGCTTCGAGGATTGGGATCCAGTAAAAGATCAGATTTTGAAGATGCCATGGCATATGGGAGCATTCTTGTATCGGCAAAGGAGGTACATAAGATTGGCGCAGAGGGAGTGCTAAAGAAAATACCAAAGGCGGAAAAATACTTTATCTCAATTGATATTGACGGATATGATATTTCAATTGCTCCGGGAGTAGGGTCCCCTTCACCAGGCGGTTTATATTATGATGAAGTAGCAGAGATGCTTGCGGGGATTTGTAAGATGGGAGAGATTGTTGGTTTTGATCTTGTAGAAGTGGCACCACAGTATGATCCGGCAGGGATTACGCCACGGGTTGCAGCTATGACAATGCTGAACCTGATGGGACAGATTATGAAGAACAAGAGGAATTAGAAAATAGGATGTATACAAAGGAAGGGTGAAGTCGATGGAGAAAATGAATAATCTGATATTGGATTTAGGTGGCGGTGTATGGAATCTGGTTTTGATACTCGCAGTATTTTTAGGTATCTATTATGGCTTCAGGACAAAGTTTATACAGATCCGTCTTTTCCCGGAAGCATTACGTTTAGTTAAAAATCATGCTGGAAAGGGTGTTGATAAAAAGGGGGTGTCCGGTTTTCAGGCGCTGTGCATCACTCTGGGAGGATGTATTGGGACAGGCAATGTGGCAGGAGTAGCGATGGCGATTGTAGTAGGGGGACCGGGAGCGGTATTCTGGATGTGGCTGATTGCAGTTTTAGGAATGGTTACTTCCTTTTTGGAAAATACATTATCACAGATGTATAAAATACGAGAAGGGGAAGTGTTCCGGGGTGGTCCCTCCTACTATATGGAAAAAGGACTCGGCAAACGCTGGCTTGGAGTTATATATGCTGTTAGTATGATAATTTCCCTTGGGTTCGCATTAGCAGCGTTACAAGCGAATACGATCTCACTTTCAGTTGGTCAGGCTATGGGAATGCCAAAGATAGCCACGGCAATTGTAGTTGCTGTTTTAATTGCACTGATCATATTTGGAGGGGTAAAGCGCATTGCAAAAGTTGCAGAACGTGGAGTACCATTGATGACCCTTATCTATTTTGTCCTGGCATTGGCAGTTTTAGTGTTCAATATACAGAAAGTGCCATCTATGATTGCACTTATATTTTCACAGGCTTTTCATATGAATGCGGTAGGAGGAGCTGCTCTGGGAACTGTTATTTATCAGGGGCTGAAGCGAGGCGTTTTTTCTAATGGGGCAGGGCAGGGGGATGCGCCTACGGCAGGAGCGGCTGCAGAGGTTTCACATCCGGTAAAACAAGGTGTGCTAGGAATTTTTTCTGTTTTTATTGATACGATCGTAGTATGTACTTTAACAGCTTTTGTTATCATACTTTCAGGAGTCTATGGAGAAAGCCAGCTTGTAGGGATTGAACTTTCCCAGTTGGCGTTTACCTCATCTTTAGGTGAGTGGGCAGGAATTGTACTTTCATTATGCATTTTTATGTTTTGTTTTACGTCAATTATGTCGAATTATTATTGTGGTGAATCCTGTCTTGCTTTTCTTACAAAAGGAATGAAGGGACGCAATGTATATCGAAGTATTTTTGTTGCTGCAATCTTTCTGGGGGGGATAACGGGAGTTGATTTGATGTGGAATATCGCTGATTTGTTCTGTGCAGTCATTGTATGTATTAATATGGTATCTTTAGTTTTCCTGGGCGGTAAAGCGATGAAGGCCGCAGACGATTATCAGAAGCAGAAGAAGGAAGGAAAAGACCCTGTTTTTGTATCTGATGGAATAGAAGGGCTGGAAGCAGCAGAGTGCTGGCATAAAAAGGGAGAGAGGTCAATATGAAAAGAATACTTTTGATTGCTACAGGGGGCACAATTGTATCTCAGGATAAGGGACGAGGGTTGGAGCCGGAGATTGGGGGTGGTGAGCTGCTGGATTTTATACCTGAAATATCAGGAAAATACAGGATAGTGGTTCAGCAGATTTTTAATATAGAAAGCAGTGATATCCGGCCAGATCACTGGTACATGATTGTACAGGCGATTAAAGAGAATTATGAAAAGTATGACGGATTTGTTGTGGTTCATGGCACAGATACATTGGCATATACGTCATCTGCACTTTCCTATATGATTCAAAACAGCAGGAAGACAATAGTAGTTACAGGTTCGCAGTATCCGATAGATTATCGGGTTACAGATGCAGTTCGTAATTTGCATGACAGCTGTATATTTGCGGCAGAGAGTGAGATGCCCGGCGTATATGTTGTGTTTGACGGAAAAGCTATGCTGGGTAATCATGTAAAAAAGGTAAGAAGTAAAGCGTTTAAAGCATTTGAAAGTATGAACTATCCCGATGCTGCTATAATTAGAGAGGGAATTGTCTTTCGATATTATAAGCCACTGTCCACAAATGAAACTGTGAAGTTTAGCGATAAATTAGAGGAAAGTATTTTTCTTCTTAAATTTTATCCTGGAATCCAGCCAGAGCATTATAAATTTGTGGAAGAGCATTTTAGAGTAGTTGTGATGGAAGGATATGGAGCCGCGGGAATACCTGTATCATTTATGCCGCTTTTTCAGAAATGGTATGATAAAGGGATTATTATGGCTGTAACTACACAGGTCATGTATGATGGAAGTGATCTGGAAGTATATACTGTTGGTAAAGCTATGGTAGAAAAATTTCAAGTATTACAGGGATTTGATATGACCTTGGAATCAGTCATAACAAAACTTATGTGGATTGCGGGAATGACAGATGATTTCACGGAGATTAAAGAAATATTCTATCGCCCTATTCAGGAAGATATAAATTGTTTCAGACATACAGGAGTAAAGGAATAGAAGGAGTAAAAGGAAGGCGGAAGCCTTCCTCTTTCTATGTGTTGATACAGAGATAGGGGGAAACGTATTTAAAATTAATAAATATATCATGAATTTTTCAACTTTCCCTTCACTTTTTATGCTAGAATAATAAAAGATAAAAAGGTGAGGTTTTACGAATGAAGAGGAGACGCAGAAGAAAATATGCCAATTGGTTAAGGCACATAAGAATGGATAAGAAATCAAAAGTGATATATGGAGGAATTCTGCTCCTGGTAATACTGACAATTGCTCTTGGGATTTATTCCTGTGCAGCGGACCGGAATAAAAGTAAAAAGAATACAGGAGTGAAGGTGGATGCCTCAGAGCCAGAGATCGATGTTCAGCTTCTGGATGTGAATGAATACTCCAGGCCGGGGATTGAGTCGGATCCGATTACGGGTATTGTGATTCATTACACGGCGAATCCGGGCAGCACCGCGCAGAATAACAGGGATTATTTTGAGGGACTCAAAGACAGCCATGAGACTTCTGTAAGCAGTCATTTTGTGGTAGGTCTGGATGGAGAGATTATACAATGTGTGCCAACCTGGGAGCTGGCCTATGCTTCGAACAGCAGGAACCATGATACGGTGTCGATTGAGTGCTGTCACCCGGATGAGACTGGAAAGTTTACAGATGAGACTTATAAGTCTGTAGTGCAGCTCACAGCCTGGCTGTGTAAAAAGTTTGGGCTGGATGAGGAGGATGTGATCCGTCATTATGATGTTACCGGAAAGATCTGCCCAAAGTATTTTGTAGACCATGAAGATGCCTGGGAACTTTTTAAAGGCGACGTAAAGGCTGCGATTGCAAGAAGTGAAGAGAAAAAGAAATAAGCAGAAGATGATCCGGAGTTTTTCCTTGCTATCACTGTAGAAAATTGATATAATATGGTGTATTTATTTAGGATAAAAGGTGGACAAAGGACGATGAATGATTTAGAGATGTACCGCGAACAGCTTGCGCTTTGCGACGATAAGATCATTGATGCGCTGGTAGAACGGAATGCGATCATAGAGAAAATCATGGCATACAAAGAAGAGTATGGGATGCCAATTCTGCAGCCGGCTCAGGAGGAGAAGCAGGAACGCAGGCTGAAAGAGAAGCTTGAAGGGAATAAGTATCAGGAAGAGATCCATGATGTATTCCGCAGGATTGTACGCAACAGCAAGCGCATCCAGGCAAGAAAGCTGTTTTCTTATAACATTGTGCTGATCGGTTTCATGGGAGCGGGCAAGTCGACGGTTTCCGATTATCTCAGTACCATGTTTGCAATGAATATTGTGGAGATGGATCAGGAGATTTCAAATCGGGAAGAGATGAGTATTCCGGATATTTTTGCAACATATGGAGAAGAATATTTCAGAGAGCTGGAGATTAAGCTTTTGATTGAGCTGCAGTCCAGGAAGAATACGATTATTTCCTGCGGAGGCGGTGCTGCCCTGCGGGAGGAGAATGTGGCCGAGATGAAGAAGAATGGCCGGGTTGTACTTCTGACAGCGAGCCCTCACACCGTATATGAGCGTGTGAAGGACAGTGATGACAGACCTGTATTGAATGGGAATAATAACGTGGAATATATTGCGGAGCTGATGGAGAAGCGCCGCGAGAAGTATGAGGCTGCTGCAGATATTGTGATCCAGACGGATAATAAGACGGTATTACAGGTCTGTGAGGAATTGATTTCTAAATTAATGGAGATGGATGCAGAATAATGTTTGATCGATTTTTCCCGGATGACTATAAGATGTCTACATATGTCATCCCATTTGAAAAATTATATGAGGAAGGGTATCGGGGGGTTATATTTGATATCGACAATACACTCGTGCCCCATGGTGCACCTGCGGATGAGCGGGCAAAGAAATTGTTTGTACGGCTCAAGGAGATAGGCTTTGCTTCCTGCCTGATATCTAATAATCAGGAGCCGCGTGTGAAGATGTTTAATGAGGAGATCCGGACTAATTATATCTACAATGCCCATAAGCCGTCCACGAAGAATTATAAAAAGGCGATGGAGATCATGGGGACGGACCAGAGCAACACCATTTTTGTGGGTGATCAGCTGTTTACGGATGTCTGGGGGGCAAAAAGGAGCGGGATACGCAACATTTTAGTAAAGCCCATTCATCCGAAAGAAGAGATACAGATCGTTTTAAAGCGCTATTTAGAGCGGATTGTGTTGTATTTTTATAAAAAGAAGCAAAAGAAACGGCTATCTAAGTAAAAAAAGGTTGAAAAATAGAAAGAATTATTATAGAATTATAAACAGTGTAAATTAGGTAAGTGCATGAAGTGCGCGATTGAAGGAGGATTATAATGATTTCAGCAGGAGATTTTAAGAACGGTTTAACCGTTGAAATTGATGGAAACATTTATCAGATTTTGGAGTTCCAGCATGTAAAGCCAGGAAAAGGTGCAGCATTTGTTAGAACAAAGTTAAAGAATATAATCAGTGGTGGTGCTGTAGAGAAGACTTTCAGACCTACAGAGAAGTTCGAGCAGGCCCGCATCGACAGGAAGGACATGCAGTATCTGTATCAGGATGGTGATTTATATAACTTCATGGATGTGGAGACATATGATCAGATTGCATTGAACTCAGAAGTTGTAGGGGATGCACTTAAGTTTGTAAAAGAGAACGAGATCGTTAAGATCTGTTCACACAATGGTAATGTATTTTCAGTTGAGCCGCCTCTTTTTGTTGAGCTGGCTATTACAGAGACAGAGCCTGGATTCAAGGGAGATACAGCTCAGGGAGCTACAAAGCCTGCTACAGTAGAGACAGGTGCAGTTGTAATGGTTCCACTGTTCGTAGAGCAGGGAGATGTATTGAAGATTGACACAAGAACAGGAGAATACCTGTCACGTGTATAAGATGATGTAAACAAAGCAGAGGGAATGGAGCGATTTCATTTCCTCTGTTTTTTAGTTTTAAAGTTTACTTTTCAACCAGTTACTTTTTAGGCTTTTTTAATAAAAAGGTAATAGAATTATAATTGTGTTTTATCAGCCAATCGGATATAATCGTCTTACATAATATGTTTCAAATCAATTTATCTCGGCAGTTTTCGTGCCAGTTTTCTCAATTTTTATGATGAGCGTGCAATGATAGAGAGGAGAATTATGGGATATCAGGATTTTTTGTACGCTGTTGAAAAGGAATTGAACAAGAGGTTAAAGGAGGGGATCAGAGCAAGTGTGTATACTGCTGTTAAGAATAATGGCAGAGAGAAGAAAGGTGTTTTAATTGAAACACAGGGGCAGAATTCAGCGCCTACGATTTATCTGGAGGGATTTTACGTCCGGTTTCTGAGAGGCGAACCGATGGAGAGACTGGTCAGTGAGATTATGACCTTCTATAATTCCATGAGAACGGAAGATGTCTGGGACAGCAGGAAATTCGAGAACTATGATGAAATCAGTGAGAGGATTGTATTTAAGCTGATTCACTGTTCCAAGAACCGCGCTTTATTAAGACAGGTGCCTTACATGGAAGTGCTGGATCTGGCAATGGTATTCTACGTGCTGCTGGACCTGGGAAAGAGAGGGACCGCTTCGATTCAGATCTGTAATGACCATATGAAAAAGTGGGGGATATCCAGGGACGACCTGTTCCTTGCATCAGTCAGAAATGTAAAAGAACTTCTGCCTGCTGAATTTTTTACGATGCAGCATGCAATCGAACAGATGCTGGAAGTTACAGAAGATGAGGAGGTTGAAAATCTTCTGGAAGAAGTAAAAAGAGATAAGAGAGATGTCATGTATGTACTGACAAATCCACCCAGAAATTATGGGGCGGCCTGTATGATGTATCCGCATGTGCTGGAAATAATCGGTGATATGCTGAGGGAGGATTTTTATATTCTTCCGAGCAGTGTTCATGAGGTGATCATTGTTCCTGATTCGAGGGCTTTAGACCCGGAGGAGATGGACGAAATGGTTGCAGAGATCAATGAGACGCAGGTGGAACCTGAGGAAGTCCTCAGTGACCATGCCTATTTTTATCAGCGTAAGGGGAAACGGCTGATGATGAAAAAGAGGGATAGGGAGATGTCCTGCTCCGTGGTAAAAAGACCGGAGGAGGGGACAGAATATTATGGTACAGGTCGATAGTTTCGACGGTGGTATCTGAACATAGCAGGATTCCGGCCAAGATGGCTTAACTGTGTTTACGTGAAAGGTATCAGGGGAGAAGGGCAGTTACGTTACGTCGCCCTTCTCCTATTTTTTTATGGTTTTACTCTTTACTTTTACTTCAAATTGTGCTAGGATTATAAGGCGTTCTGTTGAGGGAAATGTTTTGCACAGCAGGATTGCACCAGATTATGCGTCTGTAGCTCAGTGGATAGAGCAATGCCCTCCGGAGGCATGTGCGGCGGTTCGACTCCGCCCAGACGTGTATTTTTTATGCCCTGGAATCATGCTTATGGGCCTTCTGATGCCTATGGCAGGGTGGAAAAGGGTGTATAAACTGATAATCATAGATATGTGATCAACATAAGAGGGAATGGGAAAGATGGCAGGATATAAGAAAGCGTTTAAGAAGGCGTTTCCCTATACGGTTCCGGTTTTAACGGGATACTTATTCATAGGGATTGCCTTTGGAGTGATGTATGCAGAAAAGGGGTATTCAGCCTGGTGGGCTGTTCTGATGAGTCTGCTTGTTTATGCCGGTTCGGGACAGTATCTGGCAGTGAATTTTTTTGTGCCGGGGATCTCTTTTGTCCAGGTGATCTTTATGACACTGATGGTAAATATACGGCATGTATTTTATGGACTTTCTCTGCTGGATAAGTTCAATAAGATGGGAAAGAAGCGCTGGTATATGATTTTTGGGCTGACAGATGAGACATACTCACTTCTCTGTACGACCAAGGTGCCTGAGGGAGTAGAAGAGGATAAGTTCTTATTTGCAATTGCTTTGATGGACCAGAGCTACTGGATCATTGGATCAGCGATCGGCGGAATTCTGAAAAGTGTACTTCCCTTTAACGCAGAGGGAATTGAGTTTGCAATGACAGCGCTTTTTGTCGTCATTTTTGTGGAACAGTGGATGGATGCGAAGAACCGCATTCCGGCTGCGATTGGGGTGGTCTGTGCAGTACTCTGCCTGCAGATTTTCGGCAGCGGAAGTTTTGTGTTCCCGACAATGATCATGTGTATTCTGGTTTTATTTGTTACGAGAAAGAGATTAGAAAAGGAACGGGAGGTAGAAGTATGCCAGTAAGTGTAACAACCTCTCTATTGATTATATTGGCAGTAGCGGTTACCACATTTGCAACGAGAGCGGTACCGTTTCTGATTTTCCCAAAAGGAAAGCCCATCCCGAAGACGATTGAATATCTGGGGAAGGTACTGACACCTGCGGTGATCGGAATGCTGGTGGTATACTGTCTGAAAGATACGCCTGTGTTAGCCGCACCGCATGGAATACCGGAACTGATTGCCGTTCTCACCGTGGTGATTCTCCATGTCTGGAAGCGGAATAATCTGCTGAGTATCGGAGCAGGGACAGTGCTCTATATGTTCCTTGTACAGGTAGTATTTTAGGGGCGTTTTGGATAGATTAAGCAGGAAAGTGTCATAAGAAATAAAAAAGAGACATAGTAAAAAGAAGCTCACAGATCGATTTGATTATCAAATCAGACCTGTGAGCTTCTTTTGGCTAATCTTTATGTAAGTCAAAGTTAAGATTCGGAATCCATTTCATTGCTATGGGACTAAAATCAGCTCAGGTTCACTTTTTTATTCATAATGTAATGAACAGCAATATATCCGATGATAATTATGAAGACGGACATAATTGCCGAGATCCGAAAGGAAGTCAGCATGTAATAGGAAGGATTTCCCTCCATCATGCGGTAGTAGTTTGCAGATCCGGGAGCGATTTTAAATGCAAACATCATTGCAAAGGTAACTATCTGGGTGATAGCGGTAAAAATAAAGTATACAACGATCGAACACAAAACATGGTGTCCTGGAAAAAGCTGTCCGATGCAGATGCAGAGATAGACGATAATTACGCTTCCCAGTGTACCCAACAGTGCGTAGAGCAGGCCGATGATGCCGAACTGTCCCAGAGGCATGCCAAGCGTATGTGTAACTTCCGGGGATACTTCTGCATAAGCCGTAGTCACGTTCTTTCCGCTGACCAGGATCCAGAGGGCAAGAGAACAGAGCAAAAGGTTGCCTGATTCCCAGATCACTCCGGATATGATCTTAGCCATCAGGTGCTGTGTAGCCGTGGCGGGGATCGTCCATGTCAGGTATCCCTCATCCGTAAAGAGATTCTTGTAGAACCGGACGGCAATCAGCGCTGTGATGCCAAAGCATACCGCAGTAAACAAAAGGATCAGAACGGATGTGAATACGATCAGGGAAGAAATGATTGTATTTACCGGCGCATGAAAATCAATCCTCTCCATGTAGAAAAATCTTCCAAGTGTACAGACACCCAGCAGGACAACGTGCAGGATGATGAACATACGCACTCCATATTTTAAATCATATTTAATTAACTTACCTAACATCTGAATACCTCCCTGAATAACGCATCGACGGATTTCCCCCATTTGGTACGGATGTCATCGACTGTTTCGTTTAATGTAAGATGTCCGTTCTGGAGGAACAATACCCTGTCCAGCACATTTTCAATGTCTGTGATAAGGTGTGTGGAAATCAGGATTGTTGCATTCTCCGTGTAATTCGTCAGGATGGTACGTAAGATATATTCCCGGGCGGCGGGATCCACTCCACCAATTGGCTCATCCAGAATATAAAGTTCGGCATCGCGGCTCATCGTCAGGATCAGATGGACCTTCTCTTTGGTACCTTTTGAAAGGGTCCTTAAGCGGGCGTGGGTGTCGATCTCCAGATCTTTGAACATGGCACGGGCCCGTTCCAGGTTGAAATTCTCATAGAAATCTGCGAAGTAGGAGACAATCTCTTCTACCCTCATGTGGTCGCTCACACTGCTGCGTTCGGGCAGATAGGAGATCATCTTCTTGGTCTCGACTCCCGGTGCCATGCTGCCGACCATGACACGTCCGTCCGTAGGGACGAGCAGTCCATTGATCAGCTTGATCAGAGTCGTCTTACCGCTGCCGTTCGGACCGAGCAGACCCACGATCTGCCCTCTTTCCAGAGTCAGGTCCAGGTTGGAAAGGGCATAGAAGTTGTTATATTTTTTTGTTAATCCCTGACATTCCAGAAGTGGTTTCATTACTTATCCCCCTTTAATGCTTTTTGAATCAGTTCTAATGTCTCTTCCTCTTCAAATCCAAGCAGTTCCATCTTCTCCAGAAACTGGTGGATATGTTCGGATGCTAATTCCAGCTTCATATTCTTAAGCATCGTCTCATCCTCCGTGATAAATCGTCCGCTTGTGCGCTGTGAGTACACCAGCCCGCTTCTCTCCAGTTCGGAAAGGGCCTTCTGCATGGTATTGGGGTTCACGGCGGCATCTAATGCCAGATCCCGAACGGAGGGCAGCTTGTCTCCCGGTTGATAGATACCGGCGATGATATCCTGCTGGATACGCTCCATAAGCTGCAGGTAAATGGGACGGTCATTATCTAAATCCCATGGCATTTAAGTCACCTCTTTTTCTAAATTACGACTGTACTAACTATATAGTACAATCATACAATGAGGACAGACAGATGTCAAGTATCAGTCTCTGGTCTTTTCATTGTCTTCAATGATTCTGGTTAGAAGATCGGGGTCAAAGACCCCTTTTCTCAACATTTCTATTTCATATTTATATGGTGCATAAGATTTTTTATCTTTCGTTGGAGATGGTACATATGGCGTTTCCAGGATTTTCGGAACATCTTCAAAATCTTTGTGGTGCACAATTGCGTTCAGCGCCTCAAAACCGATCTCACCAAAACCGATATTTGCATGTCTGTCTTTCGCAGCTCCGGGGACATTTTTGCTGTCATTTATATGGAATACTGCAATCTGGTCTTTTCCCAGAATGCGGTCAAAATCTGCAATGACATCATCAAAATGGTGGACGATATCGTAACCGCTGTCGCTGGTGTGGCAGGTGTCAAAGCAGACACGGAGCTTGTCGCTGCAGACCACGCCGTCATAAATGCGGGCGAGCTCTTCAAAAGTCCGGCCGACCTCGGAACCCTTTCCTGCCATGGTTTCCAGTGCAATCAGGCAGTCTGTGTCTCTGGTGAGAACCTCGTTCAGCCCTTTGATGATCTGAGAGGTGCCGATATCCGTGCCCTCGCCGACATGGGCGCCTGGATGGAGGATCAGGACATGGCTTCTGCAGGCAATGGTTCTTTGGATTTCCTTATCCAGAAATTCAACAGCCAGTTCAAATGTCTCCGGTTTAACGGCATTGCCCAGATTGATGATATAAGGGGCATGCACAATGATCTCATTGATACCATGCTCCTTCATATATGCCCATGCGGGCTCAATATTTAATTCGCTGATCTCCCTGCGGCGCGTATTCTGCGGCGCGCCAGTGTAAAACATAAATGTGTCTGCGCCATAAGAGACTGCTTCTTTAGCGGAACCAAGCAGCATTTCTTTGCCGCTCATTCCGACATGTGATCCTATTATCATGATAAATCCTGCCTTTCTTTTTCTACATTTTATCCGGTAAAAAGCCCGTAAATACGGGAAAACTTCTATGATTAATACTTGTACTTCCTGATTATACATGATAGAATATCGAAATGGAAGAAAAAAAGAACGGAGAGTGAGATAAAATTGAATACATTGTTGGAACTCATTACCATAGAAATGAAAAAAGCCTTTCAGTCGGCAGGTTATGACGAAGCTTTTGCAAAAGTGACACTGTCTAACAGACCGGATTTGTGCGAGTATCAGTGCAACGGTGCGATGGCAGCAGCCAAGACCTATAAGAAAGCACCGATCATGATCGCGAATGATGTTGTGGCAGGACTTAAGGACTGCACCTGCTTTGAGATGGCAGAGGCAGTGAATCCGGGATTTATCAATCTGAAGGTAGATCCTTCCTTTGCAGCTGAATATCTCAATCAGATGGCAGCCGATCCGGACCTGGGCGTTGAAAAAGAGGCACAGCCGAAGACAATTATGATCGATTACGGCGGACCCAATGTGGCGAAGCCGCTCCACGTAGGACATCTGCGTTCTGCGATCATCGGGGAGAGCATCAAGCGCATTGCAAGATTTAAAGGGAACAACGTGACCGGGGATATCCACCTGGGTGACTGGGGATATCAGATGGGGCTCATCATTACGGAACTCAAAAAGAGAAAGCCGGAGCTTCCTTATTTTGACGAGGCTTTTGAAGGGGAATATCCGAAAGAAGCGCCGTTTACCATTGGGGAACTGGAGGAGATCTATCCGACAGCCAGTGCTTATGCAAAGGAACATGATGATTACCGTGAAGAAGCGCTTAAGGCGACGTTCCTGCTTCAGAACGGGCACCGTGGCTACCGCGAGATATGGAATCATATCATGCATGTTTCTGTGACAGATTTAAAGAAGAATTATCAGAACCTGAATGTAGAGTTTGACCTCTGGAAAGGGGAAGCTGATGCCCAGAAGTATATCCCGGATATGGTGGAGAGACTCAAGAGTGAAGGTTTTGCCCATTATGATGAGGGAGCTCTTGTAGTAGATGTGCAGGAAGAGGATGATAAGAAAGAGGTTCCTCCGTGTATGATCCTCAAGTCTGACGGGGCTGCCCTGTATGATACAACAGACCTGGCTACACTGGTGGAGCGGGAGGAATTATACAAGCCGGATGAGATCATTTATGTAGTAGACAAGCGTCAGGAACTGCATTTTGTGCAGGTATTCCGCTGTGCCAAGAAGACCGGCATCGTACGTCCGGAGGTGGACTTACAATTCCTTGGCTTCGGTACCATGAACGGGAAAGATGGCAAGCCTTTCAAGACAAGAGAAGGCGGCGTAATGCGTCTGGAGAATCTGATCCGTGAGATCAATGAAGAAATGTATAAAAAGATCATGGACAACCGTACCGTGACCGAGGAAGAGGCGTTAAAGACCGCTAAGATCGTGGGTCTTGCTGCAATTAAATACGGTGATCTTTCTAACCAGGCATCCAAGGATTATGTGTTTGATGTGGACAGATTTACCTCATTTGAAGGCAACACCGGACCGTACATCCTGTATACGATCGTGCGGATCAAGTCAATTCTGAACAAGTATCAGGAAAATGGAGGCAGGCTTGACGGTCTTTCTGTTAAGGCAGCTGTCAATGATTGCGAAAAAGCACTGATGCTGGAGGCTGCAAAGTTTAACGATGTTGTGGATGCGGTATACGAGGAGACAGCGCCGCATAAACTGTGTGCTTATATCTATGACCTGGCAAATGCATTTAACAAGTTCTATCATGAGACCAAGATTCTGACAGAAGAGGATGAAGAGCGCAAAGCAGGTTATATTGCACTTTTAAAGCTTGTGAAGGAAATTCTGGAGACATGTATCGATCTGCTTGGTTTTGAGGCGCCTGAAAGGATGTAATAAGTGGTTATGACAGAAAAGTTATTTTATCAGGACAGTCATATGAAGGAGTTTACAGCCCGCGTCCAGATGTGTCAGCCAAAAGGGGAAGCTTACGAGGTAGTCCTTGACCGGACTGCCTTTTTTCCGGAAGGCGGCGGACAGTATGCGGACACGGGGATGATTGGGGATGTAAGGGTGCTGGATGCCCATGAACGGGACGGCATCATTTACCATCTCACAGAGGCACCGATTGAGACAGGCACTGAGGTGACAGGCAGGATTGACTGGGAGATGCGTTTCATGAAAATGCAGCAGCACACCGGAGAGCATATTGTGTCGGGTCTGGTCCATGCGGGGTTTGGTTACAATAACGTGGGATTTCATCTGGGCAGTGAAGACTGTACGATGGATTTTAGCGGTGAGATTACAAAAGAAGAATTAAAAGAGATCGAATGGGCAGCAAATGAGGCTGTTTTCAAAAATCTGAAGGTACAGGTAACATATCCGTCTAAAGAGGAATTGGAGACGCTGGAATACCGCAGTAAGATTGAGATCGAAGGACAGGTCAGGATCGTGACCATACCGGGATACGATGTGTGCGCTTGTTGTGCGCCTCACGTAGACCATACCGGGGAGATCGGGCTGATCAAGCTGACGAATGTGCAGCGCTATAAAGGCGGCGTCCGTGTGACAATGCTCTGTGGATTCCGTGCTCTTTCGGATTACAGGGAGAAGGAAAACCATGTGAAAAATATTTCCGCGCTGCTCTGTGCGAAGGAAAATGAAGTATTCCAGGCGGTAGAACATTTGAAAGATGAGCAGGGAAAACTAAAAGGAAAGCTTTCTGAAAACCAGAAAAAGTTACTGGAATTCAGGGCGAAGGAAATCCCGCAGGAAGAAGAGTATGTCTGCCTGTTTGAAAAAGATCTGGAGGGGGATGGCCCCAGGGTACTGATGAATCTTGTACTGGCTGAAGGAAAGAGCATCTGTGCGGTTTTTCTGGAAACAGGCAGAGAGGAATACCGTTATGTGATCGGAAGCAGATCCATCGATATGCGCCCGGTTGCGAAAGGACTGAATGAAGAATTTTCCGGACGGGGAGGCGGTAAACCAGAGATGGTGCAGGGTTCTCTGAAAGGGAAAGAGTGCGATGTGAGGGAGTGGATACAGAAGAAAGTGAGGGAAACAACGAATGAATAAGAATCCAGGGGCAAAGCAGTTCTGGAGAGTATGCGGCCCGATTCTTTTGTATTGGCTGATCGAGTTTTGTGCACAGATTCTGGCGGGGGTTGCCGTAGTGGCAATTCATGCAAATGAGCTTGCGCAGGCTGTCATACAGGTGAGTAAAAATGAGAGTTCAACGGCTTTGGTACAGGTCTATGAGGGAATCTTTAAAACGCTTGTGCAGCATCAGGTGGAACTTGCGGGGTTCATGGCTCTGTGTACGATTCCGCTGACAGTATGTCTGTTTCATGCGGACAGAAAAAGAGAGCGTACGCTTTCGATTCCTGTGAATAAAAAGGCAGAACCATGGAGGTATATAGAAATTGCGGCTCTTGGAGTGGCACTCAATATCGGCATGAACTGCCTGACGTTTATGACACAGCTGGCGTTTAAAGATACAGGGTACCAGGAAACATCTGAGATGTTCTATTCTGCCAGTGTACCGGTGCAGATCCTGTGTCTTGGCATCGTGATTCCTCTGGCAGAAGAGCTGATGTTTCGGGGCGTACTGTATAAAAGATACAGGGAGCAGAGCAGTTTCTTTATGGCGGCACTGTACTCCACTATTTTATTCAGCATGAGCCATACGAATACTACACAGTTTTTATATACACTCCTTTTGGGATTTTTCCTGGCATATGTATATGAGAAATTCGGCTCGTTCCTGGCACCTGTGCTGCTTCATATCGTAGCCAATCTGGTGTCAGTTATTCTGGCAAATACAGGTGTGCTGACATGGATTATGGGAAAACCGACGAGACTTGGAATTACAGTCGTGGCATGCGCCTTCGTATGTTCTGTGATGTTTGTCCTGATCCAGCGGATCGATGAAAAGCCGGATATCCTCAAGAAACAGGAGGAAAATCATAAGCCGCCGGAGATGTTCAGGTAGGCAGAATGTTTGGAGAAATGTGATGTATATGAGATGGGACAGGGATGGAATAAACCCTGTCCCATGAATTTTTTACGGTCTTTTGAAGGTGCCTGATGCAGGACAGGTTCTGTGCATGAAAAAAATATGCTTGACTTTTTGTCCGGCAGAGAGTAACCTGAGAGCACAGACAGGGTTGGTCTGTATCAGGAAATTATCCTTTAGATGCTGTTTAAGTCTGATTGTTAAGGGAAGCAGTCAGGTTACATAAGGAATAGGATCTGAAGTTCTGAATTTATTGTTTTATCTGGCAGTATGTGGGTGCTGCTTCGAGTTGGAAAGTTTCTTTCATAATTTACCAGTGTTTTTAATTAGATATCGCGCAGTCTGTTTAAGTCTATGAAGATGTGTTTTTTTGCTATCATTTTTTATGATCTGATTATAATTTCTTTTCGGAGAGTCTCCGGAGATATTCATGTTTTTGGAAAAAAGTTCCTGCCCCGGCTTCGCCGGAAGACCAGGCAGTGCTTTATAAAGATGCCTGTTTTTCGCATCTGCATCACAGATCTTTTGGGGGAAGGTGGTGATGCGTGTTGATTGTTTTAAGATAAGAGTGATAAGAAGTAACAGAGGTTGTAACAATGAACGGTGAGTTTATGATTTTACAGGAGGAATGTATATGAAGACATTTATGGAAGAATATGGAGTGATTGTGGTAGCAGCAATTGTAATTATGATTATTGTAGTGGCAGCAACGCCGCTTGGCAACAGTATAAAACTGGGGATTACAGATGCAGTGGGGAAACTGACGGCTGCCCTTGCGACAACAGCCGCAGTGACAGGATAGCAGGTGGTCCGTAGATGAAAGTTTCAAAAGAAGTGTGGAATTTAAAGGAAGAAAGTTTTGGACCTTTGTTGAAATATGTGCTGGATGATGAGATTACCGATATTAACTACAACGGGGCGGACGTATGGGTAGAGCACCTGAGACGTGGAATTTATAAGGCGCCGGTGCAGTTGTCCGAGGAGTTTGTGAATCAGTTCAGCATCCGGGTTTCTAATGTGGTCAGTGAGCAGATTAATAAGTTTAATAACGTCCTGGAGGCGGAGACAGATGTCCTTCGGATTTCGATTATACATCCGAGTGCGACGAATACGGGGTACGCGCTTTCTATCCGGAAGACTCCGGCAGTGATGAGGCTGACGGAGAAAGGGATGCTGAGAGAGCAGTACTGCTCCCGCGGGATACTGGATTTTCTGATCCACTGCATGAAGGCAAGAATGAATATGGTCTTCTGCGGACGGCCGGGGGCTGGCAAGACGGAACTGCTGAAGTTCCTGACACAGTATATTCCCAAAGAGGAAAAGGTAATGACGATCGAGGATAACCTGGAGATTCATTACAGGGAGATCAATCCGGGAGCCAACTGTGTGGAATTAAAGGTGGACGAGGAGCTGTTTTCCTACACAAAGGCGATCAAGACAGCCTTAAGGCAGAACCCGCAGTGGGTTCTGCTCTCAGAGGCCCGTTCTATGGAAGTGAAGTACCTGCTGGAATGCTTTTCTACCGGACTTCATGGACTGACAACGCTGCATACGGATGATACAAGGAAGATCCCGGACCGGATCCAGAATATGATGCAGGACAGTTATGCTGCCTCACGCCTGGAGAATGACATTTACAGTTTTATGAACGTTGGAATCCTGCTCAGGAAGAAAGTGACAGAGCGCAGGGAAGTTATCAGGTATATTGACCAGATCTGTCTGTTTGACCGTGTCGGTGAGACAAATGTCATGGAGCTGGTCGCGGAAGGCGGAAAGTTTGTTTCTAAAAAGATACCGGAAAACTTAAAAAAGAAATTCCTGCTGGAGAATATAGAGGATCCTTTCGCAGAGCGATGAATCAGCGTTATTTCAGGCAGTGATCAAATGCAATGTTAAAACGGGAGGTTTTACAGAAACGGGAATGAAAAGACGAGGAAAAGAGAAGAAGGTGATTTCGTATTTCAAACCGGGATACGCTAAACGCGAGGTACACAGGCTGGGATACCGCTTTTCACTGAAAAAGTATTTAAGTTATTTACTGGGATTATCAGGCGGGATTGCTGCACTGGCGTATGTCTTCCGGCTGAAGGCACCGTGGATTATTCTGGTCTGTGCTGTGACCTGCTGCTTTGTCCCGGGAATCTTTATTACAGTGTACCGGGATATGTACGAGCAGAAGCGTTTTGAGGATATTACGGCGTATATGGAGCAGATTCTGTATTCCTTTAAAAGGCGTGCCAAGATATTGACGGCACTGGAGGATACGCTTGTTCTGTTCAAAAAAGGTGAGAGCAGGCTGTACGACGCGATAGCAGAGGCTGTGGAATATATACAGAATGCCGATGCAGACGGACATCTGTACAGAAAGGCATTTGGGTTTATTGAAAAAGAGTATGGATGCGCCCGGCTATATAAGATACATGATTTTTTGATCGAGGCGGAAGAAGTGGGGGGAGATTTTGGGACCTCTGCGGATATTCTGCTTCACGACAGGAAGCTGTGGATAGACCGGGTATACGAGCTGCAGAGAGAAAAGAAGAATGTTAAGGTAAAGATTACGATAGGAATCGGGCTTTCGTTTTTAATCTGTGCGATGACGGTGTTTATGCTTCCGAAGGAATTTGCGATTACGGAGAATGTGATATCGCAGGCGGTCACAACACTGACAATCCTGCTGAATCTGCTGATCTGGTATATTGCACAGAAAAAGTTATCTAAGAGCCTGATCCTGAGTGAAGAAGGGATGGAGTATGAAGAGGTAAGAAGACAATATGAATATGTAATGCATGGAAAGCAGGACAGAGACAGGCGCAGAGGAATGCTCGCTTCGGCAATGCTGATTCCTTTCATGGTTTTCTCAGGCCTGAAAGGAAATATGATGGCAGCAGGGCTGATCGGTGTGTTTGCAGTTCTGATCGGCACTCAGCCGGCGAGAAAGTACAGGGTATCTCTAAAGCATCTGACAAGAGCTGTGGAAAAGGCATTTCCACAATGGCTTCTGAGTATGTCATTAAAGCTTCAGACGGATAATGTACATGTGTCACTGGCAAAGTCGGTCCAGGGGGCTCCGGTGGTATTGCGGGAAGAACTTGGCGGACTTCTGGAGGGGATCGAAAGGGAACCGGATTCTGTGGAGCCTTATCTTGGCTTTATGCATCCAGTTCAGCTTCCGGATATAACTTCGGCTATGAAAGTGCTGTATTCCATGGCGGAATTCGGTGCATCGGATATTGGAAGCCAGATCGGACCTCTGGTAGAAAGAAATGCAGCTTTGACGGATAAAGCAGAGCGGCTCAGAGCGGAGGACGAGATCGCCGGGATCGGGTTTTTGATCCTGCTTCCGATGATTACCGGGGTGATCAAGATGCTGGCAGACCTGGCTCTTGTAGTCATCTATATCTTATCAGCGGTGAATACCGTTGCCTGAGAGGAGGGGGAAAATTGAAAGAATTTCTGGAGGAATACGGTGGAATCATTGCCATTTCACTTACAGGCTATGCAGTCATGTCAGGGCTGTGGGAGATCTTAAGGATGCTGTGTGCAATGAGAATGTAATAGAAAGTAGATAGATTTACATGATACATAAGGATAGGAAGTGGTACTTATGAAAGAGTTTATAGAAGAATATGGCGGTATAATACTGGCCTGTTTTATGGGGCTTATGTTTCTGGGAATCCTGGCGGAATTGCTGAATAAAGACGGAGGATTATACCAGCTGGCCAGGATTTTTGCAGAAAGCATGGGCTCTATGTGCAGCGGATAAAGTAAAAGAGGAAAGGAGGAGACGTGATTGAAGGCTGTAATTGGTGAATATGGAAAAGTCATCATCCTGGCAGTGCTCCTTTGCAGCATGGTACTCTTTCTCTTTGGGAAAGGGAACCATGGATTTCTGGGGATTCTAAGGACTGCCAGGCCGATGGAGAACTTAGGGCATGAGGATGCCTTTGAGACAGCAAAAGCCATTGCCTCCCGGTCTGCTCCCGGGCTGTCCGTAAGAACAGTGAAGCTGCATGAGGGAGACAGATATAATCTGCTGGATACAGAGTATTTCCAGATAAAAGCGGAAAATGAAGATGGCGGTAAGGCAGAACTGTCTGTCATAAAGATGGTAGATCCTGCCGGTAAAGACATCACACATACGACAGAGGCAAATCAGTTCAAACCTGATCAAAAAGGAGTATACCAGATCACTTACAGAGCCTTAGATACCTATCTGGAAAGTACAAAGGTCAGTGAAAAGACTTACCGCTTTATTGTGGACTGAAAGGAGTTAAGATGAAAGGTGCAGTTGAGACAATGATCGGAATGATTATGATTGCTTTTATGGCGGTACTTTCCACGGCGTATATCACAGCATCTTTAAATACGCAGAAAGCACAGAACTATCATTCCGCGGTTGTAGCAGAGGTAGAAGCGGGAGATTTTTCAGATGCGGTTGTGCGAAGCTGTGAAGAAAAGGCAGTTGAAAATGGGTATACCAGCTTAAAGATTGAACCGCTGGTCAGCCAGGAAAGTGGGAAATATGCCAGGGTAACACTGGATTATGACTATACCATTCCTATTCTGGATCTGTTCTTGGAACATAAGATTGTAGGCTATGCCAGATAGTCTGCCAGAAACAGGAAGGAGAAAAGGAATATATGAAAAATGCTGTCATCGGTTTTTTTATGGTGATCGTCCTGATATTTTCAGGAGTGGCCATTCAGACGTCAGAGGGGCGGACAGCCCGGAAGAATGAGCTTGATAACAGTCTTGGGGCGGCAATGGAGCAGTCCATGAAAATATTGACGATTGATCCGCTCTATCACATAGATCAGGAGAACGGGACGGAAGAATTTATTGCAGATTTTATCCAGGGATTTTTACTGAAAACATCAAGCGATTCGGAATATACAATAGAGATACTCGGTGTTGATGTTGCAAAAGGGTTTCTGGATGTCAGGACATCACAGACATACAAACAGGTGATTGGTTACGGAAAGGTTTCAACCAGAAAGACAGTGATACTGGAGGACCAGGAAGAAGAGGAGGACATCTTTTACCATGTTTCATTTCTGGCTCAGCATAAAGAGCATGAAAATGAAGAAGAAAAGGAATATATAGTGAAGCAGGTGAGCGTACATGGGGGTGATAACCTGACACCTGCAGTGCTCCCGAAAGCGGAATTAAGTAAAGAAGGGTATACATTCTGTGGATGGCGGATGGTCAGTCCTGCGAATGGAATCGGCATCCTGTATGGTAAGGAAAATATCAGTTCCATCTGCGTGAGAGATGATATTGAACTGCAGGCGGTATATCAGCAGGAGGAGAAACTATGAAGAAGAAACTGTGGATGCCTGGAATATTCCTGGCAGCGGTAGTACTGTTCTTTCTTGCCTGTCCTACAGATGTGAGGGCACAGGAAGCTGATTCTAAGATACCGGTGGCGGAACATGTGGAGGAAGGCGCCGGATCAGAAGGTCTGTCTGATCAGAGTCAGGAAGAAGCAGTGGAGACGGAGTTACAGAAGGACACTGTTCCCGGAATAGAAAAGGATCAGCAGGGGGATTTGGATGCTGTACAGGTCCCAAAAGTCCTGTTGTGGGAATCTGAGAAGTTTAAAATAATGATGCACGACCTGCTGGAAAGAGAAGAAGTCAGGGAGATTTTCGAGTCAGTAGAAGAGGATGCTGCAGAGGCGTTCCTTAAGGAACTGAACGAAGAAGAGCTGTATCAGGCCAGCATCCTGTACCGGTACAGTCTGGTCAGTGAAGCAGTGCAGAATGCTTCTCTTTCAGAAAGTGGAGGCAGTCTGGAATCAGCCGATGCAGAGATGGAAGTGCGGAAAAAGACAGACCGTGATCTGGACATATACCGGGAACTGCTGATGAGAATGCATACTCTGCAGACTGCAGAATCGGACATCAGCATCTCAAAACAGGAAGAAAGACAGGAATTATGGGATGAGAATGCTTTCCGCATTTTTCAGATGGCGGTTTTAACGGAAGAGAACCAGGTGGCAGAATCTGAATCATCAGAAGCAGAAGAATCTGACATGGCCAGTTTCGATGATTATATCCGGTATTTAATGAAGAAAGCGGACTTTGATCTGCCGATACTGATTCAATTATTGGAAGACATGGCGGATACAGAGGAAAATAACGCTCAGAGTGCTTTGGATGAAGCAGCATCTTTTCTATATGATTTATATGGAATTAAGAGTGAGCCTGAGGAAGAAGACCAGGGAAATCTGGAGGAAAAGTCTTCAACAGAGAATCAGCTGCCATGCCTGATGTCAGCATCCGGGGCAGGAGTGACCTATCGCGCGTATTGTCAGACGTCTGCATGGCAGGCATGGAGCAGCAATGGCGGTACAACCGGAGGTCCGGGAAGTAATAAACGGATGGAGGCTCTGGAGGTAAAAGTGACGGGGGATACGAATCTTGGAATCACTTATCAGACACATGTTCAGAAGCAGGGGTGGATGGACTGGGCCAGCGACGGCGCCTTTGCCGGGACAAGCGGACAGTCACTCAGGATGGAAGCGGTCAGGATGAAACTCACCGGCCAGAGCGCGGGAAGCTATGATCTGTATTACAGGGCATACTGTGAAACTTACGGATGGCTTGACTGGGCGAAAAACGGTCAGAGTGCGGGGACAGTAAATCTGGCAAAACGCATAGAGGCGCTGCAGATTGTTCTGACTGGTAAGGGGGCAGCGGCACCGGGGAACACGGGTACCCCGCTTCGTACAGATGCAGTGGCAAGGGTCGGCAGTAAATATTATACGACATTTAACAGTGCCTTTGGAGCAATGCCGGACGGCGGAACTCTTTATGTAATCCGCAGCTGCGATGCAGAGCATATTGTTACAACAAAGTCATTTTCCATGTATCCGGAGGAACAGAATGTCAGGGTCCTGTTTCAGGAGACCCGTATGGAACCGGCAGGCATTATCTGTACACCAACGGACAGCGGCAGCCCTACCTGGTTATTTGGGGGCAATGACGGATATACCATAACCTTTGATGCCAACAGGCATGGACACTCTGGTGTAATCAGCAGTTATGCAGGTACTGTAAACCTGAAAAGCGGTGTACGTCTCACAAATGCCTTCGGGAATGGTGTATGGAATCAGTACGGGACAACGAATGTGTATGATGGAGTCCTGATATACGGCAATGGTTCCCACGGAATAGCCACCATGGGAAACATCAATATATATGGCGGTAAAATCTATGGGAATGACTATGACGGTGTGCGGTGCCAGCAGACCATCAGATTCTCAGGCGGTGAGATTTACGGCAACCGTAAAAGCGGAGTCCATGTCGGAGAAGAGAGCTGTACGTTTATTATGACGGGAGGCGTGATCCATGATAATGAATATGGAGTTGAAAATGCAAATGCCCGGGGCAATATTCAGATAAGTGCGGGAAATATATACGGCAACAAACTGGATGGGATCAATGTCATGGGACGTCAGATGACAATCAGCGGCTCTGTTGAGATTCATAATAATGGTGGGGCAGGCGTAGTGATAGGTGGTGGTACAGCGTCTGTTACAGGCGGCAGGATTTACAGCAATCCATCTGGTGGAATCGTGAATAAAAGCGTCCTGAATCTTAGTGGCGGTGAAGTGTATTCGAACACTGCAGAGAATGGAGGCGGGATCTTAAACAGTGGGACTCTTACGATGTCAGGAGGCAGTGTGAACGGGAACCGTGCATCCAATGCCGGCGGCGGAGTCTGTATTTTACCGGGCAGCAGGATGGATCTGAGTGGCGGCACTGTAAAAAATAATGCAGCGAATACAGGGAAAGGCCTGTACCATAATGGGACTGCGCTGAATCTAAGCGGAAATGGAACCGTGGGAGCAGAAAATGATGTGTATTTGTGTCAGGGAAAATTTGTCTCGGTTACGGGGCGGTTGAATGCACAGACTGCGGCTGTATTAACTCCGGGGGATTACGGAAACGGAAGAAAAGTGGCAGAATGTCTGTATGACAATCGCACAGGCAGCAGCTGTTTTAAGCAGCTTCGTCTGACTCCGAACGGCAGGTACTGTCTGCGGCCGGGAGACTGGCAGGTGTCCCAGTCCGGTGCGGAGAAGAAAGATATTGTAGTAAGTACAGGTTATCCTGTTCGTTTTAACAAAAATTACGATGGAGCTGTGCAGAATATGCCGGGCGAAGCTGAGAAGTACTGGTATGAACCAGTGCGCCTGCCAGAAGCATCTCCAACTGCAGCTTATCTGAAGTTTAGAGGATGGTCAGAAAATGCGGATGCAGAAAAGGCAGATTATCAGCCGGGAGCAGAAGTAAATGCTTCTATTAATAAAGAGATTACTCTTTATGCGGTCTGGGGAACAAAGGTAAAAGTGAATTATGTCGGTAACCGGGATGCGCAGGGGGAAGAACGTTCGGAGTATATAACTTTAAATGACTATAGAGGCGGTAAGACTTATACCATTCGAAAGAATGCTGAATTTACTAAATATGAGGGAAAGGATTCGTCGTTCTCCGGATGGAATATCCAGCCAGATGCAGGAGCAAAATCTGTCAGGTTTTCAGAGACGCAGACATACAGTCTGACATTCGAACAGCTGCTTGCCCTGGCAGCAGAGCAGCAGGGGAATCAGTATTCAAGTGAAGCAGCGGTACAGGAAATCAATCTATACGCCGCATGGGATGAATTCCCGGTGATCACCGCAGATGATGTATTGGAATTTTATGAAGGAACAGAAGTGACAAAAGAAATGCTCCTTCAGAACGTACAGGCCAAAGACCGCGAAGATGGCAGTCTTACCCAGAACATTAAAATCCGCCAGATAGAATATGCGGACGGAAAACTGGCAGATGGAGAAAGACAGAAAGGGAAAAAGGACCAGTGGAAGGATGATATGCCTGCGGACTACTGCATGGATACATGGTTTATGCAGATGGACAGTGAGGATTCTCCGGTGATACACAAAATAACCTACTATACTGTGGACAGCTTCGGGAATGAGACCTCTTATGTGTGGACTGTGAAAGTGAAATACAATCAGTTTCCTGAAATGACAGCTCAGGACAGATATTTTACTTTAGAGGAAGCAAGGAATGGAGAGGTTACATATGAGAAGCTTCTGACAGATGCTGTTGAGGAAGACCGAATTCATGTATCGGATCTGGAAGATGACGAATTACATCCGGGAGAACTTGCAGGAGTGATAGAGTTAATTGATTTTCACGAAGAAGATTTTAAGACATTTGAAGAATCCGGATATATTGTCATTACCTTTGCAGTAAAAGACAGTATGGGACCCCAGGGAGAAGGGAAAGAAACCTTAAGTCAGTGTACAGTACACGTAGTAAAAGATGGAGAGGTATCAAAACCGGAAGATCCAGGATATGTCAGATTCATCAATCAGGATTATTATGAAAGTAATCTGGAAGGTGGCAATGATCAGAACGGAGGCCTGAATACGGATTCGCGGTGGTACAGGAATCCGGAATATAAGGAAGTGATCACTGCGGCGTGGCAGGAGGGGAATACTTCCCGGGAAACATGGACATTCAGTCGTGAGGCGGTTGAAAATGTAAAAGAATATATAAAAGAGCACGGAATAGGGAACAGCCAGGAGAAAAATGCACTTTCTGAATTTGCTGTCAGATTTGGCAGCGGGAAAAAAATGGAATAAATCCTAAAATATTACGTAATTGTTAAAAAGTTATTGCATTTTTTTCACTTATCCGTTATAATTCATTTTGTATAAACATAAGATGAAACTTACTTACCCCCCTTTATGTAATTTTTCAATAAATCCTGTTGAAAAATGCTGTGGAATAATGTATAGTAAAACATATATGTGGGGACATAGATAATAATAAAATAAGGATGGGTGAAATTATGAAGTTAAAAAGGGTACGTAATATGTTTGCAGCAACAGCTCTGACATGTTCAATGATAGCTGTGCCGGTTTTTGCAGCGCCAGCGAATACGTCAAGCTTGGAATCACAGAAGAAGGCCGCTCAGAGTGAAGTGAACAGCCTTCAGTCCCAGTTATCAGAGTTGATGTCCAAGATGACGGATCTTCAGAATCAGCTGATCACGAAAGGTGAGGAGATCACCAAGGCTGAGAAGCAGCTCAAGAAGGCTGAGGAAAAAGAGCAGGAACAATACGAGAAGATGAAGCTTCGTATCAAGTATATGTATGAAGATGGTGACAGTTCAGCTTTAGAGAGAATTTTAAGCTCAGGCAGTATCAGTGAGATGCTCAATCAGGCTGAATATGTACAGAAGATACATGGCGCTGACCGTCAGATGCTTGATGAGTATGTTGAGACGGTAACAGAAGTAAAGGATCTTAAGAGTACTCTTGAAGAAGATATGAACAAGCTTGAGGATATGCAGACAGAATATGAAGCACAGCAGACTCAGCTGAGTACAACAATCGAGAGCAAGAGCGCTGAGGTTGCCAATCTGGATGCACAGATTCAGGAAGCAGCAAGGAAAGCAGCAGAAGAGCAGGCAGCAAGAGAAAAAGCAGCTCAGGAAGCAGCTAAGAAAGAGGCAGAAAAGAATAAAGAAAATAGTAATACACCGTCACCAAATAATGGTGGAGGAAGCACTACACAGGAACCATCAGGAGGACAGACACCGAGTACACCGGATCCTGCTCCTAGTACCCCGGATACACCAGAAGCACCACAGGCACCTCAAGAGCCAAGCGGCGGCAGCGCAGGCAACGTAAGCGCAGCACAGACAATCGTAAGTGCAGCATGGTCACAGATCGGTGTACCTTATGTATGGGGTGGAACAACACCTTATGTAGGGCTGGATTGTTCAGGACTGACACAGTGGTGCCACGCACAGGCTGGTATTTATATCGGACGTGTTGATTCACAGCAGCTCGCAGGTGGAATGCAGGTAAGCGATCCGCAGCCAGGAGATATTGCATGGACACCTGGACATGTGGCAATTTACATAGGGAATGGACAGATGATCGAGGCACAGCAGCCAGGAACTACAATTTGTGTCAGTGCAGTACGTGCTTCTGCATATGTAAGATATTGGTAAGAAATTGTAAAGTAAAGAGTGAATAAATTAAAAATCCCGTGGAAACACGGGATTTTTTAATGGGAAGAATGACAGTTACTTATGCAGTTTTTATTCTCCGGGAACAATCTCAAGCCAGTAACCATCGGGATCTTCGATAAAGTAGATCCCCATCTCCGGGTTTTCAAAGCAGACACATCCCATTTCTTTGTGTTTTTTCAAAGCGGCGTCAAAATCATCCACGTGAAATGCAAGATGGATTTCATTATCTCCCAGTTCATAGTGACGTTTCATATCGCGTATCCAGGTCAGCTCCAACAGATGCGGTGTGGTTCCGTCTCCAAGGTACACCAGGGTAAAACTGCCGTCTTCGGCGTCTTTAGTGCTGGTAATCTCCAGACCCAGTGCTTCCTTATAGAATGCCAGAGATTTCTCCAGATTGAAAACATTTAAATTGTTATGTGCAAATGTAAACTTCATGTATCTTACCTCCTCTTATAATGGGTTATTTATCATATCCGGACTCGGAAAAAGTGCTCCGGACAGGTAATATGATATGTTAAGAATAGCATATGTAAGAACTGCGGACAAGATTGAAAACGATGATTACGAATAATAGACAATATACATGACAATATACAGCAGAAAAGCCTTGCATTCCAGTATTTTCTATGATATACTACAACCGTTGCAAAAAAACACGCATGCGGATATCTTTGACGGTGCCTAAGTCTGTTAGATAAAGTCAGTTAAGAACAGGCCGGTCTCAAGGGGAGTACAAACATGCGGAAGTTAAAAACCAAACGGAGGAAAGAATCATGAGCGTTATTTCAATGAAACAACTTTTAGAAGCAGGTGTTCACTTTGGACATCAGACAAGAAGATGGAACCCTAAGATGGCTCCATACATCTACACAGAGAGAAATGGTATCTACATCATCGACTTACAGAAGTCTGTAGGAATGGTTGACGATGCTTACCAGGCTGTAGCAGACATCGCTGCTAACGGCGGAACAATCCTGTTCGTAGGAACAAAGAAACAGGCACAGGATGCAATCAAGACAGAAGCAGAGCGTTGTGGAATGTTCTATGTTAACGAGAGATGGCTCGGCGGTATGCTGACCAACTTCAAGACAATCCAGAGCAGAGTTCAGCGTTTAAAAGATATTGAGAGAATGTCCGAAGACGGAACATTCGATGTACTTCCTAAGAAAGAAGTAATTGAACTGAAGAAAGAATGGGCTAAATTAGAGAAGAACCTGGGTGGAATCAAAGAAATGAAGAGAATCCCGGATGCAATCTTCATCGTAGATCCTAAGAAAGAAAGAATCTGTGTTCAGGAAGCTCACACACTGGGAATTCCGTTGATCGGAATCTGTGATACAAACTGTGATCCAGAAGAACTGGATTATGTAATCCCAGGTAATGATGATGCTATCAGAGCCGTTAAATTAATCGTTTCCAAGATGGCTGACGCAGTAATCGAAGCTAATCAGGGAGCAGCAGGCGAAGAAGTATATTATGAAGAAGCTGCAGAAGAAGCAGTAGCTGAAGAGACTGTAGAAGCAGAGTAATTACGGACTTGAGATGCTTCAGCCTGTGGATCACAGGTTGAAGCATTTTTATCTTATAAAAGTTCCTCGGACCTATTGATAAGATAAAAGCCCCCAGGGGTGAAGATCAGTTTAAAAACGTAATAAATAACGAATAATGGAGGAAAGAATCATGGCAATCACAGCAGGAATGGTAAAAGAATTAAGAGAAATGACAGGCGCAGGAATGATGGACTGCAAGAAAGCTCTGACAGAGACAAACGGAGATATGGATGCAGCAATCGAATACCTGAGAAAGAACGGACAGGCTAAAGCAGAGAAGAAAGCCGGAAGAATCGCAGCAGAAGGTATCGTTAAGACAGTTGTGAAAGATGACAAGGTTGCAGCAATCGTAGAAGTAAACTCTGAGACAGACTTCGTTGCTAAGAATGCAGATTTCCAGAGCTTTGTAGAAGCAGTTGCTAACCAGGCAGCAGATTCCGATGCAGCAGACATGGATGCATTCATGGCTGAGGCATGGGCAGCAGATACAACTAAGACTGTAAAAGATGCATTAGTAGAGAAAGTTGCAGTAATCGGAGAGAACCTGAACATCAGAAGATTTGAGAAGGTCGTAACAGACGGATGTGTAGTATCTTACATCCACGGCGGCGGACGTATCGGTGTCCTTGTAGAAGCTGATACAGACGTTGTAAACGAAGACATCAAGACATGTTTAAAGAATGTAGCAATGCAGGTAGCAGCTATGTATCCGAAGTATGTATCCCGTGAAGAAGTATCTGAGGAATACATGAATCATGAGAAAGAGATCCTGTTAGCTCAGGCTAAGAAAGAAAATGAAGAGAGCAATAAGCCGAAACCGGACAACATCATCGAGAAGATGATCATCGGACGTCTGAACAAAGAGCTGAAAGAAGTATGTCTGTTAGACCAGACATATGTACAGGACGGCGATCTTACAGTTGCTAAATATGTAGAGAAAGTAGCAAAAGAGAACAACGCTAACGTAACAGTTAAGAGATTTGTTCGTTTCGAGACAGGTGAAGGTCTTGAGAAAAAGCAGGAAGATTTTGCAGCTGAGGTAGCTGCTCAGATGGGTAACTAAGCGAAGTTTGCTAAAATAATTAAATTAAAGTTTTTACAGGCTCCAAAAGCCTTATAAACACTACATTTTCCAGTGGTTATGAGGTTTTTGGAGCCTCTTCCTATCTATACTATATGGGAGAAAAATCCATTGGAAAACGTGGATAAATGCAAAAAATACTTGTATCTCTAACCATTTTTTGATAAAATATGAAAAATTTGGTTAAATGATGAAGCAAGAACAGACAGCGATGAAAGATGGGTAGATTTATGTATGAATACCGTTTGGCAGTCTGTGAAGATGACGGGCTTGTGCGTCGTGAAATTTGCAGACTTTGTGAAGAAATACTAACAGAAGAAGGAATAAAGTACATAATATATCCATATGCGTCCGCTGAGGAATTGTGGAAAACGATGATAGAGGGTGAATTGCAGTTCCAGTTATTGATCCTTGACATCGAGATGGATGGAATGTCGGGGATGGAACTGGCAAAGCGTCTTCGAGCGGAAGGAAACCGGATCAGTATTATCTTTGTCACCGGATCAGAAGAATATTTAAAAACAGGTTATCTGGTACAGCCAATCGATTATCTGATGAAGCCCATCAATAAAGAACGGTTTCGCCATGCACTAAAAACCGATTGGAAGCTAAATCATTTTCCGGAAACCGTCATGATACAAAGCAGAGGGAAAAACACCCGGATTAAACTGTCAGAAATCCTCTATGCAGAAAGCGAGAACCATACAGTCACGATTCATTTTGTATCGCAGGGAGAGGAAGTGTTATATTCTTCGCTGAAAGAAGTAGAGAAAGTGCTTCCAGCATACAACTTTGCAAGAAGCCATAACAGTTATCTGATCAATCTCGAATATGTAGAAACAGTTACACGAACCAAAGTCTGTCTCAAGGGAGGACAGGTCGTGCCGATAGGAAGAATGTATTATAAAGAATTCCAGAATGCATTGGTCTGGTATATGAACCGTTAAATAAAAACCCATTGTTTCCCCGCACCTTTTGTGCAATAGGAGACAATGGGTTTTTAGTTCCTGCCTTTATTCGGGAATCTTCAATGCAGTTTGTATAAGAAAAACGGAATCCTCTGTGTGACTGATGCTCAAAACACTGTGATATTTTTCAGCGATCATGTTCATCTGGTGCAGGCCAAATCCATGCAGGTCCGTATCTTTCTTTGTGGTCTGAAGTCTGCCCTGCTCGTTCTCTATCAAATCATTGCCGTAGGGATTCTCGCACCGGATGGACAAAAAACCATGGACAACTTTGATTTGAAAACGGATAAAGCGGTCTTTCGGATCCGGGACAGACAGGCATCCAGCTAAGGCATTTTCCAACATATTCATGATAAAACTGCACAAATCATCCGTAGGAATGTTCAGCTTTTTCGGAACCTGTACCCGGGGAGTGAAAGAAATCTGTTCCTTTTCGGCCCGCTGTGCAATGTCTTGAAGGATAATATTGAGTGTTTCATTTTCCGTGAAAGTGAGATAGGATGATTTTTCATTTTCACCTTTCAGCCGCTCCAATAATTCTGCCATCTGTTCATAATCTTTGCTCTTATACAGACTCTCAAGAGCTGTAAGATGATGCCTGATTTCGTGCCGCATGGCCGATTGTTCCTGTGTCTTCTCCTGCAGAGTACGATAGTTGTCCATCAGCAGCTGATTACGGATGGCTGCAGCCTGTGTTTCCGTTCGCTGGCGAGCAAAAGAGAGGGACAGCTCATAGGCGGAAATGGCAGCACATATAAGTGTCAGCCAATAACTCAGCCAGTAAATCAGATAATCATAGAAACCATTAAACAGTGCGCCCATCAGTGCTTCTTTCACATAAGCAAACAGTTTTCCGTCCCGCAGGAAGGAAATCAGGCAGAGAACCAGCAGGACAGTGAAACTGCAGGCGGCAATCACTGCGAAACGCTTCAGGAAATCACGGCGGCGGTTCATGATAAGATATACAAGGAAGGACAGCAATATCACCAGTCCAACCATGCGGTTTCCCAGAACTTCCGTGACAGAAGCAGGCAGGAAATAATATCCCATAGGGATTACCAGGTTGTAGAGGGTCAGCCCAAGGGCTGACAGAGCCAGCGGCAGGAGACTGAAATTTATCTGCCCAAGGGAAAGCCCAAGCAAAAACAGTCCGATAATCAAAAGAAAAGCAAGTGCGGAAGCACCGGCTGGAAGCGCCGCATAATTGGCTGCCGCAGCCGTTTGTATCTCCGAATAGAATTCAGATAAAAAACGAAGGAACGGCGGGAACATGACGTTTGTGCCGTCCAGAATCTTATATTGCATGGTCAATGTGCCGGTAGTACCTGCCGGAAGCGGTATGGAAGCCTGCGCCATGTCAGGGAAGGCTTCTGCTGTTGATGCATAGGAATGATAGATTTCCGTGTCATTCAGCAGAAGTGTGATCTCAGCATTGCTTGTTTCAAATATCAGCGTGCCATAGGGAAGATCATCCGGGAGCTCACCGGAAAAAAGAAAGGTTCCGGTAAAATCGGGGGTGTTGGTCAGAGTGTCTGTGTCTATGGGAGTTTTTGTCCCGTCTGTATGGATCTGGACAGCCGAAGTCCAATCAATGGGCAGTATTTTTCCGGTATCGACAGAAAACAAATGTAAAAACCAGATAACAGCGGCACAGAGCAGAAAAAACAAAATGAGACTACACCAGTTTTGTAGATATTTTCGGCGCATGGGGAACATCGCTCCTTCCTGTTATTGTTTTCATCTTAATGATTTTATTTTACTTTGGTTTTATAAGTTCCACAAGAGAAAATTGGAGCAATAACGTAAACGACAACGTTGGCAACGTAAACGACATAGCTCAAAATGGGAAAACTATGGTAAAATATTTATAAGAATATAAAAATGTACGGGATAAGGAGTTGACGATATGGAGACTACTGCATATAATTTTTTGACAGACAGATATGTAAATTCTGTCTTAATAAATAGTGCAAAGACAAGACCGCTGAGGCAGAGAGCGTTTGGAGAATAACTTTCAAATGCTTTCTGTCTCAGCGTTTTTTATCATATAGCCTGGGAAATCAAGACGGGAAGATGGGAGGAACACGAAAGTGAGAAAAAGGAGATGCCAGCGGATCATCACTTATACATTATCTGCATTGCTTGTTTTTTCATTATTTAGCACGAATATTTCAGTGTATGCAGAATCAGAATTAAAAGCAAATGGCATAGGAAATTCGGCAGATGCTATGGATGAAGAAGTCACTGAGGTACAGGCGCTGATTCATGGTCTGCCGGGTTTAGAGGAAATCAAGTCACTTACTGGTGATGAACTGGATACAGTTTATGAAAAGGTG
>CABTYO010000005.1 GCA_902489075.1 uncultured Faecalicatena sp. | reverse complement strand
GTTACAGGCATCTCTGCTTTTGTTACGAATCTTGAAGAGAAGCCGCCGCCTCTGAAGTATCCAAGGTCAGCATAGTTCCATGTTGTTGCATTCATGATTGCATCCTGGTCTTCTTCTGTTACATCATACCAAGGCTTCATGCATGCATTTCCATCAGCATCCTTTGCCTGTCCACAGGCATCCAGACAAGCTGCTCCGGAGTTGATCAGGTGGATGAATCCGCCTGCATCTTTTGCATGTCCCTCTAATTCATATCCGCCTGCTGCTCTCTTAACAGCCTCAGGGCTCCAGTATGTACGAACATCAGCGAAGATCTGTGCTGAGTTTGTAAGCAGTTTACAGAACATCATTCCAAGTCCGTTAAGAACGTCATTCTCTGTTGCCAGAACGTATGGCTCTCTTGCTCCGTTCCAGTCGAATGAAGAGTTCAGCATAGCCTCTGGGAAGTCACAGTTCGGATAGAAGTCTGTCCACTGTCTCTGTCCCTGGAATCCAGCTGCCAGAGCGTTGTGTCCAACTTTTTCTTCCTCTGCTCCCTCTGGGAGGTTCGGATTGCCGTTCATCAGGTCTTTGATGATGCACATCATCTTAACAACAAATTCCCAGTCGGAATCTTTCTGATCACGTGTTTTCTGCAGTTCTTCCGGGTTCTTATCAAATCCCTCCTTGCATTTCTCTTTTGTCCATGCAAGAGCTTTCTTGTATTCTTCCTCATCGTAGATGCCTTCTGTCATACGACGGATGATCTCAACCTCGTCAACAGACTCTACACGCATGCCAAGGTATTCCTCGATAAATGCAGGATCAATGATAGATCCGCCGATTCCCATACAGATAGAACCGATCTGTAAGTAGGATTTGCCTCTCATGGTTGCTGCTGCAACTGCGGCACGTCCGAATCTTAATAACTTTTCTTTTACATCGCAAGGAATGGATGTGTCATCTGCTTCCTGAACGTCATGTCCGTAGATACCGAATGCCGGAAGTCCTTTCTGTGCATGTGTAGCAAGAACAGATGCAAGGTAAACAGCTCCTGGTCTCTCAGTTCCGTTGAATCCCCATACAGCCTTGATTGTCTGTGGGTCCATATCCATTGTCTCTGCACCGTAGCACCAGCATGGTGTAACTGTCAGAGTAATGTCAACGCCTGCTTTTTTGAATTTATCTGCACATGCAGCAGCTTCTGCAACACGTCCGATTGTTGTATCAGCGATTACAACCTTAACCGGCTCACCGTTTGTATACTTTAAGTTCTCCTCAAACAGCTTAGCTGCAGATTTTGCCATGTTCATTGTCTGCTCTTCCAGAGATTCACGTACCTTGAGTACGCCTCTGCGTCCATCAATAGTAGGTCTGATTCCGATTACTGGATAGTCCCCGATAAGTCTTGATTTTGCCATGATTTGTTTCCTCCTTATTTTTGAATAATGGTTTTAAATTTCTCATATGCGGCATTCCATTTCTCCTGATCCTGCGGAATGTACTCATATGTTTTTTCTGAATCTGCAATGATCTTTCTTGCTTCATTCATGTCTTTGATCTCACCAAGTGACATGAACTGTACCGCGATGTTGCCAAGTGCGGTTGCTTCTACAGGTCCTGCAATGACCTTGCGTCCGTTGGCGCCTGCTGTCATCTGGCAGAGAAGCTTGCTCTGGATACCTCCGCCGATCATATGGATGGTCGGATAATGCTTGCCTGTACAGGATTCGATCTGCTCCAGTGCGTATCTGTACTTAAGCGCAAGGCTCTGGTTGATACAGCACATGATCTCTCCGATCGTCTCCGGCACCTTCTGTCCTGTCCTGCGGCAGAACTCTCTGATACGCTCCGGTATATTGCCTGCTGGTACGAACTCCGGTGCATCCGGATCAATAAAGCTCTGGAAAGGCTCTGCTTTCATTGCCATCTGCTCCAGCTCTCCGAAGGAGTACTCCTGTCCCTCGCGGATCCACTGTCTTCTGCTCTCCTGTGCAAGCCACAGGCCGATGATATTCTTCAAGAGTGTGGTCGTGTCTCCATAACCACCTTCGTTACTTACATTACACTCTAATGACTTTTCTCCGATGATCGGAGCTTTCAGCTCTGTTCCGAACAGGCTCCATGTTCCACAGCTGATAAACATGAAATCCTCTTCCTGGGTAGGAACTGCAACTACAGCGCTCTGTGTATCGTGGCTTGCAACTGCGATTACCTTCGCAGGCTTGATTCCAAGCTCCTCACAGATCTCATCACTTAAGGTTCCTACAACAGTGCCGCTTGGTACGATCTCCGGGAAAATGTCCTTTGGAATCCGAAGTGCATCCATGATCTTGTCGGACCATACTTTATTCCTTGCATCCATCAGCTGAGTCGTCGTAGACATTGTATACTCTGCTTTCTTCTCTCCGGTCAGGAAATAGTTGAACAGATCCGGCGTCAGCAGAAGCTTGTCTGCCCGTTCCAGAAGCCATGGTCTTTTCTGTACCAGTGAATAAAGCTGGAATACTGTGTTAAAGTTCTCAAACTGGTTCCCCGTCAGATCATACAGCTCATCCTTCGGGATTGCCTGAAACACCTCTTCCTGCATCCCCAGTGTTCTGTCATCTCTGTAATGTACAGCACTCTCAAGCAGTACTCCGTGTTCATCCAAAAGTCCGAAATCAACTCCCCAGGTGTCGATTCCGATACTGTCAAAGCCGCCTTTCTGCTTCGCTTTGATAATACCCTGCTTAATCTCGAAAAACTGTCTCAGTGTATCCCAATACATTGTCTTGCCGATGATCACCGGGTCGTTGGAGAAGCGGTAAACCTCTTCCATATGTATCTTCCCGTCTTCTAAAGTTCCCAGAATTGCACGTCCACTGGAAGCTCCGAAGTCAAATGCAAGCACCTGTTTCTTGTCACTACTCACACATCTTCCTCCTTTCAAAATCAGCTAAGAGATATCTCATCTGCTTTGCTGCCTGGTCCCGAATACAGTTCCTTTCGTGTGGCTCTGTATTCACCTTTTCACTGACTTCATTTTAGCATTGTACCTGGAAATATACTTGTGCTATAATAGTAAAAAATATAACAATATTCACATGGAGGAGAATCATGCAATATATCAATTACCGGGAGAGCTGGCAGCGTGGCACGGTAGACTTTCCCTTCGAATACCACCATGTCACACCCATGCATCCCCAATATGTCATGTCTCTGCACTGGCATGTAGAATTTGAACTCATCCGGATCCTGGAAGGAAGCTTCCAATTATCCATAGATGAGCAGGAATACACAGTTTATGAGGGTTCTGCCATCTTCATCCCGGCCGGCTCGGTCCATTCCGGCATCCCTCATGACTGCACCTATGAGTGCATCGTTTTCGATATGAATATGCTGATGAATAAGAATGATGCCTGCTGCAGACTCATCCGCAGGGTGATCGACCACGAAGTGGAGCCTGCCTGTGTCTATCCGGAATCTTATAACGATATCCACCAGAACATCTGGTCCATATTCGATGCGATCGCCTCTAAAAAGGAAGGTTATCAGCTGGCAGTCATCGGAAATCTCTATCAGATGATCGGGCTGGTCTTCTCACAAAAGTACTATAATCCGGCTCCGGCGCAGCCGCCGCGCAACCACAAACGTATCGTCCAGCTCAAAACCGCACTGGAATTCATGGAGTCTTCTTATAATAAGCAGATCACTCTCGAAGAGATGTCCAGCAGCGTCAACATGTCACCCAAATACTTCTGCCGCTTTTTTCAGGAGATGACACACCGCACCCCCATCGACTATCTGAATTACTACCGGATCGAACGTGCCTGCTACCAGCTCCTCACAACAGACCAGTCCATCACGGAGGTTGCATACAACTCCGGCTTCAATGACTTAAGCTACTTTATTAAGACTTTTAAAAAGTACAAAGGAACCACCCCTAAACAATATTTAAAATAATTTACTTTCTAATCTTCTTCATCCCTGATACAACTGTCTGGTGCATTCGTTTTCACAAAACTAAACTTGTTCTTGCCTTCCCGTTTGGCCTCATACATGGCGGCATCAGCCGCTTTGTACAGCTCCTGATAACTGCTTCCATCAGATGGGAAGGCTGAGATACCCATGCTGACCGTAAACTCTGCCTTCTGCTTTCCAAGCCGTGTCAGAAGACTCTCTGCTTTACTCTGTGCAACAGCTCTGTCCTCTACATCCGCCACAAATACAATAAATTCATCGCCGCCGATCCTGCCAATCACGTCCTCGCGGCGGAATACTTTCTTCATCTCCCTCACGAGCTGAACTAAAATACTGTCTCCTGCGGAATGTCCAAAGCTGTCATTAATCGACTTAAAGTTATCCACATCCAGCATAAAGAAAAAGCCGGATGAGGTATGCTTCAGCTTTTCTGCAATCTGTTCTTCTGCCGTCTCCCTGTTCATCGCACCGGTCATGGCATCAATCGAAGACTTCTGAATCAGACGTTCTTCCTGTTCCTTCTGATCATGAATATCAGAGAACTTGCCGACCACCATAATGGCCTTCCCCTTTCTGTCCCGTAAGAGCTGGGCCTGGCAGCGCATCCAGCGGTATTCACCGTCTTTATTCAGGAAACGTACATCCTCTTCCATCTCATCCTTCGAAGCCTCCTGCATGTCCTTGAGCATCTCCCGCAAAGTCTCAACATCATCGGGATGGAGAAGGTTGAACTTCTGTCCCACACTAAAAGGATAGCGGATGTCCTCCGGCCTCACCTCAAAATGATTCGCAATATTCGGTGTGAAAGCCAATGCCTTGGACGTGCAGTCATACTCAAACAGAATCGTGTCGGAAAACTGTGCAAGCAGTTCATACCGCGCCTGATTCCTGCGCAGCCTCTCCCTCTGCTGAATATAGATTCCTGCAGCCCCGCCAAGCAGAACAGCCAGGAATATCAGCAGTGAGATGATCAGCATTCTCGTATTCTTCATAATGGACACGGAATACCCTTTTACTTCATTGGAATGGGTCATGGACATGAGCACCCACCCATTATATCCGAGTTCCGTCGTAATAACAAAAAACTGTCCTTCGCGCGGGCTCTCCATGGAGACCAGTGTTGTTGATCCCGATGCAAGTCCATCCCGGACTTCCTGAATCTTATCCTTGGCGATCTTCATATCCTTGAAATCCTGAAAAAGATTTTCATCCTCACCATAATAAGTATCTTCATCCATGATCAGGCTTCCATCCTGCTTAATCAGAAAGTTAGAAGCCCAGTCATAATCCGCACGTGTCGTAATCCGCATCAGTTCATCTGCCTTTATAAAGCCACAGACCACCCCTGTAGTCGCACCATCTTTTCTGACAGGTTCCATCACACTGACTGCGTAGTCCCCTTTCAGCTGCTTTGAAGGAAACACATCCGAGATCACACTCTTCCCCTCAAGAAGCTTAGCAATCACACTCTTATCGCGTTCCTGCACATGATCTGCCTGTATGCTGCTCCTTAGAAGGTCACCAGGATAATAGTCCAGCTCGTACAGAATATCCAGCTTCTCAACCGCATCCTGGTATAAACCGTTCAGTTCGTGATCCACATTATCTGTCGTCTCATAGATCTGCGCGATCCCTTTTACTAATGTCTGTACTTCCTTGATGGATGCATCAATCTCTTTCACCTGGCCCTTATGGAGTGAGGTCAGATTCTCCTCCACAAGAGAGTTGAAAATCCGGCTGTTCCTATCCTGATACATCCTGAGCATAGCCGCTGCCATAATACCCGTCAAAATAAGACTCCCCAAAAGCAGGAATATCCCATATCGCTGCATGCTCTTTTTCTGCCTGTCCTTCTGTCCCTTCATACCGACGCCTCTTTTCTCAAAAGAATCTGGCCGATCTAAATACATATTGTTATTATACCTTTTTTCCTGATTATTCTCAAGCGATTCCGCATGTTAAAAGAACAACAAAAAACCGACACAGTCATCGCGCCGGTTCCTGCCCGTAAAACGGATCTTCCAAATCCGTTCCACTGTTTCCTTATGAGGTTAAAATATCCCAAATATCTTCTCTCTGAAGGCTCCATATAAAGTATCATAGTCTGTATACTGAATATCCCCCTCCTTAAAGCCCTTCTTCCAGGCCTTGCGGATTCCCTCTGCTATCACTTTGGAATCCTCTGTTTCCAAACCTAAAACCGTTGGAAAGACATAATAAATCATAAAGAAATTCAGATCCACCTGGGTATACGACTCCACGATCCCTTTCTTATTTGATAAGTGGTCCTTCACTGCCTGTACCAGACATTCACCGATCTCACTGGCAGCGTTCTCCTTATCTTCTGCCTGTCCTACATAATCCGCCATCTCCTGAAAAAAATGCCCGTTCTTTTCGATAAACATCTTCGTGTTGCTCTCATAACTCTTCTTTTTCAGATGGCCTATCATCTTTTCCTTCTTGTCAAAGATGGTTTCTATTCCCTGAAGCATACTCGTCCTCCCGTGTCTTATCTTTTACGTGTATGGCATCAACTGCCGGTACATCATATAACAGGTATTATAACAGATTCTGAATTGAAAAGGAACCGGGTCACCCCCGGTTCCTCCTTAATTTACTGCAATTATTATGCTCTGTTATGATTAGTCATACAGGTTTGGCATGATGTCAGGATCTTCCATGTTTGTAGAATCATACCAGTAACCATCTGTCTCGATATCACTTACTTTTTCGCCGTTGCAGATCTTTGTAAGTGTTTCGATAGATAATTTACCCTGCATCAGAGGAGACTGTGTAACAGCACCGATTAATGTACCATCTTTAACAGCAGCTTTGATTGTCTTACCAGCATCGAATCCAGCAGCAACAATGTTCTTCTCTGGGTCAGATCCTAATACGTTCAGGTTCTGGTTAGCTGTCAGAACACCCTCTGCAGAAACCTGGTTAGAACCGAACATAGCGATTGTATCGTTCTTGTTCATGATGTTAGAAGCCTCTGTAGCACACAGTTCAACTGTTGTCTGAGCCGGTACTGCGATCTCGATGATGATGTCAGCTGTCTTCTCATCACCCTTGTCATCTACTTTACCAACATAGTAGTCATTTCCTGTTACAGCAACTTTCTTTCCGTCAGCTGTTGCAAGCTCGATGAATCTGTTAACAAATCCAAGACCACGCTCTGTGATGTTAGCGGATGTAGCATCCTGGTTAACTTCACCAACTCTGACTGGCTTGTCAGCTTTTGCAATTTTGTCTTTTACTGCTTCGTAGATCTTATCAGCTGCGATAGCACCTGCTGCACCGTTGTTTGTTACAACTGTTGCATATACAGATCCTTCTGGAGCTCCTGGTACACCTGAGTCGAAGCATACTACAGGAATCTTCTGGTCAAGTGCTGTCTGCAGTGACTCAAGAACTGAGTTCTGGTCACATGCTGCAAGAGCGATACCGTCTGGTTTCTGGCTGATTGCGTTGTTCAGCATGTTAACCTGGTCAGCGATATCAGACTCAGCATTCGGTCCTGTTGTGTTAGCTGTAACACCCAGTTCTTCCTCTGCCTGCTTGATTCCCTGAACAGCTGCCTGCCAGTATGATGACTGGAAGCTCTTTACAACAACTTCAAAGTGATATCCGCCCTTTGCATCATCAGATGCTTTGTCTGATTTTGTGTCTTCTGTCTTTGTTGTGTCGTCAGCTTTCTTTGTGTCATCACCTTTGCTTCCGCATCCAGCGATCATTCCAGCTACCATGCATCCACTGAGTAACACTGCTAAAACTTTCTTTTTCATAATTTTTTGTCCTCCTGACATAAAATAGTTTTATAGTAACAGCCGGGAACGGATTCTTCTCCCGTCTCCCGGGCTGCTGACTATCCTTGAAATAAAGTTACGTAATTAGACTCTTTCTTTCTTTCTCTTTAAGATATCTACCAGTACGGCTGCGATCAATACAAAACCTGTGATGATCTGCTGCCAGTTTGCTGTCAATCCGATAAACGGAAGTCCTGTCTTAAGCAGACAGATTACGAATACACCTGCCAGTGTTCCTGTAATGCTTCCTGCACCACCTGACATGGACACACCACCGATGATCGCTCCACCAATTGCCTCAAGCTCGAATCCGGCACCTGTACCAGGCTGAACTGTTGCAAAGATAGCGGAATAAGAAATTGCTGCTAATCCTGCAAAGAATCCTGAAATCACATATGCAAAAATGTGATAGAACTTTACATTAACACCTGATAATCTGGTTGCTTCTTTGTTACTTCCGATTGCCAGTGTATAACGTCCGATCTTTGTATGGTTCAGCACAAAGGTCATAAGAATCACGATAATGATGATCCACAGGAAACCAATCGGAATATTTAAACCATTCACCTGGATCTTGAAGATGCTTCTGAACCATCCGCCTTCTCCGCCTGCAGCCGGCCATGAGATACCGAAGCCGCCTACAATAATGGAACCAAGTCCACGGGTAATCATACAGGTACAAAGCGTTGCCAGGAATGGTGGTAGATCCATAAGTGCTACCAGACATCCGTTCACTACTCCCATTGCCACACCGAACAGAACACTGATCAGCATTCCTGCCCATGTCGGCCATCCGTGGAAGGAGATCAGGTATCCGCCTACCAGTGAGTAACAGATGAGTCCTGTACCAATGGAAAGGTCTACACCTGCCGTCATAATTGGAAATGCAACACCGATCGCCATCAATGTGATGTAATATGAATAATCCAAAATACTTACAAACGTTGTATATTTTCTGAAGTTCGGACTGAATGCACAGAAGAAGATAAACAATGCGATTACTACCAGAAGAACGATGAATTTCTGTCCTCCCAGTCTATCAATTGTAGACTCCTTTCTGCCAGCCACTTTAGTCTTATTGTCTGCCATTTTATTTTCCTCCCTACTCAATCTCTCGTGTAGCCAGATTCATGATATTTTCCTGTGTAGCCTCGGAAATATCCAGCTCACCTGTCTTCTTACCTTCACACATTACGACAATTCTATCACTCATACGTAATATTTCCGTCATCTCAGAGGATATCATAATAATGGCTTTGCCTTCTGCTGCCAGCTGGTTCATCAATTTGTAAATCTCACTCTTGGCACCGACATCGATACCTCTTGTAGGTTCATCGAATATCAGGATATCACAGTTTCTTGTCAGCCACTTGGCGATAACAACCTTCTGCTGGTTACCACCTGACAGGTTCACAACAAGCTGATCCACATCCGGTGTCTTCGTTGCAAGAGAGTCTACATACTTCTGAGCAACTTCTTTCTCTTTCTTTTTATCAATAAAGATACCACTCATGTAGTTCTCCAGAGTTGCCATTGTAGTATTCTCTGCTACAGACTTCTGAACTACGATTCCGTATCTCTTTCTGTCCTCTGACAGATATCCGATACCATGCTTAACAGCATCCTGCGGGTTGTTAATGGTTACTTTCTCACCATTGATATAAATATCGCCGCTGTCAACCGGGTCTGCTCCGAAGAGTGCACGTGCTGTCTCTGTACGTCCGGCTCCCATCAGTCCTGAGAAACCAAGGATCTCGCCTTTATGTAATTCAAAGCTTACATCCTGTACCATCTTGCCTGCATTGAGGTGATCCACTTTCAATACTACAGGAGCATCCTTAGGAACCGTGCTCTCTGTCTTCGGATCTTCATAAATAACACGGCCGACCATCATGTTGATGATATCATCTTTTGTACTGTCCTTTGTAATCAGAGTTCCTACATATGTACCATCTCTCATGACTGTAACACGGTCTGTAATCTTCTTGATCTCATCCATACGGTGAGAAATGTATACGATACCAAGATCTTTCTCCCTTAAGTCACGGATGATCTTGAACAGCTCTTCGATCTCTGTCTCTGTCAGTGCTGCGGAAGGCTCATCGAAAATGATAACCTTTGCTTCATGAGAAATTGCTTTTGCAATCTCACACATCTGCTGCTTACCAACTGTAAGTCTGCTCATCGTCTCCTTCGGATCAATGTCGATATTCATTCTCTTAAAGAGCTTTGAAGCCTCTTCATTCATCTTCTTGTCATCGATGCGGATACCCTTTTTGAACTCACGTCCGATAAAGATATTCTGTGCAACTGTCAGATGACCAAGCATGTTCAGCTCCTGATGCACGATTACGATACCTGCATCCTGTGCTTCTCTTGTGTTTGAAAACTCTACTTCTTTACCTTCATATGTAATCGTTCCGGAATCTTTTGTATAAATACCAGTCAGTACCTTCATCAGTGTAGACTTTCCGGCACCATTCTCTCCCATCAGCGCAAGGACTTCACCTTTTCTGACCTCCAGATTTACGTGGTCCAATGCATGAACACCAGGGAAAGATTTATCAATATCTTTCATTGTTAATATAACTTCGCCCATTCTCTTACCCTTGCCTTTCTTTCACCTTCAAATTTCCATGTATCATTATTTCCATATTAGTTTTCATATTAGTTCTTTCTACGTCTTGAAACAACATCACTGAATACGGCTACAATAACAATAATACCTGTAATAATCAACTGATAGTTTTTATCAAGGCCAAGAGCCAGGATGCCTTCCTGAAGCAGAGCGATAATAAATACACCGATTACAGTACCACTGATGGATGCAAGTCCACCTGCCATAGAGGTTCCGCCCATAACACATCCGGCAATTGCCTCGTTGTTGTACTGATCGCCATAACCCGGCTGAACAGTCGTGTATGCAGATACATAGAACAATGCGCTGATACCAACAAGCACTCCACAGATGATATATGCGAGCATCTCCCACTTCTTAACATCAACACCGGAGAGCCTTACTGCCTCTTTGTTGCTTCCCAGAGATAAGATGTAGCGTCCGATCCTTGTCTTGTTCAGAATCACTGCACAGATTACTGCGATTGCAAGGAAGATGAACAGACCTACCGGAATATCCCCTACCTTTACCAGATATCTGTACCAGCCGCCTTCTGCTGCCTGCTGCGGCCAGCTTACGGACTGTGTCTTTGTAAATACAGATGCAACACCTTTTGCAATATTCATACTTGCCATTGAAGTAATGAATGACGGGACTGACCAGTATGCAACCAGATATCCGTTGAAAATTCCAAATACAAGTCCTACCAGAAGACTGATCACGATAGCTGCTGCCATAGGCACCCCATATGAGATCAGGCTGTATCCTGAAACAAGTGCACAGCAGAACATAACCGGTCCAATCGAGAAATCAATTCCGCCTGTTGCAATTACAAAAGTAACTCCTAATGATAAGAATCCAAGAAAATATGCATAGTTAAGGGCATTCAGAATTCGATTCATCCCTGCGAATCTTCCCTGCGTCATTACGCAGAAGAAACCATACAGAAGAATCAAAACGAAGCATAACACGATTCTGTTAAACCCCACCTTTTTGACAAAAGGATTTTGTTTAATCTTTCCCACTTTTCTTCCTCCTACTTCTTCAGCCATACTGATTTTGGTAATAATCTTTTGTACCGTCCAGCCTTCTGCCCTTACCCTGGGAAATGGTTCCGTTTCAGGGTCATCCAAACTGCCGGCACCGGCCATGCATCGTTACCCTGCACCAGCCATTCCTTTCGATGTCATTGTACTTTCCAGCATAACTATCCCTCCTTCACCCTCATATATATTTGCCTGTTACATTACGTTCTTCTTTCTATACCAGATCCGGCAGAAAAATCCGGATTCCTGTAAGATCGACCATATCGTGGACAACAGACGTGCAGAAATCACTCCAGTATTCTTATTTGAATCCTGCGGCTCCTGCCGCGAAAAACGAACAAATCTGCTGAGCGTTCCTGCCGGGTATTCATTGATGGATAAACCAAAAGTGAATTTTTTATAAATTTTTTGTAACATTTATGGTGTTAGTATACTCTAGTACTTCTTTTTTTGAAATTGAAAATCTTACTAAAAAAGGTTAAAAAATTACACCTGGTAATTTTTTAACCTTTTTGGTACTTTCTTCACATTTTTGCTGCCCGCTGAGCCATCACTGTCCTGTCAGCGGATAGAGAAGCCTCTGGTTCTCTTCTTCATACATATTATTGCGGTTAATCAGTTTGCATCCGGAATCCAGATTTTTCTCCACTTTCCTTCCGTTCATGATATTGGCTGCCTGCTCGATCCCCAGATATCCCATATTAAATGGCTTCTGGATGACTATTCCCTGGAAGACCCCCTCTTCCATCAGCTGGATCTCTTCTATAGAATTGTCGAACCCGACCACTTTTACCTTCCCGCCAAGGCCCAGGTCTTTAATGGCCCTTGCAGCTCCAACTGCAGAATATTCATTCGTCCCCATGATCATCCCGATCTCCGGATAGCGCTTTAGCATCTCCATCGTCTGGCTGTATGCCTTATCATAAGAAGAATCGCAGAAGACCACATCCTTTACCTGGGATTCACACGCTCCCAGTCCGTCCCGCAGCCCCTTTTCCCGGTCGATCGCAGTGGAAGAGCCTTTCACATGGGCTACAATTCCGATCTGAGTCTTATCATCGATCAGAGTCCTTGCGTATTCTCCCAGTTCCCTGCCTCCCCGGTAATTATCCGTAGCCACAGTGCACTGGGCAACGTCACGGTCGATCACAGAATCAATGAGGACCAGCCTGATCCCGCTGTCCACTACTTCCTGCAACGCCTCGCTTGTATCGGAATAACTGCAGGGGGCCACGAGCAGGACATCCGGCTTCTTTTTGATGCTCTCCTCGATCCAGCCGATCTGTCCTTTAATATCTTCCTCCGACTTGCCTCCCAGGACCTCGATCTCCATGTTGAATTCCTCTGCCCCCAGCTGGGCACCTGCAATGAGGGATGTCCAGAATCCATTCGTACTGTCAATCGTCTTAGGGATCAGAATCACCTTATAAACCTTCTTTTCGCGGTTCTTTGAATCAAACAGTCCGAATGCGACCAGAAGGATCGCGGCAATAATGATAAAGATGAACACGCCTGTTATTCTTTTTTTATTGATCACTTTCTTCCTCATCTGAGCGGCTCATAAGCGGTACTGTCACAGTAGCCACTGTGCCTACCCCCTTTCTGCTGATATATGTGATACCGTATTCCTTTCCATAATAAAGCTGCAGTCTCTTCTGCACATTCGGTACTCCGACGCCATTCGACTTGTGGTCTTTGACTGTCTCGTCAAAGATATGTTCCAGAGTCTCCTGATCCATCCCCACGCCGTCGTCTGCAACAGTAATGCAGACCTTACTTCCCCGTTCATATGCCCGGATATTAAGATTTCCCTTCGTTTCCTTATATTTAAGCCCATGGTAGATCGCATTCTCTACAAGGGGCTGCAGTGCAAACTTGATAATCATGACATGCATGATCTCCGGCGCAACCTCGATCGAATACTCCAGCTTATCCTTATAACGCATCTTCTGGATCGTCAGATAACTGCGCACATATTCAATCTCCTCCATCAGCGTTACCTGTTCCTTATCATTGCTGATGCTCTGCCGAAGCAGCTTCGCCAGTGCAGAGGTCATCAGGACAACCGCTTCATTCTGCCCCGCCTCGGACATCCAGATAATGGAGTCCAGCGTATTGTAAAGGAAATGAGGATTGATCTGCGCCTGCAGCGCCCTCATCTCATTTTTCCTCTTCTGCTTCTGCTCGTATACATTCTGCTCCATCAGTGTATGGATGCGCTCTGTCATTACGTTAAATGATTTACTCAGGCTGCCGACTTCATTGTTCGCTGTAACCTCTACATTTGCCTTGTCAAACTTCCCTTCTTCCACCATACTCATGGAATCCCGAAGCTGACGGATCGGTCTCGTAATTTCCCTGGAAATAATATTGGAAACCACGATTACACTTAAAAGCAGGACTGCTGCCACAAGCAGATACATCATCTGGGCCTGCTTATTATTCTTTAAAAGCTCTGAAGTGTTCGCTGCGCCGACCACGATCCAGCCTGTCTTGTTTGACTTTGATAAGGTATAGATCTTGTCCCCTGTATTCAGATAATCGGATTTCGAAGCCATGATTTCATCGATATTCTCCGTAATCAGTCCACTGTACATCAGCTGCTGTTTGGGGTGATAGATGATATTCCCGTCCTCATCCAGAATAAAGATGTATCCCTTATTCCCGATACTGTTATTATTGCACAGCTCACTGATCGCAGTGTAATTCAGGTCAACAAAAAACACACCATCCCTCTGTCCCGTATTATAATTGATCAGGGCCTTGCTCAGTGTAATGACCCACTTATAGCTGCTGATGATCGAGTTCTGGACATGGGAAGAAGAAATCGCCGTCCCGTCCCTGGCTTCCAGTGCCGCCTTATACCAGCTCTGTTCCTTAATATTGATATATTCCGTAAACTCATCCTGCCCGTCGTTTAAGATACTGCGCCCATTGTTCGCTACAACGGCAATATTATAGATATCACTGCGGCTGTCCAGGATCGTCTTGAACTGTGAGAGGATCCTTTCCTTTTCTTCATTCAGTTCTTCCTCGGTCTGGTTCGTATTATACAGATAGCGGGATACATCACTGCTTGTGGAAACGATATACGAAATATTCTCCAGATACTTTACATAAGAATCAATATCATAGTTTACCTGCTTGATGATCTGTGATGTATAATTGATGGAGTTCTCATAAATGGACTTACTCGTATAATTCAATGCAATAAACAAAAAGATCAGTACGGCAATCACCATCAGCACGGAAAATGAAACCATCATCGTACTCTGTATGCTTTTAAACTTGCTGAATATGGTCCTGGGTTCTTCTTTTTTCTTCATACTTTACTTCTCTCTTGCGTACTCCTTTGGTGTCTTTCCTGTCATCTTCTTAAAAGCAATGCTAAAGTAATGTGGATCGCTGAACCCTACTTTTTCGGCGATCTCGTAATTCTTGAGGCTGGTCTGCCTAAGAAGCTGCTTTGCCCGCTCCATACGGATATTCGTCAGCGCCTCTGTAAAGGTCTTCCCTGTGCTCTCCTTAAAAATGCTGCTGAACCGGCTTGTACTGATATTCAGATATTCACAGATATGGTTCAGGCTCAGATCCGGATTGCTGTAATTCTCCTTAAGATAATCCACCGCCATCACAGCCTGCCGCTCTCCGCTTGACTGACCTGCCGCGTTCTCCGCATCAAGTCCCCGGGACGCATAATCGCGGATCAGCGCCATTGCCTTCTCAAGGCTTCTGGCATCCGTGATATTAGAAATATCTGAATCCTTCAGCCCGAAACTCTCCTCTGTCTCATGGACCGTTTCATAAATAATACGCAGGACCTGATGAAGATAAGCGACACACTTATTCCTGCTTACATACCCCGTCCTCATCCAGCTCTCGATATGATCTATTGTATCCGTTAACGTCTTTTCATCCTTTCCTCTCAATGCGGATGCAAGATCCTTAAAATCCTGTTCCAGCTCCATCGGATTGCCTGATGTCATCTCCTGCTCGCAGTCGAAGATCATCCCGCAGCCCTTTGTATAGCGGTACCGAAGCGTCGCTGCCGCGGCATCATAAGACTTGTAAAGTTCATCCAGAGAATCCACATAGCCGCCGATCCCCATAGAAATGCTCAGCTTCATGGTATCATATACAGTCTCTTTGATCTCCCTGCAGATCTTCACCACCTCAGCCGTAAATTCTTTTGGCTTATTGGTAAAAAACAGAATACAGACACGGTTGTCAGAATCCCTGTATGCCAGCCCTGCCTTGTGGTTATTCACGATCTCACTGGAAATATTCTCCACCACAAAAGACATCAGTGCGCTTTCTTTTTTCAGCTCGTCATCCACTTCATAGAGGTCGGAATACACATCAATATCCACCGCTGCCACACGATATGCATCACTCTTCACCGTGATCCCGAACTCCTCAAGTTCCCTTAAGCTTGTCGCTGCCTCCTGGGTTCCCTTTACCAGACGTGAAAGCGTCCTGGAGATGATCAGTGACTCGTTCTTCGTATAACTGTGGTAGACCTTTGTCAGTTCATCTATCTTCTGTTCCTGCTGCCGCTCACTGTCCAGCTTTTCCCTGATCCTGGTGAGCACTTCTGACAATTCCTTTGCAGTCACAGGCTTTAAAATATATTCCGCGACCTTATACTGAATTGCCTGCTTTGCATATTCGAAATCACTGTATCCGCTGAAAATAATAATCGTAGTCTGCGGGAAGTTCTCATACACATACTTGCTTAACCCCATCCCGTCTATGTAAGGCATACAGATATCCGTGAGTACAACATCGACCGGATTCTCCTTGATAAACTCAATCGCATCCTTTCCGTTCTCACAGTCCCCTGCCAGTTCAAATCCAAGCTTGTTCCATTCGATCTTGGCGCTGATGGCCTCACGCACCAGAATTTCATCATCTACCAGTAAAACCTTGTACAATGCATTTTCCTCCTGTGTAAACAAATTCATTTAACAAAATAACAGCAGGCAGGTTGTCGCTGCCTGCTGTTAAAAATACAGTATCTATTCGATATATACTTCAGTATACAACAAGTAAAGGAAATGGGAAAGCGGTTTATAGAACAAAGTGTTGGAAAATGTCTTACCAGAACAGTATGATATGCAGATTGAGGACATCAAACGATGCCCTCTGCCTCCTGTGCCGGAGCAAAGCCCGGCACTCACTATTTATTTACTTTATTTATTTGTTTCCTGAATCACGTCTTTTCCAAAGATCAGCATCAGGACTGCGGAAACGATAAAGCTGACGACACATGCCATAATCGCCGCAACTGTTGTCGCATCAAATCCAACGGACGGATTGATCGTCTGAAGCCATCCGAACACACCGTTTACTCCGTAGATATACTGTTTTACGCCTGCTGCACCGATGATGGCACCGCCGAACCCGGATGCGATACATGCAAGCAGGAAAGACTTTTTGTACTGAAGAGTAACACCGTATACACAGGGCTCTGTAATTCCGAACATGGAAGAGATCAGTGCCGGACCGCAGGTGGATTTCAACTTTTTGTTTCTTGTTTTCAGCATGATCACGAGCACGACGCCTGCCTGGCCGAATGCAGATGCAAGACCTGCTATGGTAATCGGATCGAATCCCAGGGTGGACAGGTTATTGATGGAGATCGCTACAAATCCCCAGTGTACTCCGAACATAACACATACCTGAATCAGTGCGCCGTATAAAAATCCTGCGATTGTTGCATTTAAGTTAAACAGTGCTGACACACCAGCCCCTAATAAACTGCTGACAAAGCTTACTACAGGTCCGATGATGAGCAGTCCCAGGATGACACTGATGATAAGAGTCAGTGCCGGCACAAGGAAAGAACGAAGCAGGTCGCCGATCCTTTTTGCAAAGAACTTTTCCACTTTTGCCGCAAAGTAGCAGATGATGATGACCGGAATAACGGAACTTGCATAGTTCATCAGGATCACCGGGATTCCTAAAAATGTAACATATACCGGTGATTCAAATATGGTTCCGCTAAACGCTGTAAAGAGAGGCTCTCCTGCCATGATAACAGCGATGGACGGATAGACCAGTGAGGCACCGATCGCAACGCCGAGGAACGGGGTTCCGCCGAACTTCTTCATTGCCGTGTATCCAAGGAATAATGGCAGGAAGTTGAAAAAGCTGTCTGCTACAATATTTAAGATCTGATAGGTTCCATCCGCTGAGGTAAGAATTCCCGTTGCCGTGAGCAGTGCCAGGATACCTTTGATCACACCGGTGGCCATCAGCAGGCCCAGGATCGGGGTAAACACACCTGAAATTGTATCCAGAAGACGACTGCTTACCTTCTTGTCCTTCATCTCTTCCTTAAATTCTTTTGCATCCTTTAATTCCGTATTTTCTCCGTTCAGGCCATATAAAGAATTCATCTCTTTGTACACATCGCCGACATGCTGTCCGATTACTACCTGGAACTGTCCGCCGCCCCTGATCACAGAGAGCACGCCCTCAACCGCTTTGATTCCGGTTTCATCAGCCTTTGACTCATCCTTTAACTGAAAACGCAGCCTTGTCGCACAATGATATACACTGATGATATTCTCTTTTCCACCTATTTTTTCCATGATTTCACGGATCATTGCTTCATATTTCATTTGTTTTTCCACCCTTTCTCTAAAACTCTATGATTTTATCCACATTTTCCTGAAAACTTATTCCCACAGACTTCCTGCCTTTTTCTAAAAGTTTGACCCTGCCATCCCGAAGCCCGTGAAGCTTTATTGTCTGTATCTCTCCTTCGGCCCACTCGAAATCCAGTATGCAGCCGCACTTTAAATGGATTCCGGTCACCTTTCCTTCTTCTAACTCCTTTGGAAGTGCGGGGAGCAGATACACCTCTTCCTGATAATCCTGTATCAGCATTTCCATGATTCCTGCTGCCCCGCCGAAGTTTCCGTCAATCTGGAACGGGGGATGATTATCAAACAGGTTATCCAGTGTTGCATTCTCCAGAAGTTCCTTTAAGTTCTGCCAGGATGCTTCGCCCTTTCCAAGGCGCGCATAGAACAAAATGATCCATGCTTTGCTCCATCCCGTATGTCCTCCGCCGAACTCAAGCCGCCTTTCCAGGGTACGCGCCGCCGCTTCGGCAAGCTTCGGTGTCTTATCCACCCTGATCTGGCTGCCCGGATAAAGCGCGAATAGCTGGGAGATATGACGGTGTCCCCGGTCGATCTCCTCATAGTCCGTGCGCCATTCCTGAACCTGCCCGTTTTTCCCGATTTTCAGAGGAGGCAGTGCACTTAGGCGTTCCTTCACCTGTTGTAAAAGCTCCTGCTCTACACCGAGTTCTTCTGCAATCTTGATAAAGCCGCTGAATAATTCATACAGGATCTCACGGTCCATCGTTGGTCCCATGCACAGACAGCCAAACTCATCCTTCTCATTGAGATAAATATTCTCCGGCGAACTGGAAGGCCCGGTGATCCAGTATCCATCTTCATCCTGGACCATGTAATCCAGAAAGAATAAAACACTGTCTCTTAAAATGTCAAAATACTCCTGAATAAACGCCTCATCCTTTGTATACTGATAATGTTCGATCAGATGCAGGCACAGCCATGCCCCGCCCATCGGCCAGATGGTCGCTGAGGTATGATTATCCTGGGGGGCACAGTCTCCCCAGATATCCGTATTGTGATGGCAGCAGAATCCTCTTGCCCCATACATCTTTTCCGCGACTTCCCTGCCATGCACATGCATTTTTTTCAAATGCTCAATCAGCGGCATGTGCAGACTGGACAGCCCTGTCTTCTCCGCCAGCCAGTAATTCATCTCGATATTGATATTGATCGTATACTTTGACCCCCAGGCAGGCTCAAATTCTTCGTTCCAGATTCCCTGCAGATTGGAGGGAAGGCTGTGTTCCCTGCTGGAACTGATCAGGAGATATCTGGCATAATCATAATAAATGTTCACAAGCCCGATATCCGAATACCCCTCCCGCATCCGTTGCAGACGTTCCGGAATCGGATACTGCTCCCCATCCGTGTCTGATGCCAGATAAAGGCGGCTTGCCCGAAAATACTTCTGATAATCACTGATATGTTCCCTTTTCAGCTCTTCCGGGTCCTTTGCTCCTGCACGGGACAGCGTTTCCATACACCATTCATGCGGGTCTTCACTTCGGTATGTGGTCCGCCCTGTCACATAGAGAACCGCTTCCTTCGCACCTTCTACTATGATACGGCTGCCCATACTGTACTGGCTGCCGCCCTTTGACTCCACACGGACAGCCATCTCGAATCCGATCCCGTCCCGGTTCCCCTGCCAGCCATGCAGGCAGATGAACTGATTCTCCAGGGCAGATACCCCGTCACAGTAAGAAGAGCCGCGTCCGCTCCGGTTGTCCTTCCTTGTTGCAGAAACCTCAAAGTTCAGCCGGCTTTCCCCTTCTGCCTTGATTCTGTAAACAATCACCTGTGCCGGATTCGATGCAAAATATTCTCTTTTGTGACTGCCGTTCTCCTGCCGGTAAGACATCCCGCCAAGCGCTGTCTCCAGATCAAGAGACCGCTCATAATCCAGGACCTCTTTCTTCTCGGTTATCACAACGGGAAAATGATCCTTCGTATACTCCAGCCTGTGTCCTGCCTGCATGTCTGTGAATTCTATCCAGACATCGCCCAGCGTCTGGTAATGCCGCATATGCGGATATGTCGCATACATGCTCCTGGCTGCCAGCTTTTCAGCCTCACGGACATTGCCGTCTGTCAGAAGCTTTCTGATCGTATCCAGATTTGCCCGTGCATCCTCATTGACCCGGTCCATAAAACCGCCGGACCAGACAGAATCCTCATTGACCTGGATTCTCTCGGTGGAAGTGCCGCCGAATACCATAGCCCCCAGAAATCCATTTCCGATCGGAAGTGCTTCATTCCAGTTATCTGCTTCCTTTTGAAACCACAGTCTGCTCATCCTCACCTCTCCTCTCTCTTCTTTGTTGATACTGGTATTATAACAAGAAAAAAAGAAACTCCTGAAAAGTTCGCATATTGGAAACTTAATCAGAAATTTCTCTTTTGATTCCTTTTAACATCTATCGTTTCTCCTGCGGGAAACCATAGATCTGCTGATATCTCAGCGCGATCTGCTCAATCAGGAGCTGATAGAGGATCGGATGATTCTGTACCTTATCCGAGTAATCCAGAAACAGACAGTCATCTACCCTTGGATCCTCCGCCATCTTCCGGTTCGACGTAATCAGAACGACCTTTGCCTTCGTCTGGTCAAAGCACTTTTTCCTGGGGCATCCTTCCAGCCTTGTATACATGCTGATATACCTGCCCGAATTCGAAAATATGACCAGCAGCGTATCTTCCCCCGCATTCTGAATATACTGCGTCTGCTTCATATCATCGATCGTTGTGTAAACAAACTTGCGGTAAAGCGACATCTTATACTGAAAATTCAAAGCCGCCGTCTCGGAATACACCTCCCCGAATGCAGCCACCTTCCTGTACTCATGAATATCCTTCACCAGAGAATCAATCTTCCGAAAATCCGCTGCCTCGAACAAATTCCGGATATCCCTGGTCAGAACATCCATATAAGTATTCACCCCGTTCTGGCAGATGAAATCCGTAATATTGATTGTACTTCCGTCCTTCGTATAGATCTCCTTTTTCTGCTCCCCCATAGCCGCCCACTTAAAATCCGTATAATCCTCGAATCCCAGGCTGCGGACAAACTTGGAAATCGTAGACTTCGATACATTACACAGCTTCGCCGTCTCCCCGATCGAATACTCTACAATATGGTCTATATTCTCCGTCATCACATTCGCAATATGATACTCTGTCGTATCCGCATCTCCACCATTGATCAGCGTCGCCAGACGCTGGTACAAAATATGCATAGTCCCTCTCCTTTCTCCTTAAGAAGCTTTCCTACTTTAATATATACCGCGTGGCCCTTGCGTTCCCCACACGCAGAATCTTTCCTGTATCCAAGAGTGCATTCAGAATCTTCCCTGCCGGAAAAGAAGAACATTCAAGCAGCTCCTGTACATCCCTTCTGCTGATCTTGTCCTTTTCCTGAAACAACTCCAGAACCCTCTCTTCATCTGTCATATATCTGCCCCGCTTCTCTTCAATCCGATCAGCCCGTTCCTGATAATTCAGATTCTTCAGAACCACCATAAAAGACGCCGGTGCCGGAAGAAACTCCGGCTGTCTGCTGCCCTCACCGCAGCTCTCGATGATCCTCTGAATCCCGGTCCCACAGCTCTCAATCAGCTCCAGCCGGTAAAAGACCGATGCAACCACCATATTCCTGGACTGTGACACCCCATGCATAATATCCGTCAGGGTCAGCCCCTTCACCAGCCCGCCAAGTGAGACAAACTCCATCCTGTCATCAAAAATATTAACCAGCGTACTCCCCGAATAATCATAATCCCGATGGACAATCGTATTCAGCAAAGCCTCCCGTATCGCATACTGCGGATAATCATACTTATCCACCCGGTGCTGCCCCTCAAAATCCGAAACCATCCGGTTACTCAATTCGATATATTCATAAGCCTCCTCCAGTTGTTTCAAAATGGACCCGAAAAACTCCTTCCGTGCCTGAAACCTGGTCTTCCCGGTCCCGTCATAGACCGCACACTTAATACTATGCTCACACTGATCCGAAAACAAAAGCCCTGCATTCGTATAATATCCATCCTGATCGACCAACCCAAGAGTCCTCATATTCTCCCTCTGAAAAGGAATCCCGCACTTCGCAAAATACTCCCCCGCATACTGAAAAGTCAGCTCCTGGTTCAAAGCCCTTGCCCTGTCAAAATCCACAATCTCCTTCCTGAACTCCCCATTCACCCGTTCCTTCTGCTCCAGAAAACTACTCTCCACAAACCTCATCTCCGCCCCCTCCTTTCCCTATTCAATCCTCAAAAGCAATTATCTATATAAATCAATATTATCGATATTTTTTTCATATCATACCACAATCCATTCCCAATTACAAGAAATCAAAGCAGATATTCAGAATCCGCTCCGCTGCTTCCTAGATAATGCTAAAATCTCCCCTCACCAGTCCTCCCTCCTATTTTCCCATCTGCCCACATCCCATCTTCTCACCCTGCCCGCCCACATCCCATCTTCTCACCCTGCCCGCCCACATCCGCAGCTCCGCCAACGCTCCTCCCCCGGAACGAACTTACTTCCGACCTGATGAGCCTAGCTGTGCCGGATGCCGTCAGGGGCTTTCCCGGGCAGCACAGATGTCTTTTCAAATGTCTTAGAACGCGTTTAGAGAGAGTTAGAGAAAAAGAGAAGAAAACAGAGGTCAGAATTCGTCGTTCAACGACGCAATTCTGTAGCCTACTTGCTGAGAAATCATCAAGATTTCTCAGCATATAGGCTAGTGCCTCTGTTTTCTTCTCTTTTTCTCTTACTCTCTCTTAACAAGTGGCCCGATATTTGAAAAGACATCTGTACTGCCCGGGAAAGCCCCTGACGGCATCCGGCACAGCGTCCCTCCCGCGCACTAATTTCGTCCCTAAAGCGTCACAATCACTCCGTCTTCATCCCACAGATCATGCCAGTCTTCTGCCCCTTCCCAGAGGAACACCTGTCCTTTGACAAGTCTGTTGTTTCTCTCCAGTGTAGCGATCTTAGCCATCTCTTCGTCTGTCAGCGGATCTTCTGTCAGGCATTTTAAGTTGCTTACGTACTCTACTTCATGTACAGAGAATGGAATCGGAATCTGTCCTCTCTGATGAGCCCATTTCAGTGCGATCAGTGCAGGATGTACACCGTGTGCTTTGGCGATCTCCTGCATTTCCGGTGTCTGTAAGTCAGCCACATCTTCCGGACACATATCTCTTTCCGGTCTCTGTGGGGATCCTAAAGGCATGAAGCCGATCGGCTGAATGTCTTTTGATACAAGGTAATCATATAATTCCTGCTGCTGGAAGCATACATGAAGCTCCATCTCGCATGCAACAGGTTTGATCTTCATCAGTGGAAGAACTGCTTCCAGTTTCGGAATCGTCATGTTGGAAATACCAATATGGCGGATCAGTCCTTTTTCTACCAGTGACTCACACTGTCTGTATGTACTCATAAATTCCTCTACGCTGAATGGTTTGGAATCAGGGTTACGGGAATCCACATCACATCCTGGTGCATGATAGTTCGGGAATGGCCAGTGGATGAAGAACAGGTCGATATAATCGCACTGTAAATCTGCAATACTCTTTCTGCAGGATTCCTCTACTCTCTCGTGCATGTCATTCCATACTTTTGTCATGATGTAAAGCTCTTTACGCTCTACAACGCCCTCGTCAAATGCAGCTTTGAAAACTTCACCGATCTGGTCTTCATTTCCATAACATGCTGCACAGTCAAACATACGGTATCCACAGCGGATTGCTCCTGCTACTGCGTTAGATACCTGCTCTGCCGTAAATCTGTCAGAACCGAATGTTCCCATACCTACGCAAGGTACTTCCTCTCCTGTGTAAAGTTTTACTTTTGGCACATCTGCCGGGTTGATAAATTCGCCCATAGTCAAATCTCCTTTTCTTTTACTTTATTTTAATTTAAGGATCTCAATTTCAGGGAAGATTCTTTCCATATCTTCCTTTACAAAAAATCCGGTCTCTTCTCTTAAAGCTGCTGCCGCTGAAATCGCGCTTGCCTTTCTAAGGATTCCTTCGATACTTAATCCCTCGCTCAATCCCAACGCGAATCCGGCAATCATGGAATCTCCACATCCAACGGTATTGACTGCATCGATCTTCGGCACCTTTGCCTGGTAGATTCCCTGGTCACATACCACAAAGGAACCATCCCCGCCAAGGGAAACTGCCACGATCTCTACGCCGCGTTTATGGATTTCTTTTGCTGCTTCTATCATATCCTCCATATTGTCACAGGTCTTTCCTGTGAGCATACGGATTTCGTCAATGTTCGGTTTGATCATGGTCGGGCAGGCTTCGATTCCCATCTCAAGCAGTTTTCCGCTCGTATCCAGGATGACCTTTTTGCCTGCTTCTTTTACGATCCTGACAAGCCTCTGATATGCAGTTCCGTCAAGTCCCTTTGGAACGCTGCCTGACATGGCTACCACATCGGCCTTTTCCACCAGACCTTTGAATTTTTCTACAAAGCCCTGAAAATCTTCTTCTGTTACCGTAAATCCCGGCTCCAGGAATTCGGTCTGCACTTTGTTGACCTCATCCCAGATGTTAATGCAGGAACGGCTCTCTGCCTCCAGGTGGTAAAAAGCACTTTCTACATGGAACGGTTTCAGAGAAGCTTCTATATAATTACCTGCGTGCCCGCCTACAAATCCGGTGGCTACGACTTCTGCCCCTGCGATTGCTGCCGGTTTGGAGACATTTAAGCCTTTTCCGCCTGGTGTATAAGCACATTCCTTCACCCGGTTTACTTCCCCGACCTGAAATCCTTCTACCACATACCGTTTATCGATCGCTGCATTTAAGGTTACTGTTAATATCATGGCCGCGCCTCCTAATCTTCGTTGACCAGCAGGACTTTTCCTTTCACAAGCCCTGGTGTCTTGAACATCTGGAACGCTTCCTGTGCCTGGCTCATCGGTACTTTCTTATAGATAAAGCCCGGATCGAACTTGAGCTGTCCTGTTGCAAAATAATGTGCAGTCAGTTCCCACTCTTTTCCAGGGAACGGAGAGCTGTATGACATCCAGGAACCTGTCAGCTTGAATTCCTTGCGGTTCATGTTTTCCCACATCTTTGGTGTGAAGGTCAGGTCTACATGTGGTGTTCCGATGAAACATACATGTGCCTTGTTGGCTGCCAGTTCGAATGCCATATACATGGTCGGCGCCTGTCCTGCTGTCTCATAGACATATGCATAGCCCTTTCCACCTGTGATCGCCATTGCTTCTTCCATGTAATTCTCTTTTGTTGTGTTGATTACTTCATCAGCACCGAGGCGTTTTGCAAGCTCCAGTCTCTCCTCGCTGATATCAAATACAACCACCTTTTTGGAACCGAAGATTTTTGCCCACTGCATCGTGAACATACCGATGGTTCCGCCGCCCAGGATCGCCACATACTGTCCGCCCTGGTAGTCATTCTGCAAAAGTCCGTGAAGTGCAACTGTGGATGGTTCAAACATAGCCCCCTGCTCATAGGAAATGCTCTTGTCAAATACGACTGCATTCTGCTCTGGCATTACAACGTAGTCTGCATTACTTCCCTGCTGTCTGGAGCCGATGAAGCTGTAATGCTTGCAGAGTGAGAAGTTTCCATTCTGGCAGTCGTCACATTTCATACATGGGAGAAGCGGTGCTCCTGACACTCTGTCTCCTACTTTTACCTTTGTCACGCCTTCCCCTACGGCTACCACGTCACCGGAAAATTCGTGTCCCAGAACGATCGGATAGAAATGTACTCCATTGTGGAGCACTCTCGGGATATCGGAACCGCAGATTCCGGAAGCCTTTACTTTTACTTTGACTTCGCCCGGTCCTGCCTGCGGCTCCTCATAGTCGAGATACTGAACATCCTCGTTTGCACATACAACTGCTGCTTTCATCTTACCTGCCTCCTGTTTTTTTCATTGTTTCTTTTAAGTTACGATAAAGTTCCAGATAAACCTCATAATTCTTATCATAAATATCTGCATTTTCGGTATTTGGTTCGTGAGAACGTTTTTCCTCTACCGTCATTGCAACTGCCTCTTCAAAGCTCTCATACATTCCCACTCCAACACCTGCAAGGATTACTGCGCCGAGGGTCGTTGCGGTGTCAGATGAGGGCACAACGATCGGTTTTCCTGTGATGTCAGATTTGATCTGCGTCCACAGGAGGGAATTCGCAGAACCTCCCATTGCCCGCAGTACGCTGACCTCTGCCCCTGCTTCCTTTGCTACGTCCAGATTGTGTTTTAAAGCATAGGCAACACCCTCCATGGATGCCCGGATAAAATGAGCCTTTGTCTTGCTGAAATCCAGCCCATAATACACGCCTTTTGCATCCGGGTCCCAGATCGGGGAACGCTCGCCTGACATGTAAGGAAGGAATACCACACCATCACTGCCCGGTGCAACCTTTTCTGCCATCTCATTAAAAAGGTCCAGAGAGCTTCTTCCCTGTCTTTTGCCTTCTTCTCTCTCATAATCACCAAACTGCTGCTCCAGCCATCTCATGACACCGCCGCCTCCGGTGGTTCCGCCCTGCAGAAGCCACTGTCCCGGTACCACATGGTATCCAAGAATGAGTCTCTCATCTGCGATGTACTGGTCTGTGCAGATGCTCATGCCGCCTGCCTGGCCGCCCTGCTCCTGGGTCTCCCCCGGATGGATCACGCCTGCCCCCAGAGTTCCGCATGCTGCATCCAGGCCGCCTGCTACAACAGGGGTTCCGACTGCAAGTCCGCACTCTTCTGCCGCTTTCTGATTCACTGTCCCGATGACTTCATGGCACGGGTGAATTTCCGGCAGGAGGCTCATCGGTATTCCCAAAGCCTCACACATGTCCTCATCCCATGTTCCCGCCTTCATGTTAAAACAGTGCAGCCCGTATCCCTGGGACATATCCTGTGTCATCTCTCCGGTCAGCTTATATGCGATATAGCTGTTGGACTGAAGAATCTTGTATGTATCTGCATATATCTCCGGCAGATTTCTCTGATACCAGATAATTTTTGCTGTTGTATAAGATGGCTGCAGAGAGTTTCCTGACAGCTTGAAAATCTTATCTGCACCGATCTTCTCATTCAGCTCTTCGCAGATATCAGCCGCCCTTGTATCCATCCAGATCGGCGTGTTCGTTAAGACTCTGCCGTCTTTGTCAACTGCGATGGCTGACCAGCTCTGTCCATCGATTCCTACGCCCGCGATCTCTTCCGGGGCGATGTGCCCCTTTGCCAGAACCGCTTTCACTGCCCCGCACACTGCAGTCCACCACTCCTCCGGGTTCTGCTCTGCCCAGCCCGGCTGCGGGTAGTATACCGGATAATCGCCGTTTGCAGTGGCGATCACCTGACCCTTTTTGTTGAAAACAGCAATCTTACATGCGCTGGTTCCAATATCGATTCCTAATAAATACTGCTTCATAATGAACCTCCATGCCGCATTGGCTGCGGTAATGTTCTATCTGAGTTTCTCACAGCGAAACGTTTCGGTTTCTTTCCAAAAAAATATTTCTTCTATATTATGATTCCACTTTGTCCGCCGCCAGCCTGTCTTTCCGGCAGCGGACCTGCCAACCTGTCTGTCTTAGAGAACAGACCTGCCTTCCACAAAACTTGTCTTAAGCCGGACTGTCTCATATTCTTTCTCTTCCTGCCCCTGTGCTTCTTCCAGGCGGCCAAGAATCAATTCAGATACATTGCGGGCAATCTCCTTTGTCGGCTGGGTCACAATACTCAGCTTCGGGATGCTTGCCTTGGCGAACTCCACATTATCAAACCCGATAAAGGAAAGTTCCTCTGGAATCCGTATTCCCAGCTCATTGATCTCGATGATCGCTCCCATCGTCATCTCATAGTTGGATACGAAGACAGCAGTCATGTCCGGGTTCTTACTGACCAGCTCTTTCATCGCCGCCGCACCGCCCTCTATGGTATAATTCCCCCACGCGGCAAGCTTTGCATCCGGCGTAAACCCGGCTTCTTCCAGTGCCTGGCAGTATCCCCGGTACCTCTCCTGGGCAGTATAGATATCCTTCGGTCCGGCGATCATTCCGATCCGTCTGTGCCCTGCTTTCAAAAGACGGTTGACGGCACCTCTGGCGGCTCCCTCATTGTCTACCAGGACGCTGTCACATTCGATATCTTCTAACTTTCTGTCGATGAGCACCACCGGCTTTCCTGCCCTGGTAAACTTCTTCAAATACTTGCCGCGCCGTCCTGATGGCATGATGATCAGCCCATCCACTCTTCTGTGAAGAAGAAATTCTACCGCCTCTTCTTCCCGCTTCTCATCTGTACGGCAGTCGCAGATCATCGTTGCATATCCATGGCTGCGAAGCAGATCCTCCACCTCTGTGATGATCTCAGCACAGAAGATATTATTCAATTCCGGGATGATGATTCCGATGATTTTCGTCTTATTTGTCTTAAGTCCCCTGGCTACCTCGTTTACCTCAAAATGAAGTTCTTCGATAGCCGCCTCTATCTTGACTCTGTTTTTCTCCCTGACGTTGCCGCCATTTAAATAAGAAGAAATCGTTGCAAGCCCGAGTCCCGTCTGCTTTGCAATATCCTTGATCGTTGCTGCCATGATCTTCCCTGCCTTCTATTTGTGTCCTTTCGGACTTAACAGCATTACTCTGCCTTATGGTCACATCCGCATACTTTCATGCGTCCCATAACCAGTTCCTTGACTGCTTCCATTCCGACAACGCCGAGCTTCTTCGGATCGAATGTCTCCGGCTTCTCGGCAAGAAGCTTCTTGCCTGCCTCTGTATATGCAACTCTTAACTCTGTTGCAAAGTTTACCTTGCACATACCACGCTGTACACACTCTCTGACATCGTCGTCACTTAAGCCTGATGCACCGTGAAGTACAAGCGGAACAGAAACCACTTTCCTGATCTCGGATACTCTCTCTTTATCCAGGACAGGTGTTCCTGCGTAGAATCCGTGTGCCGTGCCGATTGCGATTGCCAGGGAAGAAACCCCTGTGCGCTCTACAAATTCTTTTGCTTCCGTCGGGTCTGTGTTGGTATCTGCATCTGCCTCCAGGTCATCTTCCTTGCCGCCGACCTTTCCAAGCTCTGCCTCTACCGGGATTCCACATGCCTTTGCCACATCTACGACCTTCCTGGTCACTGCAATGTTATCTTCAAAGCTCTCATGGGAACCATCGATCATAACAGAAGTATATCCGGCCTTGATTGCCTGAACTGCCAGTTCAAAGCTGCTGCCGTGATCCAGGTGCAGGCATACCGGAACAGCTGCCTTCTTTGCTTCTGCTGCTACGATCCCGAAGTAAGTCTCCAGTGTACCGTACTTCACGGTAGATGGAGTTGTCTGAAGCATAACCGGGGCTTTCAGCGCCTCTGCTGCTGCGATGACAGCCTTCACCATCTCCATATTCTCTACGTTGAATGCGCCGACCGCATAGCCGCCCTTCTGTGCGTCCAATAACATTTGTTCTGATGTAACTAATGGCATATGTATGATCCTCCTTCATTCGAAACCGAAACGTTTCGGTTTTTATGGTTTTATAATAAACCCGCTGCCGCAAATTGTCAACCGGAAGTTTCTATGAGATTCAAATTTAGTAGAATGTGCTATATTTCTTTCAAAAACTTTGTGCATTTAATACGAAAAAGAGATGCCTTGCAGTTATTCATGTACTGCACAGCATCTCTCATCTAATTTCAGAAATTTTCACCAGTATGACGTTTCTTCCCTTTGTTAATCCAGATGGAATACCGGCTTTAAGTCCACGGACACCGGGCTGTTATCAGGATTCGTCTCCATGATATCCGCCATGTAATCCCACCACTTGCGGCAGATCTCGGTATCTGCACTCTTATTCCACTTTTCTTCGTCTTCCAGTTCAATATATCCGTATAGTATATCAGTCTCTGTATCAAGGAATATAGAATAATTAGATCCGCCGTACTCATGGATCATCTCCTTCATCTCCGGCCAGAGTGCATTGTGTCTCTTCGCATACTCTTCTGCCATTCCCTCATACAATTTCATTTTGAAACTTTTCCTTATCATAATCTGACTCTCCTTTCAGACACGGAGCCTTGTTACACGCACATAAAATCTACCACAGATCTTTATAGATCTGAACAATATCTGCCTTTCTCGGCACACGTGGATTCGTCGCTGTACATGCATCTGCCATTGCTGCATCTGCCATACGGTCGATTGCATTAAAGTAATCTTCCTTGGAGATCTTGCCCATCTGGGAAATTGACAGCGGAATATCCATCTCTTTTAACATAAACTGTACCCAGTTCACGAGAGAACGTACTGTCATGATCTTGTTATAGCTGCTTAAGCCCAGGATCTGTGCAACTGTGGAATATCTCTTAACAGCCGGGAGATACTCGGTACGGCTCTTGCTGTGCTTGTTGATATCACTGTTGAATTCAATGATATGCGGCAGCAGCATTGCATTGGCGCGGCCATGCGGTACATGGAAGGTTGCGCCGAGCTGATGTGCCATACTGTGGTTGATTCCCAGTGATGCGGAGTTAAACGCCAGTCCTGCAAGGCAGGATGCGGAATGCATCTTCTGTCTCGCATGTGTGTCATTCCCGTCCAGATATGCACGGAGCAGGAACACACCACAGATCTCGATCGCCTTCTCAGCAAGAGCAGTCGAGAAATCATTTCTGTTCGTACTTACGCAGGCTTCCAGTGCATGTGTAAATACATCCATGCCTGTATCTGCTGTGATTGCAGGCGGCACGCTCTTAACAAGCTCTGCATCCAGGATTGCCTCGTCAGGTGTCAGACTTCTGGATACAAGCGGATATTTCATCTGTTCTTTCGGATCAGATACAACTGCAAAAGACGTAACCTCTGATCCGGTTCCGCTTGTTGTCGGAATTGCGATCAGACCTACTTCTGCATAATTATCTACACGCAGGGCAAATTCACGGATAGATTTGGAGGAATCAATTGCAGAACCTCCGCCGACAGCGATAATTGCTTCCGGTCTGTATTCCAGCATCTTCTTTACGCCTTCGCTGATCTTCTCAATCGGAGGATCCGGCACAACATCTTTAAAAATCTCAAACTCGATCTTTCCCTTAATCAAAGGGTCGGTGATCAGATTGATCATATCGCTCTGAGCCATAAACGGATCCGTGATTACCAGTACCTTGCTGTACGGAATCTCAGCCAGGCGGTCCAAAGCCTGGTCGCCAAAATATATTTTAGTCTTTATATCGAAACTTTTCATAGTGCCTTCCTCTACTGTGGATAGATACACTCTATCCCTAACTCTTTTAGTGCCTTCTGCCACTTGGCCGGAGGCTTTTCATCAGTAACAACGGTCGTAATATCCCGCAGTGCGGCGACTGCAGTAAATGCCGTTTTATCAAACTTGCTGCTGTCAACAGCCAGAATTCTCTCTTTTGCTGCATCAAGCATCGTCTTTTTATTGTTCGCAAGAAGCTCATCAGAATCTGTAACGCCTGATGCAAGATCGAATCCTTTACAGGATATAACCGCCTTATCTACATGATATGAGCGGAGCATCTTGTCTGTCTGGGGGCCCACAAGGGCGAAAGACCCTTCTCTGGACACACCGCCTGTCGACAGCACGCTCCAGTCCGGCACATCAAACAATTCAATAATAATCTCAACTGAATTGGTGATCAGTGTCAGATTTCTTTTTTCCTTCAATGCCTTGGCAACATAGACTGCCGTGGAGCTTGCATCCAGCATGATGCTCTCCCCATCCTTGATCCTGGAGCTGATCAGCTCCGCGATACGCTGTTTGCCAATCACATTGTGATTTTTTCTGATGTTAAACGGTAAATCAATATTTACATTTTCATTGATGACAGCTCCGCCATAGCTCTTGATCGCGTAACCGTCATTTACCAGTTTTTCCAGATCCCGTCGGATCGTCTCCTCTGAAACCTCGTAGATCTGGCTTAATTCGCTTACCACCACACGCCGTTCAGCCTGCAGTTTCTCTAATATTTCATTCCGTCGTTCTATTGCAAGCATAGCACTGCCTCCCGGTCTCTTACATCATACAGATTCCTGTATCCTTACGGTCCCAAGCATCGTGCACTGCACACTGCAGCATATCACGGCGCCGGATCATATTCTGTCCTTTTATAATATTGCTTCGCGGATCTTGGCATCCGGATGTGCAATTACAGAAGAGTCCAGATACATTCCTTCTTCTGCCACTGCAGCCTTTGCCTTCTCAATCGCCGCCTCTACAGCAGCTACATCTCCGGTCAGCATCAGATAAGACTTCCCACACATTCCTCTTGCGATACGCAGTTCGATCAGATCAACGATCGCTGTCTTTGCTGCTTCATCAGCAGCTACAATGATAGAGGTTGCATCATATGTCTCCATGATCCCAAGGGCAGATACTTCTTCAATCTTCGTTGCTCCATAGATTGCCGGGAAGATGGATTTATGTGGGTTGCCGAGTACAAAGCTGTTGATCAGGTGTTTGCCGTGCAGTTCTTTAGATGTCTCGATTGCTGCATTCACGGCGCTTAAGTCTCCTGAAATAATGACAATATACTTTCCCGGACATACTGTCTGAGCTTCTATTATACTTACTTCAGAAGTCTTTACCATAGCATCTGCTGCTACTACACCTGATGAAACAGTCTTATATTCTACCATTCCAATTGCCTTACTCATTGCCTGCACGTCCTTCCTGAGTTTCTATTACGATATATTTCTCACTAACTTCGCTGACGATACCATCGACACTCGCGTGGATGCCCACACTTAAGCCTTTTCCCGGTTCAGCGATCAATTGCCCTCTTGTCACCTGGTCACCGCGCTTTACGACTGCACTGGCAGGTGCACCGATATGCTGGCTTAAAAGGATCTTTACTTTCTTCACAGGAACTCTTGATTCATCAAGAGGAGCTTCCTTATCATACTTCGTCAGATCCAGTCTTGCCATCAGGCGTTCCATCGGGACTTTACGGTATTCTCTTTCCTCACCTACCGGCTTAGGCACAACGCCCTGCGGCGGTTTGATTCCGTTGGCCCGAAGACCTGCTTTGTATTCTGCCATCAAAGACCTTGGTGATAAGCCCTGCATACAGGAGTACATCTCACACAGCCCACAGGAAGAACAAAACATGGTGTTGATAAAAATATTTGGCTCCTGAATATCCTTACAGGTAGCCGCACGCATGAATAAATGCGGCTCGATCGGATGTCCCAGGCGGTTCCTCGGACACAGATCCGTACACATTGTACACTGACAGCAGCATGCTGCTGCACGTTTTAAATCAATCGATGACTTACGTCTCTTCTTCTGGATGATGAGATGTTCCTCCGGCAGTACCAGTACTGCGTTGGTCGTCTTGGTCACAGGCTGTGAGCCTGAACCGATAAATCCCATCATCGGTCCGCCGATGAAGTATACCGGGTCCTTTGTCGTAGTCCCTCCGGCAAGTCTTACCACTTCCTCGATGGTCGTTCCGATCGGAACACGGACTGTCACCGGATGCTCTACTTCTGCGACTACGGACACCAGCTTATCCACCACCGGAGTCTCCTGGTGAAGCGCCCTGTATACATTATATACAGTCTCCACATTGAAGACAGCGACTCCGCTTTCAATCGGAAGTCCGCCCGGCCTTACGACCTTGCCGGTCACTTCGTAGATCAGCACGACTTCATCTCCCGCCGGATAGACCTCGTCGAGCAGCCCGAGCCTTACCTCCGGATACTCTCCGATGACTTCATTGAGCGCATCAATTGTCTTTTTATAAGCTTTTTTAATACCAATAACTACTTCTTTTGCACCTACAACCTGCCCCATCATGTGGAAGGTCTCAACGATTTCCTGTGCATACTTTTCGAGTAATTGTCTATGTAATCTTAAGAGTGGTTCACATTCTGCACAGTTCAGGATGATTGTCTCTGCACGTTCATCTAACTTTGCATAAGTAGGAAAGCCTGCACCACCTGCACCAACAATACCATTCTGCTGCAATATGCTGCTTAATTCTTTCATTTCCATCATTTCACTACTCCAGTCCTGTTCCATCGTCAATAATTCCAACTATCGCTGCATCAACAGGTGCATCCGGCATACCGGAACCGATCCTTGCGGCGCTTCCCTGTGATACCAGCACGTAATCACCTATACCTGCACCAATCTTATCAATCGCAATGAGTTGTTTTGCACCAGTCTGCATATGTTCCAAAACATCTACAATCATAAACTTATTGCCGACCAGATTTTCACATTTGCGTGTTGAGACAACACTTCCCTTTACTTTCCCTATCAGCATAACATCCTCCTAATGCGACTTTGATTCTTAATGTGCACACTGACACATCAGCACTTTTCCTGTAACCAGGCGAAATACTAATGTGCCAGTGCACTTCTTTTATGTAATTCTTATTTAATGATCCGAACGGTATCGCCTGTCGCGATCTTAGCCGCATTGGCTTCATCAGTATCGATATGCATCTCAAGGGTAAAGCTGTCATCTACACGGATCTGTACGTGATTGAAAACAGTTCCTCTCTCGTTGTCTGCCTTTACAGAAACAACATCTCCGTCATGTACCCCGGCTGCCATGGCATCCTTCGGTGACATGTGGATGTGTCTCTTTGCAATGATGCATCCCTCATCCAGATAAATCGCACCCTTCGGTCCGACAACTGCGATTGCAGCGGATCCGGCAACATTACCGGACTCTCTGATCGGAGCCTTCACACCAAGACGGATCGCATCTGTTGCAGAAATCTCTACCTGTGATTTACTTCTGACAGGTCCTAAGATCCTTACATTCTCTATCGCTCTGAGCTTCAAGCCTACGATGGTAACCAGTTCGTTGGAAGCAAACTGTCCGCCCATAAGCTCTTTCTTCTTCGTCAGCTGATATCCCGGACCAAATAAAGCTTCTACATGCTCCTGTGTCAGATGGATATGTCTTGCGGACACCCCGATCGGCACCATGTATCCGGTATCATCTGAAGCTTTCTGTTTCTCAACAGCTTCTAATACCATTTTGGTAATTAATGCTACATTACTATTGTCCATATCAATTCTCCTCATTTAGCTTATAGTGTGCCGACGGTATGGAAAATCTCCACCCGGGACGGCACACTAACCTTCACTAATTATTTAATTGTAGGAAGAATCTTTTCTACATCATTGTGTGGTCTTGGAATTACGTGTGTAGCTACTAATTCGCCAAGTCTTCCTGCTGCTTCTGCACCAGACTCAACTGCAGACTTCACTGCTCCAACGTCTCCGCGAACCATAACTGTTACAAGTCCGGAACCGATCTTCTCTGTTCCTACTAATACAACATTAGCTGCTTTGAGCATTGTATCTGCTGCTTCGATTGATGCTACTAAACCTCTTGTTTCAACCATTCCTAATGCTTCCTGTGACATTCTTTTTTCCTCCTTTATTTGAATCTCTTCTACTTGTTCCGCCTGCTGCGCCGTCTGTTTTACCCTCTCAAGGGTCTTAGCCGGTGCCTTAGCTGTAGTTGTCTTCCTGGTGGATGCAGCTTTTGCAGTGCCGGTTGTCTTCTTTGCTGTAGTCTTCGCAGCCTTAGTTGACCTGGCAGTGCTCTTTTTTGCTGCTCCTGCTGTTTCCTTGGAACCAGCGGTCTGTTCGCCGTCTGTTGGTTTTTTCTCTTCTGCCATCTGACTGCCTCCTAACTTACCCTGTTCGCGCTGTTATTGATCAGCTTGATGATCTCTTCATGAGGACTCGCGATCACTACATGCGCTACTGGCTTCTTAATCCCGTTTGCTGCAGCAGTTTCGATGGCCCCGGTTACAGCAGATACGTCTCCGCGGATAATGATTGTTACAAGTCTTCCACCTAACTTCTTCTCCCAGGTAACGAGTTCCACATCTGCCGTCTTGCACATGATATCAATCGCAACAACTGCTCCCGTCACACTTGGAACTTCAAAAAATCCATATGCCTGTCCCATGAGACTGCTCCTTTACTTCTTTACCAGTTCTCTGTCAAAGAGAACGAAGATATCTTACCTAAAAGGTGTACGCAGTTCTTATACTGTAGGAAGAATCTTCTCTACATCGTTGTGTGGTCTTGGGATTACGTGTGTTGCAACTAATTCTCCAAGTCTTCCTGCTGCGTCAGCTCCTGTCTCAACAGCTGCTTTAACAGCTCCGACATCTCCACGTACCATAACTGTTACAAGTCCGGAACCGATCTTCTCTGTTCCTACTAATGTTACCTCAGCTGCCTTTGTCATTGCATCTGCTGCCTCGATTGCTGCTGTAAGTCCTCTTGTTTCTACCATTCCTAATGCCTGCTGTGCCATTTTATATTTCCTCCTAAACTTCTTCTACATAAATTTTATTGGGTTTTCCTTTATCCAAACCGGATAATTTTAACATCTTCTCTGTATCCTCTGTCGGTCTTGCGATCTGGTACTCGTTCACAACGCCTGCGAGCTGTTCTGCTCTCGCTTTCGCTGCCTCCAATGCGGCTTCCACATCAGATACGCTTCCGCGGAACTTTACCATGACGATCAGTGGAACAGGTAATTCGTCTGCATTCGCCGGTTTGTTCTTATCAAAGGTCTCCAGGGTCACATTACCTGCCTTGCATCCGGCATCTGCTGCCGCGAATGCTGTTGCAAGACCGAAAACCTCCAACATGCCTACTGCTTCTCCCATAATTACCGTTCCTCCGTGCTTATGCTACTTAAATCCGGCTGTTATTTGTTAACAATCGCGATCTTTAAGCCTTCCATCTTTAAGTTAGTCTGATGAGCTTCATTGATCTGATCCAGTGGGAACTCGTGTGTAATGAGGTCATCCATCGGAAGTCCGATTGCTTTTGCTCTCTTTAAGAAATCAAATGTTGTAGCGTAATCTCTTAAAGTATATACCCAGGAACCAACTAATGTGATTTCCTTAGAGCACAGGTCAAAGTGTGGGTTGATTGTTGCATCTCCACCATTGATGAAGAATCCTAACTCACAGAGTCCGCCGCCGTTCCTGATGAACTTGTAGATGTTAGCATGTGCAACAGGTGAACCTGTACACTGGAATGCAAAGTCTGCCGGATGTCCGTCGAATGCAGCCTTTACTCCGTCTGCCAGAGCTTCGATTCCCTTGAAATCCTTGAAGTTTACAGATCTCTCTGCGCCCATTCTCTTAGCGAAGTCAAGTCTCTTCTGCTCTCCGTCTACAGCAACGATGTTCTCGATACCCATGGTACGGAGAACTGCGATACAGATCAGACCGATCGGTCCGCATCCCTGTACAACAACTCTGCTGTTGAATCTTAAGATTCCTGTTGTCTTAGCTCTCTCTACAGCGTGGATCAGTACTGCACAAGGCTCGATCAGGATTCTGGATTTCAGGTCAAGGTCACTTACATTAAATACAGTAGAACCTTCACGGATCAGGATGTAATCTGAGAACCATCCATTCAGGTGAATGTCATCGTCAGGAAGCAGTCCGTATACATCAGCTCCGCCTACGTTCTGTTTGTTCAGATCGTACATTGTGATGTCCGGGTCATCCTTAAAGATCATACAGGTAACAACCTTGTCGCCGACCTTTAATTCTTTTCCTGCACTGTCAATCTTTACATTCTTGCCCATCTTTACGATCTCACCTGTTCCCTCGTGTCCAAGAACAACCGGGATGAGTCCGAATGGGTCTCTCTTGAATTCGTGAGCGTCTGTTCCACAGACTCCACAGCCTTCAACTTTAACAAGGATGTCTCCGTCGCCGACTTCCGGAATCGGATATTCCTTGATATCATAGTGTTCCAAAGCTGTCAGCATAGCAACGTGAGCTGTCTTCGGGATCTCACCTGCCGGTGCTTGTGTATTTGCAGCAGGAGCAATCTTCTTATCCAGCATACTTTCCAGTACCTGTTTTACAACTGCTTCTACATTTGCAGAATTCATTTCCATTTTATTTCCTCCTGTCCTAGCGAATGCATAGACTGTCTGTCATTACGCAGCGTCTTCTCTTTGTGAATGAGCTTGCACTTGTAAGTCCTTCTCCTGTACGGCTTGCAATCGTAAATGTACAGAAGCCTTCGCCTCCGAATCCGATTGCTGCATAGGATGGGCCGTTCTTTACAAGAATTGCCGTGTCAATCGCTTTTGCATATGTTGTGATGTTGTCAATGTTCTTAGAATGGATATGAGCGGAGTGTCTGTTGCCATGCTCCAGCCATACTGCCTGCTCAACCGCATCGTTAAAGTCTTTCGCCCTTACGACACCTAAGATTGGCATCATCAGCTCTGTGGCGATCAGCGGATGCTCCTTCGGTCCCTCAAATGTAATACATCTGATGTTGTCCGGAACTGTCACACCGATCATTCCCAGCAGTGTCTTAGCATCTCTTCCGACACACTTTCTGTTCAGTCTGCCATCCTTTAAGACAACAGCTGTCAGTGCATCCTGCTCTTCCTTGGAAGCCAGGTAGCATCCCTGCTCGTTGACCATATAATGCATCAGTTCATCAACGATGGAATCCACAGCTACGATCTCTTTCTCAGCGATACATGGAAGGTTGTTATCGAATGTACATCCGTTCACAATGTCTTCTGCTGCCTTGCGGATATCTGCTGTCTCGTCTACAAGTGCCGGCGGATTGCCTGCCCCTGCTCCGATTCCTCTCTTGCCTGATGACAGGACTGCGGTAACAACTCCCGGGCCTCCTGTTGCTGCGATCAGGGGGATATCTTTATGCTTCATCATGATGTTACTGGAATCCAGCGTCGGCTTCTCAACTGTGCAGGCAATGTTGTCAGGTCCACCTGCTTCGATAGAAGCTTCATTGATCATGTTGATCGCATAGATGGATGTCTTGATTGCTGCCGGATGCGGGTTGAATACGACTGTGTTGCCGCCTGCCACCATTCCGATTGTGTTGCAGAGAACGGTCTCACTTGGGTTCGTACATGGTGTAATCGCTCCAATTACTCCGAACGGTCCCATCTCGATCAATGTAAGTCCTCTGTCTCCTGACCATGCTGTTGTTGTGATGTCTTCCGTTCCCGGTGTCTTCTCAGCAACTAACTGGTGCTTTAAGATCTTGTGTCCGACATTCCCCATGCCTGTCTCCTCTACGCCCATGCGTGCGAGGATCTCGGCATTCTCTATTGTCTTTTTCCTAATGTTTGAAATTATCTTCTCTCTTCCGTCCATAGACATCTTGCCCACAATCTTCTGCGCTTTTTTTGCTGCTTCGATTGCTTCGTTCATATCAGTAAAGACGCCGTGGCTTCCTGTAACTTCGGAAGCGATCTGCATCTTTGCCATGACTTCTGAAACAATGTCCTGGACCATCTGCTCATTTACAGACACGCTAATACCTCCTCAAAAATCTCTTTGCCGTAAGCCGCGATTGCAGTATCCTGTTCGGCTGTGCCACCGCTGACACCTAAGGCTCCGACTATTTTTCCATCTGCTTCCAGCGGTTCTCCACCGCCAAATATTACGATCTTGCCCTCATTCGTGAACTGAATCCCGTATAAAGGCTGTCCCGGCTGACTTAAGTGACTAAGCTCGTCCGTTGACATCTTGAGGCTCGCTGAAGTAAATGTCTTGTTGATTGCAATATCAAAACTTGCTATGTAGGCATCATCCATGCACTGAACTGCGACAGGTCTCCCTGCCTTGTCAGATACGGCAATGACTGCATTCACGCCCAGCTCGGCTGCTTTTACCTTCACCTTCTCGATCAGGGCATTGGCAGCTTTCAGGGTCATCTTATGCTTATTGCATGTGCAGACATGCCCTGCCGCATGATGATGTCCGCCGCTATCTTTCATCTGGTCCAGCACCGCTTTCACGGCGTTGGTAATATCCTGTTCATTCATAGCTGTCCCCTATACTGGATTACAGTCCTAACTGATCCATAACTTTCTTTGTGATGGATGCAACTAAGTCAGCGTCTGCAGTTGCAGCCGGTGCACTTGCGCTGCATGATCCGCCGCAGCTGTGGCAGCTTGGCTTACCAGCTTTTGCGTTCGGGCATACATTTGCAGGATGCTTTCCTGGAAGTCCCATTTTTCTTCTGATCTCGTACAGCTTGTCCATCTGCTCTTTGTTGAATTCCTGTGGCTCGCCGAGCATCTTTGACTGATACAGAAGCTGTGCGTAGAACTCTAAGGATTCCATCTTGTGGTAAGCGTTCAACAGATTGTCTGAGTAAGCAAGTGCTCCGTGGTTCTCAAGAAGTACTGCATCAAAATACTGTAAGTGCTCAGATACAGCATCCGGAATCTCCATTGTAGAAGGTGTGCCGTATTTAGCGATCGGAACGCATCCCAGTGCGATAACAGCTTCCGGCATGATCGGCTGTGTCAGAGGAATACCACAGATAGCAAATGTTGTAGCGTACAGCGGGTGAGCATGTACTACTGCGTTAACGTCCGGTCTTTCTTTGTATACACGCATGTGCATCTTGATCTCAGATGATGGTCTGAATCCTTTGTTAGCCTGAAGTACATTTCCTTCTGCGTCTACTTTACAGATATATTCCGGTGTCATGAATCCTTTGCTTACGCCTGTTGGTGTGCACAGGAATTCGTTGTCATTCAGCTTTACAGAGAAGTTACCGTCATTGGCAGCTACCATTCCACGGTTGTACACTCTTTTACCGATTTCACACATTTCTTTTTTGATTTCGTATTCGTTTTGCATCCTTTTTTCCTCCTTGGATTCTAAAAACAAAACTTGTTTTTGTTTTATGTTGTTTCTAACTCGATATTACCACATAACCCCACAACAGTCAACTTATTTCTGTGTTGGATTTGTTGTTTTTTCGCCATTTTCCCCGTTTTCTTCCATTTCCCACGGAAGGATGTCCCCATCTTCTTTTAAATACTCCAGAATCTCCGGGATTCCCTCGTAATTCTTGGAGTCTACATAGAAGATTTTCTTACATCCGGTGAGCCTTAACCATCGTTCTGCACGTGCTACATCTGCCTTCTCATCATGGATCTTTGTCACGATACCGATAACCTCACGGTTGCACATGGACGTACAGCACGGTGGATACAGGGAGTAGGGTTCCGTGGCAGACAGTAAAAGTCCTACCACATCGGCTTCATATGAGTACAGCGCGAGCGCGTACCCAAGATGCTTTGTCTGGGCGTATTCGCCCGGGGTATCTATGATAACATCGAAGTTATTCACATATTGGGTTTTATGATACTGGATTTTTTCACCTTTTAATGCCTGGGTGAGTGTGGTTTTCCCACATTCGCTCCGGCCCATCAGTACAATCTTCTTCATTGCCTTTAAGTCCTTGTGATCTCACATACGGAGAAGCCCATCTTATCCTTCACGTAATCCAGTACCGCGCGGATCGATGCCTCTACCTCGGAAATCGTCCCTGTTACGATCAGTGTCCCGCTGAAACGGTCCACAAATCCCAGTTCGATCCCTGCCGCCTTGGTTGCAATATCGGCTGCTATGATCGCAGTCTCTGCCGGGCTTATGGTCAGGATCCCGATGGCGGACTTGCTGTGCTCCACCCTCGGATCCAGCCCCAGCTTCTCATACAGTATGATGTCAGGGCTTGCAATCAGATGGGCAATGGTAATCTCTTTGCCGGGGACCAGTTCCTGGACGATCCTCTCCGGCATCTGCTCATGATTCATTTCCTTTAACCTCCTATCTGGCACTCTACTTTGGATGCCTGGGAAGCAATTTTAAGCAGCGTCTCCATCCTTTCATTGGACGGCGGCTCTACATCACCCATAAGGTACTGCCTTCCCAAACCTTCATATTTATCCTGCCCCAGCCTGTGGTATGGAAGAAGATGAAGTCTCTTTACATTCCCAAGCTTTCCTGTATACTCCGCGATATCCCGGATTTCCCTTGCTGTATCATTGAACCCCGGTATGACCGGAACACGGATACTCAATTCTGTCATGCCTGACTGGGCGATCTTCCTTGCATTCTCAAGCATCAGTTCGTTGGACCGTCCGGTGAATTCCTTATGTTTGGCAGGGTCCATATGCTTGATATCCAGAAGATACTGGTCTAAATATGGAAGGATTCCTTCAATCACCCGGTAATCGGCACAGCCCATGCTCTCCAGCGCGGTGCTGATCCCGGCTTCGTTCGCAGCTCTTAAAAGGGCTGTTGCAAATTCCGGCTGGCACAGGCTCTCCCCGCCTGATAATGTCAGGCCGCCGCCTGTCCTTCTGTAATAGGTCCGGTCCTTTTCTACCGTCTCCATGACTTCTTCAACGGTGACATCCCTTCCGATGATCTTATCTTCGCCCTGCACCTTCATCGTCTCAATCTCAAATCTCTGGGACTCCGGATTGCAGCACCAGCGGCATCTTAAGACACATCCCTTTAAAAACACGATGGTCCGGATTCCGTTGCCGTCATGAATGGAGTATCTCTGAATATCGAAAATACGTCCCTTTGTCTTTAAATAATCGTCCATGCTGCTTTTCCTTCCCTTAGAATCCCTGCTCTGTCCTGCGGATAATGTCATCCTGAAGGGACCTGGACAATGTGGTAAATAATGCGCTGTATCCGGCAACCCTGACAACCAGGTGCTTATACTGCTCCGGATGCTTCTGTGCATCAAGGAGCGTCTCGCGGCTTACAACATTGAACTGCATGTGGCTTCCTTTCTGGTCAAAATAGGAACGTACCAGGCCCACAAAATTCTCAAGGCCTCTGCGGCCGCTCAGTGCAGATGGGTGGAACTTCTGATTAAATAAGGTACCGTTGGATGCGATGTAATGATCCAGTCTGGATACAGAATTCGCAGCGGCTGTCGGTCCGTTCACATCCTTCCCGGCGGATGGTGATACCCCATCGGCTACCGGTGTATGTGCCAGACGTCCGTCCGGTGTGGCACCTGTCTGTGCTCCCAGCGGGACATTCGCAGATACCGGATACAGTCCGGCCTGGAACATGCCTCCTCTTGGGTTCTTATATTGTAAGAGCGGCTTGGTATAGGTATAAGCTACATCTCTGGCAAATGCATCCACCTCCGGGATGTCATTGCCGAACTTCGGTACTTCTTCGATCAGCTTCAAGATCCGCTCACCATTCTCTTTGACTTCCGGTGCTTCTGACGCAGCCACTACGGTCTTAAGGATCGCAGCGATCTCGCGCTCTGAGACAGCCTGTCCTGCTTCCTTCATGCTTCCTGCAATCTCAGATGTAATGGATGCCACATCCTCACTGCTCAGTCCTTTTCCATAGTTGGTTGCCAGAGCTTCCTTCAGCTCCTTCATAGTGATCTTCTTTTCATCATACACCAGCTTCTTCACCGCGTAAAGGGAATCTGCCATATTTGCCACACCAAATCCCTGAGGACCTGTAAAGTTGTAGATGGCGCCACCCTCCTGCACGGACTTTCCTCTCTTCATACAGTCATCGACCATAGAGGAAAGGAATGGAAGCGGGCATCTCTCTGCATGGGCCATATCGATTGCATTATCTGCATTGACCAGAAGCTTGATGGCATAATCCATCTGGATCTTGTAGGCATGATAGAATTCCTCGAAGGTCTTCATATCTTCTACTTTCCCCGTCTTTGGTCCGATCTGTACTCCCTTGTCCACTCCGTTACTGAACACTAATTCCAGAGGACGGCACATATTGAAGAATGCGGCATCGTGCCACCCTTCTGTCTTGCCTGACTTCTGCGGCTCTACACAGCCGATGATATTATAATCCCTTGCATCTTCCAGTGTCAGCCCGCGGCTTACCAGTGACGGAATGATGACTTCATCGTTATAATATGCCGGAAGTCCGATTCCTGTCCGGGTCAGCTCTGCCGCCTTGATCAGGAACTCATGTGGAGTCCCGTTCCAGACTCTGACGGATAAGGATGGCTGCGGAAGGAATACATGCATGGATGCCTGAATGCTCATAAAGGACAGATCATTGGTCACGTCGACACCCTCTTCATTCTGCCCGCCTGCAATCAGGTTCTGGAACAGGCTGTAGCCTGCAAAGCCTTCTGCTGAAACTGCATCGCGGCACTTGTTCAGGTCATTTAACTTCACCCAGATGCAGTCCATCAGCTCCTGTGCGAACCCTCTGGTGATCCTGCCGCTGTCGAGGTCCTTCTTATAATAAGGATACATGTACTGGTCAAATCTTCCCGGTGAGATGGAATGTCCGCTGGATTCAAGCTGCAAAAGCTGCTGTACGAACCAGAATGACTGGCAGGCTTCGTAAAAACCTGATGCCCCCTTCTCCGGTACATTCGCACAGTTCTGTGCAATCAGGAGCAGTTCCTTCTTGCGGGTCATATCGGAACACTTCTCAGCCTCCTCAAGAGCCAGCTTTGCATAACGTCTTGCATATGTAATCACTGCATCGCAGCTGATCATCACAGCCTCCAGGAATCTGGACTTCTTCTGATAATCTCCGTCTGCCAGGCAAAGTGTGGCCAATTCCGCCTGGGCCTTTTCCTTAATTCCGGAAAAACCGATTGCAAGGACCTCGTCATACTTCACTGTCACATGCCCGACACCGTTGTAGAAGTAATTGCCCGGTGTGAAAATATTATGCTCCATGGCCAGCAGTGTCTCCGGCTCCATGTATGATGTTGCCAGCTCACTGGTTGTCTTGCCCTTCCAGTATGCATTGGCTTCCTTTAACTCTGCCTTTGTCTTCTCTGAGATGTAGAACGGGTCTGCGCTTCTTGTCTCTACCGTATCAAACTCCGCCTCCAGCCATTCATAGGAAAACTCCGGGTATGTCTGACAGCCTCTCGGTGCGATCGTCGTGCTTCCCACGATCAGTTCCATATCCCTTATGATGATCGGGATATTCTCCAGGATATGCTCAAATGCCTTCGCACGCCGGATGATCATCGGTTCACTCTCTGTCTGCCTGTAAGACTCTGTGATCAGAACTGCCCTTGCAGATTCAATCTCCGGCATCTTCGCATACAGATCCTCGACCAGCCTGGATATGCGTTCTGACTTCGGTATATCCGTGCTGTCATAGGTATATAATCCCATTCGCCCTGTCACTCCTTTCTTTTATATAAGCAGTCCCTGTTTATTCAAGATCCTGTCTATATATTCTTTCACTCAATGAAGATAGAAAGCCTCTCCACCCAGTTATAATTATTATACGCTTATAATGTGGAGAAGTCAACGCAAAACAACATTTTTCGAAGATTTTTCGCGCATCATTCCAACACAATCAAACATTATTTTTGTTGTTTTTGTTTGTTTTCAGTGGTATTCATATTACTTTTATATTGACAAACCATTCAAAATCAAGCATACTATATATTAGGAGTTTCTAAACGAAGTCTGCTGTATGAGAATTTACATTTGCAGCAGGAAAGAAAGGTCAGTCTCTTATGTCTGTTTTAGAATTTGATATACATACACATACCATTGCAAGCGGCCACGGATCTGCTGCCACGATCACGGATATGGCCAAAGCTGCCGCTGCACACAATTTAAAGATGCTTGGAATCAGTGACCATGGACCAGCTACACTGGGCGGCGGGCGCACTTCTTATTTCCGCAGCCTCGCCCATGCGAGGAGAATCCGTCTCGGTGTAGAGATGATGTACGGTGCAGAAGTCAATATCCTGGATAATAACGGGAAGCTGGATCTGGAGGATTCCATACTGGATAAGCTGGATTATGCGATCGCCAGTATTCATAAGCCGGTGAAGAAACCGGGGACTCTTGAAGAGAATACGGCTGCCTACATCGCGGCGATGCAGCATCCCAAAGTACGCATCATCGGTCACTGCGATGATGTGAAGTACCCGGTCGACTACCTCGCGCTTGTAAGAGCCGCTATGAAATATGATGTGCTTTTAGAGATCAACAACAGTTCCTTGAGTCCCGACGGCTACCGCGGTGACACCCGGTTCAATGATCTGATGATCCTGAACCTGTGCAGACACTTTCATTATCCTGTCATTCTGGCCAGCGACAGCCATGGGACCAGACATGTAGGTGACTTCGAACACGCCCTGGAGCTTGTCAGGCTCGCAGGAATGCCCGAATCACTGGTCATGAATTATTCCCTGAAAGCGTTCAAGTGCTTCCTTGAACGGTAAAGTGCTCAATCGGACTTCTAGAATTCGAGTCTCATGCGGTATTGGATGAGCCTTGCATTCTGGAGTCCCATTTTTTTACAGAAATTCTCCGGTATCACTTCCTGCTGATTCACGATCAGCTCATCCAGAGATACATCCAGAATCTGGCTGAGCGCATAAAAATTATCCAGCGACGGGAGTGTCCGTCCTCTGAACCAGCCATAGATGGACTGCGGACAGCTTAAGCCCATCTGCCGGCACAGATCCTTCACAGTGATCTTCTCGAATCTGCACATAAACCGCAGCCAGTTAGCGGTTCTCTCCATATTAATTCCAGGATAAATCTTTTCCAGCATATGATCAGCTCCTTTTTTGTTTTCATCATACCACCCTGTAAGTAAATAATCCATAAAATCCTTTGTCAAGCTGTTTGTAACTCAATGACGTAGAAATATTTTTGGAGTACAATATAGAAAGTACTTTAGTGTATAAAGAGTTATACTGTATAAAAAGAAGTTTACTGCAAAAACTAATCCCATTAAGGAGAATGATTATGACTTCCTTCCATTTTGAAGATATTCCATTTGAACTGATTATGAATCAGGCTACCATCCCTGATCCGATTCTGGATAACCAGGGATCCTATACCCGGGGAGATCTTGTCCGATTCCCGGTGCAGATGCGCGTGCAGCTGATCGACGGGTGGATGATCATACCGCCGCCTGTGCCGGAAGTGCACCAGAACATCATCGCTGAACTTATGTATCAGTGGACCCGTTATTTAAAGGAAGAGGAGCTGCCTTTTAAGGCAGTCTCTTCCCCTGTGCGTTTTTCCCGTATGGAGGACGACAGGACTGTCCTGATCCCGGACCTTGCCGTGGTCAGACATCCCGAGAGCATCCTCTGCCCGGACATTCATGTGCTTCCCGATTTCGTGGCCGAAGTCACGACCCGGGGGACGAACTGTCTTGACCATGTAATCAAGTCCCGGATATACAGGGACTGGGGTGTAAAGGAATACTGGATCATCAATCCCCAGACCTCATGTATTGAGATCCATGACTTTAAGACCAGCAGCGGGGAGCCCACAGAGACACACGCTTTCGGTGCCTCTGTTCCCGTGCGGTCGTACGCAGGATTTTCGATCCACACAGCAGAGTTTCTTTAAATTGCCATAAGTCCATTCACAATTACAAGAAATCAAAAACCGCCCATGGTATCTGTTCAGTCAATTTCTAACTCTACAGAATCCATGAGCGGTATCTTATATTTCCCTGGTGATGTTATGCTCTTTTTGACAGCACTTCTTCCTCATATTTCTCAATCTCCGAGAACCATCCCTCTGCCGGAACACCGCACTGAGCACAGTATTCTTCCCAGATATCTCCGATTGGAAGAGTCCTGCACTGTTCCATCACAACCATCTTCTTACTCAGCTGGTTTGTATCCTGCAGCTCTTTGAGCAGAGCACTCGGAGTACACAGGGCATTTAAGAGTGCCTTCTGGAAACTTCTGAATCCAGTTACCCATGCAGAAACTCGGTTGATGGATGCATCAAAGTAATCCAGTCCGATATATGTACGGTCCAGACCATCGCAACGTACGATTTCCTGAGCGATCTCTTTTGTCTCATCATCATACAGAACTACATGGTCAGAATCCCAGCGGATCGGGCGTGTTACATGAAGAGCGATCTCAGGGAAAAATGTTAAAAGCGCCGGAATCTTATCAGAAACAACCTCTGTCGGATGATAATGTCCGTTGTCCATCAGCGGCAGGCATTTATCCATATTGGCAGCTGCATAACTTAAAGCAAATTCAGCTGAGCCAACTGTATAAGCTTCCACACCGATACCAAATACCTTGGACTCTACACAAGGTTTTACCATCTTAGGATCGTATGGCTCGGAAAGAATCTCATCAATCGCCTCTTTGTAACGCATTCTCGGTCCCATACGGTCAGCCGGAACATCCTTATATCCGTCGCCTGTCCAGATATTCATAACACACGGGATTCCTGTCTGCTCCGCAAAATAACTGGAAATGCGAATGCAGGCTTTTCCATGCTCGATCCAGAACTTTCTCGTCTCCTCATCCGGGCTGGACAGAGTCAGTCCATCCTTTACCTTGTCATGTGAAAAGAAAGTCGGGTTGAAATCCAGTCCCATACCTCTCTCCTTCGCGAAGTCCACCCATTTCTGGAAATGCTTTGGCTCCAGCTTATCACGGTCCACAAACTCGCCATCCTCAAAAATCGCATAACTTGCATGTACATTAATCTTCTTCATACCAGGCATCAGGCTCATCGCCTTATCCATATCAGCAAGCAGCTCTTCCGGAGTTCTTGCCTTACCCGGATAATTTCCAGTCGTCTGGATTCCGCCTGTCAGCGGACCGTCATGGTCAAATCCAGTCACATCATCCCCCTGCCAGCAGTGCAGAGATACCGGAACCTTCTTGCACTTCTCAATCGCTGCATCCGTATCCACACCTAACTTCGCATAAATCTCTCTCGCTGATTCATATCTTTCCCTTGCATTCATCGTAAATATCCTCCTTATTTTCAAAGGGGTCAGACCCTTTTGCTCTCCATTGTCAGAATTGTTTTCCTTTTTCATCGTAGTTTTTTATGTCAAATGACTGTCCGATACACACTCTTGCCTCCGGAAGGCTTGCAAACACGCCGTCGTGAAGCATCTGCACGGTCACATTGCCGATTGCCGTTGCCTCTGTCGGGCCTGCTGAAACTTTCTTTTGTGTATATTTTGCAGTCAATTCGTTCAAATATCCGGCGTTTGCACCGCCGCCTACTACGTATATGGTATCGTATGTATTGCCTGTGATTGCTTCAATCTCTTTGACCGTATCTCCATAGCACTTTCCAAGGCTGTTGTAGATCACCGCAGCAATCTCGCCTGCTGTCTCAGGCACCTGCTGATCTGAATTGCGGCAGAAATCCTGTACTGCCCGGATCATACTCTCCGGTGCAAGAAAACTGTCGTCGTTGCAGTCTACGATAGATGTGATCGTCTCTTTAGAAGCCCTTTCGCAGATCTCTCCAAAGGATAAGTCTTCTTCAAATTCTTTCTTTACAGACTGGATCATCCATAATCCCATGATGTTCTTCAGATAACGGAATCTGTGATCGTATCCGCCCTCATTGGTGAAATTCGCCTTCATGCTCTCTTCGGAACAGTCTGCTTCTTTTCTCTCGATTCCCATCAGTGACCATGTCCCGGAGCTGATGTAGATGGCGTTGTCATCATTCGTCGGAACCGCCAGGACTGCAGAACCCGTGTCATGTGTAGCCGGGAGAATAACCGTACAGTCAAATCCAACCTCTTCCTGAATCTCTTTTGTGAAATTCCCGACTACCGTGCCCGGCATGGAAACAGGCTGGAACATCTTCCTGTTATAGCCCAGCATGTCGATCAGATCGTAATCCCAGTCATTCGTCTTCGGATCGATCAGCTGTCCTGTCGTAGCATTAGTGTACTCCATCTTCTTCACGCCAGTCAGCAGGAAATGGAAATAATCCGGGATCATCAGGATCGCCTCAGCCTGCTCCAGGTACTCCGGATGTGTCTCCTTCACAGCCATCAGCTGATAAATCGTATTGAAGATCTGCTTCTGGATTCCCGTTCTCGCATATAAATCTTCCAGAGAAATCTTCTCGTAAACCTTCTCATCTATCCCGTTCGTCCGGCTGTCACGGTACCCGACTGTATCCCCAAGAATCCTGTCATCCTTATCAAGCAGCACGTAATCCACGCCCCAGGTGTCGATTGCCATAGAAACCGGAATCTTGCCGATCTCCTTACACTTCTTAAGACCATTCTTGATCTCAGTGAACAGACGCTTTACATCCCAGCAGAGTGTACCGTTCTTTTGATCCATCCCATTTGGAAAACGGTAAACCTCCTCAAGCTGCATCTTTCCGTCCCTCATAGAAGCGAGCATGTGTCGTCCGCTGGATGCCCCAATATCAACGGCCAAATAATACTTTTCCATGATGTGCCTCCTTCGTATCTATTCAAATCTACACTTATTATAATGGGGGACGGGGTGCAAAAAAAGGACGCTATTTATTTAATTTAACAACCTTATTTGCAGATCTGCCATCAGCGCATTTACGTTAATTCACCTGTCTGACAGCACTATTTTAAACTTTTATATCTATCTTTTTGTCCTAATATTTGGTACAATAAAAACCAATATTCCGGTTGAAGTTTTCTGTAAGCTGGCTGATTATTACGGTGTTTCTGTTGATTACTTACCTGGACGTACTAAGAAAAAGTAATGAAATATCCACCCCTGCCAGTATATAGACTATAGATATTCTTATAAAAGAACCTGCGTCCTCAACTACATTTATTACTACAGGAGTTAAAATGGAAACGATTATAAAAAAACGTCAGACAGAATATGATGCGCTGAGAATCTTAGCCGCATTTTTAGTAATAGTAATTCATGTATCAACCGCACAATGGGAGCTTTACGGACCAACCACCTATGAATGGAATGTCTTCAACTTCTATGACACCATCTCAAGGTGCTGTGTCCCGCTGTTCTTTATGATCAGCGGTGCATTTCTTCTCAAGAAGGATATTCCGCTAAAAAAACTGTATCTGAATAAAATTCTTCATTTACTGGTTATCTATATCGTCTGGGCAGTTTTTTATGCACTGGATGACATCATCGCCTGCGGCTTCTACGGCTGGACAGGTGTGTTATCATTCGTCATTGCAGGAAAATACCACCTGTGGTTTATCCCCGCTTTGATCGGTGTTTATATGCTCATCCCCATTTTACGGGCTGTAATCCAGTATGAGGATGGTAAATACATAAAGTATCTGCTGGCCTTATTTATGGTTTTCGGAATTTTGAAAAATACACTGCTGCCTTTACAGTATCCAATACAGGGAGATAATATTACAGCTGCTTTGAACCGGATTCCGGTGGAATTGTGTGGCTATTCAGGATACTTCTTATTAGGATATTACCTGGACAGTATCAGACAGAGGATTCATATCAAAGGGATTACTGCAGCATTCGGCTATATTATCACATCACTGGCTGCTGTTATAATCGGTTCGCTTGATGCAGTCCACCGGGGTGTCCCCTTTGGAATTTTTTATGGCTACTTTACACTGCCGGTATTCCTTAATGCAGTTTTTCTATTTATAGCGTTTCAGAAAGCGAGTCCATTCTTTTCCCGCTGTTCTGGTTCGAAAGCCCTAGAGAAAGTATCCTCCGCTACCCTGGGCATCTATGTCATGCATCCATTTTTATTAGAACATCTGGATTCGCGTGGAATTAATCTGATGGCAGGAAATCCGATCTACATGGTATTGCTCTTAAGTATATCCGTATTTCTCGTATGCATGCTGGTCACATTCGTCATTCAGAAAATTCCCGGCATAAAAAAAATTGTCTGATGAGACTATTTGAGTCATCAGACAATTTTTCTGCCAGTCTTTTTATATCCATACAATCATATCCCCGTTTTCTTCTCAATCGCAGCCCCTTTCAGCCATTCATTCCCCCAAAAGTACTCTTCCGTCACTCCGCATTCCCCGATTTCCCGCGGATTTGGAACGCCTTTTTTCTGATCCCCATGATAATCTGACCCGCCGGACATGATCCTGACTCTCTCTCCATAATTATCCCGGACATATGCCTCGATCTCTTCTTTCGTTAGTTTCCCGTCATAACTGGTCTTATCGTAAGTATAGCAGGCCTCGATCCCATCCAGTCCAGCCTCGACCAGACCATCTATATAGGACTTCCGGCTCATCAGCCTTCCTGCCTTTTCCACCTGCGCCCCAATCAGAAACGGATGGGCCAGGATTGCGATCCCGCCGGTACGGTGCACCTGGGCAATCACTTCTTTTGGATCTGGTTTCCTGCGCTTGATCTGGTATCTTTTTGTATTCTTTACCAGCATCTTCGCCTCTCCCCAGCTCTTCGCATAGCCTTTTGCAGCCATCAGTTCAAATATCATCTTTTTCAGGACATGACGCTCCTCAATGGGCTGTCCGCTGTTATCGAGCACTTCTTCCCAGGACATCTGCATTTTGTCCTCATTCAGACGCTCCAGCAGCTTCTTATATCCATCGACTCTGGAATCAGCCACATCCTCTTCCAGCTTTTGGAACCACGCATCCTGCCAGTCACACCCCAGGCAGACCATATGTACATCCTCCACCTCTGTGTCACAGGAAATCTCTGTTCCCAGTAACATTGTTACCCCCAGAGCTGCCGCATATTCCGTCAGTCTCTGTTCCTTCCCCTTTTCATCTGTAAACCGGTCCACAGGCACGATATCATGATCCGTGACCGCCAGTATCTTCACTCCCAGCCTGGCCGCCCTTTCGATTAATTCCTGCGGAGTATCCGTTCCGTCGGAACGTGTCGTATGCGTATGAAGGTCACATGCAAAATTTGCCCTGGTCATTCTTCCACTATCCTTTCTTCTCCTACAGTCTTTCCCTGTATTCCCTGGGACTCATCCCATATTTTTCCTTAAACTTCCGGTAAAAATAGCTGGTATTGTCGTATCCCACCGATTCGATGATATCCAGAATCGGCAGGGTGCTGCTCCCCAGAAGGTAGAGTGCCTGGTTCATCCGTTTGGCCTGAAGAAGTTCTTTATAAGTCTTGCCCGTCCGCTTCTTGATCTCCCTGCTAAGCCAGTACACATCGTATCCCATCATCTCCGCCAGCTCCGACAGGCTTCCGTTTTTATAATGTTCTTCCACATAGCTTAACACAACTCCAGTCAGCTCCCTGTCGAACTTGCTGCTTCCTGTTTCCATTTTATCCATATGGTTTAAAAGCTGGAGCATAAGAAGTCCCATAGTGATCTGATTACAGCTGCGCTTATTGGACAGATCATAAAAAATCGTCCAGACCATGTTTTCCACCAGATTCTGAATTGGAAGGATGTCGGCAACATGGAAATAGAGGTAAGAGGTCGCATCGTTCTTCCCGCAAAGCGAGCCGACGAGGAATTCTTTCAGCAGATTGTCTTCCTCTCCCATCATCGAGAATGCCGTGTTGAAAAACTCCGGCAGGACAATGAAGTTCACCGCGATGTCCTGCTCCCCGGCGGGCAGGATCTCCTGCACCGCATTCTGGTTCAGGAACAAAAGGTCGCCCTCCTCCAGCAGCACCTCATCCCCGTCTACAATATGCGTCGTAGATCCCTGGCACATATAGATGACCTCCACATAATTGTGGCGGTGCTTTGGGAAATGTACGAACCTGGTGTGGGGCCGGACCTGGATCAGCTTTCCTTTTTTGAGCAGCTTCTCGCAGTCCACGATCAGCTCCTTTTTTTCCGTATACAGATGCGGGTCGATCCCCTCTCTTCCGGCCAGAATCTTCTGCTCTTCCTCTGTGATCACCGATAGTTCCTTCAACAATTCAGAATGCATCCACTCACCTATTTCTCATTTGCGATTTCTTTTGCCAGTTCCATGTATTCCGCAGCGCTTCTGCTGCTCTTCTTATATGCCATGATCGGCGCATTGTTATCCTGGGACCACTCGATGCCGCTGTCCACACGGATATATGTATCAAAGACCTTTACATTTTCCAGCTGTCTCAATGTCTCAATCGTCTGTTTAAAGTAATTCTTTCTGGTATCCACCTTGGTGACGACAATTCCGCCCAGCTTTAAATCAGGAGCGATCTGCTTCACTTCCTCCAGGAACTCAAACATATTTCCCAGTCCAAACAGCCCCCACGGCGTCGACTCCACCGGAATAACCACCTCATCCGAGGCACATAAGATATTCATAACCCATCCGCCCAGTGTCGGCGGGGCATCGATCAGGATATAATCATACTCCGCTGATTCCCTGATCCCGGAAATACATTTTCTCAGAATAAACTCCCTCTGCCACTTGGTAAACAGCTCATACTCGATCGAGCTCATCAGTGTGGAAGACGGGATCAGGTCCAGACCCTCATATGGTGAATGCACGATATATCCGGTCAGGTCATCCTGGCGCTTAATCCCTTCATACAGATTCTTTTCCCCCTGTGCAAAGGCAAGCACCTGATCTTCATCAAAAAGAGAAAGTGAAAGATTCAGCTGCATGTCCCCGTCAATCAAAAGAACCTTCTTTCCGAGCAAAGTCAGCCCATACCCCACATTAGAACATGTAGTTGACTTCCCGCTCCCTCCCTTGTTATTCGCAAAACATATCACTTTCGTCTTTCTCATCTCGTACCTCCTGGGAGTTTTTCAAAAGGGTCTGACCCTTTTGCTCTCCATATTCAGAATATTCTAAAGTTAAAAACAATTCGTTCAATTTAATCCATCCCATTTATCATGATGTCATGGTTGATTCTTCTGTAGAACTCTTTTTTCATCTCTTCGTAGCTGCCGTGTGTTCTCGCCATCAGCCACATGGCTTTGGTAAGGGTGGCTTCCAGTGTCATGTCGTAGGTTTCCAGCAGATCGAAGTCCTGCTTTACTTTCTTCCCGACTTCGTATACCATCATATTGCTGCCTTCCTTTACAACCTGGGTTGCCACAATCGCCAGCTTGCCGCGGGACTCCCAGTCCCTCATGACTTCGTAGAACTTTTCCACAAGATATTCGGGGATTCCTCCGACACCGAAACTCTCGATCACGATACACTCATATTTCTCAAATACATAGTCCAGAATCTCCGGATCCAGTCCGGGGATCAGCTTTAGTACGTAGATGCTGTTGTTCATCTCATGGAAGAACTGAACGTCCCCTTCGTACGCTTCCGGCGGAATGTACCGGATCACCTTCTGGTCCTGTATCACTGCCGGATATGGAAAGTTGATACTGGAAAACGCATTATAGCTTTTTGCTCTTTCTTTTTTGGCGCGGGTGCCGACAATGACCTTTCCGTCGAATACGATATTGACATCCCGCGAACCATCGTCTGCCGCATAGACAAAGCTGTCCAAAAGATTATTCCTGGCATCTGTATTCTCCACATCGATCGGCTTCTGTGCGCCTGTGATCACGATCGGTTTTCGGGAATTCTGTATCATATAAGACAGCGCTGATGCCGTATAAGCAAGGGTATCAGTCCCATGGCATACGACAAATCCGTCATACTGATCATAGTGTTCCTGGATTGCCCTGCTCACCATGCTCCAGTGGCGCGGCGTTACATTCGTGCTGTCCACATTGCACACCTGGAGCGTGTGGACCTCACATACTTCCTTTACATCCGGAATATATCCCACCAGTTCCTCTGGTGTGATCGCCGGGCTTAACCCGACATCCGTGCTTTTACAGGCAATGGTACCGCCTGTTCCCAGCATTAAAATACGCTTCTTCATCCTGCCTGCCCCCAGATTTTATTTACTGCCATTCCAGTGAAGCCGGCTCACTGCCGAAATTTTTCTCCACTAGGTCACAATATTCTTCAAAGGCGGGAATCCCCATGAATTCCTCCCTCAAAGCATCCCGGATTCCTTTGTAATACCACCCCATAGCGGCCTTACTGTTCATCCGGAAACGTTTCCATAGATCCTCTCCGAATGTCGGATAATCCCTGTCTATATCACGCATATTGGACAGCTTGTCTGCCAGTCCGATCATCTGGACTTCTTTGGGCGCCTCCTTCAAATGATGGATGGTCGACCCTTTCCGCTCTTCCCAGGACTTTGACTTGTCCTCGCTTTCCTGCTGAACCATATATGCGACTCTGTCCCCAAATTTTGTTTTCAGGACCTCCTCGGTCACTCCGGCGCAATCCTCAATCGTATCATGGAGCACCGCTGCGCAGATGATCTCCTCATCCTGCGTCATAGTTGCCACAATATCTGCCACTTCAATCGGATGCACAATATACGGACGTCTCGTTCCCTTTCGATACTGCCCTTCATGTGCCTTAGCTGCAAACTCAATGGCTTCATCAATCATTCTTAGGTTCCTCCTCAATGCCTTCCCGCAGTCTTGCCTTTTCTTTCTTATGGAATAAAGCATAGATACACGGTACCACAAACAGTGTTAATACAGTTCCATATATGAGACCGCCGATCGTCACGATCGCCATCGGCTGAACCATATCTGCCCCTGAGCCGAATCCCAGTGCCATCGTCGACAGCCCCAGGATCGTAGTCAGCGCCGTCATAATAATCGGGCGCAGCCTTGTCCTTCCTGCTTCCACCAGTGCTTCTGACTGCTCTATCCCCGAGGCCGTCAGCTGGTTCGTATAGTCAATGAACACAATACCATTATTGACAATAATTCCTGATAACATTACAAATCCTACCATTGCAATGACACTGACCGGACTTCCTGTCATCCACAGCCCGAACAGGCCTCCTGTAAATGCAAGCGGAACCGTAAACATGACGATAAACGGAGATCTTAAGGACTGGAACTGTGCCACCATGATCAGATACATGAAAACCACAGCGAGCCCCAGCATCTTGAAAAGCTCTGTCATCGTCTCGTTGATCGTCTCATCCTCTCCCTTCATCTCGATCGAATAGCCTTCCGGCAGTTTGTAATCCTTTAAAGCTTTTTCCACACGGCCGCTGACCAGTCCGATGTTATCATCTTCCTCTATCTCGGCCGTCACATTGATATACCTGCTCTGTGCATCACGGGAAATGGACTGCAGGCCGTATCCTGTCTCAAAGGAAGCAAGATCTGTAAGCGGGATCTGCTCTGTTGTGCCATCCTGCTTCGTCACGGTCAGCTTCATCTTCTGAATCGCTTCACGTGTCAGATCCTGATTCTTCTGTTCCGCCACAACGATCCCGATAGCCCCTGTATCCAGATCCAGATTCGTGGTGGATGCAGGATCCTTTAATTTCTTCGCAAGCTCCTGATATACCTGTGCCACCGTGAGGTTATGTTTGATTGCTTTGGCTTTATCTACCACGACCCTGAGTTCTTCAGTCGTCTCATCCATTCCATCGGAAACATTTTTCGTTCCCTTTACTTTTTCCATGATTGCGGCAATATCCTTTGCTGCCTGCTGAAGCTTATCCAGATCCCGTCCTTTGATCTGCACGGAAATCCCGGAAGAACCCAGCGCACTCATATCCATGTTGGACATACTGAGGGACAATTCCAGCTTGTCCTTCTTTGCAATCTTCTCGATAGACTTCTGCAGCTTGTCATCAGACATGGTCCGTTTCTCAGAAAGCAGTGCGTAGAATTCCACCTGATTTGTCTTGGCAGCGCCACTTCCCATCATGCCGCCGCTCATCGCCATGCCGCCCACATCCCCGATGTCCTTTAATTCCTGTATCTCTCTGGTAAACTTATCCGCAGCCCTGGCTGTCTCTTCCAGAGGTGTTCCTTTCGGTGTCGTGATCGACATGCTGATCTGCGTACTCTGCATATCCGGCATAAAAGCGGTACCTCTGGACATCGCCAGCACACCACTTAAAGCAAACAGCACCAGTGCCCCGATCAATACCACCGGTTTGAACCGAAGTGCCCGGCGGAGAAGCTTTTCGTAAGCAGTCTTCAAATGCTGGAAGAAACCGGACTCCTTCTGCTCGGTCCTCCTTAATGTTCCCGCAGACATCATCGGCACCAGTGTCAGTGCGACAATCAGGCTGGCAAGCAGTGAATACGCGATGGTCAGACCCATATCCACAAACAGCTGTCTTGCGATTCCCTCGGTAAATACAATCGGCAGGAAGACGCAGACCGTGGTCAGCGTGGACGCCAGAATGGCTCCTGCCACCTGCTGGGCTCCTTTGATCGCTGCTTCTTTTGCAGACGCATGTTCCTCATTTCTCATGCGGTAGATATTCTCAATCACGACGATCGAGTTATCCACCAGCATACCGACTCCAAGCGCCAGTCCGGAAAGGGAGATGACATTCATCGTCACCCCGCTGAAATACATCAGAACAATCGCAGTCATAATACTGATCGGTATGGAGCATGCAATCACAAGGGTAGGCCGGATGTCCTTCAAAAACAGCAGCAGGATCAGAATCGCCAGAATCGCACCGAAGACCAGATTCTGCAGGACAGAACCGATCACCATGTCGATATAGACTCCCTGGTTCATCAGAATGACCACTTTGATATCCGTATTTTCCTTCTGGATCTGTTCAAATCTCTCCAGAACCCGGTCAGTCACCTCTCCTGTGGAATAACCGGTCTGCTTCTGGATCTGGAATAAAATTCCGTTCTCACCATTTAACTTGGCATAGGTCTCACCTGCATTGTCGATGCGCTCCACATCTGCCACATCAGAAAGTCTGATCGGGCTGATGCCTTCCATATCAACCAGAACCAGATCTTTCAGATCTTCTATAGAAGTAAACTTATCTCCCACACGGATCAGATAGTCGATTCCATCCTCTTTTACATATCCGGCCGGCATATTAAAATTCTGTGCACTTAAGACACCCTGGATCGTGTCTGCAGTCAGCATGGATTTCACATTTGCGCTTGCCTTGGCCTGTTCTTTTGCAGATTTCAGTTCCTCTTCTTTACTCTTAATCTCGGATTCCCCGACTGCCAGCTGAGCCGAAGCCTCACTCATCTGAAGGGCTGCCTCCAGCTGCGCCGTACTTAACTGGGCCCGCGCCTGCGCCAGACCAAGAGTTCCTGCGTTCAGCTGCCCTTGTACTTCCTCCAGCATGGCCCTTGCCTGGTCAAGCTCTGCCTGCTTGTCCGCGATGGTCTGTCTTCCCTGTGCCACCTGGGCAAGCCCCTGTTCAATGACTGCCATGGATTCCTCATACTGCTCCAGCAGCGCAAGCTTCCCTGCCAGTGTCGCCTGTGCGATCTGAAGCTCAGAAGTCTCCCCGTTCTCTTCGATTGCCTGAAGCACCTGCTGGTATTCCGCCTCGATCTGTTCCCTGTTCGCATTCAGATCTTCCAGTTCCTGCTTCTGCTGGTTCAGCGCTTCTTCACTCGCATCGATCTGAGCCTGGAACTGCTCCAGAGCTGCCTGTGCCACTTCAAGCTCGCTTAACTTTGTGCCAACCTCCAGCTTCCCCTGCGTCAGTTCCGCATCGCCCTGTGCCAGCTGTTCCTCTGCCTGGGCCATCTGGTCCGAAGCGGTATTCTTTCCCGCTTCCATCTGGGCCTTGCCGTTCTCCATCTGGGCTTTTGCCTGATTCAGTGCATCGGTGGCCTCAGCAAATTTCTGATCCAGCTGATTCTGGACGGAACTGTCCACACTGCTGACCTTGTCCTCTTTTACCGTGATACGGATTGTCTCTTTGATATCTCCAAATGTACTGACCGATGCCACGCCCTCCAGGCTCTCAATCTCGGGAAGCACCTCTTCCTGAATGATCCTGGTCGTCTCTGCCGGCTCGGCTCCGTCCACACTGATCGCCGGGATCATGACCGGCATCATGGTAGGATTCAGCTTCATAATGATCGGATTCCCTACAGTGTCAGGCCAGTAGCCGCTGATCTGATCCAGGCTTTCTCTCATCTCTATCGTCGCCGAATCCATATTGGCTGTCTGTTCAAACTCCAGTACGACTGTGGATGCATTCTCTCTGGAGGAAGAGCTGACATTGCTGATATTGCTGATCGTCGCCATGGCCTGTTCTACAGGCTTCGTCACCGTTGTCTCTACCTCTTCCGGGCTTGCTCCCGGGTATGTCGTCATCACAATTGCATAGGGAAGATTCATATCCGGCAGAAGATCTACCGTCATCTTATCGAAGGATACAAATCCCAGAATCAGAATTAAAACAACAGCTACAACTACTGTATAGGGCCTCTTTACGCTGAACTTAGATAACATTATGCCTACCTCTTTTTCTTCTTTTCAACGGGAGCATCAAAGCCGGGATGCGCCCGCACTCTAAAGAAATCATAACATAAGCAAACTGGAATCACAATAATAGCTGTACAAATTTTCAAGAATAAGCTATACTTATTGGATTACCAGTATTCAAATTTAATTTGTAAAAGAGGTTTTTTCTATGAAGCAGAAATCCGTACTGATCACAGGAGCCTCTCGTGGAATCGGGAAGGCCTGTGCCCTTGCTTTCGGAAAGCGCGGGTATCGTGTATTTATAAACTGCAGAAGTTCTGTTGAAGAACTGGAAGAAGTATCTCAGATGATCCGTCAGGATGGGGGGACATGCATTTCTCTTCCCGGAGATGTGGGGAGTGCCTGCGATGTTGCCCATATTTTTCAGGAGATTAAGACAGCATGCGGCGGTCTGGACGTATTGGTGAACAATGCAGGCATCGCCTATATCGGACTGCTCACCGATATGACAGACTCTGACTGGGAGCATATCCTTTCGACGAACCTGTCTTCCGTATTCTACTGCTGCCGCGCTGCGATCCCCTATATGCTGTCACAGAAAGCAGGAAAGATTATCAATATTTCTTCCATGTGGGGAACCTGCGGTGCTTCCTGCGAAGCTGCCTACTCTGCCGCCAAGTCCGGTGTCAACGGACTGACGAAGGCTCTGGCTAAGGAACTGGCGCCCAGCAACATTCAGGTCAACGCCATCGCCTGCGGTGTCATCGATACCGTCATGAACTCCCAGCTCTCTGAGGAAGAACGCGGGATGCTGATGGAGGAGATCCCTGCGGGACGTTTCGGTTCCCCAAAAGAGACTGCGGAGCTGGTTATTGATCTGGCAGAGCATCACAATTATATGACCGGACAGATTATCGGTCTGGACGGCGGATTTATATAGAAAAGGAGTTTTCTTATGCTGAAAGTAAAAGATATCGAGAAGATCCCTGTGGATTGTACCATGACAGAATTCGTAGGCACGACCGTCCTCGACACGATCGGACTGGTCATTCCCGGCATTACCCCTGCGCTTCTTGAGCAGATGGGGCTTCCAAAGGCTTACCGCAGCCTGGGCCTGATCAGTTCACGTACAGGTGCCGCAGGACAGATCAATGCCGTGGATGAGGCGGTGAAGTCCACCAATACAGAAGTCGTTTCCATCGAACTGCCGCGAGATACCAAAGGCTGGGGCGGTCACGGCAACTTTATCATCATCGGCGGCGACAATGTATCCGATGTCAGAAGAGCCGTAGAGATTGCACTCGAATATACAGAGAAGTATGCGGGTGAACTCTACATCAGTGAGGCCGGACATCTGGAGTTCACCTATTCTGCCAATGCAGACCAGGCATTGAACATGGCCTTTGATGCCCCTGTTGGCAAGCCGTTTGGTTTCTTCTGCGGCTCCCCTGCTGCGATCGGGCTTGTCATGGCAGACCTGGCGGTGAAGTCTTCGCCAGTTGAGATCGTGAAGTATATGACACCGGACAAAGGGACCAGCCATTCCAATGAAGTCATCGTGGCAGTCACAGGAGATGCAAGTGCAGTGAAGAACGCAGTACTCACCGCGAGGGACATCGGGCTGCAGCTTTTAGTTTCCCTGGGAAGCTACCCCGAGACTCCATCCGTACCTTACCTGCATTAGATTCTGCGTTAGATTCTAAACCGGTCTTTTTACATAGTATAAAACAGGGCACAGTCGTTCATTACAGCCTGCCCTGTTTTTCATTTTCCACACTCAGATCTTCCCATAGATTTCTTTTGTCACATATGCTTTCACGGAAATGCCGTCCGGCACGTATTCCTCTTCCAGCAGCTGCCCGTTCTTCCTGATCAGCTGGATCTTTCCTGCATCTGTGAAAGGATAGAGCCTTTCGATATAAATCTGTTCTTTTCTTACAATCTCCAACAGGACCGATTTCAGCTCTTCCAGCCCCTGTCCCGTCTTTGCCGACGTCAGAATAGAATAGTCCGCCTGGAAATCCTTAAGTCCCTTACTTTCCTCCAGCTTGTCCTGCTTATTGAACAACGTGATCACGGGCTTTCCCTCCACCCCCAGCTGCCTGAGAGTCTCATAGACCACGTACATCTGATGGTCCATCTGCGGATTGGATGCATCCACTACATGAATGATAATATCCGCATACCTGGCTTCTTCCAGTGTACTTTTGAACGCCTCGATCAGATGATGGGGCAGCTTATTGATGAAGCCGACCGTATCCGTCAGAAGAATCTCCTGCTTTTTATCCAGCTCAAGAACGCGTGTCGTCGTGTCCAATGTAGAAAAAAGCATCGCATCTGCCAGGATTCCCGCATCCGTCAGTGCATTTTCAATACTGCTCTTCCCGGCGGAGGTATACCCGACAAGCGCCGCCACCTTCAGATGGGACTCCCTGCGCTGGGCACGGATCAGCTCCCTGTGCTGTTCCACTTCGGCAAGCTCTCTCTTTAACTTGCTGATCCGCTCCCGGATCAGACGCCTGTCCATCTCCAGCTTCTTCTCACCGGGACCTCTCGTCCCGATCCCGCCGCCCAGACGTGACAGAGAATCCCGCAGGCCCACCAGACGCGCCGCCCGGTACTTTAACTGCGCCAGCTCCACCTGAATCTTACCCTCGCTGCTCGTTGCCCGGGCAGCAAAAATATCCAGGATCAAAAGTGTACGGTCGATTACCTTACACTCCAGTTCCCGTTCCAGATTATGCAACTGGACACTTGTCAGCTCATCATCACAGACAACCCCGGTTGCCTCTGTCTCCCACAAGAGCTCCTTCAATTCCAGAATCTTGCCCTTTCCAACATAAGTCGCCGGGTGGACAGCCTCCCGCTTCTGGATCAGGCGCCCTGCCACAGATGCGTTCGCTGTCTTCACCAGCTCCGCCAGCTCGTCCAGCGATTCCTCTGTCTTCTCACTCTCATACACCTGGATCCCAACAAGAATCATACGTTCTTCCTGTTCCTGCATTTCATATAATGGCATACATTATCCTCTCATTTCACAAATTCAAAGGGGTCTGACCCCTATGCGGTCCATTTTCAGAATATTCTCAAGATTTGAATATCTCCTGATCTAAATTTTTGATGGCGATTTTCTTCAACCGCTCCATACACTGGTTGTTGAGGTCCTCATAGACTTTTTCCATGAGTCCGCCCATGCCGGAAGCTATCAGACAATTCATCTCTTTGCTCCCGCTCTTCCAGCCTGATGAGACGAAGGTAAAGTCCAGTGCCTCCGCGATTGTGTGAAGGCTGATCTCATCTGTATGTTCGATGCAGTGATATCCTCCATCGATCCCTTCTTTCGTCTCTACCAGTCCGGCCTTTTTTAGTTTTGCCATTACTTTACGAATTCTTGCGGGATTTGTGCAGATATTTTCTGCCAGTCCCTCGCTTGAATATGTGGTTCCTTTGTGATTCAAAAAAACAAGTGCATGAACTGCAACTGAAAATTCACTTGTCATATCCTCATCTCCCTGCCCTTATATTTTAACCGTTAGTTTTTTAGTAACAGTTTATTCTTATATTATAGCCCATATTTATAAAAAATCCAGTATCTTTTTTAACCTTTTTTCCAAAATCACACGATTACCTGAATCACCGCAGCCTGATAACAAATGCCGGGATGGGCGGATCGTTCTTCCTGTTGTAAAACTGATTCAAAATCACAAGCCAATGCTTTGTATCCAGTTCTTTCAGATAAGAAAGTATCGCATCTCTTTCTTCATACCCTGAATCCTGACCGCTGTAAATGCACAGGCTCATAACGCCGTCCGGCTTCAGCAGTTTCAGGCCTTCGCTGATTGCACGTATGCTTGTCCCTGGCCTGGTCGCAACCGAGTGGTCCCCTCCAGGCAGATACCCGAAATTAAAAACGATGGCAGATACGCTTTCTTTCACATACTCTCCCATCTTTTCATGTCCGTCCTGGATCAGAATAACCCTCTTCTCAAAACCGCAGCCCTCAAGCCGTTTTCTTGTATGCGCGATTGCTTCCGACTGAATATCGAATGCATATACTCTGCCGCTTTCCCCGCAGATGCGGCAGAGAAATTCCGTATCATTCCCGTTCCCCGCGGTCGCATCCACACAGACATCCCCTGCTCCCAGATACCCTTCCAGGAACCGGTGGCAGTACTCTGTAATCTGATAGCTGTACCTCATCTCTTTCTCCTGTCTTACCGGGTCTTTAAAAATTCCACTTCTTTTTGTGCCGCCTGGTCATCCGGATATTCTTTGACGTAGGCCTCTGCCTTGTCCCTGGCAGTCTCCCAGTCAAGCTCCTTTTCATAGCAGACGATCTGGTTGAATTTCATCTCCTGCACAGCTCTGGAATAATCCGGTTCATCCTCCTTCTTTTTCCCATCAGCCTCAGCAGCAAGTGCAATTCCCTTCTCAAACGCATCCAGCGCTCCTTTGATATCATCCAGCTGCATGGAACATGCCCCGATAAAACTGTACAGTATTGCATCAGCTTCACCTTCATTCTCAATCACCTTCTGAAACGCATCCCTGGCAGCCTCATAATCCTGCTGCTCAAAATAGGCCATTCCAAGCCCCCTGTAAGCCTCGGGGACATCCTCTTTTTCCTCAAGAGACTGCGAAAAGGAGGCGACTGCATCTGTATACTGTTGTGATTCAAGCTGCTGCGTCCCCTGTTCTATATGATTCACCCTTCTGCCGCAGCCAGTCATCAGACTGACTGCAATTAAAACGCATATGATCCCTTTTTTCATCAAAATCTCCACCTCTTATTCCGGATACTTGAGTACCCAGAAAGAATTCAAAATATTAATCAGCATCACCGCCATATCTGCAATGATCGCATTCTGCATTGTTACATATCCAAAGACCGCCAGGAACAGAAGAATCACCTTCATACCGATGGCAAATACAAGATTCTGCTTCACCGCACGGATTGTCCCTCTGGAAATCTTAATCGCATTCACGATCTTGGACGGCTCATCTTCCATCAGAATCACATCTGCCGCCTCCAGGGCCGCATCCGCTCCCAGACCGCCCATCGCAATACCGATATCTGCAAGCGCCAGCACCGGGGCATCGTTGATCCCGTCACCGACAAAGGCCAGCTTCTCTTCCTCCATCTGGCTCTCCATGAACTCCTTGACCTGCTCCACCTTATCCTCAGGCATCAGATTCGCATACACATAACCGATCTCCAGCTGCTTTGCCACATCATCCGCAACCCGTTCATTGTCCCCGGTCAGCATCACCGCTTCCAGCTGATGCTTCTTAAGCCAGCGGATGGTCCACTTTGCATCCTCTCTTAAGATATCTGAAATCAGTATGTACCCTTCATACTCTCCGTCCACAGCCACATGCACAGCCGTACCAATCTCATATACAGGCTGATAAAACAGCCCCTGCTGATTCATGAACTTGGAATTTCCAATCAGCACCTGACGTCCATCCAGATAAACCCGGACGCCAAACCCGGAATACTCCTTAACTGCCTCTACCCTGCTGATATCCATCTCCCTGCCGTATGCTTCCCTGAGTGAAACCGCAATCGGGTGATTCGAATATGCCTCCCCGTAAGCAGTTATCTCAAGCAGTTCATCCGGCTCCATCCGTTTCGGGCAGATCTCCTTCACCTGGAAGATTCCTTCCGTCAGTGTCCCTGTCTTATCAAATACAAACGTCTCGGTCTTAGAGAGTGCTTCCAGAAAATTACTTCCCTTAATCAGCACGCCCTGCCTGGATGCCGCGCCGATCCCTCCGAGAAATGCAAGCGGCACAGAAACAAGAAGCCCGCACGGACATGCCGCAACAAGGAAAATAAGTCCCCGGTACAGCCAGGTCTGTGCATCCACAGAGGTCATCATCGGCGGCAGAATCATCACCAATACTCCGAGAAGCGTCACAGCCGGCGTATAGAAACGTGTGAACTTATCCGCAAAATTCTCGCTTTTCGCTTTATTATTATTCGCATTCTCCACCAGTTCCATAATCTTGGATGCCGTAGAATCGGCATAGACCTTGGAAACTCTTGCCTCCAGCACGCCACTGATATTAATGCTGCCGCTGTAGAGCTTATCTCCGAGCTTCACCTCTCTTGGCTCCGATTCTCCTGTCAGCGCCTTCGTATCCACCATACTGGTACCCAGAGTCACGACCGCATCCACCGGAATCCTCTCCCCCGGCTTGATCACGATGATCTGCCTCGGGCTCAATTCTCCCGGATGCACCTTTTCTTCTCTGCCATGCATCTTCCGGTTGGCATATTCCGGCCGGATATCCATGAATCTGGCAATCGACCTCTTCGTTCTGGTGAGGGAAATCAGTTCCACCATCTTTCCAAACTGGAAAAATAAAATCGCACCCACAGCCTCCGTATACTTACCAATCATCAGCGCACCAACTGTCGCCAGCAGAATCAGCAGGTTCTCATCAAAAATATACAGTTTTCTAAAGTGTTTCGCCATATCCCAGAAGATGCCGACGGACAACGCCGCATACGGTATCAAAAATATAATCAACTGTGTCTTCCCGTAAACATCCCAGTGTCTGACTGAAAAAAGTGCATTGAGATATAAAAACAATCCAAGTCCGATCTCAATACATTTCATTTTCACTTCTTTTGCCATGTGTGCCCCCTTGATTCCGTAATATCCTGTCTCTTACTCTATTCTCTGATATGCTCCATTCCCTGATTCATAATGGTCTTTATATGCCCATCCGCCAGTGAATAGAACACCGTCTTACCCTCCCGCCGGTTGGAAACCAGCTTCATCTGCTTTAACACCCGAAGCTGATGTGAGATCGCCGACTGCGTCATATCCAGTGCCTGTGCAAGGTCACATACGCACATCTCCGACTGGAACAAAACATATAAAATCCGGATTCTGGTGCGATCCCCGAACACCTTAAAAAAATCCGCCAGATCCTGAAGCTCTTCCGACGCCGGCATATGGGACTGTACCTTCTTGACAGCCTCCTCATGCACATGCACGAAATCACAATGTTCTACTTCTATCTTATCCATACAGCGAATCTCCCTTCCTGTTCCCTCCTGCCTGCTTAGGCTTTCCTGTTACGGACTGCCTTCTGGCACAAGGGCTTGAACAACAACTTAAATTTTATTATACGTGAAATAACCTGCCGGGTCAAGCAATGCCACCGGCAGGTTTTTTTCTATTTTCCCTACTTTTTGTACAAAATACGGATCGAATTCAGAATACAGATCATGGCAACACCTGTGTCCGCAAACACGGCCATCCACATATTCGCCATGCCTGCAAGTCCCAGCAGCATCACAAGTGCCTTGATCACAAGTGCAAATACCACGTTCTGTTTTGCAATAGTCCCGGTCATCCTTGCGATCCGAAGTGACTGGGGAACCGCTGCCATAGAGGAAGTCATAAATACCACATCCGCCGCCTCGATGGCTGCATCCGCACCGCTTCCCATTGCAGCGCCGACATCCGCTCCAGCCAGGACTGGTGCATCGTTGATCCCGTCCCCCACGAACATGACACTTCCATGTTCAGCGCGGATTTTCTGTAGTTCTTCCACCTTATTCTGTGGCAGAAGCCTTGCGTGCACTTCATCGATTCCAATCTCTTTTCCGACACTCTCCGCACTCTTCTTTGCATCCCCGGTCAGCATTGCCGTCAGGATGCCAAGCTTTTTCAGGGCCGCAACCGCTGGTGCGGCATCCGCTTTGATGGTGTCTGCAATCACGATGTGCCCCGCATATCTGCCATTTAAAGCCAGCAGGACTTCTGTCCCATATGCCGCATCTTGATACTCTGATAAATCCACGTTCTCTTCTTCAAGGAACTTCCTGTTTCCACATAAGACTGTTCCCGCTTCGACCCTGGCACGGATTCCTCTTCCCGATACCTCTTCCACAGTCTCCGGCCTGGTAAGCTTAATTCCCTTTTCTTTCGCGGCTGACACAATACTGTTTCCAATCGGATGAGTCGAAGTCATCTCGCAGTCCGCCGCCCAGGTAAGAAGTTCGTCTTTTGCCACACCTTCGGCCGGGACAACATCCTGTACCACAAAGTTCCCCTGTGTGATCGTTCCGGTCTTATCCATGACGATTGCCTTCACACCCTGCAGTGCCTCGATTGCAACGCCGCCTTTAAACAGAATTCCCTTCTTGGACCCGGCACCGATTCCTGAGAAAAATGCCAGCGGCACGCTCAGAACCAGTGCGCACGGGCAGCTGATTACCAGGAAGGTAAGCGCTGTGTAGACCCAGTAATTCCAGTCACCTGTCACCAGTGACGGCAGAATGGCTGTCGCTGCTGCAAGTATAACAACAAATGGAGTATAGATTCTGGAAAACCTGGTAATAAACCGATCGATCTTCGGCTTGCTTGCCGCCGCGTTCTCCACAGAATCCAGGATTCTCGTAACCATGGAATCTTCCAGCACCTTATCCACACGGATCTTTAACAGCCCGGAGGTATTCACACATCCTGATATCACCGCATCCCCTGCCGTGGCAGCCACCGGAACAGGCTCTCCCGTTACCGGGGATGTATCGATCCTGCTTTCCCCTTCAATGATCGTTCCATCCAGAGGGATTCTATCTCCCGGCCGTACATAAAGCAGATCTCCGACGACTGCATCTTCCGCCGGGATCACGTCCACCTCATCACCATTTACCCGGTTCACAACTTCGGGACGCATATCAACAGCCTCCATGATCTGGCTGCGGCTTCTCGCAACTGCAATCTCCTCAAATAATTCCCCGACACGGTAGAAAACCATAACTCCAAGGGCTTCCGGATAATCCCCGATTGCAAAGGCACCTAATGTTGCGATACTCATCAGGAAATTTTCATCAAATACATGGCCTTTAAAAAGATTTTTCCCTGCCGTGTAAAGGACATGCCTTCCCAGGATCAGATAGCCAATCAGGAACAGGGCAAAGGAAAGAAAACCATTCGTCTGCTCTGTCAGCTTTCCGGCAATGAAAAAGACGGCACCTGCACCGATTTCAATAAAGTCCTTCCGGTTCTCGTAGAACCTGCCTTTTCTTTCCTCTTCCTTTTCCGGTTTTGCAACAGGCTTTCGTTCCCGCCTGGTAACTGTAACCTCATCTTCAATAGAAGAGCAGATCTCCTGAAATACAGGCAGAAGTTCCTCATCCGTATTCGTCACAACCTGAAGCTGCTTTGTCGCAAAAATAATATTCGCGTAATCTACCTGGGGAAGTTCCTGAATCTTCCTCTCCATCTTTGCTGCACAGTTTGCACAGCCAAGATTTTCCAGAATATATACCTGCTTCTTTACATGATCGAACGCGTGATTTTCCATCTTACGCTCTGCGTGTTCATTAGTATGGTCCTCATGATCATACCCGCAACTGCACTCTTCTCCGTCTTCATGCGTATGCCCGTGATCATGCCCGCAACTGCACTCTTCTCCGTCTTCATGCATATGCCCGTGCTCGCGATCATGCCCGCACCCGCACTCTTCTCCATCTTCATGCGTATGCCCATGCTCATCATGCCTATGATGGTGTTCCCCTGAGTCATCCTCCTCATGTTCATGATGATGGCCACCTTCCCCATGCCCCTCCTGTTCATGGTGATGGCTGCCTCCGCATGTCTCTTCATGTTCACTGGCATCGTGGACATGTCCGCAGCTGCAGACCTCCCCATGTCCATGGGTATGTACATGAGTCTGTCCATGTGCCTCATTATCATGGCTGTGTCCACAGCCACATTTACTCTGCTCCTGATATACTTTTTTGTTTACTGCCTGCTGTGCCATAATTCACCCTCCGTGTTTATACATATGAATAACTGTTCATATGTTCATATAATCACAAAGTTGTTTTTTTGTCAATAGATTTCCCAAAAAATCCTATAAAAATTAGTTGCAATTCCAGCCATGCACGCTCGATTCCACAGCAAAGCCACTTCATCTTGCTTCGTCTAAACGCCGTATGGATATTCGATATTACTTTCACTACTTCCTTAACAAGGATAAAATAATAGCCAGACAAAGAGCCACTCCCCTACTGCCTGACTATTATCCATTCTCTTCCTTTTTCCTGCACTACATCTCTTTCAGCGTCTCATAAAGCTTTTCTATCAGCACCGGCTTTCCGATATATCCGTTCATTCCCGCCTCTTTTGCGGCTTCCACATCCTCTGCAAATACATTGGCAGTCATTGCAACGATCGGAATCTCATCGCCTCCACACTGCTCCATACACCGGATCTTTCTGGCCGCTTCATATCCATTCATGACAGGCATCTGAATATCCATCAGTATGGCATTATAATGCCCTCTTCCTGCTTCTTCGAATATCCGGCACGCCTCCTGTCCATCTCTGGCAGTCTCGACATCCGCGCCCAGGGCAAACAGCATTTCCTTTCCGATTTCAATGTTGATCAGATTATCCTCCACAAGCAGGAAACGCTTTCCGGCAAGTGCATTTTCCATATTCACAGATCCGGCGGCATCTGCTCCTGCCCCGCTTTGAATTCCCCCCTTAACTTCCTGTACTATCTTAAATGGAAGATCCAGGAAGAAAATGGTTCCTTTTCCAGGGGTACTTTCCACACGGATCTCCCCACCCATGGCATCAACGATGCTTTTTGCGATAGCAAGTCCCAGTCCGCTTCCTTCGATTCTGTTCACTGTGGAATCAATCTCCCGCTCAAACTCACCAAACACTTTCTCCAGATTTTCTTTCTCAATCCCGATTCCTGTATCTCTGACCTCCAGGTGGAAAAGCGTTGTATCGTTCTCCTTAAACGGTAATGCTTCTGTCATTGGTACTTCTTCTACCAGGAAGTAAATCATTCCGCCTTCAGGCGTAAATTTGTTGGCATTATTCAACAGATTGATGAGAACCTGATTGAACCGCAGCATATCTCCCCGCACCAGTGGATGAACAATCCCCTTATTCTCCACTTCAAATCTCTGTTTCTTCGTATTACATAAAGGACGGATGATTTCATCGATCCGCTCGATTGCTTCTGTGAGTGAAAAATCATCTTCCACCAGTACCATTTTCCCGCTCTCGATCTTAGACATATCAAGCACATCGTTGATCAGGCTCAGCAGGTGCTTTGCCGCCCCGGTGATGTTAGCCATATATTGCCTTAGCCTTTCGGGCTGGTCCAGATTTCTCTCGGCGAGCTGTGCCGTCCCGATGATTGCATTCATCGGTGTGCGCATATCGTGGGACATATTGGCAAGAAATCTTCCTTTTGCCTGATTCGCTTCCTCAAGCTTTCTTTGCGTCCTCACCTTCTGTGTGACGTCTTTGTTCATGATATATGCATACCTTTTTTCTCCTATTACACTGAAAAAAGTAATACATTCATACCAGCTCGTATGGCCATTCTCTGTCAGACGGTAATCAAAAGACGGCAGCACCTCTGCGTCTGACACCTCTGTCAGATTTTCCGGCGCCAGATATGATTCTACACGTTCCCGGTCACAGCCATCCACCTTACGGCAGAATTCACGAAAACCTTCCTGATAGCTGCCACATTCAAATTCATGGATATTTCCTGCCTCTTCCCGGTAGATTTCCTGGCGGCATTCCATCGTATCGAGATTCACAATGATCTGGAAACTGTATTCCCTCACTGTAATTTCAGACAGCCGCCTTTCCTTTGTGCGTACCCGTCTTTCCATCCGCTCTTTCATCTCTGTTATATGTTTCTTTTCTTTTTCTTTGATATAGAAAAATAAAGCAGAAAGAATCAGTACACTTCCCACCAGATAAATCATGCGGAGCATCCACAAAAGCGTATTGGCTACCTGATTCTGTTCGGCAAGTTTTTCAGAGGAGATGACTGTCATCATTTCCCAGAAATCATTATACTTGCAGGGCATGATACAGGCATAGACCGGTCCGTTTTCTCCCTCTGCAAGAAAAATTCTGGTTTTCCCCTCCTCCACTGTCTGTCTGAAGCTTTCTGTGACCTGTTCGGAATTCCCTCCCTCCAGCAGCGAATGATAGACAGAATCGTCCTGCAGCGAAATCAGATGAGAGACCGGCCCTTTTATTACCCAGCTTCCATCGCTTCTGTTAAACAGATAGGCCCTTCCATTCCCTGCCTGAAATGCAAACAATTCATCCATATAATACTTCTGCATCTCCACTTCTGCATAAACGGCTCCTGCCACCCTGTGTTCGTGCAGTATCGGCACTTCGAACATAGCCGTTTCATATCCATTCTCATTGTTATATCCTTCTGACACCCATTTTTTCCCGTCAGTTAATGCATGTTCCTCGACCGGCAGCATGGAGATTCCAAAAGGTTCTCCTCTTTCATCAATTCCGATTCCTTCTTTATCCACAATATACATATGGGTAAAATCATTATAATCGCAAAAAGAGGACATCTCATCTGCCATACTTTCCTTGTCTGCACTGACAAGCTTATCTGCAAAACGTACGATTCTCTGTTCATCCTCACGGACACTGGTATCGATCTGGCGCCGTATGATTTCTGTAGATCCGTACAGATAATCAAAAGAACTTTCTTCCAGGTTCCTGCTGATCTGTCCGGAAAGCACGAAAAACAGAATAAATACGGCTGCAAGGACTGCGATCGCCACAGCAAACAACAGTGCCCGTCTCCTCTTTTTCATTGTTTTCTCCTTCTCTTACTTCCATTGTAAGATTTCTTCCTTCTGCATACGGTCATATTCCTGTGCAGCCCACTCTGCGCTCTTTCCATTTACAATCTCCCTGCACAGATCTCTGATATCAATCCAGGTATTAAATCCCATGGAAAAATCCTGCACCGGAATCTGGTTGCCGGAGGAGACCAGTCTGATGAACTCCTGCTTCTCTTCCCCTATATAACTGTAATCTATATTTTTATCGTCCACCGCACAAAGTGTTCCAAGCTCTTTCGCCACATTCTGCAAATGTTTGGGATCCGCTACATATTCCAAAGCCTCGCGTGCATATTCCAGATTCTCTGACTTGGGATTGATGGCGACTCTCCGGTCCGGTGTCACAATCGTCACAGCCCCGTCTTCGAGAACCGTCACCCCTGTCATCACCATCTCAAAATCTGCCTTTTCAACATCCGCCCCCAGATACCCGCAAAAACATGCGCCTTTTCCTTCTGCAAAATCCTGTATAGAATCATTGGGCACCTTATTCTGTGCCTCTTCTATATCGAAAATGCCTTCGTCCCGCATCTGCTCCACCAGCTCAAACCCTTTTTTCATATAAGTACTGACCGGTGTCGTCCCGTCCGCCAGCTTTGCAATCTGCTCATCTTTATCCTCGGATGCATAAAGCTGTGCGAATCCGGCCGCCATCGCCGGGACTGTCATCGAATACCCTTTATTCCCCAGGTAAGGTGTATAGCCTTTCTCCTTCAATGTCCTGCATACAGAAAGAAACTCTTCCCGATTGGAAGGCACTTCCAGACCGCAGCTATCCAGCATGTCCTGATTCCAGTAAAATCCATATCCCACATAAATCAGCGGGATACCGAAAACTTTCCCGTCGTAGCTGCATCCCCTGAGTGCATCTTCCGAAAGATTCTCTACCCCTTTCAAATCGCTCAGATCCAGATACCGCTCCTCTTCTGTAAAACGGAATACATCCTCCGCGAAAATGCTGAACCAGTCAATCTCGTTCCCTTTATCCAGCCTTTCTATGAGATAATTACGGTATGCCTCATCTCCGCCTGTTTTTGTATAGTATTCGGCTGTTGTCTCCAAAATCTTAATCTGCGTCCCATCCTTGGCCTGAATCTGTTCGTTCCACACCTTGCTGTTCAGTATCTCTGTACCAAAAAATCTAAGAGTCACTTCTTTTACATTCTCATACTCTTTGACTGCTCCCTCTTTTTTTCCGCAGCCCCCCGCCAGAAGTGAGAATGTAAAGAGAATGGCCAGCAGAATCTGTCCCAGCTTTCTCTTTGTTCTTTTCTCCATATCTTTCGTCCTTTCCCAGCTTTACTACCATTTTATCAGACTCTTCCATTTTCAACAATGAATATCACGAAATTTACTGTATTTCAGCATTTTTATCAAATTTCCATGAGATTAAAAAAGAACCGCCACTTTACAAAGCGACGATTCCTGATTTTTAATTGATTCAGTTGTTACTGCACAAGCCGGCACTCTCCGGCAGCCTATGAAATCTCCTCCTGCCTGCGCTTACCTCCGATCACGTTCTCCGTGATGTCATCCAGCCGTTCCTTCCCGGATTCCTCTCCATGGTTCTCACTCGCATTCAGCAGACATGCCTGGATCGCATCGTTGAGCGACAGCATCTTGTCATCCAGTTCCGCTACCATCTGGGCACACTCTCTTAACTCCCGGCTGATATACTCCGGCGCATTCCCCTCGAACTTATAATAGATCTTATGCTCCAGGCTCGCCCAGAAATCCATCGCAATGGTACGGATCTGAATCTCCACCTTCGTATCCACCACACTGTCCGAAAGAAAGATCGGCACTGATACCAGCATGTGATAGCTCTTATATCCGCTCTCCTTCGGGTTCTTGATATAATCCTTAATAGAAAGTACCTTAAGGTCACTCTGATTCCCGATCATCTCTGCAAGACGGTAGATATCAGAAGTAAACGAACAAATCAGGCGTACACCTGCGATATCATTTATGTACTTCACCATGTTCTCAATGGAAGTCTCGTATCCATACCTCTTTAACTTCTTAACAATGCTCTCAGGAGTCTTGATACGGGTCTTGATGTGTTCGATCGGATTATACTGGTGGACATGCTGAAATTCATCGTTGAGTATCTCCAGCTTCGTCCCCACTTCCTTCAATGCCGCATTATATAGAAAAATAACCGTCTTCCAGCTATCTACATCCTCGTAATTCTTGATCGCATCGTGCATCTGCTGCTCTCCTCTCACGTCAGAAATCCCCCTTTCTCAGTCTTTAATAGTATATCATAAAATAGACTGCGTGTCAGCGAGTTCATTCTTTTTTAAGATTTGAAAGCACTGGAAGATTACTGTTCCTTTTTAGCATGAGGACCTCAATTTAACCTGTTATCATTGAAAAATTGTATTCTGCCACAAAGAATATACACGTATTTAACACCCATATAAATCCTGTTTCACCATATCGGCTGGATACATTTTGTATTTCTAAAATTCGAGTCAGGTCCAGATTGTCAAAACACTCTCTATAACCTATTGTTTCTACATGATACTGACTATTTTGAATCCGATTTGCCTTACATATATTATGACATATAATTTGTATAAAAACTGCTCTCATGCATTCCCAATACGTCTGTTCCATATGTATATAGCCTAATCTTTTTATCCAGTCCCTCAATTGATACTTCGTCGTTTCTAATCTGTCAGCAGCAATAATTTCTTGTAATATGTTTTGAAACTCATGATCTATATTACTTTCATCAGAAATATTTAAAATTGCATCACAACACTTTTTACGCTTTTCTTCATTCCATACTCCCAGATGCTTCTCTAACAAGTCATCAATTCTATGAGGAAACTCAACCATTTTGCCAATTATCGTTTCTTTATTGACCAATGCTTTATACTTCTTTCCCGGCCGCAAAGATACCGGTATTTTTCTTTCAGCAAAAGCCTCGTCCGGCAGTGACTTTAAGTGTTGATATGATTCTATCATAGGATAATTAATATATAATTTCCCCATATCCGCCGCATCCACAAAGTATTTCTGCATTTCCAGAATCTTACTCTCCGAAAAATTCGTATCATGCCGTTCAAAATCAAATACAAGAATAATATTTGTAAAATCTTCTTTATAACGAAGTTTCTCCGGATGCTGCTTTTTGCTTATCACATATGGCAGATCTATATCCTCTCCCCGCTCTGCCCAGCCTGAGTCATATTGCCTTACAATATCTTCATATAACTGATATATGTTTGTTCCATAAATCCATATATCATCCATATCAATATTAATCTCTGGGAAACATTTAAAAATAAGCCAAAACAATTCATTTTTTTCATGGTTTCCCTCCACAATCAACAAATTCTGCCCTCGTATTCTAGCTTCACCTTCATAATTATTCATATTTTTCAAACTCCCCACTGATATACATTTTCTCAAGATTATGGCCTTCTCTTAACTCTCTTGGAGTCGCATCACAAAGTGCTGTCAGTGAACCTGTCCTTGATAAAATAAACAGACAATCCGGCCGCATCAGTCTGTTCGTCATTAAGTTTGTATTATGAGAAGTCATGACTATCTGACATCTTGGATACCTCCTCTTTAGAAACTGAATTACCTTTACTGCCATTTCATAATGATAGAATGCATCAAACTCATCTAAATAAATGAAAGAAGCATCCCATACTTTCGAAATAAGCCTGCGGTATAAATCAAACAAAGCTAACGTACCACTTGAAGCACTTTGATAAAATGGCACCAGCTTCTCATGGGCAAAATATAACTCCCTCTGCCCATCCGGCAGTTTTTCTAATGCCAGTCTGCATTCTATCCCCATTGCATTAAAGAAACTCTCCAGATCTTTAAGCCTGTCGTTTTCTTCCAGGGATTCATAAAAATTATCCATCATGCGTCTAGGACGCAGAAACTGTGTATTTCCTGCTGTAATCATAGTCATCCGTCTTACATAATTAGATAACCTTATTAAAATAGAATCGCTTTTGAATGCCACATTACTAACAAGCCATCTGAGAAATGGTATTTTAGTTTCATTCGGCTCATCTGCCCTGTCTTCATCGTATAATGATTGTAAATATACTTCCTTATTCGCTGTTTCAGCTCCTATATAATCCAGATTTCCAAATTCAAAATTTCTGTCTGAAAAATTACATTTAAAAATTGTTGTCCCATTGATAATCAGTTCTTCTTTCTGTAATTCATGATTTGATAATCTGGCATATTTATAAATCAGTTCGCTATTATCAAATTGAAATAGATAGGAAAAAACTGCGGAATCCTCTAATGAATCAGCGTTGAGAATATTTTCAGTATTTCTAAATATGAGGTCACCAGGCAGGACCGTACAAATGTCCATAAGCCCTTTTCCCAGGTTCGTTTTACCTGTTGCATTCCTTCCATAAATTAACATTTTACTGATCATACCATCTGTAATGCAATCTGTACTAAATTGATAACCACCAACATTGTCAAAGTTTATACATATATTATCTCTAAAATTCTTATAATTTCTCAATGAAAATTTTTTCAGCATATGTGCACCTTCCTCTCAAATGAAGTCATTTCTACACTTTCTTATGTCTACAGTATACCCAATTTAGTACCTTTACGCAACAATCTGCCGTAAAAAAATTACGGCAGATTGTTCTTGCAGCTATGACAGAAAAAATACAAAGAAATCACTCTTTCTATTCTCTTCGCCCCTCCCCTTCACTTTATAATAGAAACAGATCTACACTAAAAAATTCCCCAGCATCATCTTCCCATCCGGCGTCATGATAGATTCCGGGTGGAATTGGACCCCAAAGACAGGATATTCCCTGTGCTGCACTGCCATGACTTCCCCATCCCCTGTGACTGCAGTTACCTTCAGGCAGTCGGGCAAAGTATCTTTGTCGACCGCAAGGGAATGATAGCGCGCGGTCAGGACACGTTGCGGGCACTCTTCGAACAGAGGGCAGCTTAGATCAAGCTCAACCTCTGACTGTTTGCCGTGCATCAACTGAGCGGCATACGTGACCGTTGCTCCATATGCCGTACAAATTGCCTGATGTCCAAGGCAGACTCCCAGAATCGGGATTTCTCTTCCCAGCTCCCTTACCACCTCTATCAGAACACCTGCATTCTCGGGCCTTCCCGGTCCTGGTGAGAGGATGATCCGGTCGGGATTCAGACTGCGGATCTCATCCGCCGACATGTCATCATTACGGATCACCTGAATATCCGGGTCGATTTCTCCAATCAATTGATACAGGTTATAAGAGAAACTGTCGTAATTATCAATCAGCAAAATCATAACTCTTCCTCCCGTGCCATCTTTAATGCACTCACAACAGCCTGTGCCTTATTGATGCACTCCTCAAATTCTTTCTCAGGTACAGAGTCAGCAACAATGCCTGCGCCGCTGCGCACAAAGCCCCTGCCATTTTTCTTGTAGGCAATGCGGATGGCGATACAGGTATCCATATTCCCGGCAAAATCAATGTATCCAATGGCTCCGCCGTAGATTCCCCTCTTATTGTTTTCCAGCTCGCCGATCAACTGGCAGGCACGTATTTTCGGTGCACCCGATAGTGTTCCGGCAGGAAGGACTGCCCCGATGGCATCCAGTGCGTCGAATTCTTCCCTGATTTCTCCACGGACCGTCGAACCGATATGCATGACATGAGAGTATTTTTCGATACTGTGAAGCTTTTCCACCTGCACGCTCCCGAACCTGCTGATTTTCCCCAGATCGTTTCTTCCCAGGTCCACCAGCATATTATGCTCGGCAAGCTCCTTTTCATCGCGGAGCAGTTCCTCTTCCAGTGCCTCATCCTCTTTCTCATTTTTCCCGCGCGGTCTGGTACCTGCGAGAGGAAAGGTATGCAGAATCCCATTTTTCAGCTTCACCAGCGTTTCGGGAGATGCGCCCGCCACCTCCACATCGGTTCCTGAAAAATAGAACATATAAGGAGAAGGGTTCATCGTCCGCAGGATGCGGTAAGTATTGAGCAGGCTTCCCTCAAAGGGGGCACTTAACCTGTTGGATAGAACAATCTGGAAGATATCCCCTTCATGTATATTCTGTTTTGCTTTCTCTACCATTTCACAGTAGGTATCCTTGTCAAACAAAGGGGTTACCTCTCCCAGGAGCCGGCCTCCCGCCTCCTGCTTTTTCTCCCCATTTTTCAGGAGCTGGCATAATTGTTCCAGCTCCAGCACCGCCTTGTTGTAACCTGTATCCGGGTCTTCCAGAGACATATTCACAATTAAAATTAATTTCTGTCTGAAATGGTCAAACGCGATCACTTTATCGAAAAGCATCAGGTCAAAATCCTTGAATGCCTCATTATCCTGCACCTGAACCGCTGCAGACGGCTCCTGATAACGGATGTAATCATAGGAAAAATATCCTACCAGTCCACCGGTGAAGGAAGGAAGATAATCAAAACGCGGGCTTTTATAATCAGCCAGTATCTGACGCAGGCATTGGGCCGGGTGTTCTGTCTTCAATTGAAGATTTCCGGCCCTCACCTCTCCATCTGCACAGGTAATCTCCAGTCTCGGATCATACCCGAGGAATGTGTAGCGCCCCCACTTTTCCTTCTCAGCCACAGATTCCAGGATATAGCAGTGCTTCGATACATTTTTCAAAATCTTTAGTGCTTCGATTGGTGTACAGATATCGGACAATATCTCACAGCTTACCGGCAGCACTTTATATTTCTTTGAGGCAGCGATTTCTCTGACCTCCTCCAGTTTCGGCAAAAAGATCATACTGCTGCCACTCCCTCCTTCATCTGTCTCACATATTCCGCCACATAAGGGATGCAGTCTTCTCCATGCTCCGCCACGATTTTTACGATTGCAGACCCCACAATTGCCCCGTCCGCAATCGCTGCCATCTCAGCTGCCTGCTCAGGTGTGGAGATCCCAAATCCGACCGCACATGGAAGATCCGTCACTTCTCTTACCTGGCTGATCATGTCCTGGATGTTGGTCGTAATCTCTTTTCTTACTCCCGTCACCCCGAGTGAGGAGACGCAGTAGAGAAATCCTTCTGCTTCCTGCGCGATCATCCGGATTCTTTCCTTAGAAGTCGGTGCAATCAACGAGATCAGTTCCACCCCGTATTCCCTGCACACCTCTGCCAGTTCTCCCTTCTCCTCAAAGGGCATATCCGGCACAATAATTCCGGCCATGCCGCACTCTGCACAGCGCTTCATAAATTTTTCTTTACCATAGGTATAGATTGGATTGATATAAGTCATAAATACCAGCGGGACATGTATGTCATCCTGCACATCTTTTACTGCATCGAACAGCTTATCGATTGTACAGCCCCCTGCAAGCGCCCTCACATCCGCTTCCTGGATGACCGGTCCCTCTGCGATCGGATCTGAGAACGGGATTCCGATTTCAATCAGATCCGCCCCTGCCTCCTGCATTGCCACAAGAAGCTTCTTTGTCACCTCAAGTGTCGGGTCTCCTCCTGTAATAAATGGGATAAATGCTTTCTTATTCTGAAATGCGTCTTTGATCTTATTCATAGATTTCCACTCCTCTGTAACGTGCAATTGCCGCAACATCCTTATCTCCGCGGCCTGAAATATTGATAACGATAATCTGGTCTTTCTCCATGGTCGGTGCTAGTTTCATGGCATATGCCACTGCATGTGCACTCTCAATGGCAGGAATGATTCCTTCCATTCTGGACAGATATTCGAAGGCCTCCACAGCCTCTTCATCGGTAACCGGCACATACTGTGCGCGCCCTTCCTCTGCCAGCATGGCATGTTCCGGTCCGATTCCGGGATAATCCAGTCCTGCGGAAATCGAATAGACCGGGGCGATCTGTCCATCCTGGTTCTGGCAGAATAAGGACTTCATGCCATGGAAGATTCCCTCAGATCCCTTTGCAATCGTTGCTGCATGTTTTTCCGTATCCACGCCAAGCCCGGCTGCCTCACAGCCGATCAGCCTTACTGTTTTATCAGGAATAAATTCATAGAAAGCCCCCATCGCATTGCTTCCGCCGCCAACACAGGCAAGCACCGCATCTGGAAGACGGCCTTCCCGTTCCATGAGCTGCTCTTTTATTTCTTTACTTATGACTCTCTGAAAATCACGTACAATCGTCGGGAAAGGATGCGGTCCCATGACAGATCCCAGCACATACAGTGTATCGTCCATCCGGCTTGCCCACTCCCTCATAGTATCATTGACTGCATCCTTGAGTGTCATCGTCCCTGTGGTCACCGGATGTACCTTTGCTCCCAGAAGCTCCATACGAAAGACATTTAACGCCTGGCGTTCTGTATCTTCTTTTCCCATATAAATCTCACATTCCATATCCATCAGCGCCGCAGCGGTCGCCGTTGCGACTCCGTGCTGTCCTGCGCCTGTCTCCGCAATCACGCGGGTCTTGCCCATCTTCTTTGCCAGAAGCACCTGTCCCAGTACATTATTGATCTTATGTGATCCAGTATGATTCAAATCCTCTCTTTTCAGATAGATTTTTGCACCGCCCAAGTCTTTTGTCATCTTCTTTGCCTCATACAGCATAGACGGCCGCCCTGCATAATTTTTCAACAGGTCATCCAATTCCCGGTTAAATTCCGGATCATCTTTATATTTTGCATATGCCTCTTCTACCTCATGTACTGCTGTCATCAATGTCTCCGGCACGAACTGCCCTCCGTACTGCCCGAATTTTCCTTTGTTATTCATTGTTTCTCACCCTTTCTACAAATTTTCTGATCTTATCTGTATCCTTGATGCCGTCTGTCTCCATTGCACTGCTTGTATCTACCGCAAACGGATGACAGATCCTGATGTTCTCCTTAACATTTTCCGCTGTCAGCCCGCCTGCGAGAAAATACGGCTTATTCATTTCAGGAATGAATTTCTTATCAAATGAAATCCCGCTTCCTCCATATACTCCTTTTACAAAAGTATCCAAAAGCAGATAGTCCACATCCAGCTCTGCCGCCTTTAAAATATCGTCCGCCGACCGCACACGTACTGCCTTGATAATCGGAATTCCTGCTGCTTTCATTCGTATTTCTTCTATATAAGATGCATCCTCATCTCCATGAAGCTGAATCATCTGAATGATCCCCGCTCTGCCAATTGCTGCCACCCGCCAGACAGGCTCATTGACAAATACGCCCACTGCCTTCACTGCCGGGTCCATCTTTTGCCTCAACTGAAAAGAAAGCTTCTCATCGACCTGTCTGGGGCTTCTGGCAAACACAAAACCTGCAAAGTCCGGTTTTACTTCATTTATGATTTCAATGTCCTTCTGTCTTCTCAGACCGCAGATTTTAATTTTTGTCATCATGCCTCCCTGTGCACTGCACTACGATTATGACTCTTACTGTGCCTTTGAAAGTGCTCCGCCATTCAGTTCTTCCAGCATCTCCTTCTTATTGCTGCTCTTCATCAGCGTCTCTCCAATCAGCACGCCATTGACATTCGCCTTTTTCAATTCTTCAATATCCGCTGCTGTCTTGATTCCGCTTTCTGCCACGAACAGCACATTCTCAGGTGCCAGGCTCCGAAGCCGGATACTGTTGCCGATATCCACGGTAAAATCCTTCAAGTTCCGGTTATTCACCCCGATCACCCTCGCGCCCGCCTGAATTGCCGATTGCATCTCTGCTTCATCATGGACCTCCACCAGTGCGGAAAGCCCCAGCCTGTCGCAGAGACTGAGATACCGTTTCAGCGTCTCCGTATCCAGAAGAGAACAGATCAGAAGCACTGCATCCGCTCCCAGGATCTTCGCCTCATAAATCATATACTCATCAATCGTAAAGTCTTTCCTCAGAATGGGAATCGAGACCTCCTGCCTAATCTCCGCAAGGTACTCGTTTTTTCCCTGGAAATATTTCGGCTCTGTCAGACAGGAAATTACTGCTGCCCCTGCCGCCTCATACTCTCCTGCGATCTCCCGGTAAGGAAAGGATTCTGCAATCACGCCCCTGGAGGGGGAGGCCTTCTTCACCTCGCATAGATAATGCATTCCCGGCTTCTTAAGAACCTCCTCAAATGGAAATCCGGTATTTCTCTCCATCGCCATAGCCTTCTTACAGATTTCTGAAAATGGAACCTTTCTCTTTGCTTTGATGATCCTGAGTTTTGTATCTGCTGCTATCTGGTCTAATATCATTGTGCTGCCTCCTGTACTGCATCGCGGAATTCCTCATATTTTGCATATGCCTTTCCGCTTTCAATCAGTTCCTTTGCCATCTTGATTCCATCCGCCAGTGTAATCCCGTCGATTCCCAGGTACAGGCTCATCCCTGCATTCATGAGGACCACATCCCGCTTCGGCCCGGTCTCTTTTCCTGTCAGAATATCCAGAGTGATCTGTGCATTTTCCTCTGGTGTTCCTCCAATCAGTTCCTCAAGCGGACATCTGGCCAGTCCGAACTGCTCCGGCGAAATGGTATAGGATGTAATCTCGCCGAAACGGATCTCATAGACATCTGTCTCACCTGTCAGCGTGATCTCGTCCAGGCCGTCCTCCCCGCAGACTGCCACTCCGCGGGTCACCCCCAGATTGGCAAGTACTCTCGCCAGGGGCTCTGCCAGTTTCTTGTCATATACTCCCAGAAGCTGCATCGTCGCGGCTGCCGGATTGGAAAGAGGCCCCAGGATATTAAACACGGTCCTGACTCCCAGCTCTTTTCTGACGGGTGCCGCATATTTCATGGAGGAATGATAGACCGGAGCGAACATGAAACAGATTCCGGTCTGATTCAAGACTTTTTCGTTCTGCTCTGCGGTAAGCCCTACCTGGATTCCCAGCTTTTCCAGCACATCCGCTGCCCCGCTTCTGCTGGATACGCTCCGGTTCCCATGCTTTGCGACCGGAACCCCGCCTGCCGCCACAACAAAAGCGGATGTGGTGGAGATGTTAAAGGTTCCCACCTGGTCTCCTCCGGTCCCGACAATATCAATCACTGCTCTTTCCGGCCGGATCTTCACTCCTTTTTCACGCATCACTTCTGCAAATGCGGTGATCTCCTCGATCGTCTCCCCCTGCATCCCAAGCGCCATCAGGAATCCTCCCATCTGCGCCTGTGTCGCGGTGCCGTCCATCATCTCGGTCATAACACCTCTTGCCTCTTCGTAATTCAAGTCCTCTTTCCTTGTAAGTTTTGCAATTGCTTCCTGAATCATCTCTGTCTCCTCCTTCTTTTCATGCATCTGTGTGCATATCATGAATCTGTCCTGGTACACCCTGGATCAAAACAATGGTGTACTTTATGTTGCCTGTGCATCCAGCGGGAGGCTTTGTGATAGATGAAGATATTTTTTTATACAAAAAAAGCCTCTGCCCCTGTAAAGGGACAAAAGCTTATGCTTATTGGACATTAACATCCAGTAAGGTATATTTAACTTCTGCGGTACCACCCAAATTGCCGATACTATCGACCGCTCCTTTATGTACTGACATACACATCTCCTTGGTAACGGGTGAGAATCCCGTCAGCGTCTACTCCTGTCCACACAGTTTCAAGCTGCCCTCGCAAGTCCATTCAGTAAAAACTCTTATTGCTGCCTTTCCACCATCCGGCAGCTCTCTGAGAATAAATATCTTTACCTACTCCTCTTGTTCATCGGTTTATCTCTTTAATGTATTAGAGTATATCGTGTCAATTTTAAAATGTCAATCCTTTTTTCACTTTTTTGTTTCCATTTCTTGCTTCTGTGCAACTGTACACAGGTATCCTGGGCTCAGTTACGAGCTTACGAATGAACAGTAACGCTTCTGTCACTCCGCGCTGACTGCGTTGAACCCCCGCTCCAGATCCGCAAGAATATCTTCGATATGCTCCGTTCCTATGGAGAGCCGGATCGTATTCGGTCTGATATTCTGCTCTTCCAGTTCCTCCTTTGTAAGCTGGGAGTGTGTCGTGGTTGCCGGGTGGACTACCAGGCTCTTCACATCTGCCACATTGGCAAGCAGTGAAAATATCTTCAGGTGGTCAATAAACTGGTATGCCTCTTCCTGTCCGCCCTTGATCTCAAAGGTAAAAATAGAGGCTCCCCCGTTCGGAAAATACTGTTCATACAGCTCATGGTCCGGGTGATCCGGTAAAGATGGATGATTGACACGCTCCACCTGTGGATGTCCTGCCAGATATTCAACTACCCTCTTCGTATTCTCTATGTGTCGGTCCAGACGCAGGGACAGCGTCTCCACCCCCTGAAGGAGAAGAAATGCATTAAATGGAGAAATCGATGCTCCTGTATCCCTTAAAAGAATCGCACGGATATAAGTCACAAAAGCTGCCGGGCCTGCTGCCTCTACAAAAGAGCATCCGTGATAACTCGGATTGGGCTCTGCGATGCCAGGATATTTCCCACTTGCCTTCCAGTCAAACTTTCCGGAATCTACGATGATTCCGCCCAGCGTGGTCCCGTGCCCTCCTATAAACTTTGTTGCGGAATGTACCACAATATCTGCGCCATATTCGATGGGGCGGATCAGATAAGGTGTTCCAAATGTATTATCAATCACAAGCGGCAGTCTATGCCTGTGCGCAATCTGTGCAATCGCCTTAATATCAGGGATGTCGCTGTTCGGATTCCCCAGCGTTTCCAGATAGATGGCTCTTGTATTCTCCTGAATCGCACTCTTAACTTCCTCCAGATTATGTGCATCCACGAAAGTAGTCGTAATCCCATAATGGGGAAGCGTGTGTTCCAGCAGATTATAGCTGCCTCCGTAAATCGTCTTCTGCGCTACGATATGACCTCCATCCCGTGCCAGCGCCTCAATCGTATATGTAATCGCTGCTGCACCGGATGCCAGTGCCAGTGCCGCCACACCGCCCTCCAGCGCCGCGATTCTTTTTTCCAGAACATCCTGTGTGGAGTTGGTCAGCCTTCCGTAAATATTACCGCTGTCAGACAGGTTAAATCGTGCTGCCGCATGTTCACAGTTCCGAAACACATAGGACGTGGTCTGGTAAATCGGCACTGCCCTGGAATCCGTCGCCGGATCAGGCTCTTCCTGCCCCACATGAAGCTGTAATGTCTCGAATCTGTAGCCACTCTCTGGTTGGACTCTCTCTTCCTTTTTTGTCAAATCTGCCATATTCTTCTCCTCCTTACAAAAACGGTTTGTGAGTTCGTTAGGGGAATCATACTCTTATAAACCCACTTTGTCAATAGGTTTATAGGTATATTTTCCCATAAACACCGATTATACTAATAAATTAATAACCTTTCAGTAATTCACAGAATATATCTGTTCAACTACAATCTTGTTCTTTATGTGTATATTTCATCTTCTTTTTTATATACTGATATAGAACCATATAACAAACTAAGACATCGCAGGATTGAGGAGATTCATCCCAAAATCAGTTGACTTTCTTGTAATGTTTTGTTATATTAAGTTCAGTGATCGTGTTGCGGAAACTTGCGAAGCCCGTAACCGGGGGAGAACCTGCGGGTCTCTCCCCTTTTTTGTATTAAGGAGAACTATTATGCCAGAATCCAAACTTTTTTCTACCTTTTCTGAACAAGTAGAACAGCTACAAAATGAAAAACAAATTATTATATCAAATCGACAATATGCCGAAGATACCCTAAAGCGCATCGGATATTTTCCTCTAATGGGTGGATATAAACATCTATTTCGAATCCCTCTTACAAAGAAATACAAACCCGGTACTGCATTTGAAGAAATTGTAACTCTATATAAATTTGATTCCGATCTGAGAGAATTATTTTTTAAGTATCTATTACAAATCGAACGTCATCTACGTTCTCTCATGTCTTACTACTTTTCAGAAAAATATGGAGAATCCCAAACGGCTTATTTAAATATTGACAATTTCAACCATACCAAACGTACACATAAAACAGCATCACGGCTAATTTCCACTTTACAACGTGCTGTGTCCACGAACGATTATATTTATATCAACTATTACCGGGATACATATGGAAATATTCCACTATGGGTATTAATTAATGTACTGACTTTTGGTAATCTTTCGAAAATGTATAAGGTTTTTCCACAATCCCTGCAATCCAAGGTTTGTAAAAACTTTGGCATTATCAACAGACGGCAAATGGAACAATTTCTCTCTGTATTGACTAAATACCGCAATGTCTGTGCTCATGGTGAACGGCTTTTTACTTATCGGACAATGGATAATATTTCTGATTTACCATTACACCAGAAACTGTCTATCCCTAAAGATGGAATTCAATATCGATACGGAAAAAATGACCTTTTTGCAGTCGTCATAGCTTTTCGTTATTTAATCCCATCGGAAGATTTCAAGATTTTTAAAGGAAAGTTGTCACAACTGATAAGCACCACCTCAAAAAAACTGGCTCATATGGATAACAATGAACTACTAGAGAGGATGGGATTTCCTCAAAATTGGACTAATATCACACGTTATAGCATTACATCATAGGCTGGCTGCGCCCAATTCTTTTGATACAAGCTGCTCGCCTTGTATCCCCCAATCCGTTCACTCACAAGTTCGTTCACTATATCCGGATGAAATGCTTGCATTTCCCTATTTCCTTTCGGTATAATAGGTTTAAAGAACAGGAGGGAGCTTATGATTTCTACAAAGGGAAGATATGCTTTACGCGTAATGATTGATCTGGCAGCACAGGGAACGGATACATTCACCCCACTGAAAGATATTGCAAACCGTCAGGGAATTTCGGAAAAGTATTTAGAAATTATCTTAAAGGTGCTGGTAAAAGAAAAGCTTCTGAAAGGCCTCCGTGGAAAAGGCGGAGGCTACAAGCTGACGAGACAGCCGGAGGAATATACCGTCGGTGAGATTCTTACGCTTGCCGAAGGGACCCTCGCACCCGTAGCCTGCCTGATGTCCGGGGCGGAGCCATGCAGCTATGCCGGCAGCTGTCCCACGCTCCCCATGTGGAAACGGTTCGATACCATGGTCCACGATTTCTTTTACGGCATCACACTCGCAGATCTGCTGAAAGAAAATGATGAAATTTAAAAAGCAGAAAATCACTGTATACCGGTTCCTTTTTCAAACCGTATACAGTGATTTTTTATGTACTCAGATATCAAAATGTACTCCGATACCAAAATGCACTCCGATATCAGAATGTATTCCGATACCAAAGAGATCCATCCCACAAAATTTGATCCTACAATTCCAGTTTCATATCTCCAAACTTGATCCATTTATGCTTTCTCATGAATTCTGAGATTCCCAGCGTCACCAAGGCCGGAAGTAGAATCTGGATTACCAGGATCTTCAGCAGAACAACCATCTGCGGCTCCGTCTGCGTCATCACCTGCCAGGTCATGATCTGACCGACCAGGCCTGCCGTTCCCATCCCGGAGCCTGTGGCATTGCTGGTCATATGCAGCAGCATCGTGCCAACTGGTCCCAGAATTGCACTGGACAGGATCACAGGAAGCCATATGATCGGTTTTCTCACAATATTAGGAACCTGGAGCATGGATGTCCCGATCCCCTGTGCCAGAAATCCCCCGATCTTATTCTCCCGGAACGACGCCACGGCAAATCCGACCATATTGCAGCAGCATCCGATAGTTGCCGCTCCTGCTGCCAGCCCGGACAGATTCAGGATGATCCCCAGTGCCGCCGAACTGATCGGCATGGTCAGGATCATTCCCATTAACACGGACACGATGATTCCCATTAAAAATGGCTGCTGCTCGGTCCCCCAGTTGATCAGGGAGCCCAGCCAGTTCATGAATCTGGAGATCGGTGGTCCTAAAAAGATTCCGACTGCGGAACCTGTCCCGATCGATACAAGCGGGGTCAGGATGATATCCAGTTTGGTCCTTCCTGAAACCAGAATTCCACATTCGATTGCTACATAAGCAGCAACAAAAGCCCCCAGGGGTTCTCCTGGACCTGCAAAGACCATCGTTCCATCCTGAATTACCTGCCCTGCTAATAGCTTACTCGCAAATGCCCCGACCATTCCTGCCGTTGCCGCCGATGCGATCACCAGATGGCTGCCATCCAGCTTCCGGGCCACGCCGACACCGATTCCGGCTCCTGTCATCACAGCCGCCACACGCCCCACCGCATAAATCAGATTCCCGGTAGGTCCACCCATGAAGGTTCCGACCTGCTGAATGATTGTTCCTATGATCAGTGTTGCAAACAGCCCCTGGGCCATCCCTCCTAAACCGCTTATGAATATTCTGTCCAGTATCTTCATGATTCCTTTTTTCCTCCTGCACATACATCTGTCTTGTCACTATCCGACATTTTATCATAAACAATTTAAAAAGTCACCTAATATATCACAAAATAACTATGCCTGGTCCGCCCTTACAGGATTTCGGTCAGTCTCACCACGTTCACCTCAGATATCTTCTCCTTCTCCAGCCGGAAGTAACCCTCTCTCTCCATCTGCTTCAACTCCTGATTCAGCGAGGCCCGGCTCACATGCAGCATATTTGCAAAAATAGTCTGGGACCGTGGTATGCGCATAGTCCCACCGGAATTCATATTCTGAATCCCCAAAATCCAGTAGGCGATCCGTTCCCGTATGGTCTGATAATTCAGGCAGTTCAGATACAGCTGATTTTTCAGCCCCCTCTGAGAAACATAAAGCAGCAGGGCGCTTAAGATCTGCGGCTGCTCTGTCAGCATCTCCTCGAGAACTAAAAGTGGAATCCAGGTAACAGATGCCCGCTTTTCCACGTAAAGCATATAGGTATACTGCCGTCTTCCCGTCAGATAAAGAAACTCAGGGAAACTTTCCCCTTCCTCAAAATAAGCATGGCAGAGTTCACAGCCGTCCCTCGAATAACTGACCGCCTTTAGAATCCCTGATGTCACAATCCCAAAATGGGTGATCTTGTCTCCCTGTGAATGAATACACTGCCCCGCAGAATAGGTCCTGTCAAAAAAAGCAGCACGGTAATGTTCATATCTCCTGTCGTTTAGACACAATTCTGCAAAAGAAGGCTGTCCTTCATCGATTCCCAGAAAAGGCAACTCCTTCATGAATCCGTCCACCTCCCATAAAAAAAGCCATAAAGAGGAGGTGCTAAAACACCTTCTCTCTATGGCTTTTGAATTTTTATATCATCTTTACAAAAGTAAAAACTGCTCCGCCGGACATTTATTACAAAATATCCCGGCAGTCCCATTTTGTGCCGCTATACGAACTGATCGAGTATATCACAGATATCATCGTAATCCTTTTCCCCATTGAACCGGGCTGCCTCTTTTCCATCCTGATAAACGGCAACCACCGGAATTCCTCCTATATGACAGACTTCTGTCAGATCCGGGGAAGCATCCACATCCACATAACGGACGGCAAATGCACCTTCATACTCTTCCTTCAATGCCTCTTCCAATACCGGATGGAGAGCCTTACAATGTACGCAGCGTTCCGCCCCAAACAATACCAGAACCGGAGAGTCTTTTACTTTCAGCACCTCTTTATCCCAGTCTGCATGAGTAACCGGATGGAAGAAATCTTTATCGACTTCAAATATCTTTTCCCTCTTTGTCATATCCTCTTCATCGTCCGTAGCAACACACAAAGCCACATCTTCATAATACGGCAAAGTTCCAGGAACATCAATTACTTTTTTCGCGCCAAAGGCCCCTGCCCCGGGTACGCGGTACGTGCTGTTCTCAATCCGTTCAATTGGCACCTCTACAGGCTTTTGTTCCTGTGGGACATAGCTGTACGGATAACGGTACGCACGGTAGATCATATTATTTTTCGGTCCCTTTTCATTATGGCTGTAATACGGTGAAATCCATTCCCATACAATCTCGTGTTCCGGTGTCACCTCGATCACTCTTCCATCGGAACCTTCATCGATCAGCGTATTCCCGTTTGGCAGGCGCTGGGCACTGCTGACATATGGGCTGTAGAATTTACTTGCATCGGTCGGGATCGCATGCCCCAGTTCCTTCGGGGTCAACTTCCATACTACCTCCAGCGTCACCGGATTGAATTCCAGAACACGGCTGTAATCCCGGTGGGCATTCTTAATTCCGATCGCAGAAGACGGATTCGGCACTCCATAGCCTGCCCAGCCGCCATTATCGAATACCAGCAGATTGCCTTCTCCCGGCAGCCCCTTCGGGATCATGTGGAAATGATGCTGCCCGATGATCCAGCCCAGTTTCCGAAGCTCTGGTGTGGCATTAAAATCAGGTCCGATCCGCCAGACAATCTTTCCGGTATCCTTATCCAGAATCGCCAGAATATTGGCCTCACGGCAGTCAAAAATAATATTGGCCGGTTTAAATCTCTCATCCCCCTGATCATACCATTTATTCGGTCCCAGATAACTCATACAGTTGATATGCAGATAATCCCCTGTACCGCCATCCGCGGAACGCATATTCGGATCCCGAAAGAGAACATTTTTTGCCGCCTCATCAAATCCAAGCTCCTCAAAATGCTCGCTGGCAGACCATTTCCAGAGAATATTGCCCTCCCAGTCCACCTCGATCATCATATCATCCAGCAGCTTTTTATCGGAAATAACTGGATTGTGGATCGTCTGATGGCACAGAATCAGTGTATTCCCTTTCAGGGGTTCTGCATCCATACCCGGCACATAGTAGCCTACCGGGTTGCCTTCCCTCTGATAATCATGATGCTGACGCGCCATAAACCGATGATCGTGTCCAGGATCATTGATTTCCTCCAGATGATCGAATTCCCAGACAATATTCCCGTCATAGTCGATCTCAATCAGGTTGACCCCGTCCTGCATCCCGTAATCCGGATGCCTGTACCCGGAAAGTCCCATCACATAACCGCCCGGAAGCATCTTCGCAGGCATGGCCTGCATGTTCCATCGGCGGATCTCGTTGCCGTTCATGTCAAACAGCAGTACCCCGTCGTTGATCAGCGGCACGATATTATACCCGTTCCAGCATTTATCTGGATTGTAAACTGTAACTCCATGTGGAAAAACTAATGGCTGTCCCATACTCTATATCCTCCAATTCTTCTTACTCAATACTGCTCCAGTTCTTATTTTCCTAATAATTCTGCCCTAAAGCTCCTCTGCACGCTTAATTTCCAACAGCTTTCCCTTTTTATAAAAAGCTGCGGTGACCGTCTGATTCAGGTTCAGTTTCCGATACAGCAGATCCTGCCTGCTGATATCCTGCCGGTATATCTTCCAGTATCCGCCCAGTTTCTTTTCCAGTTCAGATACACATGCAATCTCTTCACTCTGATAAGGATTGTAAAAAAGAAAAACCACTGCACCGGAATCCGGCCCCAGGATCTCATTGATCTGCTCCTGCTCCTTGACATACCGTTCGGAAGCCGTGGCCGCCACGGCACCATCCGCAGCAGAAGTAACGATCTGTCTCAGGTACGTCTGGATACAGTCGCCCACCGCATACAATCCCGGCAGACTCGTCTCCATCTTGGTATTTACCTGGATATAGCCGTTCCTGTCACATGTAACCAGATCCTTTACCATATCTGTCTGGGGCACCATTCCCACGAAGAAAAACAGACCATCTGCCTGGACCTCACTTACCTCATTGGTGTCTACATTTTTCAGGACGAGCGACTCTACATGATCGGAACCTTTTACCTCCTGAACCGTGGAACTCCACACAAAATCGATCTTCGGATTCCTGTAGGCACGCTCCGCAGAAACTTCATTGCAGTCCAGATGTCCCTTCTCGTGCAGGACGATGATCGTCACTTTCTGTGCAAACTTGGTCAGGTAATCCGCTTCCTCCACCGCCTGATCCCCTGCTCCCAGAACATAGACATTCTTCCCTTTGAAGAACTCCGCATCACAGGTCGCACAGTAGGCAACACCGTGTCCGACGAATTCCTTTTCACCCGGAATTCCAAGCTCACGGGGACGGGTTCCAAGCGCCAGAATCACACTCTGCGCCATGAAACCGCCCTTTCTCTTCGTGTCTATGATAAACACATCCTTCTCCTTCCTGATTCCGGTAACCGTGGAATGTCTGAATTCAACAGAAGGGAATTTCGACGCGTGTTCATGGAATTTCTCCATCAGTCCCTGTCCGCTGTCTGATATCGTGCCCGGGTAGTTCCTGATCTCTATGGTATCCTTTGCCCGGCCTCCATAACCGCTCTTTTCCAAAAGTAACGTATCACGCTCAGACCGCCCGGCATATACAGCTGCTGCCAGACCAGCAGGTCCGCCGCCTATAATGACCAGATCATAAATTTTACTCATATTATCTCCGTCCTTTCATCAGACTCAGAAGTGATTCACTTCTCTTTTCCCTATTCCATTTTATTTTATCACTGGATGTAAAAAATATCTGTTGGGATGCTGACAGTTTCTGATTTTCTTAAGCTTCTTCCACATAAAAAAGCAGGAAACACTCTCTGCTGGCAACACGTATCCATACGGTTCACCAGCTTTTATAAGTGTTTCCTGCTCTTATGATAGAATATTTTCTGTGGAATCTCTTTTTTTATTCCTCCGGTACAAATACATCCTTCCCAAGTCCGCATACCGGGCAGACCCAGTCATCCGGAATATCTTCAAATGCTGTTCCCGGTTCAATCCCTCCGTCCGGGTCACCAGCCTCCGGGTCGTATACATATCCGCATGGTTCACATACATATCTCTGCATTTTTAAATCCTCCTGTTTCTCCTAATGTTTCATTCTTTTATCACTTATTCTGCCCCTTTATTCCATCAACATACATCTGATGGAAAGGATATGCCAGAATCAGGCAGGAAAACTTTTCGCCGGGTCATCATTTACAACCTTTTCGTTGAATGATATACTATATTTCAACACAAACTAATGATTCAATCCACAGGATTTACAGAAAGAGGTTATTATATGTTCCGTTTATGGGGAAAAGAATTTAAAGACAACAGAATGCTGCGTGACACAGTGATCTGCGACGACACGGATGACACCCGCACTCATAAGATATTTAATGCGCTGGATGCCATCTGTTATGAATTTGACTTAAGCAAGCCGATCTGGCTTGATACAACGATCAATGAATTTAAGAAGCATGCAAAGGCCAGGTTCTATCAGGATAATTTTGTGGATTCGATTGATTTCGATTATCTTGAGATCCAGGTCATTGAGGAAGAGTAAAACTGCCTCTTCCTACACGGTTTTCCAGACAGAAAAAGTCCCGGAACCATGGTTTACTGATACCTGGTTCCGGGACTTTTCTTATCGTAGCGTAAACACTCTTCTATTCGTTATGAATCGCAGCCAGAGGGCTCAGTCTCATGGCACGCAGTGCAGGGAAGTACCCCGCCGCCATACCGACGAATACGGCAAACGCCATGGATGCCAGTACGAGCCATAGCGGGATATATGAGATATTCCCCTCCACACCCATCGCACCGCTGTTCTTCGTCAGCATATTGATGGCAAACGACAGAATGAAACTGAGTATATTCCCCACAACACCACCGATAAATCCGATAAAAGCTGCTTCCAGCAGAAACATCTGCTTAATATTTTTCAGTCCGCATCCCAGCACCTTAATGACACCGATCTCTTTTGTACGTTCATAAATAGACATCATCATTGTATTGGCAATTCCGATTGCAGCTACGAAGAGGGACACGGCACCGATTCCGCCGAGCACGGCCTGGATCATGGCAAACTGCTTCTTCATGCTCTCCATGTATTCTGCATTGGTCGTCACCTGGAACCCCATGTTTCTGATTGTAGTTGAGAGTTCATCCACATCGTCCATATTCTCCGCCTGTACATTGGCTGAGGAATAGACAAAATCCTTATATGGCTTCCCTGACTTCGTGCTTGGCTGCCCCGGGATCACCCGGCCTCTGAATTCCTTTTTCAGCATCGCACGCAGCTGGTCCAGATCACAGTATACATAATAATAATTTGCATTATAACTGTCTATTTCTCCTGCTACTACTCCGCTGGCCTTTGCCACATATTTCCTGGGCGGTTTATTAGAAGTCTTACTCCCTCCTGATCCGCTGTCCGCTGCTCCTATTGATGCACCTTTGTTCTGGCTCTGGAAATATCCATCCTGATCCAGAATCAGGAACATCTGATCCTTGGACAGATCAATATCAGGCAGCTGCCCGGTCTCCCAGTAACCTCTTCCAGTGGACTTCTCACTGAAAGAGGTAAGTACACCGTTTCCAAATACAAGCTCTATATTCGGACTGTTCGGATCCGGAAGCCTTCCTCCGGCTGCAAGCTCGATCTTCTGCTCTTCCAGAGCTTCCTTCGACATTCCCCTCAGCTGGATATAACCCTGATATTTTCCTTTGAGCACGATTGCACTGACATCCAGTATCGGATAGGCGTGCTTGACATGCCCCAGCTGTTGAAGCTCTTTGATCACCTCATCGGTGATATATTTATTCGTCTCCTGCTGCTTGTCATTTCCTATGCTGACAGAAGACGCATACATACCGCCGCCATCCTGCTTTCCGGTGACGGTCAGGCTCGTCATGCCGCCTGACTGCTCCACCTCGCGGTACATCTGCTCCTGCATTCCAAGCCCCAGAGAAATCATGACTACAATGGATGCAGTACCGATCACAACTCCCAGGATGGTAAGAAAGGTCCTCAGCTTCCTGCGCTTGAGGTTGCCGCTACTCATCCTCAGTAAATCGATCCACCTCATCCAACAAGTCCTCCTCTTCTACAGACTCCTTCTTTTTCTTTCTCTTCTTCAGTACCACGATCAAAATGATAATCGCTGCAACTGCCACGGCTGCGCCTATTGCAACCGGGATGACCGGGAATGGTTTCTCAACGGGAACATCTGTCATCTGAGTCATATCCATCGGCGGTGCCTCCGGCATAACTTCCAGCGTAAATTCCTTTTCGACAGTAGATACTTTTCCTGCGTCGTCCTCGTATGTCACAACCATCTTACACTTCTCGCCCGCCATCATTTCCTTTGTGGCAGTCACGATTCCATCAATAGAACCAGTAGCTCCGGGATCTATATTGCCTACAAACACATCTTTACCTTCAATCCCGTCTCCCTGGAAATTAGCTTTTACATTATATAATTTGATACGGCCTGTATTGTAAAGGCTGCATGTGATATTGGCTTCCTCACCTACGGAAAGGGTCTGCGGGGCAATCTCCAGCTCACTGAACTCGAATCTTGCAGCCTGTTTGACCGGAATCGCCAGACTGGAGGAACTCTCGAACTGGGCTGCCTTATTATCCTCATATTTCATGCTCATGGCAATGCTGTACGGCTTCTGCACCAGGTCTGCCCTGGCATTCATCTGGATGGAAATGTCCTGTGTCCCGCCTGCCGGAATGCTGTCCAGGAAAATAGAACTGGAACCTGAAGACGGCAGAAATGCAGGTGCCTCTGCAGCGCCCTCTGAACCTGAAGATGGTGCCTGCAGGTCAAACAGCATGTTGGAGACTGCTGTCCTGCCGGACGTATTCTTCAGATGGATAATCAGTTTAAAGTCGCTGCCTGCATTGACAGCTGCCGGCTCCGTATTAAATCCGGTCACAATGACTCTCGGTACTGTATTGGCGCCGGATTCACTCCCGCCGCCTCCGCCTGTGGCAACAGGCTCAGAATTCGAGATTCCGCCGTCCTCAGGAGGTGCCTCTTCCACCGGGGGTGTCTCCGGTTCAGGGTCTTCCGGCTTCTCCTCCGGCTTTACTGTCGTCTTAACAAATACATACTTGTTCGTCTCAAACTGATTCTGGCTGCCATCATCACAGGTAATTTTGAAAAACAAACGAACTGTATTATTCCCCACGTCTGAACGTACAGTCAGGTCTTTCCATATCGCTTCTCCGCTTGCGCCTGCCGGGATATCACCAACCGTAACCTCATTGGTCAGCTTCTCCATATCAAACGGCCACTCAGATGCATCATTGAGCACCGGAGTGATTTTAACATTCTTCGCATCAGCCTTTCCCGTATTCTCCAGCTTGATCGTCAGGTTCTGTTCCTGTGCTTCTGCCTGGTATACAGGTGCATCCTGTCCCTCTGCGATCGAGATCCGGATATCCGGTATCGGTGCTACCGTCTCCTCCGCCCGCACCCCTGTTGGCAGTACGAACGCCGCTGTCAGTGCGAGGCTCATCGCGATTGCTGCAATCTTCTTAAATGGTCTCATGTTCCTTTTCCTCCCTCTTTTCACGGTTGTCGTCGATTTTCACAATCTTGCCGTCAATGATATGGAATATCCTGTCGGCATATGTAGCCAGATGGTCATCATGTGTTACCATCACAAGCGTCTTCTTCTGTTCCCTTACGACCTTCTGCATCAGGTGCATCACTTCTTCCGAGGTGTGGGAATCCAGATTCCCGGTCGGCTCATCTGCAAAAATAATCCTCGGATCTACCACAAGCGCCCTGGCCACGCCGACTCTCTGCTGCTGTCCTCCGGACATCTGATTGGGAAGATGCTTCTTATGCTTCTTCAAGTTCACCAGATCCAGCATCCTGTCCGCCTTTTTGAGCCGTATACTCCTTGGCTCTCCCCTGAAACTTAAAGGCAGCGCCACATTCTCCAGGGCATTCATCGTACCGATCAGATTAAATGACTGGAAAATAAAGCCGATATTCTCTCTTCGGAACTTTACCAGCTGGTCTTCGTTCAGATTCTCCATGTGCTTCCCGCTGATGATCACTTCTCCCTTGGTCGGCTTCTCAAGACCTGCAAGCATATTCAACAGTGTCGATTTGCCGGAACCAGACGTTCCGACAATCGCACAGAATTCGCCTTCATATATCTCAAAGTCAACGCCATTCAAGGCCCGCACTGCGGAATCACCCACCCGGTACAGCTTATACAAGTTTTTTACCTCTATAACCTTATTCACGGTGTTCCTCCTTCATTTTACTCTATTTTACCATCATACTGTTGGAATCGGAATATTTTCCTATACAAATCATTAATATTTTATTAAATTTTATTTCCCAATTTCTGAAACCTCTGTTTTTGTCGAAAAAAATACAAATTTTGCATTTTCCTATCGAAAAAATATAGATTTTGTAAAATATTTTGCAGAAAATGCGTAACTTTTATTTCTCTTAGTGGTTTACTTAATGAAGGAGCTAATCTCCTCACCTTTTTTAGCTCCTTTCCCACCACATAAAGCAAGCCTGGAATCGTAAAGATCCCAGGCTTATTTTCTTTTTTATGCTCTTTGATTGTCTCTGTACTAATCGATCTGCCAGTCGATCGGTGCAAGACCATTCTTCTCCAGAAACTGATTCGTCTGGCTGAAAGGCCTGCTTCCGAAAAATCCTCTGTAAGCTGACAGCGGGCTTGGATGAGGCGCTTTTAAGATCAGGTGCTTCGGATTATTAAGCATCGCCATCTTACGCTGCGCCGGAGATCCCCATAAGATAAATACGATGGGCCGGTCCTGCGCGTTCAGCACCTTGATCGCCGCATCAGTAAATTCCTCCCAGCCGATCCCTCTGTGGGAGTTGGCCTGATGTGCCCGGACCGTCAATACGGTATTGAGCATCAGAACGCCCTGCTCGGCCCACTTCGTCAGGCAGCCGTGATCCGGGATCGTACAGCCCAGATCGTCATGCAGTTCCTGGTAAATATTCACCAGGGAAGGGGGGACCTCCACCCCTTTCTTCACGGAAAAGCATAATCCATGTGCCTGTCCGTTATTGTGATAAGGATCCTGCCCCAGAATCACCACCTTCACATCCTTAAGAGGCGTCAGATGAAATGCATTGAAGATGTCATTTGCGGGTGGAAAGATCAGCCGGGTACGGTACTCCTGATTCACAGTGGTGAAGAGCTGCTTGTAATAATCCTTCTTAAATTCATCCTTGAGTGCCTCATACCAGTCACCATTAATTCCTGCCATTTCTCATATACTCCTGTTCTGTATCATTCTTCCTCTTATGAGTTCAGTCTGTCAGTTCATTCTCATAAGCTTTCTCTCTGATTTCTTTCTCTTTCTTACTTCTTTACCGCTACAAACGTACGGAAACGCCTTCCCTCTGGAGATATTCCTTCACTTCCCGGATCTCCAGTTCTTTATAATGGAACAGAGAAGCCGCCAGTGCAGCATCCGCCTTTCCTTCTGTCAGCGCATCTTTAAAATGTTCCAGTGTCCCTGCGCCGCCGGATGCAATCACAGGTATGGATACATTTTCGGCAATCGCGCGGGTCAGCTCCAGGTCGTATCCTGCCTTGGTCCCGTCACAGTCCATGCTCGTGAGCAGGATCTCCCCTGCGCCCAGGCTTTCTACTTTTCTCGCCCATTCTACCGCATCGATGCCTACATCCACACGGCCGCCGTTCTTATAGATATTCCATCCGGTCCCGTCCTCACGCCTCTTTGCATCAATCGCCACGACCACGCACTGGCTGCCGAATTTCTCAGCGGCATCATGAATCAGCTCAGGTGTGTTGATGGCTGATGAGTTAATGGAGATCTTATCTGCCCCTTCTCTTAAAAGTGCCCGGAAATCTTCTACCGTCCGGATTCCTCCGCCGACGGTGAATGGAATAAATACACACTGTGCCACTTTGCGCACCATATCTACTACAGTCTCTCTCTCATCGGAGGATGCGGTGATATCCAGAAATACCAGTTCATCCGCCCCTGCTTTATCATAAGCCTTTGCAATCTCGACCGGGTCACCCGCGTCTTTCAGATCTACAAAGTTTACTCCCTTTACCACTCTGCCTGCATGTACATCCAGACAGGGGATGATTCTTTTTGTAAACATCTCATTCCCTCCTATGTAAGTTCCACAAAATTCTTCAAAATCTTAAGTCCTACGTCACTGCTCTTCTCCGGGTGGAACTGGCAGGCAAATACATTCCCCGATTCCACCGACGCGTGAATATGGGTACTGTATTCTGTGGATGCCTTTACAATACTTTCCTCCTCAGCTTTTAAGTAATAGGAATGTACAAAGTAGACATATGACTGCTCGGGAATCCCCTGAAACAGCCTTCCGTCATTCTCAAGATGCAGGGAATTCCATCCCATATGCGGAATCTTTAACCCTTCCTTATCCGGAATACGTAAGATCTCACCTTTCAGAAGGCCAAGCCCTTTGACTCCCGGTGCCTCATCGCTGCGTTCAAATAAAAGCTGCAGTCCCAGGCAGATTCCCAAAAACGGTGTTCCTTTATCCGCCACTTCATGGATGACCTCCTCCAGGCCTGCCTTTCTCAGATTCGCCATGGCATCTCCAAACGCTCCGACCCCCGGCAGAATCACCTTATCCGCACTCAGTATCTTATCCCTGTCTCCGGTGATCACAACCTCCTGCCCCAGAGACAGGAGTGCCTTTTCCACACTCTTGATGTTACCTGCATCATAATCAATAATCGCTATCATCTGTTCACCCTCATTTCTCTTCCTCTTCCGGAGCATTCTCACATGTCCCGGCTTCTAATTCAAACCAGAATTCGACTCCATTCTCAAAGTTCTTCACCCCATACTGCTGGTGGAAGGACTGCATGATCGCCTTCACAATCGAAAGGCCGATCCCGTTTCCTCCGTACTCTCTGGTATGTGCCTTGTCCACCTTATAGAACTTGTCCCAGAGTTTTCCCAGATCTTCTTCCGGAATCTGCTTCCCGCTGTTAAACACAGTAACCCGGACGGTCTTCCCTTTCGGGATCACCCGGATCTCAATACGCTTTTCATTCTCCACATGGTGGACCGCGTTAGTAATATAGTTGCGCAGCACCTGCTCTGTCTTGAATTCATCTGCCCACACGCAGACACTCTCATCCGCAATAAAGTCTACGGTTGCGCCTGCCTGCTGGATCAGAATCTCACAGCTTGCAAGCACGCCGCGTATCAGCCCTGCGAGATCGAATCTCTCAAATTCCACATCGTCATTCCCGAACTCCAGCTGGTTTAAGATCAGCAGGTTCTTCACCATCCGGTTCATCTTCGCCGCCTCATCCATAATGACATCACAGTAGAATTCACGGCTCTCCGGATCATCGCTGACCCCTTCCTTAAGCCCCTCGGCATAGCCCTGGATCAGGGCGATCGGAGTCTTTAACTCATGGGAAACATTCCCCAGGAACTCATTGCGCATATTCTCGATCTTTTCCTTCTGCTCGATGTCCTTCTGCAGTCGGTTGTTCGCACTCTTCAACTCGGATACCGTCTTCTCAAGCCGGCTGGACATCACATTGAAATTCCTGCCCAAAACACCGATCTCGTTGTCCCCGCCGCTCGTGTACCTGGCATCAAAATCCAGGTCTGCCATGCGCTGCGACAGGACTGCCAGCTCCTTGATCGGGTCCGTGATCTTCCTTGAGAAAAACCACACAAGCAGCCCGCCGAGCAGAATGGCGATCCCGCCCAGATAAACGAGGAACTTATTCGCAAGGTCTGCGCTTTCCCGGATACTTTCAAGGGGGCTCCGGATCACGAACTGGGTATTGCCGGACATCTTCCCCCACATTTCCAGATATTCGGTACCATTCACAAAATCCCGTGTCTTATAGATCTTATAATGATCTGTACTCTTTAAAACCTTTCCTGTATCCTGATTTTTATCGAAGATATAGGCAAACAGTTTCAAAAAAAGCGGATTGTTCGCCTCAACGGTGGAAAAAACTCTATTCACATTGCCCTTGCCATCCGGTTGAACCACGATGGCCGACAGATTGCACTCTTCCATCTGGCGCACCAGCTTGTTGAGTACATCCTCATCCCCGATATTGTCACTTTCAATCGCCTTATTGATTGAACCGTACATATCCAGCAGGTCCGCCTCCTTATGGACGATATAGTACTGCTCCAGGAATCCCGAGTTGGCCGCAAACATCAGAACCAGTATAAAAATGATCAGGCCGACAAAGACTACCACCATCTGCCGTCTTATGGAATGTTTCATGCTTCCACCTCGAATTTGTATCCCATCCCCCAGATGGTCTTGATATATTCGCCCTTATCCCCCAGCTTGCTTCGCAGCTTCTTCACATGTGTATCGATGGTGCGCGCATCGCCGAAATAATCATAATTCCAGACATTATTCAAAATCTTCTCTCTCGACAGTGCGATTCCCTGGTTCTCCACGAAATAGGACAGAAGTTCGAACTCCTTATAACTCAGATCGATCGTCTTATCCTCGATCTTCACGATGTGGGCGGCCTTATCGATCACGATGCCGCCTGCATCCATCACGTCCCCGGTCTCTGCCCCCTGCGTTCTTCTCAGGATCGCCTCGACCCTTGCTACCAGGATCTTCGGGCTGAAAGGCTTGGAGATATACTCATCCACGCCCAGCTCAAATCCCTGCAGCTCATCTCTCTCCTCGGAACGGGCCGTCAGCATAATGATCGGGACCTTTGAGTGCTCACGCACCTCACGGCACACCTGCCAGCCGTCCATCTTCGGCATCATCACATCCAGAATCATCAGAGCGATGTCCTTATCCTCATAGAACCTGTCCATCGCTTCCATGCCGTCCCCGGCTTCCAGTACCATATATCCTTCTCTTGTCAGGAAATCCTTCACGAGCTTGCGCATCCTGCTTTCATCATCTACAACTAATATTTTGGCTTTCTCCATTCTAACCGCCTCCTGTTACATGATTACTTTACTTTTTTGTATCATATCAGGTAAATATGGCAAAACTGTGAAATTGCGCGCTCCAAAGACCGTTTATTCCACACTTTTCAGGGATTCTACCATATTGATCCTTCTAAGCTTAAAATACATCACGGCATTTACGAAGAATGAGAATCCCATCGTGATCAGAAAACTGTAAACAAAACTGCTGAAATCAATATTTCTTCCAAACATGACGGAATCGATCTCCACAGTCACGATCACAAACTGGTGCAGGATCCTGCCCAGCAGCATTCCGAACAGTGCACCGACCACGGTCAGAATGATGTTCTCCCGGTACACATAGGCAGAAACCTCATTGTCGTAAAAGCCCAGCACTTTCAGCGTGGCAAGCTCCCTCTGCCGCTCCGTGATATTGATATTGTTCAGGTTATACAGTACCACAAAGGCAAGCATTCCTGCTGATATCACGAGAACGACCAGAACAATGTTCAGACTGCCAAGCATATCATCCAGCTGCTCTTCCAGCGTATTCGTGTAGCTGACACTTAAGGCTCCCTTCGTCTCCAGCACAGATTCTCCAACCTTTTCCAGCTGGTCTTCCTGTCCGGCCTTCATCTTATAATAGATGGAATTATATTCCGGTTCCCTGCCGAAGAGTTCTTTATACAGTCCGGGTGTCATATAGAGATAGTGCCCCATATAATTCTCGCAGATACTCTCGATCCTGACCTTGATCTCTCCCTTTTTATCATCCTTGATGGTAATGGAATCACCCGCCTTGACATCCAGTGTTTTCGCCATCTTTTCCGTAAGGATTGCACCCTGGTCATTCAGTTTATACTTTTCGCCTGTCACCCGGTTCTTAAACACAATAAAATCGTAAAAACCTTGGACATCCTCAGGCACATCCAGATATACATCCTGCTTCGTCTTCCCATGGCTGACTTCTACCTGCTGCAGAAGGTTCACTGCGTTTTTGTCTACCCGGCTGTCACCGGAAAGTTTATCATAAGATTCCTGCTTCTGTTCCTTCGAAGCATCCTCATCCAGAATGATATTCCCGTCATAAAGCTGGATATCATTATACTGGAACACTGCAATATCAAAGATCGAATCCTTGAGTCCAAATCCGACCAGCAGAAGAGCCATACAGCCCCCAATTCCGAATACGGTCATGAAAAACCGCTTTTTGTAACGGACCAGATTCCGAACTGTCGCCTTCCAGATAAAGTTCAGACGGCGCCAGATAAAGGGAATCCTCTCCATGAAAACTCTTTTTCCCTGCTTTGGTGCAGGCGGGCGCATCAATTCCGCTGCCTGTTCTCTCATCTCATTAAAACAGGAGAAAATAGTTGCCAGCAGGGTACATGCAAGTGCTGCAATCGATGCCGCCAGTCCATAAAACAGGTTATACGGGATTTCCACAATATGCATATGCTGATACATGATTCCATACGCAGTAATGATGATATACGGAAGTATCTTCTCGCCGATCAATACACCCACAACGCTGCCGCTGACCGTAGCCAGACAGGCATATCCCAGATACTTTCCGGCAATGGAATGCCTCTCATAACCCAGTGCCTTGAGGGTTCCGATCAGAGTCCTCTGTTCTTCCACCATACGGGTCATGGTCGTCAGGCTGATCAGGGCGGCCACCAGGAAAAACAATACCGGGAATACCTGTCCGATGGCTCTCATACGGTCCGCATTCTCACCATAACCTGTATACTCCGTCAGTGTACTTCTGTCATAAATATACCATTTGGCATGTTCGATTTTACTGATATCATACTCCGCATCCTGGATCTTCTTCTCCCCGTCTGCGATCTTCGTATCCGCCTCTTCCTTCGCGTCATCATATTTCTTCTGCGCATCATTTAATTCCTGCTCTTTGGATGCGATCTCACTCTGGGCGGCATCCAGGTCACTCTGCCCTGACTCCACCTGGGCCCAGCCGTCATTGATCTGCTGTTGTCCGGACTCCAGCTGTGCCTTCGCAGCCTCAATCTGTGTCCGTGCCGCTTCAATCTGCTGTTCCCCTGATGCAATCGATTCTTCCATCACCTTGAGTGTCCCCAGGGTCTGTGGATCTGTCATCCCGCTTGCAGATAACGCCGCATACTGCTCCTTCGCCTGGTTCAGTTCCTCGATCTTCCCATTCAGAGTATCGATCTGCGCATTCAGGTCCGCATATGCCTGATCCACCTCCGCCTGCTTTTCATTCAGCTGGTTCCTGGAATCCTCCAGCCGGGCATATCCGTCCGCAATCTCATTCTTCGCATTCTCCAGCTGTGTCCTGCCGTCATCCAGTCTGGCTTTGGCATCACTTAGCTTATCCTGAGCTTCTTTCTTCGCATCCGCAAGCTCCTGCTTTGCATCATCGAGCTTTTGGTTCGCCTCATCCACGATCTCCTGATATCTGGCCTGCTCACGTTCTTTGCGGATCTTCTCCACCTCATCAATCACCGCCTGCACCCTGTCATCATACTGGCTGGTGAATGCCGTCAGTTCTTTTGCACCATCCACAGATGCATAAATCTCTGTATACACATCCACATCAAAACTGTCTTTCGGCACACAGATGAATCCGCTGACCGTACCTGTGCCGATCGTACTGCTGCCTCTGTGGAAAGAGATATAGCAGGGACTGCTTGCAGTTCCCACGATCGTATAGGTATCTGTCTTTAAGGTATCTTTGATGTCATCTTCTGTCCCGGAGGTAAATGTGATCTTATCCCCTACTTTATACTGGCTGGAAGTGATAAAATCCACATCCACAAGACACTCATCCGCCGCCTTGGGAAGACGTCCCTCTTCCACCGTAATCTCATTCATGGAAGGAAGAATAGATGTGATATGTACCACCTTTTTACTGTCATTTACCGAACAGAGTGCATCCACAGAATATCCCGGTTCTGCCTTCTGAATGCCCTTTACTTCTTCCAGTGCTTTTACATCCTCTTTCGTCAGTCCCAGAGTACTGACCACCTTGATATCCATCAGGTTCTTTTCATCAAAATACGCATCCCCGGACAGTCTCATATCCGGCTCCGCTGACCGGATCCCGGAGAAAAATGCAACTCCAATTGCAACGATGAAAAAAATCGAAAGAAAACGCCCCATACTGCGGCGTATTTCCATGTAAAAATCTTTTCTCAGCGCCTTTTTACTCATATGCATGCCCTACCATTCTATCTCGTCAATAGAGACTGGATGCTCATTGACTTCCATATGGGATACCTTTCCGTTCTTGATCCGGATCAGTCTGTCTGCCATCGGCGCAAGAGCTGAATTATGAGTGATGATGATGACGGTCATGCCACGCTCCCGGCACATATCCTGGAGCAGCTTTAAAATCGACTTACCTGTATTGTAATCCAGGGCTCCTGTCGGCTCATCGCACAGCAGAAGCTTCGGATTCTTGGCAAGCGCCCGCGCTATGGAAACTCTCTGCTGTTCTCCGCCGGAGAGCTGTGCAGGGAAATTGTCAAGACGATCGCCAAGCCCGACTTCCTGCAACACCTCCTCTGCATCCAGAGGGTCTTTGCAGATCTGAAGCGCAAGCTCTACATTCTCCTTCGCCGTCAGGTTCGGCACCAGATTATAAAACTGGAACACAAATCCGATGTCATTCCTTCTGTAGCCTGTCAGCTGTCTTGCGTTAAATCCGGTAATATCTGCACCATCCACAGTGATCTTCCCGCCTGTCGCGGTATCCATACCGCCCAGAATATTCAAAACGGTCGTCTTGCCTGCCCCGCTCGGTCCTACGATCACTACCAGTTCGCCCTTGCGGATGGCAAAATTAATCCCATCCACCGCGCGGATCTCCACTTCCCCCATCTTATATATCTTTGTGATGTCCTCAAGTTTCACAAAATCTTCCATAGCGCATCTCCTCGTCTGTCTTATTATTCTGTCAAATCTTTTATTCCTGTCTGTTCATCTTTACAGCTTTTCTAAATAGAAGCAGCCCCGCCAGAAACATAACCGATAATGCACTGACTCCAATATTGACATTCCCGGTAAGCTGACTTAACACGGATACGAATGCCGTCCCGAATATGGAGGCACCTTTTCCGCAGATATCATAGATACCAAAGTATTCCCCTGACTTCTGCGCCGGAATGATCTTGGCAAAATAAGAGCGTGACAACGCCTGAATCGTTCCCTGGAACATTCCCACCAACACCGCCAGTATCCAGAAGTCAAGCTGCGTATCCAGCCCGTATGCATAAAGCGCGATCCCCAGATATGCTGCAATACAGATCGTAATGATCGTTGTGGAAGAGATCTTCTTCGACAGTCTGCTGAAAATAAGCACACATGGGAAAGCCACAATCTGCGTCAGTAACAGTGCCAGCAAAAGCCCGGTACTGTTAAGCCCCAGCGCCTGCCCATAGGCAGTCGCCATGTCAATGACAGTATATACCCCATCTATATAGAAGAAAAAGGCCAGAAGGAATATCAGAATATGCTTCTCCTTTGCGATATCTTTAAATGTATGCCCCAGGCGTACAAAACTGTTCCTAACCACATGTCCTGCCGCCTCCACGAAATACTTCTGCCTGTATGAACTAAGCAGCGGCACAGCAGACAAAAGCCACCAGATTCCGGTAATCAGGAACGCAATCACCATAGATGCCTGCATTCCAAGTCCCAGCTTTCCTCCGCCTAATACCACCGCCAGACTGGCAATGAACGGAATGCAGCTTCCGATATACCCCCAGGCAAATCCCTGGGAGGAAACCGTGTCCATCCGCTCCGGCTCCGTCACATCCGTCAGCATCGCATCATAGAAAATAAGGCTGGAGGAATATCCTGTCTTCGCCAGAACGAAAATCCCCAGGAACCAGATCCAGGAAGATAAAAAACCAAGGACAACGCATCCAATAACACCGACACCCAGGAAAATAGAAAAGATGACCTTCTTATAATTCTTAGTGTCCGCAACTGCTCCCAGGATCGGACCCAGGATCGCAACCAGCAGCGTACTGATCGAAGTTGCATATCCCCAGTACGCCAGATAGTTGACTGAGGAGATTCCCGCCTGGTCCGCCAGATGGTTGAAATAAATCGGGAAAATCGTCGCCACCAGCATGGTGAATGCAGAATTTCCCACGTCATACAGTACCCACTTCTTTTCCAAAGCTGTTAATTTAAATTTCATAGATTTCCCTCTCATCTTTACTCATTCCATTGACAATCACTTTGCGCAGCTTATCCGCTGCTGTCTTTTCTTTTTGTGAATCTGCCTGTTCTCTCTTTCCCCTCTTACAGCGGCAGTGATTCCCAGTTCTCTCCTGCTCCAAACGTCTCATGAAAACGTCCCGGGAGTTCCACTTTCTGGAACAGTGACTTCTGATACTGGATAATCAGCCCGGCAGCCAGCGGCACTGCGCCCGCATAAAGCTTCTTTAGCAGCAGACAGTACTTCTCACATTCGGGGTTGGGCTCCTCGCTCATCACCATCCCATGCTTGGATTCATAGCAGCCTGCCACCTTCATCGCAGTAAAAAGAGCCTTCCTTCTTCCCTTTGTGGGAGCCATTAAAAGCTTGTGATAAGTAATCATGGAGCTCAAAGCCTTCTTCACCGTCTCAGCAGTCAAATCCTCAAAAAACGGTGCAATCAGCTTTGCATTCTCCATATCCGGATGAATATGCTTTGTCCCCAGATAAGTCAGCGGATTAATCTGATCCTCCGTCAAGAGATATCGGTCAAATTCCATCTCGATCTCGGAATGACTGATTCCGCTCACCTGTATCATCTTCTCAATATACTTGTGACACTCGCTGTCCAGCGCAAAATGGCAGACAAAGCCATACATATACGCCCTTGCCGCCGATGGATTCTCCGACTTCTCGATCACTTCCTGAGCATGCTTAAAAAACTCATCCGCCATCTTGTCATGCAGTGCATACCCCTGTGCACTCACCGGGTTAGACGAAAGAGCTTTATAATAAAACAAAATATCCGGACCGTGCAGTCCTATATCAAACAGAGCCCTGTTATTCTCAATCGACGTCTCAAGCGGTCTTGGAAGCGCACTGATCACATCTTTTCCGAATCTGTAATGTGCATACGTAGTTGGCATAGTTAACGACCTCTTTTCTCTTATATTTAGCATCATCAAGGAGAAGCAGCGAAGCAGATTCCGAATATCCGCTTTTGACTCCCTTCTCCTATAAAGTATATTATCACAGAAATCTCGTAAAGAAACCAGTATATAATAGTAAAATTTATATAAAATTGAAAACTTTGTAAACTTTTCTGAATACCTTGACTTTCCAAACTCTTTTATATAGAATAGATATGCAACAACATTCAGGGGCTTGTACTGGTTTCGACAGGGATCTTGAAGATGGAGAAGCTATCCGCAGGCTGATGCGTCAAATCGCAAACTTAAAATTAAACGCTAACGATAATTTCGAATTAGCTGCAGCCTAAATGCTGCATGTCAGCCCCGGGGCACCCGCACCTTGGGAATCTGGCACCGACTATGCGGGAAACGATACTGGCAAAGCTTTGAGCCTGTAGGCGTATCATGAAGCTACTGAAACCGTAAGGGTGTCCGTTCCCGTACGGCAGAGGGAATGTTAAAGAACTGACTATGATAGTAGAAGTACATGGGATAGGTTTTTGGACGCGGGTTCAATTCCCGCCAGGTCCATTTATTAAGGGGAACAGCGAATCATCGCCAGTTCCCCTTTTTTAAAGGCTTTGTGAGGTTTTTATGTTACCCTTTGAATTTGTAAAAAAGCTGTTCGTGCTGCATTTTAGCACGGTATGCAACACGAAATGCAACACAAATTCTGTTTCTACAGGCTTTTATGGAGTATTTCCAACATGGTCTTCAACTCTCCCACTTCCATCTGTCCCGGCGCTGATGCCTTCCCAGCCGCTCCGAACGTGAGCGCAGATCCGAACACTTCCCCGCACAGGCGGCTGATCACACCGTCCGAAGCCATGGACATGGTAATGATCGGACACTGAGCATACTCAGACGACATTTCCTCCGTAGCTGCAAGCAATGTCAGTACATCTTTTTTACACTGCGGCATCACCGCAATTTTCGGAATATCGGCCCCCATCGCCTGCATCCTGCACAGCCGGGAAACGATCTCCTTCTCCTCTGGAGTCTTCTGGAAGTCATGGTTGGACATAATCACCTTCACACCACATTCGTGTGCCGCCTCTACAATTGTGCGGACCGCCTCATCCCCTGTGAAGAGTTCCACATCGATGAGGTCCACGCAGCCTGATCCTGCTGCAGCCTGATTCAGCTTGATATAGTCAGCTTCTGCAATCGCCTTTTCGCCGCCCTCTTTTGAGGTACGGAAGGTAAACAAAAGAGGAATGTCTTCCAGCGCCTCCCGAAGCTGCCTCAGGGTTTCTTCTGTCTTTTGAAGATCAAAGACATCCTCATACCAGTCCGCCCGCCATTCTACGACATCAGCATTCTGGCTTTTTATCATCTCCGCAGCTTCTAAAATTTCTTTCCCCGAAATCCCTACGATCGGAACACAGATTTTCGGAATTCCCGTACCGATTTCTATATTTCTTACTTTTACCGTATTCATACAAAACTCCTTTTATCCACAACGCACTTATGATTTTCTCATTTTATCCACAGGATGAACCGGGGTTATCCCCAAACGTTATATCAGATGTGTACTCTCCAGTTTTTCTGTAAATGCTTCATTCAGTTTGATGATCGGTGTCCGAAGCACCAGCCCCAGGAACAGCGATACTGCCAGAAAGATGCCCAGCATGCCCAGTTCCCGCCAATAGGTCATTCCATACATGCCGCCGATGCACTCCCGCATAGCCGCCATGCTGTGTGTGAATGGCAAAAGCGGATACACCTTCTGGAAAAATGCCGGAGCTACCTCAATCGGGAAGGTTCCTCCTGAACCAGCCACCTGCATAACCAGAAGTACCACACAGATGGCCTTGCCAATATCTCCAAAAGAGACCGTAAGGGTATAGATAATATTCACATATACCACACTGGTCAGCCATCCTGCAAGCAGGAAGAGAAATGGATGTTCACACTGGATTCCCAGATAATACAGATCCCCCAGGCAGATCAGTCCGCTCTGTAAAAGCCCAATGATCAGGAACAGAATGTAACGTCCCAGATACATCTGGTGATTCTTTACCTTTTTCATACCTTCCATGGATGCCTGGGAAACATTCACCTTTAGCATCGCCACTAAAACGATACCTCCCACCCAGATTGCCAGAGTGGAATAGAATGGGGCCATAGAAGACCCATAATTTTCCACAGCATATAATTTTTCTGTCTCCAGATTAACCGGAGATGAGAGAAATGTGGTGATGCTCTTTTTGTCTCCGCCGATGATATTTTCCAATGTCTGAAAATCACCGCTTGACTGCGCCTCTTTCAGTTTTTCCACTGTAGAGGACAGCCTTGCCGCGGCCTGGTCAAGCAGAGACCCGGAACTGTGCAGAGTATCCCTGATCTGCGTCAGGTCGGAAGATGCCGACCCGGACAGCTGATATACGCCGTCCGCACTGTGATCCATCTGCTGCAGCAGGCCGGATATGCTGCTTTTTGTGTTACTCAGTGAACCAGCCAGCCCTTCCAGGCTGCTTTTCACATTCTGCTCATAATCCGCTTTGACCGAGGCAATGCTCTGTGCATTCTGTTCCAGAAGCTGGTGCAGTTCTTCCATAGAATCTGAAGAACCGGCCTCGTGATTCCGGACAGATTCGGCCGCTTTGCTCAGACGGTCCTTCAAAGTATTCTGAACCTCGATGGACTCGTTCAGTTTTCCCAGAATCTTTCCAGTCACTGGCGCTGCATCGGGATATTCCTCCCCGATCTGGGTCAGTACCGGAGACAGGGCATCATTGAGTGCCTGATAGGCGTCAGCCATGGTCCCCACTTTTCCAGCCATATTATCCAGCAGATCGGCTGCCCCTGAGGTATCTGTGGACAGGGATGACAGTGCATCCTCTACCGTCTGCGCTACCTGTTCATAGTAGCTTCCACTTTCTGCGAGAGCCTGGTTGATCCCGTCTGTTGCACCTGAAATTGCTCCCTGCATATCCGAAAATGCAGTTTCTGTTTTCCCAAGCGCCGCCAGGTTATTGTCAGAATGTTCTTCTGACTGCTTCAAAAATGCGGAGGTCGTCTCCAGCATCTTCTGGGCGGATTCGGTCAGTGATGCGAAAGCATGGATTGTCCCGGAAGCTGCCGTCAGCTCCGATGAAGTCTTTTCCAGATTTGTAATCAGTGTCGCGGCAATGGATGCCGCCCCTTTTACATCTGCCGTATCCGCAACCGCCTCCATGGCAGACAGCGCTGTATCCGAAATCGTTTCGATAAACACTTCTTTTACCTGCGTCTGGATCGCGCTGGCCCCTTTATCCGTTACTTTGGGCGCAATCGCATTCTCTTTGGCATTGGAATAATAGATAATCTCCGGGTTTGTCACATTTTCCGAAAAAAGGCTCATCATATTTTTGCTGAAATCTTCCGGAATCACAATGGCCGCATAATACTTCCCTGATTTCACACCGTCCAGGGCTTTCTGCTTATTCGTAAATGTCCAGTCCAGCTGATTATTCTCCCGCAGTGCCGAGAGCACATTATTCCCAAGATTCAGGGTAACCGGAACAAGCTCCCCTTCGTAGCCTTTGTCGACGCTAGCCACGGCAACCTTCAAATCCTTCGTGTTTCCATAAGGATCCCAGCTGGCGGCAATGTTAAACCATGCATAGAGGGCCGGAACTACCGTGATGCCCAGAACCACGATCCATGCGATGACATTTTTATGAAATCTCAGCACATCCCGCTTAAAAATAGTCAGTATATTTTTCATTCGTCATCCCTCCCCTTCATGGCATTCAGTAACTCTTCCTGTGTCAGCTCCCCGATCTCAATCTCACGTTTCAGCCGTTCATGGATATACTCCAGGCAGATCAGATATACCGCAATCACGATCAGCGAGACGATCCAGAGCACCAGAAATACGATTTTTGACTCAATACTGAACATCAGCACAAGGAAAATAAGCGGAAGGATGAGCATTGCCGCGAAACCAATCCTAATCTGCTTCTGATATCCGGCCTCGAATTCTGCCGCCTTTGCAACCAGTTCTTCCCTAAGTGTCTTCTCCCCCATCAGAGTTTTCACAACAAGTTTCAGCTGTGTGCTCTCCCGCTTCTCAGCGTGGGTCTCAGCCAGCATCAGATCTGTCTCGGAAAGCTTCTTATCAAACAGATAATTCAAGTTTAAAAGCAGGACACGCAGCCCCAGTCCGATCAGTAGAGCCAGCGGAAGATACACTGCCAGGCAGAGCAGATTTTTCGCATACTCATACCGATACATTCCGGCGATTGCCTCTCTCATGGCATTGATCCCATAAGTAAATGGAAGCAGCGGATGAAGCTTCTGGAAAAATACAGGCGTCATCTCGATCGGATAGGTCCCGGCGGATCCCGGAATCTGCAGAATGACAAGCACTACGCAGAGAGCCTTTCCGATATGCTTGAATGTGATCGCCAGTGCATAGATCAGGTTCACATAAATGAAGGAACAGAACATTCCCGCCAGGACAAATGCCACGGGGTGAAGGCACTGCACTTTTAAGAGCCACAGATCCCCGAGACATACGATCAGTCCCTGAATCAGCCCTAATACCATAAAAAGCATCCAGCGTCCGAAATAGGCGCTTACTGTCGAAAACTTATGTACCTTCTCATCTTTATCTACCTCCAGCTTCAGAATCGAGATCAGGACGATTCCGCCGACCCAGAGAGCCAGATTGGTATAGAACGGAGTCATGGATGATCCGTAATTTTCCACACTGTACAGTGTCTCGCTCTGGATCGTGACCGGGGAAGCCATGAAGTCCGCAATGGAATCGGCATCCAGCCCTTCCAGAGAGAGAAATTTCTTATAAGACTCGGAACTCTGAAGTGCATTCAGATCTGTTGTAACCTGATTCAGCCGTTCCCCTAAGGCATCTACTGCTTTCCCTGTCTGTCCAAGCGTATCCGCACTGTCCGTGATGCTTTCCTTCAACTGCTCCAGAATCTCCTTCATCTGATCTGCAGAAGAAGAGACTCCTGACATGGTTGCAGACAGGCTGCCGCTTAAAGATGAAAATGTATCCAGGGACTGACTCAGCTGAGGCAGCAGAGTCTGGTCGAACGTCCCCCGGTATCCCTTCAGCGACTCACGGCTCTGGGATATAAGCGTTTCTAACTGGGCTTTTGTATCCTCTGCGGTCTTCAGGGCATTCTCTGCATTTACATTTCCATCGTTCAAAGAGGAAAGGATCTCCTGATATTCCCCGTTCTTTGCTTCCAGATCTGCAATTACCTGGTCTATCTGACCGGTCAGCCCTTCGAGAACACCATCCGGCAGCTTACTCTGGAGATTCCCGCTCAATTCCTGCAGGTCTTCCAGCATTTTACTGTTCAGCTTTGCAAGGCTCTGCACGGAATCAATCCCGTTTCCGATTACACCATTCACCGTCTCAGCCTGCGTCTTCAGACTGCTGAGTTTATCAGATGCAGAACCATAGATATCGTTCAGATGGTTCTCCCCATCGGACAGACTCTGTGAAAACTCAGATGAGAACTGCCCGATCGTACCCCGTCCGCTCTCCAGGAGCGCATTGGTGTCGTCAAATGCAGCTGAACCTGAGACAGCCGCAGACTTTACACGATCCAGTGTGGCAAGTGAATCCTCGATTAAAGCAGAGCTGTTCCCCACGGTATTCTGAAAATTAGTAAGCACCTTCTGGTACTGATCCAGATTCTTCTGAATATCAGACAGCATGGACATCACATCCGTATTCATACTGCTCATATTGCCGGAAACTTTTGTCACGGAGGACTGGATCAGCTTTGAAATCGTCTCTGCTGCAACGGATGAAAACGTATCGTTGATCTCCTGTTGAACGGTACCTGCCCCGGTATCCGTAATCTTCGGTGCAATCGCATTCTTCTTTTCATTAATATAGTAGGAAAGCTTCGCTTCCTTCGGCTCGCCGGAAATAATACTAAGCAGAGAAGTGCTGAAATCTTCCGGGATCACAATGGCTGCATAATACTTCCCGGAACGGACCCCCTCCACAGCTTTCTCTTCATTCACAAAGGTCCAGCCAAGCTGGTCATTTTCCTTTAGATTCTCTACGATACTTTCACCTGCATCCAGGGAAATCATCTCATTTTGCGAACCTTCGTCATTATTGGCAATGGCAACCCTGATTCCCTGGGTATTACTGTAAGGGTCCATATTGGCTGCAATATTAAACCAGGCATACAAAGAAGGCAGGACACAAACGCCTGCCATCACGATCATAGCGACCTTATTATGAAAAAGCCGCTGTATATCTCTTTCAAAAATCCGAACCGAATTCCTCATGCGTGAAAACCTCCTGTTTTTAGATAATATACTGCCTGTTCTCCAGCAATACATTATCTGGATATCCTATAGGGCATCCCTTAATCCCGATCCCACTCTGCGGGCGGGCAGCAGTAAAGCTGCTGAATAGAGTATACCAAAAATCACACAGGAAATCTATTACCAAAAGTGACGAATGGTCAGATTTTTGTCGGTTCTTTATTGTGCAGGATCAACCCGGTACCGCAAATCAAGAGTCATCCTGCCGAAATATTAGACTATTATGTGCTTCTTATCCCAGATTTCTTACTTTGAATTCCCGCTGAGCCTCGCGCTTCTGATCTTTCTTTGCGATATCGTCCCGCTTATCGTACAATTTCTTACCTTTTGCCAGCCCGATCTCAACCTTCACCAGACTGCCGCTGAAATATACACGAAGAGGAACAAGTGTATTTCCTTTTTCCTTCATCTTGCCGAACAGCTTATTGATCTCATTCTTGTGGAGAAGGAGCTTTCTCACCCGCAGCGGGTCCTTGTTGAAAATATTTCCTTTTTCATAGGGACTGATATGCATCCCGTAGATGAACATTTCCCCGTTCTCAATGCGGATAAACGCCTCCTTGATGCTGCACTGCCCCATCCGCAGGGATTTTACCTCCGTCCCATGCAGAACGATTCCTGTCTCATATTTTTCCAGAATAAAATAATCATGGTATGCTTTTTTGTTGTTGGCAATCAGCTTGCCTTCTGTCTTAGCCATCGCATTTTCCTCGCTCAAACAAATCTTTTACAAAAGTTACTCCTGCTCTTCTTCCTGACAGAACTCAAAGTCAATGGTCCTTGAAAGCCTGTCTACATCCAGAACCCGGACCTTCACACGCTGTCCTAACTTATATACTCTGCGCGTGTGCTCTCCGATGAGCTCATACTGGTCTTCCTGGTAATCATAGTGGTCATCCCTCATGTTCATGACATGCACAAGACCCTCGATCGTATTCTCCAGCTCCACATAGGCGCCCCACTTGGTCAGCCCGGAGATCACACCCTCGAACGACTCACCGATCCGCGCCTGCATGTACTCCACTTTCTTCAGCTTGATCGTCTCACGCTCTGCCTCATCAGCCCTTCTCTCCGTCTCGCTTGCCTGGATTGCTACCTGCGGCAGAATCTTCTCATAATGATCGATCCGGTCTTCATTCATCCTTCCCCTGAGATTCTCTTTGATAATCCGGTGAATCTGCAGATCCGGATACCGGCGGATCGGAGACGTAAAATGTGTATAATACTGGGCAGCCAGCCCAAAATGCCCGGTATTCTCCGGCGTATACTTTGCCTGCTTCATGGAGCGCAGCGCCAGGCGGCTGATTAGTGCCTCCTGCGGTGTCCCCTCCACTTTACCAAGCAGCTTCTGTACTTCCTTCGGCTTCACCTCGCTGTTTCCCACATGGATATGATAGCCGAAATTATTGATAAATGTACTCAGCTTTTTAATCTTCTCCTCATCCGGCTGCTCATGGGTACGGTAAAGGAACGGCAGCTCTCTCCAGAAATACTCCTCAGCCACTGTCTCATTCGCCATCAGCATGAAATCCTCGATGATCTTCGTAGCTGTATTTCTCTCGTATGGCTTGATATCGACAGGCTTTCCGTTTTCATCCAGTATCATCTTTGTCTCCGGAAAATCAAAGTCGATGGAGCCGCGTTTTCTGCGCTTCTCCCTTAAAATAGAGGAAAGCTCTGCCATTAAGAGGAACATGGGAACAAGCTCTTTGTACTTCTCACTCTCCGGCTGTAAAGCCGGGGGCTCTGTCAGTTCTTCCTGCTCTTTCAGTATCTTCGCCACGCTTGTGTAACTCATGCGCTCGTCCACTTTAATCACAGTCTCCGCAATCACATGGTCGATCACTTCTCCCTTCGGATTGATGGTCATGATACAGCTCAGAGCCAGGCGGTTCTCCCCTGCATTCAGGGAACAGATCCCATTTGAAAGCTTATGGGGCAGCATCGGAATCACACGGTCAGCCAGATACACGCTGGTTCCTCTCTTCAAAGCCTCCCGGTCCAGTGCACTTTTTTCCTGCACATAATTTGTCACATCTGCGATGTGGACACCCAGTTTATAATTTTCTCCTTCTTTTGTCAGAGATACCGCATCATCCAGATCCTTGGCATCCTCCCCGTCAATGGTCACCATCTGCCAGTCCCTGAGGTCCATCCTGCCTGCCATGTCCGCCTCGGTCACCTCTTTGCCGACACGCTCCGCCTGGTTCATCACACGCTCCGGGAACTCTACAGGAAGATCATAGCCCTTCACAATTGACATGATATCCGTTCCCGGATCATTCACATGCCCGATGATCTCAATAACCTTTCCCTCCGGCTTCATATCCTGCCCGCCATAGGACATAAGCTCCACAACCACCTTATGCCCGGTCATGGCACCCTTTTCCTTTCCCTCTGGAATATAAATATCCTTCAGGACACGCTGATTATCCGGACGCACAAACCCAAAACTTTTACACTTTTCATATAGTCCGACGATCTTTGTCGTCCCATGGGAAAGGATCTGGACAATCTTGCCCTCTCTTCTCTTCCCATCCGGCGCCTTTGTGATCACAAACTCAACCTGATCCCCCTGAAACGCACCGTTCATGTTCTCCTCGGAGATGAAGACATCCTCTTCTTCCCCTTCCTGAATGACGAAACCAAACCCTCTCGCATTCGCCTGGAAAGTTCCGGTCAGACGCTTTGCCTGCCCCTTCGTGTACTTCCCCTTCTTGGAAACATAGATCTTCCCCTCTGCCTCCAGAGCATCCAGAACCTCTTTCAGTTCACTGCGCTGCTCCTTCGGAATCTGAAGCACGACCGCGATCTCCTTAATCTTCATTGGTACATATAAATCATCACAGATAAAATCATAAATTACCTTTTTTCTCTTCTCAAATGTCTGGTCCATATACTCACCTTCTTTCCTGTTACTGTTTCTCTCTTTTCAATGTATACAGTAATGTAATTCTTCTTATTAGTTATTGTTCACTCCCTGCGGACGTGCACAGTAACGACACAGTCCGAGCGTTAACTCTTATTATTCTCTCCTGAGTAATACAGGATATTCGTAATCCGCATAAGTGTCTGCCGGGAACATCTGTCTGATCCGGCTGCTCTGCATTTCCCCTTATAAAGAAAAAACACTCTATATCCGTATAGAGTGTTCGTCATCTTATCTTCTTAGTTAAATACACCCAGGTTCAACACCAGTGCCAAAACCATAAATAAAATAGCAAGGAACTTTGTTGACTTCACAAGAGCACCTTCCATAGAGCGTCCCTTATTCTGTCCCCAATATGAATCAGCAGCTCCGCTGATCGTTCCCAGTCCTGCAGACTTCCCTTCCTGGAGAAGGATAATCGCTGACAAAGCAATACAATCTATAACAAATATAATCGTTAAAACAATCTTCAAAATATCCATTAATCTACACCTCCTGCGGATAAACCACGATTATCTTACCACAGTTGCGGGGGATTTGCAACAACTTTTCCAAGTATTTCTATATCATAATCCGGTCTAACGATTGGAAAATGTCCTTAAAAAGATTGTCGCCATATTTATCATAGAGCCTTGCTGCCAGATCATAACACCCATTATCATCTCGTTCCGATATCACAACAATATTCATAGCCGTCTCTTCAAGAGCTAAAGTATATACGACCCGGATTCCAATCCCACGATATTTTATTTTAAAAAAGCCAGTCAGATTATTGCCCCCTTTATTTCCCAAAGGTTTACCATATCCATGCGGACTTGGCAGAGGAGCCTTGGATACTTTCAAGACACCTGCCAGTACCTGCTTTTTCAAACTCCCATCTAATCTTTTATAATCCCGTTGTGCCTCTTCCGTAATCCTTATTTTCCAAGCCATTATTCAAACTCTACGCTTTCTGATAATTCTTCTAATTCTTCCATAGAAAATCCTTCTTCTTCTACGAGTGTCTCAAAATCTATAAAGCTGCTGTTTCTCCGATTCTCTGCCAGTCTTAATAATTTTATATTCTCTGATATTTCTAATAATCTTTCAAATTTAGCAATCTTGCTCTGCAAATCCTTATACTCTTCCATAGATATAACAACAGCTGTTGGCTGGTTATTCTTCAATACAATATATTCCCGATTATTCTCTGCCACGTCACTAAAAATCTTTCCTGCTTTTCCCTGGCTGAAATCAGAAATTGGAACAAGATTTTCTGTTAGCTCTAATAAATTTAAACTCATGTTATCACTCCTTTTCGTTTATTATACACCGCCCCTATATTTTAATCAATATTTTAATTAATATTTTATGTATATTTTAAAGTGATTCAAAGTAGCTATCTATTTTGTCTCTAAGTTTTCCTCTGGTAATGAATCCTTCCTCCTGACCGGATGTGCCAGCCAAGTAAGAGGGACGCCGGGATTCTGAAAGCCTCCTATGCCGTTTCAAAAGTCCTTAAAGCGGACGATTAGATGCAGTTATGGTCCGGGAGGCACACAGAAGGGATGAAAATTGATTCTCCAAAATCAATTTTCACCCCGGGCTAAGACGAAAAAATATCAATTTTTTCGTCGCATCCCGGATCTGCCCTTCTGGGTGCCTTCTGGACCATTACTACATCTTCGTTAAGCGATTGGATTTTGAAACGGCATAGGAGGCTTTCAGAATCCCAGCGTCCCTTTTACTTGGCGTCCGCCCGTCACTGTTTTTTTACTTCCCCAGTTCTTCTTCTATCCTCAGCAGCTGATTATACTTTGCCACGCGTTCTGTCCGGCATGGTGCCCCTGTCTTGATCTGCCCGGTATTGAATGCCACTGCGATATCCGCGATGGTCGTATCCTCTGTCTCTCCTGAGCGGTGTGAGATAATCGCATTGTATCCGGCTTTCTGCGCCATCTGGATCGCCTCGATGGCCTCGGTCAGTGTTCCGATCTGGTTCACCTTCACCAGAATTGCATTCGCAACGTTCTGATCGATTCCTTTCTTCAGCCGCTCTACATTAGTGACAAACAGATCATCTCCCACCAGCTGGATCTCATTCCCCAGTCTTGTTGTCAGGAGTTCCCAGCCGTCCCAGTCTTCCTCGTCCAACGGGTCTTCGATCGAATAGATTGGAAATTCCAGTGACAGATCTTCATAATATTCAATCAGTTCCTCTGCGGACCGCATGATCTTCTGTCCCTGCATCCTGCTTTCCCCGGGGAACTCATATTTTTTGTAATCTTTATTATATAATTCGGATGCAGCGATATCTAAAGCAATCGCAATATCCGTTCCCATCCTGTAGCCTGACTGTTCTACTGCGTCCCGGATAAACTTTAATGCTTCTCTGGCGTCCGGCAGGTCCGGTGCAAATCCGCCCTCATCGCCGACTGCCGTGTTCAGTCCGTTTTCTTTCAGCAGTTTTTTCAATGTCTGATAGATCTCCGCACACATGCGCAGACCTTCCTTAAAACAGCATGCCCCGACTGGCATAATCATGAATTCCTGGATATCCAGCGTATTATCTGCATGGGCTCCACCGTTTAAGATATTCATCATCGGTGTAGGCAGCTCATGTGCATTGACTCCACCCAGATAACGGTACAGCGGAACCTTGAGTGCGCCGGCCGCCGCTTTTGCCGCTGCCATAGAGACTCCGAGAAGAGCATTTGCCCCGAGATTCTTCTTATTCCTGCTTCCATCTGTCTTGATGAGCATCTGGTCCAGAGCTGCCTGGTCAAAGACATTCATCCCGATCACAGCCCGCGCGATCTGGTCATTCACATGTTCTGCCGCACGTTCGACTCCTTTGCCGCCATAGCGTTCCTCATTGTCGCGCAGTTCCACGGCTTCAAACTTTCCCGTAGATGCCCCTGACGGCACCGCCGCGCGGCCTACAGTGTCCTCGCCTACCAGAACTTCCACTTCTATTGTAGGATTCCCTCTGGAATCAATGATTTCTCTTGCGTATACATCTCGAATCGGTAAATATTGATACATAGGTTTTGTACCTCCTTATGGGAATTTAGTATTTCCAATTATCTTTTCTTAATGCGTTGACTTTTGATATTCCCCGCGTTACAATTCGTTATGTCAAAGAAGGCTGTTTATTTTTTAAGATTGGGGAATACAGAGATGAAAAGTAAGTTAAAGCATTTTCTCCTGCTAACAGGCAGTACACTCATCATGGCTGTCGGCACCTATTTTTTCAAGTTTACAAATAATTTTACATTCGGAGGTATCACAGGCCTCGCTGTCCTGATTGCCAAATCGGGATTTATGTCTGCCAGTGACTTTACATTTGTCATGAATATGATTTTGTTAGTCATTGGTTTTATTGTGTTGGGGAAAAAATTCGCCGCCAAGACCGCATACTGCAGCATTCTGCTGTCTGTTGCGTTGTCTGTCATGGAGCGCGTCTGGCCCATGTCACACCCGCTGACGGATCAGCCCATGCTGGAGCTTTGTTTTGCGATCGCCCTGCCGTCTCTCGGCTCCGCGGTCCTGTTCAATATCGGTTCCTCCAGCGGCGGCACGGATATCATTGCCATGATCCTGAAAAAGTATTCCAGCTTTGATATCGGACGCGCACTGCTTGTCACCGATGTTTTGATTACGGTTGCCGGCTGCTTTATGTTCGATATCGAGACCGGACTTTATTCCTTCCTTGGTCTGGCGATCCGTTCGTTTATGATCGATACTTTTATTGAAAGCTTTAACCTGTCCAAGTATTTCAATGTTGTATGCGATGAACCGGAACCGGTCTGTGATTTCATCGTCCACACCCTGAACCGCAGTGCCACCGTATGTCAGGCGCAGGGGGCATTTTCAGGAAAAGACAAATATATCGTTTTCACGGCGCTGAACCGTCCGCAGGCAATTAAGCTGCGTAACTTTATTAAAGAAAATCAACCGGAAGCATTTATTTTGATCTCTAATACGAGTGAGATCATCGGAAAAGGGTTCCATAATATTTAAAAAAGGAGTATTTGAATGAAGCATCTTGTAATCGCAGAAAAACCATCCGTTGCAAGGGACATCGCACGGGTCCTGCACTGCACGAAAAAGAACACCTCTTATATAGAAGGAACAGACTACATCGTCACCTGGGCGCTGGGGCATCTTGTCACGCTCGCGGACCCGGAACAATACGGTGAACAGTATAAGACATGGAACATGGAGACACTTCCCATGCTGCCCAAAGACTGGAAGCTGGTGGTCATCAAACAGACCGGAAAGCAGTACAATGCCATCAAGGAACTGATCTACAGAAAGGATGTCTCCGACATTATCATTGCTACTGACGCCGGGCGCGAAGGAGAACTGGTCGCCCGCTGGATCCTGGACAAGGCAGGGAATAAAAAGCCGCTAAAGCGTCTGTGGATTTCCTCAGTTACAGACAAGGCCATCCGTGAAGGCTTCGCCAATCTTAAGCCAGGGAAGGACTATTACAATCTGTACAAAGCCGCCGTGGCCCGTGCACAGTCTGACTGGGTCGTGGGCATTAACGCCACGCGGGCACTGACCTGTAAGTATAATGCACAGCTGTCCTGCGGAAGAGTTCAGACTCCCACCCTTGCCATGATCGCTGCCCGGGAAGACGAGATCCGAAACTTTAAGCCAAAAACATTTTACGGCATGAAGGCAGTTGCAAAAGGGATCACATTTACCTGGACTGATTCTTCTTCCGGCTCCGGCCGTACTTTTGACCATGACAGAATAAAGAAGCTGTACGATCAGTGCAAAGGATCACTGGAAATTATAGAAGTTACAAAGAAACAAAAGAAGTCCTTCTCTCCTGCACTTTACGATCTGACCACTCTGCAGAGAGAAGCCAACCAGCGGTTCGGATTTTCTGCGAAGGAGACCCTGAATATCATGCAGCGCCTGTACGAGAACCACAAGGTGCTGACCTATCCCCGCACAGATTCCCGCTATCTGACAACTGATATGGTGGGGACCTTGAAGGAACGTTTGAAGGCCTGTGCCGTGGGACCATACAGCAGGATAGCCGGAAGGCTCTCGATGCAGACGATTAAGGCAGGGAAATCTTTCGTGGACAACGCAAAAGTTTCCGATCATCACGCAATCATCCCGACAGAGCAGTTCGTTCAGCTGGACCATATGACAAATGAAGAACGCAAGATCTACGATATGGTTGTAAGACGCTTTCTTGCCGTCCTGTCGCCCGCATGTGAATACGAGGAAACTTTCCTCAAAGGCCGTCTTGGTTCTGAGCTGTTTTCTGCTAAAGGAAACATCATCAGGCAGTCCGGCTGGCGGGAAGTCTATGAAGCCAATTATGAAGACCTGGATACGGAGGATACAGAGGATGCCCTGATCAGGCAGAATCTCCCGGAAGTGGCAAAAGGAGAGACACTTGCGGTATCCAGTCTTACAATCACCGAAGGCAGGACAAAACCACCTGCATACTTTACGGAGGGCACCCTGATCGCCGCCATGGAAAATCCGGTTAAATATATGGAGCATAAGGATAAAACCCTGATCCGCACACTCGGTGAGACCGGCGGGCTTGGAACTGTTGCCACCCGCGCCGATATCATCGAGAAATTATTCAACAGCTTTCTCATGGAAAAGAAGGGAAATGAGATCCACATTACCTCAAAGGGAAAGCAGCTTCTCGGACTTGTCCCTCAGGACTTGAAGAGCCCTGAGCTGACCGCAGACTGGGAACTGCGTCTCCAGGCCATTGCCAAAGGGAAGGAATCCGACCAGCATTTTATGGCTGAGATCGAGAAGTACACCAAATCGCTTATCCAGGAGATCCGCTCTGCACAGGGACAGTTCCGCCACGACAACCTGACCCGGACCAAGTGTCCTCAATGTGGAAAATACATGCTGGAAGTTAACGGCAAACACGGCAAAATGCTGGTCTGCCAGGACCGTGAATGTGGATACAGGGAAACCATTTCCCGCCGCACCAACGCACGCTGTCCGGTCTGCCATAAGAAGATGGAGCTGGTAGGCAAAGGCGACGGCCAGCGTTTCATCTGCTCCTGCGGACACAAAGAAAAGCTCAGCGCATTCCAGGAACGCCGCAGTAAGGAAGGAAAGGGCGCCAATAAAAAGGATGTGAACAACTACCTGAAAAAGCAGGCAAAAGAAGTGAAAGAACCGATCAATAACGCATTTGCCGATGCCTTTTCCAAACTGGACCTGAAAATCTAACCGTATTACCGGACAAGGTATTCTGCCTCATTACACAATAAACACTGCACAATAAATTAGAGAAAATAAAATCCGTGGAACCACTGTTGTCATAACAGGATTCCACGGATTCTATTTTTTCTATGAACAATATTCAATTTTTATCATTAATGGAAGAAATGGTCCCCGATCTGGATTCCCCAGTCTCCATTACCGAAGTAGAGGCAGTCGCCGACCGGATTGGCTCCGGCAAGGGCATCCGCTGCCGCCTGCATGGCTGTATCTGTGTAGCCGCCGCTTGCAAGTACGCTGTCCAGCCATCCTGTCATTGCAGGTCCGAACTGTCCTGACTGGTAGATGACCTCGGAAATACTGTTCGGATACACACCGCTTCTGACACGGTTCATGATGACCGCACCGACCGCTACCTGCCCCTCGTAAGGCTGATTTCCTGCCTCACAGAAGATGATAGAGGCTAAAAGTTCCTGCTCACCCGGTGCAGCCTGGCTCAATGCCTCTGCCGCCTGGGCCTCTTCTGCTGCCCGTGCAGCCTCTTCCTCTGCCGCACGTTTTGCTTCTTCTGCGGCTCTCTGTGCTTCTTCCGCCGCTTTTCTCTGTTCTTCGGCGATTCTTTCCTGTTCCTTCTTTATCCTGAGCTGCTCCGCGTCATACTCGGCTTTCGCGCCTTTCGCAGCCTGTTGTGCTTTCAAAAGTTCCATAGCCGGGATCTTCTCAATCAGTTCTGCGCTCTCCCCTTTATCAACAAAGCTGATTGTGTATGCTTCCGGCATGGATGATGCCGCCTGTGTTGTAAATCCTGCAGTAAACACTGTACATACAGTGACTGCGGTTAATACTGATATAAATTTTTTCCCTTGTAACATATACTTACCCTCCTGATTTGTTGCAATATCTTTACGTGTTTGTAATAAGCTTGTAATAAAATATATGCTTATCTTTTCGTAAATATTACAGATATTACAAAATTGTTACAAGCGACATTCTACTATAAAAATTTTATTCTGTCAACTTTTTTATTTCTTCATATAATTTTTCCATATACTTTTCCATATAAACTGCTCCGTTAGGACACGCAGTCTAAAACAGATATCATATAACATCCGGATGTCTCTACCTAAAAAAAGCCGGCATGACAATCTCTTATCATACCGGCTTTTCACTACCATATTTACTTATTCCTCTTCTTCCACCAGAACATCCGGCGACTCATCGTAATACTCAAGCTTTTCCAGATGCCAGGCTTTCTTCATCATCTTTGCCAGTGCCTTCTGTGTCCCTGCATTATACTGGGAAGCCACACTGTTGTACGAGGTCTTCTGCATCATCAGCTCATTCTGGCACTGTACGATCTCATTGAACAGGCGCATGACATCTTCATCTGAATGCAGATTAGGGTACGCGTTTATGCTGTTCTTTACCTCGGACATCGTTCTGATTTTCTTTTTCTTTCCTTTGCCCTCTTTCCATTTTTCATTAAAGAGATCCTTCTGGATATACATCTCCTTTTCATGTCCCATATGGGTCATCAGCAGATTCTCTAACTGAAACAGCGTATTTTCAGTTCTTGACTGAACAATGCCGATGTCCTTACGCATCGCCAATGCCCGCTCTTTCAGGGCAAACAGCCCATTATGCTCTGTCGTCACCGCCAATACCGCAGTCGCGGCGATTGCGATCAGATATGACACTGAAAATACCCAGTCGTCCACCTCATCTCCCTGGCTGAAGATCAGTCCCAGAATAACAGAAAGCATGAACCCGCCCACAAAGATCAAGGCCAGATAAATTAAAAACTTTACAGCAGAATGCTGACGCTGAATAAAATTCATAAGTCCCCCTCCTCTTTTGATCTACTTATTATTTATTCTAATCATCGCATCCTGCGCTTTTTTTGTCAATCCAATACAGACAATAATTCACTCATATTTTGAATCACCGCGTCGGCCCCTGCTTCCTGAAATCTTTCCGTGACTCTCTTAACACACTGCTCCTTTTCCTCCGGGGACAGCCCTTCAAATTCCTCCTGGCTCAGTCCCATTTCAGAGCTTCCTTCGATCACACCGACTGTAAATACGCCTGCATTTTTCCCCTCTTTGATATCGGAAACAGTATCCCCTGCTTTCACCACATTCTCAACCGAGTGGATCCCCAGAGCTTCCATATTTTTAAAGATCATATAGGGATACGGACGTCCTGCATTCCCCACGGAATTCGGTGAAAACCATGCATCCGGCTCATATCCGGCTTCTTTTGCCCTGGGAACGACGATGGACATCATCTCATCTGTATATCCCGTTGTGGAACCGATTTTAATCCCCATTTCACGCAGTTTTGCCACTGTTTCCACAACATAAGGCTTGGGCTGTGCAAAACGGTCCAGTATCCCCATCAGGCTTTCCTCAAAGGAGTCATAAAGTCTGTCAACATCCTCTTCTCCCGGCTTCCTTCCATACTTTTCCACCCAGAGATCCTCAATCCTTTTCATGCCAAGCATCGTCTTGATATGCTCTCTTTTGAGCATTCCCATCGGTTCTCTGACCTCTGCCATGGTCGGCTCGATCCCTGCCTTTAAAAACACCTCCATAAACGCCTGCACCGGGGCAAAACATCCATAATCTACCGTTGTCCCCGCCCAGTCAAAAATCACCGCTTCAATCTTTCTTTTCATGTCTTATCTCTCCTCTCCTAATTGTATTTCTTAAGAAACTCTGTCAGGATCTCGATCAGTTTCAGGATATCTTCTCTGTAAATCTCCCCGATATTCCCGATCCTGAAGGTCTCTGCCTCGGTCACTTTTCCCGGGTAGATCGCGTATCCGCGGTCTTTGATATATGTATACATTTCCTGGAAGGAAAACTTATGGTTCTCGGGATAGAAAAATGTTGTGATGATCGGGCCCTGGTGCTCTGCATCAATATAAGGACGGATTCCCAGCTCTGCCATTTTCTCAATCAGAAGTCTGTTATTCTCTGCATATCTTTGATGTCTCGCAGAGATACCGCCCTCTTTTTCCATCTCCTTAAGTGCCTGTGAAAATGCAAGGACAACATGGGTCGGAGAAGTAAACCGCCACTTTCCATCCTGGTTCATGGTCTTCCACTGGTCGTACAGATCCAGGGAAAGACTTCTTGCCTTACCTTTGCTTTCGATCAGTTTTTCCTTATTCGCTATAATAAAGGAAAATCCCGGTACCCCCTGGATACACTTATTCGCACTACTGATTATAAAATCAATCCCCCATTCACCAACCGGGATATCCACGCCCCCGAAGCTGCTCATGGCATCCACGATCATGGTCCTTCCTCTTTCTTTTACTGCTTTTGATACGGACTCGATATCGTTGAGAATTCCAGAAGTTGTCTCACTGTGCACCATGGACACATGTGTGATGTCCTGATTCTGATCCAGAATCCGGGCAATCTCCCCGGCATCCGGTACTTTATAGTATACTTCATGATGGATCATGTAAGGAATCTTTGCATGCTTTGCGATGTCTTCCATGCGCTCACCATAAGCTCCGTTGGCAATGATCAGCAGCCTGTCCTCATCCCCGATCACACTGGTAAGCACCGATTCCACACCAAAGGTTCCGCTTCCCTGCATTAAGACGACCGTGTAGTCCTCCTCGGAAACATGTGCAAGCTCCAGCAGCTTTTTACGGATTTCCTGTGTGATCACCTTGTAATCATCGTCCCATGTGCAATGGTCGAACAGCATCTCCTTCTTCACAGATTCGGTTGTTGTAAGTGGTCCTGGTGTCAATAATTTGTAGTTCTTCATGTGTCAAAATCTCCTTTTACCCTTTCTTCCTGTTTATTCCGGCTTGCAGCTCTCTGACAATTCCTGATGCCTTTTTAATAAATCCACTGTCAGCTTCTCAGGAAACTGCTTCGGATTCCCCGACATTTCCGTATCATCCACACTTTCCCCTTCATAGAGTGGAATCGGATAAACTGAAAGCAGATCTTCTCTGGCATTCTTCACGATACATTCTGCCATCTCCATGGCTTTTTCATTGCTTTTCTCACCTTTATCAACTACCGCAAGTGACTCTGTTAATGTGAAATTACCCTCCTGCGGGTCGATATAGTCGATCGGAAGCCCCTTTTCCTTGTCTGCCGCTGCCTGCTGCCTCAGTCCAAATCCAATGGCGGCCTCCCCTGCACGCACCAGTTTCAGGGGACCGGAGCCGGACTCCTCGATATGATCGCCGGCATTTTGATAGATCGCAGTCAAAATCTCCCTGGCGCCGTCCTCTCCATACTCTGACACAAGTGCCTGGATCAGGAGCCATGCGGTAGAGGATGATGCGATATCCGTTACTGATATGATATCTTTATATTCTGGTTTTGCCAAGTCCTTTATTGAGGATGGGAGATCTAAATTTTGCTCTTTAACCAGTTCGGTATTGATGATGATTGTACCCTCCTGAGAGGTGATTGGTGCACAGTATTTGGGATATTCGTCCAGTGTATCCACATCAAAAGTCAGGTCATAAAACATCTCCTTCTCTTCCTGGGCACTTTCCACGTAAAATGTACTCATAGTCACCAGATCCGCCTCGATATCTTTCCCCTCTGCCAGCAGTTTTCCGCCCAGTTCTGAGGTACCGAATGTCTGAAAAATATACTGTCCTTCGTACCCATTTTCATCCAGGGCGGCCTTCATCGCCTCTACAGCTTCATCATCCGCGTTGGAGTAGATCACAACCTGTTCCTTTTCTTTTGCTGAATTTCCACAGCCCGTTGCTGTCAGCATCATCGTTACCCCTAAAATTCCTGCAAGCCCTGCGGCTGCCACTTTTTTCATACACTTCATTTTCTTTTTCTCCTTTTTTTGAAACTTTCTGCCTGCCAGGAACCGAAACACTGCCTTTGCCGCCAGATTGGTCATAAGAATTAACAATGACAGGACAAACACTTCATTAAATTTATTGTAATACTGCAGTTCCTTCATCTTCGTAGTGAGCACCATTGTCCTGGCCCCGGCAATAAAAATGACTGCACTGACCGTGACCATCGCATTTACAAAATAATAGCTGAACACCTCAAGTATGGTAGACATGGCGTTCGGTGTTACCACCCTGAAAATCGTCTTCACCCAGTTGTCCCCCATGAGCATGGCTGTTGTTTCCCAGGATGCATTCATTTTCCCCAGGGAATTCTTCATCATTAAATACGGTGTTGAGAAGAAATGAATGATATTACACAGGATCAGGATTACAAATGTCCCCATAAGCCCGGTCCCGGAAAAACAGAATAAAAATGCCAGCCCAAGCACCATCCCCGGAATGGTATTCGTGACGAGTGCGATTGCTTCTATCATCTGCTTAAAGGTTCCACTTACCGTACTCCGCGCAGTGACCAGTGCAGCCCCATATGCAAGCAGGGTTCCAAACAGTGCCGTCAAAACAGCCACGTAAAGGGAATTCTGATATACTCCGAGCAGATTCGCATCCGTAAATACCGCCTGGAAATGCCCCAGTGAAAACTGCAGATTGTACGGCCAGTCTCCCACAAACGGAATCAGGAAAATCACCGCAAAGACAGACAGTACTCCTGTACAAAACACCAGACACACCGCCGCACAGACCAGATCCCTTCCGGTATTCTTCGGGATTTCCATCACCGATATCTTGTTGTATCTCACATTATATTTTTCCAGAATATGCAGGATCAGGATACTGACTGCCGATGGGATCAGCATCATGACCGCAATCACACTGCCCCGGTTAAAATCGGGAATACTGCCAAGCATACGGCTGTAAAGCACGCTGGCGATCACTTCGTATTTTCCTCCCACGGATGCCGGGATTCCGAAATCTGTGAAGCTCAGGAAAAAGGACTGGATAAAGGAGGCTGCCAGCGTCCCCAGAAGCGGGCTTAGGACAGTCATCCGGAAGGTGGACAGCGGCCCGTCTCCCATAACGCGTGAAACTACCATGAATTTTTTGTCTATGTACCCCATGGTATTGTCAAGCAGCATAAAAGAAACCGGCAGCGTGTAGATCACATATCCTAACAGCAGTCCGTTGAATCCATAAATTTCAAACAGCTGACGGCCCGCCAGCCTGGTGATCAGCCCCTGTTTTCCAAACGAATAAATCATGGCGAATCCATAGGTCAGGGTCGGCAGAAACATGGGCAGGAATGCCGTTCCCCGGATAAAAGCTTTCACCAGTTTCGGAGCATTGGTATGGTGGAGAGTATATGCCATAAAAAATGCGATCGCCGTCGTCACCAGCGCACTCGTGCCTGCTGCAAGAAAACTGTTTCCCAGCGCGTTCAAAAATCCTTTTTCAGTCAGCACGGACATATAAAACTGTACAGTTATCCCCTCCTGTCCCCAGAACGACTTGCAGAAAAGCCTGACTGCGGGATATACAAGAAAGATCAGGAAAAGGCAGGAAACGACAGCAAAAATGCATTTTATTTCTCTGTTTTTCGATTTCATTCCACGTTTCCCCCTATGAAACCAGACTCTCTGGAATCACAGAATCCGGTACTGCAAACAGAGAATAGATATTATTTTTCTTGATTTCAAGCTGCCTCAGAATAAATTCTTTTACGAATCCGTTCTGTGGAGCCTGCACAATTTCATCCGGTTTTCCATACTGGGAAATCTGCCCCTGATCAATGATCAGAACATGGTCTGAAAGGGTCAGTGCTTCCTCCGGATCGTGGGTCACAATGATCGTCGTCAGATGGTACTCCGAGGCGATTGTCTTTATTTTTTCCTTGATTGATTCTTTAATCACACCATCCAGGGCACTCAACGGTTCATCCAGCAGCAGGATCTTCGGCTTCATGACCAGCGTCCTTGCAAGTGCGGTCCTTTGTTTCTGTCCGCCGGATAACTGGTCGATCCTTTTCGTTAAATGTTCCCTTAACCCTAACAGATCAATCAGCTCCTCCAGCTCTTCCCGGGTCGTAATTCCCGGTCTGTTCTTCAGGCCGTAGACGATATTCTGATATACATTCAAGTTAGGAAATAACGCATAATCCTGGAAAACAATGTTGAATCCCCGTTTTTCCATGGGGATATCCGTGATATCCTCACCCTGAAACAGGATTTTGCCGCTGTCCACAGAAGTTATCCCCAGTATCAGGTTCAAAAGCGTTGTTTTTCCACATCCTGACGGTCCTAATATGGAAACAATCTCCCCATCACCAATTTCCAGGCTGATATCGTCCAGAACAGGAACTTTATCATACGATTTTTTAATATGTTCTAATTTTAACATTTTCTGACATCCTTTCATTTTGTGCTTATGGCGTTTGCAGCCCGCCCCGCTGTCTGCTCATGAATGCAGGCTTTCTAACGTCTCCTGCGCTCAAATTATAACAGGGAAAAAGATGGGAAAACAATCAAGGGAAGTTCAAACTTTCGTAAAAGAATTGTTAAGAATGTGAAGAATTTTTAAAATATGTTATGTATCAGAAAGTGTGTAATTCATCAAAAAGTATGTGATTCGTCAGATAAACGGCGCAGGTTCTCTGACCGTAAAATACAGATCTGACGGATCTTAAAAGCGCGGGTCATGCTTTCCTTCTGCATGACCCGCGCTTTATACTGTCATATCAAAGCGGATATTCTCAGATCCGCTCTGTCATTCACCTTACAAAATTATGTTCTCTATGTGATGTCCTGATTACAGCCTTTCGTTGCTCATCCTCATATTCTTATATTCCGCTACGGAACGGTCAAAGCCTTTGATGTGGCTGTACAGCCACTGGATCACATTTCTGTTCACCTGCTCCACAAATGCATCTGTGGGGCCTTCTTCCTCCTCCAGCATCTCGTACAGCTCTTTTACTACTCTTCTCAGCTTTTCGTGCTCTTCTATGTGCTGTTTCATTCCCGGATATTCTATCTCCTTCTGAAGCTTCTCCTCCTCGGAAAAATGGAATTCCGTATAATCAGCCAGATAATCCAGTGTCTTGATCGCTACAAGCTTGTCCCTGCCTGTCTCACAGCTGTCTAAAAGCTTGTTGATCTTACCAATCAGTTCCTGATGCTGAGCATCAATCATCTCGTTACCGGTTACTAAACTTTCATCAAATTCTGCTCTCATAATATATTCCTCCTGTATGTTTTTCGTTTCAGCGCCATCATCTGTACGATAGATCACCTTCCCACAGATCACGGCTCCTGTTTATAGTATCACATATTTTTTCCATTTCGCCAAGGTTATTCCATTACTTTCCTGAATAGTTACTGTTCACATCATACCAGCCCAATATTTATGAATAATAACGAGTCTTACTCACGACGCTTCCCGCTGAATTCTACTGCTGTAATCTTAATCACGGAAACGATACTGACCAGGCGCTCGTTAAACTCAAAATCCTTCCCTGTCTGGCACTTCATCAGTACACTCATGGCCTGGATTTTTTCCTGTGGATCATCCACAATCTGCGCCTCACCTTTACCTACGATACTTGCATAACGGTATCCATACTGACAGGCAACTCTTCCCTCTATCAGCTCATGATCGCAGTCCAGCTCAAATCCAACCTTCGGATTCACTTTCAGCAGATCCAGTTTCTTCCCTTCCAGAGCTGCGTGGAGATAAAATACAAGTTCTTCCCCTTCATAAATATATCCGAAATTCATCGGCAGAATATAGATCCCATCCTCATCCTGCATTGCCACATGGAGTACTTTACAGGTATCTAATACATGCAGCATCTCCTCTCTTGTTTCTATTTCACGGTCTCTTCTTCTCATTCGCGGCATTGCTTTTGGACCTCCTTTGTATTTTCTTTTTATCATAACATATCCCTTCCTTTTCTTCCATAATTGACCTTTTCTTTTTTCCTGTCTGAGCAGATTTATTTTCTTGATTTTCATCCTTCGGACCTATCGACAGTTCCCATTTTTCATGATATAGTAGCGTTGTCATGGTGAGGACATGACCAGTACAACGAAAAATAAGTTGCTGCTACATTGACGTAGAATAATTGTTCTGTCTACAAGGCGGAGGAATGAGGCGTAGCGGTGGCTACGTCGATTGACGACAACGCCGTAGATGAACAATTAGGCAAGTCAATGTGGTAGTTACTTATTATTCGTTGTACTAGTTATCCAGGATGAATTTTTAATGTACTATTGGGGGATGAATCATGAAACGCACAGAACAGAACGTGAATCAGATTACGGAAGGTGTCATTTGGAGACAGCTTCTTCTTTTCTTTTTTCCGATCGTATTCGGAACATTTTTTCAGCAGTTATATAATACAATCGATACCGTCATTGTCGGGAATTTTGTAGGAAAAGAGGCTCTTGCCAGCGTCGGCGGATCTTCCACACAGATCATTAACCTGATCGTTGGATTCTTCACCGGGCTCTCTTCCGGTGCATCGGTTGTGATTGCTCAGTTTTTCGGAGCACAGGATGAGCGTTCTGTCCGTCAGAGCTTACATACCGCCTATGCATTTTCCTTACTGGGAAGTATCGTGATCAGTGTTCTCGGCATCGTCCTTGCACCTTCGATGCTCACCTGGATGCATACACCGGAAGAAATCATGTCAGATTCGACTCTATATCTGAGGATTTACTTTGCAGGAATTCTGTTTGTCTTCATATATAATATGGGATCCAGTATCCTGCGCGCTATCGGAGACTCCAAGCATCCGCTCTATTACCTGATCATCTGCTGCTTTATGAATATCATACTGGATCTGCTGTTTGTTGTCCTCTTCCATATGGGAGTTCTGGGAGTGGCACTGGCAACCCTGATCTCACAGGCGTTCAGTGCACTGCTGGTCACACATAAGCTGATGAAATCTGAAGGGATATTAAAGTTATTCATCCGTCAGATCCGATTATATAACTCGGTTTTAAAATCCCAGCTCCGCATCGGGGTTCCTGCCGGCGTGCAGTCTGTCATGTACAGCATCACAAATGTAATCATACAGGCAGCACTGAATGGCTTCGGAACGGATACTGCTGCCGCCTGGTCTGCATTTGGAAAACTGGATGCCGTCTTCTGGATGGTCAGCAGTGCTTTCGGAATCTCTATTACAACCTTTGTCGGACAGAACTACGGAGCAGGGAAAATGGATCGGATCAGAAAAAGCACCCGGGTCTGCCTGGGAATCGATTTTATCGCATCCGGGCTTCTGGTCGTCTTTCTTCTTGTGGGGCGCACGATGTTGTTCCGGCTGTTTACCAACGATGCAGAGGTCATCCGGATCGGCTCTGAAATGTTGATACTGATTACACCATGGTACATCGTATTTCCATTTATCGAGATCCTCTCCGGTGCTCTGAGAGGAATTGCAGACGTGGTCATCCCGATGATCATCACGATGGGCGGCGTATGCCTGCTGAGAATCGCGTGGGTCGTCGGCGCACTTAAAATCAGACCGACCATACCGGCTATTATCTTCAGCTATCCGATCACCTGGATCTCTACGGCGGTATTGTTTGTGATCTACTACATATATCGAATGAAGAAAATCGGGGATTAGGGACGCGCTTTAGCTGCGGAACGGATGGGGGACGCTAGAAAAGATATGGAGGGCACTTCCCACTGCCTGTGTGCCTGTCGTTTCAAAACCCTTATCGTTCGTGAAGAAGGCATAACAGAGAAAAGCGGAAAAAGGAAGGCACTGCCATATATGCTGAGAAATCTTGATAATTTCTCAGCAAGTATGGCACGGAATTAGGCGTTGAACGCCGAATTCCGACCTTCCTTTTTCCGTTTTTCTCTGTAACGCCTTCTAACACGATCTTTATGGGTGTTTGAAACGACAGGCACACAGGCAGTGGGAAGTGCCCTCCATATCTTTTCTGGCTGGTTCATCCTATTGATAGGAAAAAGTGCGTTACTAAGTTGGGCCTCAGGCGGGAGCAGCGTATTGAATCGCTTGGTGGGACTGAATTAGCTTGAGAGGTTTATAATTCTTGTGATTTAATCTATCTCATAGTGATAGACTTTTCCTGCCGGCCGGATGAGCCAGCCGGGGATGATGGAAGCCGGGGGAGTACCTGGTGTGGGTGTTGTTTCAAAAGTCCTTAAAGCGGGCGATTAGATGTAGTTATGGTCCAGGAGGCGCACAGAAGGGATGAAAATTGATTCTCCAAAATCAATTTTTCCGCCGCATCCCTGGTCTGCCCTTCTGGGCGCCTTATGGACCATTACTACATCTTCGG
>CABTYO010000004.1 GCA_902489075.1 uncultured Faecalicatena sp. | reverse complement strand
CAGACGTGTGCTCTTCCGATCTGAATATGACACCATTGGAATATCGGAACCAGAATTTCCAGGACCAGTTTACTAAGTAGACTGATCCTGGAATTTGCTTTTTCAGGGGGATTCCATAAAATAATGAAAAGTAAAATTTGAACTAAAAAAGTAAAAATAGATAAAGCTGAGGATGAGTCTCCTGTGGTATAAATAATTACAACAGAAAAAAGTGATGCGCAGCCATCCCGGGAATGCTGCAGCACTGTTTTGTGAGCTTTCAAAATGAATTTCAACAAAGATAAAAGGAGACTGAAAATGAGAGAGGGTAAGAATAAAAGAAGTACGTTGTTAAACGGAATTCTGTGGTCAACCAGAGGGATAGGAACGAGTGTTCCTAACACGTTGATTGTAACATATTTATCATTTTATGCAACGGATGTACTGGGGATGAAGGCGGCGCTGGTAGCGACGATTCTGCTGATGACAAAGTTATTTGACGGTGTGACAGACCTGATATCCGGGTTTATTGTAGACAATACACATACAAAGCTTGGAAAAGGGCGCCCTTACGACATCTGTATTGTATTTATCGGGGTATTCACTGTATTACTGTTTTCTGCTCCAAAGACAGGAACTGTAGCCCAGATTATCTGGCTGACAGTAGTGTATATCCTTCTTCAGGCTGTATTTGTTACCCTGTTAAGTACAGCTGACAGCGTATATTTACTGCGTGCCTTTCCAGAAGAAAAAGAACGTAACACAACATTTAGCATCAGCACCATTTTTGGGCAGATTATTGGTATTACAATCGGAGTCATACTGCCGGTTATGATTGCCTCCGCAGGAACAGACCATGCAGAATGGACGAAGGTTGTCCTGATTGTTACGATACCGTGTACGATTATCGGCATGCTGAGATTCTTTTTCATCAAAGAAGTGAATGTGGATGTTCCTGCTGCTAATGCTGAGAAGAAGGATAAAAAAGAGAAAAAGAAAAGTGCTGATCATGTTGGTTTGAAAGATGGGGCAAAAGCGATTGCCCGGAACAAATATATTTTAGTCCTGGCATTGGGAATTTTTATCATTGTAATCAGCAGCGGACTTCTGAACTCATCATCAGCATACTATTTCCAGTATATTGTGGGTGATATGAATAAGATGGCTGTTGCTTCCATGGGAACCTATGCATCTCTGGTGATGTTGGTACTCTTTGTACCTCTGGCAAATAAGTTTGGTAAAAGTAATATTTTGAAATTTGGAATGGTTGTTGCAGTGATCGGATGTCTGATTCGTTGGTTTGGAGGAGCTAATATTGTTACAATTACAATTGGAATGTCTATGTTGATGTTTGGTGTCATGCCTCTGACATTGTATTTCCCATTGTATCTGTTTGATATCATGGATTACGGCGAGTGGAAGACCGGGAAACGTGTGGAAGGCTTATATGCAGCATTTCCGACCTTTGCAAACAAAGTGGCAAGCGGCCTGGCTGTATCTCTTGGAATGTTCATACTGGGAGCAGCGGGATATGACGGTACAGCAGCAGTTCAGTCAGCCTCTGCATTAAGAGCAATCGAACTTTGTTATAATGCCCTGCCGACGATTCTGCTGATTGCGATGACTTTACTTTTGATTGTTTTTTACAATATTGATAAAATGATGCCGACGGTAAAGAAGGATCTGGCGGAGAAGCGTGCAAAGGCAGAAGCAGAGAGAATACAGGAAGTGTAAGTGTTCATAAGCAGACAGAAAAGCGGACTATAAATGTCCGCTTTATCAGAATCAGAAGGAGAGGACAATTACATGGAAGAGAGAATAAAAAACTTATTATCCAGGATGACACTGGAAGAAAAGGTGGGACAGCTGAATCAATGTGGTCCTTCCCTTGTGGGAGCGTTTGATGTCAGTTTTGATGAACTGGTCAATATGCTGTGTGACGGAAGAATCAGTAAAGAAAAATTTCAGGAACTGATGTCCAGCGCGACACAGGACTTTCACGAGGAAGATCTGCGTGCCGGACGGATCGGTTCCTACAATGGAATCACGGATGCAAAGGTCATCAACCATCTGCAGAAAATTGCGGTGGAAGAGACAAGGCTTGGGATTCCTTTGCTCTTTGGGTATGATGTGGTACATGGATACCGCACGATCACCCCGATTCCGCTGGCGGAGAGCTGTGCGTGGGATCCCGGACTCTGGGAGGAAACAGCACGTATTTCCGCAGAGGAGGCCAGCGCCGGCGGCGTTCATATGACATTTGCACCCATGGTGGATGTGTCCAAGGATGCCAGATGGGGGAGGATCAGTGAGGGCGCAGGAGAGGATGCCCTTCTCAATGCACGGTATGGAGCAGCCAGGGTGAAAGGGTTCCAGGGGGAAAGCCTGAAAAAAGCGGATACACTGGCCGCCTGTGTCAAACATTTTGCGGCATACGGGGCAGTAGAATCCGGCAGGGATTACAATCGGGTGGATATGTCACAGCAGAAACTTTATGAAGAATATCTCCCGCCTTACCAGGCATGTGTAGAGGCGGGAGTCAGGGCTGTCATGCCGGCATTCAATGACATCAGCGGCGTGCCCTGCACAGCAAACCCATGGCTGCTTAGAAAGGTGCTGCGTGAAGACTGGAAGTTCGATGGGATGACCATCAGCGATGCCAATGCGATTGCCGAGTGTGTGGAACATGGAGCCGTAGCAGACCGCAGGGAGGCAGCAGCAAAAGCCCTGCAGGCGGGGGTAGATATGGATATGACCTCAGACTGCTACAGTCAGAATCTGGTACAGCTTGTAGAAGAAGGGACCGTGCCGGAAGAAGTGCTGGATCAGGCAGTCGCCCATATCCTGCGGATCAAAATGGAACTGGGGTTATTTGAACACCCTTATCGTACAGATGAGAAGAGAGAAGCAAGGACAATCTTAAAGCCGGAATTCAGGGACGTGGCGAGAAAAGCGGCAGAGGAATCCATGGTGCTTTTGAAAAATGAAGGAGTGCTGCCTCTGAAAGAGGGGTGCCGGATCGCGGTGGTCGGAAAGCTCGCAGAGATGCGGGGAGAGATGACGGGAACCTGGGCCATCAAAGCAGTCAATGATGACTGTATCAGTATCGTAGATGCCTGTGAGGCACAGCAGATTCCTTATCAGTATGTGACAGAAGAAGAGGTCTTTGAATGTGAGAATATCGAAGCACTTTTCCAGAACTTTGATGTCATTCTTGCGGCAGTGGGAGAACAAAAGAATCAGAGCGGCGAGGCAGCAAGCAGGGCAGATCTTTCCGTTTCAGAAGTACATCAGAGAGTGCTGCGTCAATTGCAGCTGTCAGGAAAACCAGTCGTGGCGGTTCTGTTTAACGGGCGTCCTCTTGCAATTTCCTGGATGAAGGAAGAAATACCGGCTATTTTGGAGGCATGGCATCCGGGCGTGGAAGCAGGAAATGCGATTTTAAATTTGCTTTTTGGAAAAGTGAATCCGTCAGGAAAGTTAACGGCAACATTCCCACAGCACAGTGGAGCATGTCCGGTCTATTATGACCACATCAATACAGGACGTCCGGCCGGAAAGAGTAAGTTTACTTCCAAATACCTGGATGTTCCGACAGAACCAGTGTATCCTTTTGGATATGGAATGAGTTATACGAGTTATGAGTATACAGATATGCAGGTGAAAGAACAGGAAGATACGATTCTGGTATCTGTGACCGTAAAAAATACCGGAGACCGGGAAGGGACGGAGATTGTCCAGTGTTATTTCCATGATCCGGTGGCGCAGAGGGTACGCCCGGTGAAAAAGCTTCTGGATTTTGCCCGCATCCCATTGAAAGCGGGCGAGAGCAGGACGGTAGAATTCAGGATTCAGAAGGAAAAGCTGGGCTATTATGATGCACAGATGAACTATATTGTGGAAGATGGAATCTATGAATTCTATGCCGGCGGTAATTCAGAAGACTGCCTGAAACATAAGATTCAGATTGGAGATTAGGAGATAGATAAGTATGCTGAAAGTATATGATTTGAGAGCAGAATATTTAACAGACCCGGTCGGTGTGGATGCGCCCCATCCCAGATTTTCATGGAAGCTTGCAAGCGACAGACAGGGTGTCTTCCAGAAGAGCTATCGCATTCTGGCGGATGCAGATGGGGAGATTATCTGGGACAGTGGTGTTGTAGAGTCAGAAGAAAACCTGCGGATCCGGTATGAAGGAGAGGAGCTGAAAAGCCGCCAGTGTGTGACCTGGAGTGTCCAGGTCACTGCGGTGGATGAAACAGGGCAGGCAGAAGAGGCGAAGAGCCAGTCTGCCTTTTTTGAAATGGGGCTTCTTAAGATAAACGACTGGAAAGCGAAATGGATCGAACCGGAGACAGAGGTGGACCCGGAAGCAAAGAAACCGGCACCGTATCTTCGGAAGGAATTTAAGGTCGGGCCAGGACTTGTGAAAGCCAGAATCTATCAGACGGCCCATGGTCTGTATGAGTGCTGGATGAACGGGGTCTGTCCCACAGAGGAAAAGTTCAAGCCGGGGCTGACCAGTTATTACCACAGGATCCAGTATCAGATCGCAGATATCACTGACACCCTGAGCGAAGGAATCAACTGCTGGGCAGTCATATTGGGCGACGGATGGTGGAGAGGAACCACCGGAGGCACCGTAAAGAATAACTTCGGCTACAAGCTGCACTACTTCGGACAGATCGAGCTGACCTATGCAGATGGCACGAAAGAGATCATTGCAACGGATGAATCCTTTCGGCACAGCACTGGGGCACTGACTGCCTCCGATATGATGATGGGAGATATCTATGACGCACGTCTGGAACCAGAAGGATGGAAAATTGCCGGATTTGATGACAGCGGCTGGGAATGTGTTCATCTGGCTACGGAGCATACCGATGCAGAACTCATCCCATGCAGAGGCGTTCCAGTCCATGAAAAAGAAGAATTTCTGCCGGAAGAATTTACGGATAAGAATGGGAAACGGATTCTGGACTTTGGACAGAATATTGCCGGATATGTGCGCATGAAGCTGCGTGATACAAAGCCGGGACAGACCATCCGTCTGATTCATGGCGAGGATATCAAAGACGGCTGTTTTACACAGGCAAATATCAAGCAGACAAGCATTAAAGTGGATGCATTTCAGGAAGTCACTTATGTATGTAAGGGCGCAGAGCTCGAGGAATACTGTCCACTGTTCTCCGTGTTTGGTTTCCGGTATGTGTGCCTGGAAGGTTATGACAGGGCGTTAGAACCAGGCGATTTTGTGGCGGCTGCAGTGTATTCTGATATGCCCGGGACAGGAAATTTCCAGTGTTCCCATACACTGATCAACAAGCTGGTGGAGAACAGCCGCTGGAGCCAGAAAGGCAACTTCCTGGATGTTCCGGTAGACTGCCCGACCAGAGAGCGCAACGCCTGGACAGGGGACAACCAGATCTATGTGAGGACAGCAGCAGACTTTATGGATGTGTATGCGTTCTACGAGAAATGGCTGAAAGACCAGACCATTGAGCAGTATGGCAGCGGAAAAGTAGGGATCACATTTCCATCTACCAGTAGTGCCCATAATCCAGTAGAACTGGAACAAATGAAAAAGACCAATCCTTTAAGTGCTCTGGCAGGACCGGACGGAAATGGAAGTATCGGGGAGGACTGTGCCGGCTGGGGCGACTCGGCGGTGTGGATTCCCTATATGATCTACCTCTGTTATGGGGATATCCAGATCCTGAAAAATCAGTACCAGACAGCGAAAAAGTGGGTCGATTATATGCTTGCCTGTGGCAAAGACCATAATCCGCTGTATGAGGATCAGCCCCAGTATCATCATTATAATGAAGATGGAGAATTGGATGCGGATTACATCTATGACACAAGGATGCATTACGGAGAGTGGCAGGAGCCCATTCCAAAGGAACCTCCAAAAGATGGGGAGTCAGTGTCTCTGGCAGATGTTTTTGTACGTATGATGAAGGAAGGAAAGCCGAAGGTGGCAACCGCTTATATGTGCCATTCCTCAGAAAATGTGGCGCACATGGCTGAAATCCTGGGAAATAAAGAGGATGCAGGAAAGTACCGTAAAATTGCTGAGAAGATCCGGCAGGTATACGAGACTTATCTGATCGATGAGGACGGCACAATCGAGCCGGGACATCAGGCAGCTTATGTCAGGGCACTGGCCATGAATCTGTGTTCCGGTGAAAAGAAGGAGAAGGTGATCCATCAGCTGATCAGGGAGATAGAGGCAAATGATTATAAGCTGAATACAGGATTCCTTTCCACCCCGTTCTTACTCCCTGTGTTAGTGGACTGTGGATACCCGGAAATCGCGTTCCGAATTCTGGAGCAGACGGAAAATCCGAGCTGGCTCCACGCGGTAGTGCTTGGCGCAACAACAATTCTGGAGGGCTGGGACGGTATGGATGTGCATGATGGATCTTATAACCATTACAGTTACGGCGCAGTCTGCGAGTTCCTGTTCGGATATGTAGCCGGAATACGGGCTGATTTTGCACATCCGGGATTCAAAGAATTTGAGCTGAAACCGTTGATGGGAGGAAGCCTGACCCACGCGAAAGCAACATATGAGAGCCAGTATGGGTTGATTGAGTCCGAGTGGAAACGTGATGGAGAGAACTGGGAATACCGCTTTACGATTCCGGTGAATACAAGGGCGCATGTGACACTGCCGGATGGAAGAGAGATGGAACTGGGAAGCGGAAATTATGAATTTGTTTCAGGAGTATAGCAGAGGTATATGATAATCTGACGGGAAAGAAGGAAAAAAATGGGAGATAACAGCAGATACTATAAAGTAGACAAAGTTATGGATGATATCTACAGAATTTCAAATTCTTTTGTAGGTATGACGCTGGTGGTCGGAAAAGAACATGCATTACTTTTTGACACTGGCTATGGATTTACGGACTACACACCAGTGATCCGGGGGATTACAGACTTGCCCTTATATATAGTCAATTCCCACTGTCATTATGATCATGCCGGAGGAAATTATCTGTTTCAGGGTCCGGTATATGTTCATGAAAAGGAACTGCCTGTATTTGAAGTGCATAGTTCATCAGATTTTCGGAAACATGCGATTGATACGCATCGAAAAGTGCAGAAGATTTTGTTTTGGGCAAAGAGTGTTCCAAAAGATGTGGATAAAGAGGCATATGCAGCAGAGACTTTTGATAATTTTGCCTTCATTAAAGAGGGAGATCAGTTCGATCTGGGAGGAATTAAACTGGAAGTAGTAGAGCTGCCGGGACATACAGCGGGAAGTATCGGGTTATTCTGTGCGAAGAAAAGAGTATTACTTGTTGGAGATGCAATGAATCCGAATACCTGGCTGTATCTGCCGGAATCAACAGAGCTTTCAGTGTATATAAATACTTTAAAAAAGGCAAAAAGAATGGAATTTGACCAGATGATTCTTTCCCACCAAAAGAAACCTGTTCCGAAGAGCGCAATAGATGAATATATTGCGGTGGCAGAAGATCCTGATTTTGCGAATGGAAAGATTCAGAAGGAGGACATCTACGCACCCGGCGTAGAATCAAGAAGATGTTTTCAGAAGGGAATCAGATCCACAAAAAAGAAAGCATCGATTGTAATCAGTAAAGATAAAATTGATATAAACGGATAGACAGATAAGCGGATAAACAGGTTGACTAATAAACAGGAGGATTATGCAATGACAGAAAAAGTATTGGAATCGGATCTGAAATGTATCCCGATTCAGAAAATGGTATTTGAAAAGACATTAGGCGGCGTCCCGGTGAATTCTTTTGAACCGAGAAACACTCCGGGCGAGCATGTGCGGGAAGATGGTGTGATTTATGTGAATGATATCTGTTATGGAAAAGAATATCCGAACAGCCATCTGGATATTTTTTATCCTGACAGGGAGAAGGGCAAAAAGCGTCCGACCATGATCTACATTCATGGCGGCGGAATGATTTTCGGAGATAAGGTATCCGGGGATCCGCTGGCAGCAGGAGTCGGAAGGGATGTTGATTTCTGTGCAGACATAGCAAAAAGTGGGTACAATGTAATTTCTCCGAACTATGCACTGGCCCCAGAGTACCGGTTCCCGGTACAGCTTAAGCAGGTAGACCAGATTCTTACATATCTGACAGAACACCAGGAAGAGTACGGGCTGGATATGGATCATATATTCTTAGGCGGCGGAAGTGCCGGGGCCTGTCTGTCAGAGATATACGGGGCAATGGTTGTAAACCCGGAATACGCTAAGAAAACCGGGGTCACCCCTTCCATCAGGAAGGAGCAGCTTGCAGGCCTTTTGATTGATGAATCAGGGCTGTCTGTCAGACATTATGAGGAAAACATGAATGCCATGTTCGGATGCTGGGTGGGAGTGGATCGACCATCGGAGAAGAAAGAAATCGAACTTCTGATTGACCCTGTAAACTGGATCAAAGATACATATATCCCTTCTTTTATTATCAGCAGTAATCTGGAAATCTGGTTCAAGGACTCTGCAGACGATCTGGCAGAAGCGCTGGAAAAGAACGGGACAGAGTATGAGTACTATTTCAGAGGGCAGGAACTTGATCAGCTGGAACATGGATTCATGAAGAGATATAAGAGTAATGAATATGCGAAAGAGTGCTTTGAGCACATGCTGGCATTTATGGAGCGGGTGATGAAAGAAAAGCAAAAAGAAGATTAACCAGGGAATCTTAAACTTACAGTGGACGGGTCATGAACGTTACACAGCAGGTAGAAAATATGTCCAGATATGGGATGTAAAATGATGGAGGAAATACAATGCAGGTAGAAAAAATCGTTTTAAATGAAGAGCGTCATGTTTCATTAACAGCTTATGTGCAGGATGTGGAAGGAGAATTCGGATTTCAGGAGCGCCCTGCCATGCTGGTCCTGCCGGGCGGCGGATATACGATGTGCTCGGACCGGGAGGCAGATCCGGTTGCAACGGCATATTTGAAAGCAGGTTATCAGGCATTCATCCTGCGCTATACGGTGAAGGAATATGGCAGATGGCCGAATCCTCTGAATGACTATGAAGAGGCAATGGAGCTGATTCAGGCGAGAGCAGAAGAATGGCATGTTCAGGCAGATAAGATTGCGGTAGTCGGATTTTCTGCAGGCGGCCATCTGGCAGCCTGTGCAGCTACGGTCGCAAAGAACCGTCCTGCGGCGGCAGTGCTCGTTTATCCTGCAATCTTAAAAGAAATCGTGGATGCCTGCCAGCCGGGAATGCCATATCCGGCAGAGCATGTCAGCGAAAAGACGCCCCCTTGTTTTATTGTTGCTGCAAGGGATGACAGTATAGTTCCGGTGAGAAATGCAATCAGATTTATGGAGGCACTGGCCGAACATCAGATTACATTTGAAAGCAGCATTTACTCCTATGGCAATCACGGATTTTCCACTGCTGAGGAGCATCTGGTGGGAAATACCGTATGCAGACGTCTTCCAAGATGGGTGGCGGACAGCATCCAGTGGCTGGAGGAAGTGCTCGGAAGATTTACACAAAATGGAGTCAGTGAACCCCTGTACCCGGCTGTTATGTGTGGAGATAGTGAAGAATACCTTTCCATCTGTTGTACTTTAGGGCATATCAAGAAACAAAAGGAAGAGGTGCTGGAGATTGTGTCCGGGCTGTTTGAAGCAATCAGGGCAACTGCAAAGGAACGAAATGTAGATCCAGAAAGTTTTATCGCAGCAATAAGTTCCTTTACCGTGAAAGAACTTATGGAAATGATCCAGATCCCGGCGGAAAAGATTGCGGAGGTAGATACTGCCCTGCAGAAGCATAAAAATCAGAAGTAATAGCTGTAAACAGTAAGACAAGATGAGGAGGTTCTGCATGCAGTTACATCAATACGAAAAGGAACATATCGACATTTTAAGGAAAGCCGCACCGGAGTGTATGGTGCTTCTGAAATCGGATGGGAGTTTTCCAATGAAAAATCCGGGAAAGATTGCTCTGTACGGAAGTGGGGCAAGAAATACAATTAAGGGTGGAACCGGGTCCGGTGATGTGAATGTGAGGCATTTTACGACGATCGAAGAAGGGCTGGAGAACGCAGGTTTTACAATCACAACGAGGAGCTGGCTGGATTCTTATGAAGAGGTACGGAAGAATGCACATCAGAATTTCGTAAAGAAAATCAAAGAGACGGCAAAAGAAAAAGGAGTACCCGCCATTTTACTGGGGATGGGCGCTGTTATGCCGGAACCGGAGTATGAACTGCCACTGGACGGAGACGGTGATACCGCTATTTACGTGCTGGCACGTATCAGTGGCGAAGGTTCAGACAGAGAGGATAGATGCGGTGACTTTCGTTTGACTGAAACAGAAGTGAGGGATATCCTGGCTCTTTCCGGGCAATATGAAAAGTTTCTGCTTGTCCTGAATACAGGCGGTGTCGTGGACCTGTCTCCTGTTATGGAGGTAAAGAATATTCTGCTGCTTTCCCAGACGGGGATGACGATTGGCGATTCCTTTGCAGATGTTCTTCTTGGGAAGTCCTATCCTTCTGGAAAGCTTGCCTCCACGTGGACTGGTCAGGGGAATGACAGACTGCCGGGTGACTTCGGCGAGCAGGATGATACGAGATACAGGGAAGGCATTTATGTAGGGTATCGGTATTTCGATACCGTAGACCAGGAACCGCTCTTTCCATTTGGATATGGACTGGGATATACGACATTTACTATAAAGGAACCGAAAGTTTTTCTGGATAAAACGGAAGTGACGGTGAAGGTAACAGTAAAAAACACCGGAGCGTCGTCCGGAAAAGAGGTCGTCCAGTTATATGTATCTGTCCCTTCGGGAAAACTGGATCAGCCTTACCAGACGTTGGCGGCATTTGTGAAAACCGGGGAATTGAAACCGGGAGAGACAAAAAATGCTGTGCTTTCCTTTTCCATGGAAGAACTGTCCTACTTTGATACCGAGCAGAGTGCAGAGATACTGGAGGCAGGAAACTATGTGCTTCGTGTGGGGAACAGCAGTAGAAATACAGAAGTATGCGGTGTGATCCGCCTGACAGAGGAAATCGTGGTTTCCAGACTTTCACATGTGGGCGGTGAGCCTGATTTTGAAGACTGGAAACCGGAACCGGAAGTATTAAAGAGCAGGCGGGAAAAAGACGCACTTGATGAGAAAATCAGGGAGAATAAGATTCCCGTTTTGACTCTGAGGGCAGATTCCTGTCAGCTGCAGGATGATAAGGAAGCAAAGAGAGCAGAGCTGACGAAGGACAGTGTAGAGAAGGATGAGGAACTCTTGGAACTGCTGGATGCGATGAGCGACAGTGAGCTTGCATATCTCTGCATCGGCGGCTACAGGGAAGAGGGCAGTAAAAGTGTCATCGGCAATGCAGGCTGTGCAGTGGCAGGCTCTGCGGGGGAGACGACCAGGCGTTATGAGGATCAGGGCATTCCTGCGCTTGTCATGGCGGACGGTCCGGCAGGTTTACGCCTCAGCCGTCAGTATGGTGTAGATGATCAGGGCGTCTATGCAGCAGGCGATACAGTCCCTGCGGCATTTCTGGATTATATCGATGAGCAGGTTCTTGCCCTATTTGGAAAAGACAAAGAAGAAGCCCCCAGAAGCGGGAAGATTTATGACCAGTATTGTTCTGCAATTCCAGTAGGAACGGCACTGGCCCAGAGCTGGAATGTAGAATTGTGTGAATCGTGTGCAGATCTGGTGGGAAGTGAGATGGAGAGATTCAAAGTGCACCTGTGGCTTGCCCCTGCACTGAATATACATCGATCTGCTTTGTGTGGCAGAAACTTTGAGTACTATTCAGAAGATCCTCTGCTCAGTGGAAAGATGGCGGCGGCAATTACAAGAGGCGTGCAGAAGCACACGGGATGCGGTGTGACGATTAAACATTTTGTATGCAACAATCAGGAGACGAACCGTTTCCACTCTAACAGCATTGTCAGTGAGCGGGCACTTCGGGATATCTATATGAAGGGATTTCAGATTGCTGTACAGGAGGCACAGCCGCATGCCGTTATGACCTCCTACAATCTGCTGAATGGGGAACACACATCACAGCGAGCAGATATCATCAAACAGGTGCTCCGCCAGGAATGGGGATTCGAAGGAATTGTCATGTCCGACTGGGTGACACCGGGAATCCCAACCGGACAGACCTATAAGTACCCCTATGCCTGTGCGTCAGGAAGTATCAAGGCAGGAAATGATATTATGATGCCCGGAGGCGCTGGCGACCATGCAGATCTGATGGAGGCACTTTCCAACCCGGAACATCCTTACCCGATTACCAGGGAAGATCTGAAAGAATGCGCATACAGAGTAGGCGCTATGGCAAGAAGGAGGGAAAGAAAAAGATGAGTATTGTAAAGTATGACCGTTTCTATCCAGGAAAAGAATGGCTGGATACAGAAGGAAAAAGAATACACGCACATGGCGGTTCTATTATCCGCGTGGAGGATAAATATTACTGGTATGGTGAAAACAAGGAGTTTACAGATGGAGAAAATGGAAACTGGCATTATGGTGTGAGGATGTATGAGTCCGAGGATCTTTATAACTGGAAAGATCTTGGAAATGTCATTCCACCGGATGAAAAGGATGTTACTTCTCCATTTCATCCGACGGCGAAAATGGACCGTCCGCATATTCTGTATAATGCGCAGACAAAGAAGTATGTATGCTGGGTAAAAGTGATGCGGGAAAATGGAACACAGGTATCTACGATTCTGACGGCGGATCAGGTTACCGGGCCTTACACAATTGTAAAGCAGGATCTGCGTCCATTATCGTTTAATGCGGGCGACTTCGATCTGGTATCAGCCTCTGACGGGAAAGCATATTACTATTTCGAACGGGTACACAGTGAGACAATCTGTGCGGATCTGACGGATGACTATACGGATGTAACAGGGTACTATACCACGCATTTTCCACATCATGAGGGTGTGCCATATGTAAGGGAGGCGACAGCCCATTTCATGAGAAAGGGAAAACATTACCTGATCACCAGTGGGACGACAGGGTATCTGCCCAATCCTTCCGAGGCAGCTGTGGGTGACACATGGCACGGGCCATTCACTGTGCTGGGAAATCCCCATGTAGATGACCCAAGTGATACCTCCTTCCATTCCCAGATTTCATCCGTATATAAAGTTCCGGGCAAGAAGGATCTGTATATTGCACTTGCAGACCGATGGCTGCCTGATATGATGGAATTGGAGTATTCAGTATATGAAAGACTCTTTAAAGTCATGTTTGGAGAGGAATACTCAAGGGAAGAAAAGCTTGCCGCCATGTATGAGGCAAAGGGGATGTCCGGCCCGGAGAATACGTCTATGGCAGATTATGTATGGCTGCCGATTGTTTTTGAGGACAATGTTCCAAAAATCAGATGGTATGATGAATGGAGAATTGAGGATTTTGAATAGGCCTTAGTGCTATCTGATTATCAAAAAAATAATAAGCGGTAAGGAGGATATGATGAAGAACGAATATGGAAAGGCTGGCTGGTCCAGTGTAGTGGAAGAACATCCTGTCGTGAAAGTTTCAGAAGGAAAGATCCGGGGACTGACCCGCAACAAAAATGCTGTGTTTCGTGGAATCCCGTACGGGGATTGCTGCGACGGACCGTACAGATTTATGGAACCGCGTCCGGCAAAAAGCTGGGATGGAATCAGAGACTGTACCAGGATTGCTCCGGTCACGGTTCAGAATATCTTAACTCTGGATATGGTGCCGGAGTCTGCAAAACCGATCATTAAGGAGAGCTTTGATTTTTTCACAGGCGGGGTCCCGTTTCCAAAGGAAGAGGAGAAAATCAGTGAAAACTGCCTGGTCCTGAATGTGGTATCGCCGGGACTGGATGAGAAAAAGCGTCCGGTCATGGTCTATATTCATGGCGGCGGTTATATGAGCGGCTCCGGCAATGTGATGGCAGAGTGCAGCGACAGGTTACTGGATGAAGAAGATATCGTAATGGTAAGCGTCAATCACAGGCTGAATGTCTTCGGCGGCCTGTACCTGGGGTGTTTTGATAAAAAATATGAATCCTCCGGGCTGAACAGTCAGCTGGATCTGGTTCTTGCACTGAAATGGATTAAGAAAAATATCCAGGTCTTCGGGGGTGACCCTCACAACATCACCCTGTATGGAGAGTCCGGCGGCGGAATCAAAATAGAGCATTTGATGGCCATGCCGGAAGCAGAAGGGCTGTTTGAGAAGGCGATTGTAATCAGCGGCTCCGCACCAGTGTGTGCCAAATCAAAAGCAGAGGGGGAAGCCGAGACAAAGGAAGTACTGAGAAGGCTGGGAATTGCAGAAAGCGACTGGGAACAGCTTTTGACCCTTCCGGCAGAGCAGCTGCTGAAAGCAACCACAGGGATGGAGCTGATCCAGGAGGATCGGACACCATTTATGCCAACTGCGGACGGGATGCATTTACCATATAATGAGGGAAAGAAGTATCGTGCCTATGAGACCTCGAAAAATGTGCCGTTACTAGTTGGAGCTTCTGAAGAAGAGATTGCCAGCAATGTAGTAGCAAATCCGGCAATGACATGGGAGGATGTCAAAGAGGCACTGTTGAAACAGGAATTCGCAAAGCACCAGCGTCTGCCGGGAGTGACAGAAGAAAATGTAGATACGTTCATCCAGGTATTCCGCAGAAACTGCAGCGATACAAAACCACCGTGGCAGATTTTTACCCAGATGGTTTCCATGAGCAATTTTCTGGGAAGAGGGGCTTATCAGTTCGCAGTGGAAAAGGAGCGTCAGGGCGGTGCGCCGGTCTGGCTGTACAGTGTGGGTTATGACACGCCGCAGCCGCTTCTGAGAGGACTGCGCTGTGCATGGCATACCGCAGAGCTTCCACTTTCCTGCCGGGCGGTCTATTACCCGGAGCAGGAAGAACTGTCCAGACTGATTGCCCATTCCTTTGCGACATTTGCCAGAACAGGCTCACCTTCCGATGAAAAGCTCGAATGGCCTGCATTTACGGCAGAAAAGAAGGAGACCATGATCTTTGATCAGGAGAGTGGATGGAGGAGTGATCCTTACGGGGAGATATTCGAGGTGATTGATATCATGTGCGGGGACTAAAAAGGAGAAATTGTATGAAGATAAGGAACAGGCTGGGCACAAGACTCAGCCTGTTCATCTTCAAGAGAAGGTTTTATGGGGATGACAATTATTAGCAGAAGTATGATGCGATACATGATCGCCTTATTTAAACTTTTCGGATTTGACAGCGCATCTCTTTTTGTAGAAACAAATCCCATAACAAAAAATATCAAGATACTCTTTCGCCAGAGGCTCCGCATATCTTTTTCTGCGAATTTGACTGAGTGCTTCATCGCATTTTGCGTCCATTGATGCAGGTTCATCTGCTACTTTTACTTCAATAACAATAGCCCTGGCATTGCGTTCATCAAGCAGTATAATATCAGGTCTGCCTTCCCCCTGTTCATCATTTGTCTTTACGGTATAACCGGCAAAAGATAAAATTCCTGTTACATAGGCATGATAGAAATCTTCCTTATAATCAAAATAGCTGATGGTATCAAATACCATTTGAGACAATTGTTCTGAACATTTTACATCATCCATTGTCCAAAGGGAAGAGAACAATTCACTTCGTTCTCTGCTCTTGACCTTATCCTCGAACCACTCTTTGATGCTGGCCTTGAAGATTTCTTTTACTTCCCTATTGGGAATACGCAGTGGTGCTCCTTCTAATGGTGTGTTAGGCTGCTCGTTCGGAACGATTGTCAAATAACCTGTAAGCAACAAAAGACTCCAGATATTATCTGCTGATGAATGAATCATATCATAAGTCAGATTTTCTACAATGGTTTTCCGGATCGTTCCACCCGCAAGTAAAGTCTCCAGATCTTTGTTGATTTGACTCTCTTTCCACAAGTCTTCCCGATCTATGAACTGGCGGATAATCATGTTATGGCTGGTATTTTCCCAATAGTTAAGAGGCTTGTGTTTTGGATTTCTCTGCAGGTTCTCAACATGGTTCAAAACATCCCAGGGACAATATACATCAATAGCACCAAACCGATAGCCATCATACCACTCTTTCATCTCTTCTGCATGTTCTTCAAGCCCGGCTGTATTAAGGAGCTGTTCGACATCATCCTGTGTAAATCCGATATACTCATTAAAACGGTCACCAGTAATGCTATCCGTTACAAAATTATTTGCACCAGTGAAAATGCTCTCCTTCGAGATACGTAAGCAGCCTGTGACCACAGCAAATTTTAAGGATATATTGGTTTTTAAGGAATTACCTGTCAAAGCACGAATCACATCCAGCATCTGTCTGTAGTAGCCATTTTCATTTGCTTTTGCCAGAGGAACATCATACTCGTCAATAAGTACAATCACCTGTTTTCCATAGTGTGCCTGCATCATACGGGTAATGAGCTTCAGCGCATTCTTAACATTTTCAGGAGCTGCCTTTTGAGCCTTTAACTCTTTAAATAACTCTCTGTCATCGGAGTCCACGAAAGTGCTTTCGGCTAAGAAAGAATACTTCTTGCACAATTCAGCAATTACAACTTTCAGCATCCCATAAGCATCCTCAAAAGTTTCGCCGTCTACTTCTTTGAGGGTCAGGAAAATTGTCGGCCACTGATTCATCCAGTTGGCGCAGAGTTCTATATTCTCAGATATTTTTAATCCATCAAAATGAGTCCTGCTGTCTTTGCTGATATCAAAAAAATCTTCCAGCATACTCATACTTAATGTTTTTCCGAAACGGCGTGGACGAGTGATGAGAGTAACTTTACAAACATTCGTTAAAAGAGATTCGATAAGTTCAGTTTTATCGACATAATAATAATTGCCAGTTCTCAGTTCCATAAAGTTCTCAATACCAAGTGGTGGGAAAATCCTCATATCTTATACACTCCTTTCTAACGTAGCTGTTTTGATCTGACTCGTTGTAATCGAAACAATCCAGTCAGGTTCCGCACCGTATTTCAGATAGATTCTGCTGCATTTCACGTGGTTTCATCTTACCATAAGCATACTAAAATGACAAGGTATCAGTAAACGGGTATCTGGATACAAATGCAGAAACAAAGAGAAAATGAGGCAGATCATCATTGCCAGAAATGGTATCATTCCGGGGAAAAGAACGTTCCGTGTGGAAGTGTTCTGAACTCAACTGTGATTTAGATAATATTGGCCATTATTTATGACCTCGATGGTGAAAAATGTACAAAAATTGAGATTGCAATCAAAGAAGGAAAATTTGGAGAAAACAGACAGGCGATTAAAGAGGGATGATTTAAAGCCTAAATCCTCGATGACTTTATTTGTATTGGCAGCTCCGGGCTGCGATGTGTTTCAGAAGGCCCTGGATAAGTTCTTCCATGGAGAGAAAGACGAGAAGACTTTGGACCTTCTGTGATAAGGAACTGAGCTGGAAAATTCATGGCACCTCTACTCGATGTCAAGCAGCTTACGGGTAGGATAAGCCGTAATCTGGAGCTTAGGCGGATGTTTACGCAGCTCCGATATATCCGGTGTATTCCCGGATATGATCGGATATGTAATGTACACGGTCATATCTGTACCGGGACGAAGAGAAAACCCGCCGCCGATGGGCATATTCGGGTTCAGCTTTTGATAAGGGGGAGCACTAAACATAACCATATAGTTTTTCCCGACCAGCATAAGATTGAGAAGTGAGATCCCCATCTTTTCCCCCGCTTGGTTATCCACATTTGCAAACTGGGTCTTTACGACATAATAAGCTTCTGTGAAAGCGTACTGTCCGTTCAAATCCTCCTCTGTCAGGTGATACTTTTTGCGGAAATTGCTGACAGACAATATCTCGGAATCCAGAATCTTGATGGTGTAGCCGTCAATAATCTGCTCACTGCTCGTTGTATAATCATTCCCGAAAGGAACCGTTTCCCCTTTCGCATATTCTTTTACTACCTGGGAGGGCACATCCCTGTTTACAAAGTATACCCTAATGGCAAACAGACAAATAAGGCACACACCGATAAGCAGGAAGATGATTCGTCTTTTCTTCATGACACGTTCCTCCCTCCACCTTTGTGCAGATTGATATGTTCTGTTAGTTTTCCTTCCTCAAGCTTTACGATTTCATCCGACAGCCCCTCCAAAATCGAAAGGTCATGGCAGGAGATGATACATAAAGCCCCCCGCTCCTTCTGCTTTTGCAGGATTCCTTTCACAAGCTCCACGCCCGCAGCATCCAATGAATTTGTCGGTTCATCCAGGATGACAATATCCGGTCTTTCCATGACAGCTGCTGCAATTCCAAGCCTCTGTTTCATACCAAGGGAATACTTCCGGTACTTCTTTTTACTTGCTTCTTCCCCCAGACCGACAAGACGAAGAGTCTCCCAGATGTCAGCGTCAGAGATGTGGTTTTGTATTCCAGCCAGCAGTTTTAAATTAGAATATCCTGAATAGCGGTCTAAGAAAGCCGGGTTCTCCAGAAGGAAACCGATACTTTCAGGGAACTCAAGCTCCGTTCCCAGTGTTCTGCCATTTATTTTCACACTCCCTTCTGTCGGGTGGATTAACCCTATAATGGTACGCATCAGCATCGTCTTTCCGGAACCGTTAATTCCCTGGAGACCATAGATTTTTCCTGACTGCATCGTAAAGGAAATGTCATGGAGCACCTCATTTTTATGTATGGTTTTAGATACATTTTCGATTTCAATTTTCGTCATGTTTTCTCTCCTTAATCCCTGTTTAATATTTCATATCTGCGGAAACGGATTACCCCGGCCGCCACTAAAATAATCATTAAAATTACAGACATAATGATGCCGGTCTGGAAGGAAACCCCTCCTTTAAAAATCCAGCTGTAACGGAGCGGCATGGCATAGTTGCCGGGAACATACGGTGAGAGCAGGTATGCTGAGGACACCAGAAGGACGGCGATTGTAAAAAAGCTGAACACTGGTTTTATAAACAGACACAGTGTCATCTGCAGCAGGTTAAATGCCATGGAGCATAAAACGGGCAGGAGAAAGACCGCTACGGGTATCTCTGTCCGTGGGATCAAAGTATTTCCCCCGAACAGATCAAAGAGCAGTCCCAGCAGATCCACGTGGATATGCCTGTCGAGCGGTATACCAGAGAAAGCACACAGACCCAATAAGACTCCGGCCAAAAGTACATGGTATAGTATCGTCGCCAGAATCATCCATAGACATTTGGACAGCCACCAGCGGGTCCTTCCTCCTGAACGTACCATAATCTGTGTTCCCATATGCTGCATATCCTTCAATGGATAATTCAATAGAAGGAAAGCAGGCAGTAAGAAAACAAGAATCCAGACGATCGGAATCTGAAAGATGTTGCCAGGCGCCGGAATATATTTCTGCATTCCCCCGTACACATAAAACCAGAAGTCTCCATAATCAGCAGCAGACAGATGAATTTTGCGAAGCCCTTGTATGCGGATCCATACATTCGCAAACGTAAGTGCCGAAAGAAAAATGGGGCACAGGAACAAAAGGATATTCTTTAAAATTCCGTTTTTGAGATCAAACCAGAAGATTTTAATATATTTCATGCCTGCCCTCCCATAAGAGGTGAATCGATAAAGTGACTATAAAAATGACCGCGGCTGAAATCAGGATGACAGACCATGAAGCAGGATGCTGCAGCTCTATCGGATGAAGAAAGTATAAGGGAGAAATCTGCTTATACTGGACTGTCGTCGGGGAAGTGTAAATAAAACGCTGCCCGTAGGTTATGGCAAGGCAGAAGAACAGGGGCAGTATAACGACCACCCATTTCTGCCTGACCCATGCGGAGGCAGCCAGGCTTATGCAGGCAAGAAGACCGCAGTATACAAAATCAAGACAGAGATAGAAAAACACATACAGGAATGGATGCGTGTAAAACAGCCCGGACATCAGGGAACTGGCAAATATCCCATAGACTGTGCAGTATGTAACTTCCGGGACAATTGCAGGAAAGAACAGCATGGATAGAAAAAAGTTAAAAACAAGAGGCAGAATCATAGCCAGTCCGCCCGAAATGAACACAGCAGCGTATTTTGACAGGAAGTAAGGCAGTTTTCCGGACCTTGCTGCAACACTCCCGACATAGCCTTTCTTCTTTTCCTCTGAGTATGACCACCCGTATGGAATAGATATCAGCAGAGGGAATATGAAAAAATAAACAGAAGTCCCGAGAGAAAAACCCTCACCTCCGGCCCAATCATTAAAAAGCGTATATGCAGGAATATTCGGATTAAACCCATTCTGTGTGGACATGTGGGCAATTCCAGATGAAACAATATCATGGTGATATACATTCACACAGTAAACCAGACTTAAAACTGTGAGAGCACATCCCAAAAGGACCGGAATGACAAATAATTTATTTTTTAATGCCTTGTGGATTTCCAATCTCATTATATTCTTCATATCCCAACCCTCCGCGCTTTATCATTTTTTTATAAGTCCAGCTTTACATAGGTGGCTACAGAGCTCCCATTCTCTGAGGAACTGTCAAACCCCGTAGCCAGGTATAGATTCTCTTTCTTAAAATCATTCAGATTAAGGTACCACCCTACCTGAACTGTCTGTGTGCTTCCTTTCGCTAAATGAAAGTGATAATATTGGGTGTCGGCATTTTCTGGTTGAGAAAAGTAATTGGGGTAAGCGACTATCTCTGCATCACCTTTTGAATTCTTAGAGACGAGAGTGAATTCTGTGGCATCAGGTTCATCATCCGCTATATTTTTTATTTCAATGTCACATAACAGCATCGTGCTGTCAGCGCTTATACTTGCAGGAATCAGTTCAGGTTCATCTGCTTTTTTATAGTAGTCGCATTGTATTAATTTATCCGTGTCAATCCCTGCCTCGGAAGGTTTATTATACAATTTTGCTTTTTTGACAGTACACTCCAATCGCACAAAGGTATCGTTTTCATTCTTGAGCCCCATGGCATCAAAGGTCTCCCCAATTTGCTTTGTTCGTTCCTTAGTGATAGAATTATCTGCTACATTTACAGTACCTGCCGGCTTGCCACCTCCATCTGCCTGGTCTGAACCAGTGATTCTCCCTTTCAGGCTGGCACATCCGATCAAAACAGATGTCAATATACAGACAGACAAAATACTTGAAAGCAAAAAGAAATATTTTTTGAGTTAATCATGACGTACCCTCCTGATTTGTTGAAGAACCGATGTGTGATGCGCTCTCATGCAGCAACATTTTAATCATAGTGTAATATCTTCCAAGATTTTTTACTAATAACATGGTAAAATACCTCTTATCAACCCAAAGGAGGAGACATCAAATGCAGGGCATACAGGAGCAGCGCCATGTGTATTATGACCGTGATCTGAAAATAGAAGCATACAATTTAGGCGGAATCGTCCAGAAGTTCCCGAACCATTTCCATGATTATTATGTCATCGGTTTTATAGAAGGGGGAAAGCGCCATCTCTGGTGCCGTGGAAAGGAGTACGATCTGACAGCAGGGGACTTGATTTTATTTAACCCTCTGGACAATCACTACTGTGCTCCCATTAATGGGGAGCTTTTAGATTACCGTGCCGTTAATATTGAGATGGATGTGATGTCAAAGGCGGTGAAGGAAATCACGGGCAGGGAATTTGTGCCTTATTTTACCCAGAATGTGGTATACCAAAGCGATATCACCCAGTCTATCGATGAGCTGTACGGGGCCATCCTGTCACAGGCACCGAAGCTGAAAAAGGAGGAGGCGTTTTTCTTTTTGCTGGAACAGGTACTGCAGGAATACGCAGAGCCTTTTGAGGAGGCGGATGTATCAGAGCCGAACCATCAGATCAAGACACTCTGTGATTATATGGAGGAACATTTTTCGGAGAATATTACTTTAGATGAGCTGCTTTCCATGACAAGCTATGGGAAATCGTACCTGCTGCGTTCGTTCACGAAGCAGGTCGGGGTATCACCGTACCGGTATCTCCAGAATGTGCGGCTCAGGAAGGCGAAGAAGTTTCTGGAGGAGGGCATCGCACCGATTGAGGCTGCAAGCATGGCAGGATTTTCAGATCAGAGTCATTTTACCAACTTCTTCAAGGAGTTTATTGGGCTGACACCGAAGCAGTATCAGAAAATCTTTACGAAGGGGCAGGAAAATGACTAGCATGGAAATGACAGGCACAGGGATGAAAAATAAAACAATCAGCGGGCATATTGCCGCGTTTATTACGATACTTATCTGGGGCACGACCTTCATATCGACAAAGGTGCTTCTGAAAACTTTTACACCGATCGAGATTCTGTTCATCCGTTTTATGATCGGATATCTTGCACTCTGGTGCGTCTGCCCGCGCAGGCTTAAACTGAAAGAGAAGCGGCAGGAGTGGCTTTTTATTGCCGCAGGTTTGTGCGGGGTGACTTTATATTACCTCTTCGAAAATATAGCCCTCACTTATACACTGGCATCGAATGTAGGAGTCATCATCTCAATAGCCCCTTTCTTTACCGTGATATTTTCCTGTCTGTTTCTCAAAGGAGAACGGCTGGAGGGAAGATTTTTCATTGGCTTTTTCATTGCTTTAATAGGAATCTTCCTGATTAGCTTCGGCAGCGAGAGTTCACTGCAGCTGAATCCATTAGGAGATCTTCTGGCAGTTGTGGCGGCAATGATCTGGGCGGCTTATTCTACGATTACGAAGAAGATAAGCGGACTGGGCTACAACACCATACAGACCACCCGGCGTACCTTTTTCTATGGACTGCTGTTCATGATCCCGGTGGTGGCGCTGATGGATTTCCATATCGAGATATCCCAGTTTGCCGAAATGAAAAATGTCCTGAATCTTTTATTTCTGGGATTCGGCGCATCTGCACTCTGCTTTGTGACATGGAACTTTGCGGTGAAGGTTCTGGGGTCTGTCAAGACAAGCGTGTATATCTATATGGTTCCGGTCATCACTGCGGTCACCTCAGCACTCATCCTGCATGAGACGCTGACGTGGAAAATGATTGCGGGAATAGTGCTGACACTGGCAGGGCTGTTCTTGTCAGAGAACAGGAAAATGGAAAAAAGTCCATCCCCGGCATAACAAAATGTCCCGTAAACAGCAGATACCATGCGGTATCCCTGTTTACGGGGCATTTTAATGAGTATGAGTATGAAATCAAATTTCCGGACCGGGTTTAGGCTTTAAAAATATGGAAGCGCAGAACACGTTATCCCGCTGTTCAAATCTGGTTTCACCGTCATATCTGGCGGCAATTTCCTGAACGGAGGAAACCCCGATCCCTGCCCCTTTCCGTTTGGAGGACAGCGGAATCTGGCCGTCGAACCTGACAGGATGGCTGCAGGGATTATCCACCAGAATTAGAAGCGCGGCACTTCCGCGCTGCTTTACCCTGAGCTTGATGTATTTTAACTCCCCGGTCTCACGGATACAGGCTTCCAGTGCGTTTTCAAGTAGATTTCCCAACAGTACCGTGATATCGGTAGCCGATACTTGACAGTCTTTTGGGTAATCCACCCTGGCATCGAACCGGATCTTATGGTCCCGGGCCTGTGCCGCATAATAGCAGACGACGGCATTTACCACATCATTGCGGCAGTAGAGTTCCAGCGTATCAGGAGGAAGTTCATTCTTATAGATATCAATGTATTCCCGAAGCCCCGCCTTGTCATCTTTGTCCAGATAGGACTGCATGACTGCGAGGTGCTGGCGCAGGTCATGGCGGGCCTTCTTCATCTCGTCCATATGGGCGGCAAGGCTGTCATACTGCTTCTTTTGTGCAAGAAGATTCTTATCCGCGTACTTTAACGCCTCCTCCAGCTGTGCCCGCCGGCTGGATGTCTGAAGCACCCTCAGTGCCACATAGGATACATAGCAGGCGCCGAAAAGCATGAAATACCGGGAGACCAGAAATTGTAAGGAAGCATAGGCATACACATCCTCTGTGGTGCAGTAGAGCATGCCGAACAGGGTGGAGAAAAGCGGAATAACCCAGAAGTACCGCCAGATGTCCCGGTCATTGATCTTTAATGCGTCCGCTACTGTGTGGAAGAAAAAGTGGAGCAGAAACGGGCAGGTAACCAGGTAGATTCCAATGCGGGCAATATTGTACACCAGATAAGGATGAAGGTCCGAAAAATCCCAGAAGAACCGGCTTTCAATGTAATTTGCATTGCCTAGGACAAAGAACTGCCAGGCAAGGATGAGAAGCCAGGTAAACAGAAGCTTCGGAATACTGTCACGTATCAGCAGAAATGCCAGTGCCAGATAGATGAGCAGGAAACAGTAGCGCATGAGTGTCGTCCACTGTGCCGCTGCCGCATAGCCTCCCAGATTAATATAATAAAAGGCAGCGCTGTAGACTGCCGCAAGGACGAGCTGTAGTCCCACAATATACTTAAAAGGAATCCGCAGTCTGTCCTTAAAGAGCCAGTACCTGGGCAGGGCAAAAGGCAGGGAATCCAGAAAGGGAAACAAAAGCACCATCAGGGTATCGATTGTATTCATAACAGTTCCACCTCTCTTTCACGTTGAAACAAATAGTCATAGAACCTCGTTTCCATCTTCCGTCTGTCACGCTGGGCGAACGGGACCATTTCCCCGGTGTCCAGGATAAAATACAGTTCATCTACCTGCTCCACACGTTCCAGGTTGACAATGCATCCTTTGCAGCAGACAAGGAACTGCGGATAGGGTCTGAGACGTTCCGCGAATACTTTAAAGGGGAGCCGGTATCTGAGTACCTGCCGGTTCTGTGTGTGAATCTGGACATAATGGTCACTTTGATTGCACCAGAGAATATCGCGCAGCAGGATTCTTTCATCTCCCATCTGGATAAAGCGGGCGTTCCGTATCTTCTCCATGCCGCAGAGGTCCATCGTCTGTTTAAAATTTTCATATCCATAGGGCTTTACCAGATATCCGCAGGCCCGCACACCAAAGCTGTCTATGGCGTGATCCCGGCTGGTGGTTACAAAGATAATAGCCGTGAGACCATCCTTTTCTCTGATCTTATGTGCAGTGTCTATTCCGGAAAGCCCGGTCATATACTGATCGAGGAAGATCAGGTCATAAGCCTCCGGTACAAAACTGCCCAGAAATTCCTCTCCACTTGCAAATTCTTCGATAACAGGTGTTTCTCCGGCGTAATTCTCGTGTATGTAACGGCATAAAAGATTGCTGATATCTTCCCGGCATGCGGCAAGATCATCTATCACAGCGGCTTTCAACGAAGAAGCCCTCCTTCCTTATGAAAACTTAAGTCCCCTGCGTACTATTTTACAGGAGAAAATACACAGCGACAACAAAATTTGACGCCAAAATCTGCTGTTTAACGCCAATTTATTGAAAATTGCCTTTTGATTCTATAAGTTAAAATTAGTACAACGTAAACTAGATAAAGAGAGCAGTTGAACGGTGTCTGGAAACAAGAACTGAGGTCAGTCATCTACGGCCGGATATGCATAGAGAGGAGGGAGTCCATGGAACAGACTTTTCAGATTAATATTATATCGAAGAAGAACAGTACGTGGCAGGGGGCTCTGATTACAGAGCATGGGACGGTTATGTTTCAGAGTGAGCTAGAGCTTCTTGGGGAGATTGGCAGGCTGATGGATAAGGGAAAAGAGAGCACCACGAGATGGGATAAGGTGGAAAAATAAAAAGATAAGGTAAAAAATTACATTTAAAGGTTATTTGGACCATAAAGAAAACAACAGACGGAGGTAATCTGCTGTTTGTCTTGTGGAAGGTGCAAAAGGGTAGTATAATCTCCTTATAATGAAATCCGAAGGGAGAACAGTAAGATGAAGAGATACGAATATGTAAGTGTTACTTACCAGATGAAGGATATGGTCATGGCCACAGTCTCAGAGCACCGTGAGATTATTGACAAATATGCCAGTGAAGGTTACCGGTATGTGGGGATGGTCCCGACAGAGAGCAGTGTCAATGGATGTATCAGGAAGATGGATCTGGTCTTCGAGAAGGATGAGTAATTATGGTGCTGTTTTTTGAAATCTGCAGGGGACTTTCTTTTGGAATTATTATCGGCTTTCTGCTGGGGGGCTTTAAAAGTGTGATACGGAGGAAATCCTATACGGAAAGCGAGATCCGTTACACAAAGAAGCTGATAGCGCAGGCAGCAGGGGTATTGAAGTATATTACTTTCTTTCTGCTTGCCATGGGATTATTGTGGTGCAGTTACTTTCTCGTTCTGGGTATCGTAGATCCGGGACAGGCTGAATATGCCGATAATATGGCGGAACTTATTGTATCTGTACTAACAGTTATCTCAATTCTGTTTGCCTTCGTGGAATTCCTGCGTAGAGCGGATGATAAGGAAAAGTGAAAATGCGCGGACGAAAATGTCCCGGGAATGAATGGATGAGCAATGCAGGTTTATCTATATCAGTCCCGGGATTTTTATTGACTTTTTCAGAAAAAGAGAATAGTATATAAATGAATGATTCATTCATGCTTGAGGTGTAAACGAAACAAACCGACGGGAATGTATTTAGACTGCGTCGTACCAGAAGAAGGAGGCGGAAATATGAATGACCGTATCAAGGCAATTACGGATGCTGCAACAGTTTTATTTTTACAGCAGGGCTATGCGAAGACGCAGATCAGCCATATTGCAAAAGCAGTTGGAGTATCTGTGGGAACAATTTATCTAAACTTTGTCGGGAAAAAGGAAATCATGCATTTTGTGCTGAAAAGTACAATTGATCCTGCTTTTTTAGAGCAGGATTTTGAGAGACCGATTAAGGATACTTTATTTCAGGATGTGGAACAGGAGATTATGGATCTATTTGAAAAGTCAGCGTCTGATTTTGAAAAGAATCTGGATGAGGCGGGGAATCATTATAGCTTTGAAAAGCTGATTCAGGATGCCTTCGATATGCTGGATAAGTATGCTGTGGGATGTCTTTTTATCGAAAAGAATCAGTTTGACTTTCCACAGCTGGCCGATAGATATAAGGCTTACCGCAAAAGATTTTTGGATACAATGACCCGGTATATTGAGCGTTTTATGGAAAAAGGTGTGATACGTAAGCTTGAACAGCCGGACCTGACTACAGTATTGATTGTTGAGATCTTGTCGTGGTGGGCAATGGATATGAGATATACGTCTTTTGAGACATGCAATATTCCAAGGGAGGCGGCCAGGGCAGTCTGCATGGATAATATTATATCAGCATATAAGAAGTAGAAAAGTGTATAAACAGTTCGATAGTGTATCGTAGATTAGCAGGGCGCATGATTTCGGCCCTCTAATTTTTACTAAGAATATGAATGAACTATTCATTCATAATAAAAGCCAGGAGGTATGCAGATGCAGAAAAAAATCATTTTACACTCAATCAATGTTTTGAAAGGAATATTTCTGGCAGTGATATCATTGTTGGAAGTATCTATGACGGCGGTATTTTTGACAGGCTGTTCTCACACGGAGTCGGCACAGATGGTGAATGAACTTACATTTTCTGCGCCAGAAGTTTCCGAGATGACAATTTCCTATGACGAGGAAAATCTCACATTTCTTAAGAGCAGCGGCGATGAAATCAAGATAAGAGAGTATATGACAGAGGATCAAAAACGTTATCATGCAAATGTCGAGCAGCACAGCGGTAAAGTTCATATCAGCGAGGGTGGAAAACCATTTTTCAAAGATGGATTCCTTCGCTATGTGGAGATAGAACTTCCGGCTTCTTATAGGAATGATCTTACGCTTACGACTACAAACGGCAATCTGGATCTGTCAGCAGTTGAGCTGGATCTGGCAAAGCTTCGGATTGGGACTACATCAGGCATACTCCAGTTGAAAAAGGCTGAAGCCCGGAATGTGTATCTTTCAACGACCAGTGGGACCATGGAACTGGGAAAAATTGAGGCGGATAAAATTCGTCTGGATAGCACAAGCGGGGCAATTACAGTAGATGAATTGAGGGGAAATACCGTGTACACCTCTACGAGCGGGAATCTTACAGTAGAATCTGCAATCGGTTCAGGAAATTACAAGGCCGGGAATTCTGGTAAACTGGATGTGGCTTATAAAAGGGTTGAGGGAAATCTGTCTCTGTATAATAAAAACGATGATATCCTGCTGAAAATCCCAAAAGCGCTGGAATTCGATTTTCATGCTGTTACAAAAAATGGCTCTATAAAGACATCATTTTCTGACGAAATCAGTATAGAGGATGGGGAAGCCTGTGGCGTGATTGGGAAAAAGCCGTCAGTCCGGATCGAACTGGAAACAAAGAATGGAAGGATTGAGGTTACACGATGAAAAAAATAAACCTGTTTCTTTAGGTTTTGTCTTCCTTTCCTTGTGCAGAATCATCATCAATATACTCCATAACATCTGATGCGCGGCAGCGAAGAATCGCACAGAGCTGATTGATTGTGTTCATGGTAACACTGTCTCCGCGCTTTATTGCATAATAGGTGGAACGGGGAAATCCCCTTTTTGAAAGCTCATAGGAGCTGATTTTCTTATTCTTCATCGTCCGGAACAGTGGTTCGTAACTGATCATGGTACACCTCACATAATTATAATAGGGATACTCAAATAATGGATATGCACCAGAACCACAAATGTTATTGAACTTTTATGTTCAGTCATCTGTGTATTCAATAATTTCAGATACTGAACACTTAAGCAATCTACATAATTGATCGATTGTATTGGTACTGACGCTGTTACCCTTTAGGATAGAATGGTATGTAGCCTTTGAGAATCCCATTTTAAAAAGAGCATAGGAAGAGATTCCTTTTTTGGACATTGTCTCAAATAATGGTTTATAGTTAATCATCCAAGAACTCCTCCTCACTTGTTTTTAATATCTTCTATTCATTGTAAAGTTATACTCGAATATTGAAAATGTACGAAAATCCGAGTATAATCATGTGTGCAAAAATTCATGCAGAAGTTAAGAAGGGAGAAGACCATGGATACTACAGAAGATATTTTTAAACGAGCAACAGTTAAAGGAGTAACTGATTATCTCTTGTATGGAAGCTTATTAGATAAAGATGAAAGGAATTATAAAGAAAGAATGGATGATACCTATTACAAATTTGAAAAAATCATTAAGCAGTGTGATGAAAAAGTACAGCATAATCTGTTAGATTTAGCTGGTGAGATAGAAAGCGTGAGTGCAAGTGTTCATGCAGAAATTGGGCTGCAGGCAGGAATTCTGCTTATATTAGACATGTTTAAAAATATGGCAATAGAGCAAGAGGCAGCACGCAGCCTGAGGAATCGTGGAAAGCGAGATGACGAGTGATGGAATATCGAAATATTGTTATCCCTTATTAATGATTGAGAGAAGTGCAATATGTGAGTATAATAAAAACAGTTATTATTTACAGGTTTATTAATTGGATAGTATGCACGCAAATGATCCATATATCCAAAAACGAATCAGGAGGAAAAGTATGAGCAGCAAATTAGAATATGTTGAGATTCCATATGTAAAAAATCCGGTCTCCAGAATTATATACGGCACAGCAATCCCGCCGTTCATGGGAGGAAAAGGTGATTCTGCCCTGCTGGATGCCGTCTATGCAATGGGCGTAAATACGTTTGACATGGCCCGCGGCTATATGCAGGCGGAGAAATCTGTTGGTAAGTGGCTTGAAGCCAGTGGATTAAGGGAAAATGTAGTACTCCTTTCCAAGTGTGGACATCCAGCTCCATCCGGAGAAAAGCGGATCAATGAAGCTGAAATTCGGAAAGACTTTCAGGAATCAACAGAGGCACTTCGCACAGATTATATTGATATCTATCTCCTTCACAGGGATGATCCCGACATCAATGCCGGTGTGGCAGTAGAGATTTTCAACGCCATGCATGAAGAAGGGAAGATTGGTGCTTTCGGCGGCTCCAACTGGACCCACGAGCGGATAGAGCAGGCAAATGAATACGCGTATCAGCATAACCTGATTCCATTCACCGTATCCAGTCCGAACTTTGGTCTGGCGGATCAGGTAGAAGATCCATGGGGCGGCGGATGCATAACCATATCAGGTCCTGCAAATGAAGAAGCGAGAGAGTGGTATCGGAAGAATCAAATGCCTGTAATCGCCTATTCCAGCCTGGGGCGCGGTCTGTTTTCAGGGCGGGTGAAGAGCAGTGATGTGGAACATGCAGGAGATATTCTGGATGAACCGTCAATGAAAGGGTACGCATATCCGGAGAATTTTGAACGTCTCAGACGATGTGAGGAGCTGGCCAGGGAAAAAGGAGCCAGTGTACCGCAGATCGCGATGGCATGGATCTACCGACAGAAGCTGAATACATTTGCGGTGGTCAGCACTTCCAGTGCAGAACGGATGAGGGAGAATATTGAGGCACTGCATATTGTGCTGAGTGAAGATGAAATACGATATCTGGATTTGAGGTAAAGGATTATAAGGTTTTAGATTATCTGTTTTTCTCTATATATAAATGAAAAAATATAAAATTCTATAGTTTTTACGGATTTTCAATAAAAACTATAGAATAATGCTGAGTTTTTGGCTATACTAACAGTATAGAGGAAAGGAGGCAGTGTTATGATTATCAGACCGCAATATATGAACACTCTGAAAACTTACCGTAATATTCCATTGGTAAAGATACTTGCAGGAATCAGACGTTCCGGCAAGTCCACGATTTTAGAAATGCTGCAGGACGACCTTATAGAAAGCGGTATTGCAGCAGACCATATTATCAGCATGCGTTATACTTCAGAAGATTTTGGCGATGGTATGACTGATAAAGATATGTATCAGGGGATTAAGGACCGGATGACAGGTGATGGAAGATATTATCTTCTCCTCGATGAAGTGCAGGAGATAGAAGGCTGGGAAAAAGCTGTTAACAGCCTGCTTGAAAATGCTGACACTGACATCTATGTGACCGGCTCCAATTCCAAGCTGATGTCCAGTGAGATATCCACTTATCTTACAGGCCGTTATCTTATGATTCCCGTTTACACGTTGTCCTTTGCTGAATATCTGGAATTTAAAAAGGCGAGCCCTCTTTCTACAAAAGAGCTCTTGAACGAGTATATTAAAATGGGTGGTTTTCCGATTGTTGCCCTTAGCAATTTTGATGAACGTGCCGCCTATCAGATTGTAGATGGAATCTACAATTCGGTTATTACAAATGATATTACCAGGCGGCATAATATCACCAATTTTGATTTATTCAGCCGTGTTGTGAAATTTGTTGTTGAGAATGTTGGAAAAACTTTTTCGGCAAATGCGATTGTGAAATTTCTGAAAAGTGAAGGGCGTTCTCTGTCTGTTGAGTCCGTTTATAATTATCTTAGCTGGCTGGAAAAGGCATTTGTAATCTACCGCTGTCAGCGTTATGATCTGCAGGGGAAATCCGTATTGAAAACGCAGGAAAAGTTTTATCTTGCGGATTCGTCTCTTAAGTACTGTATTATAGGATTTAACCCGAAATCAATTGCGGCAATGCTGGAAAACATTGTCTATTTTGAATTACTAAGAAGAGGATATGAAGTTTATATTGGTAAAAATGAAACCAGAGAAATTGATTTTGTGGCAGTACGGCGCGATGAGCGGATTTATATACAAGTATGCCGTATACTGCCGGAGGAATCTGATCGGGAGATTTCTAATTTACTTGAAATCAGAGACAATTATCCGAAGTATATTGTGACTCTGGATGAGCTCGCAACAGGGAACGTAGATGGTATTAAAATAGTCCATTTAACAGATTTCCTGCTCAGCAGTGAATATTAATTTGAACTTAAACAGTGCTATTTATTCCCAACATCTAACAAATGGACAGTTTTTCAGTATGAATATAGCTAGATTTTATCCTCCAAAAAGATAAAATGTGTTTATGAAAAGGAACACGGCCGGTTCGGATAAAGAGGAGGAAAAGTAAGTGAATACCACGGAAAAGAAAATGCCTGTATACAAGCAGGTGACAAACAGAGAAAAGTATTGTTTTGGAATCGGTGCGATCGGAAAGGACTGCATCGTAAATATGGTAGGGGCATTCCTGATGCTTTATTTTACGGACACTTTATATATTGCGCCTGCTTTTATCGGCGGCCTGTTTTTTGTAGCCAGGGTTTGGGATGCCATTAACGATCCGGCAATGGGGATGATCGTTGATAATACGCACACGAAATATGGGAAGTTCAGAATCTGGCTGACCATCGGTACACTTGCAAATTCAGCTGTATTCATTCTGTTGTTTAAGAGTTTTAACTTACAGGGAACATCATTGTATGCCTACATATCTGTTATGTACATCCTGTATGGCATGACCTATACGATCATGGATGTCCCATATTGGTCATGGCTTCCGAACCTGACCAATGATCCGCGGCAGAGAGAAAAGGTTTCTGTTGTGCCGAGATTTTTCGCCTCTATGGCAGGCTTTATTATCGCAACCTTCGGACTCTATATCATTCATGGATTTAACAAAATGGCAGGAAAAGAAAACCTGCTGGATGAGCATGGATTTACCATGTTTGCAGTGGTAATCGTTGTTATTTTCATCATTACAATCGGCATTACAGTCACAAATGTAAGTGAGGAGCCGACCAGTGGACAGAAGAGCCAGAAGATCGGCTTGAAGCAGGCCGTAGCAGTCATCACAAAGAACAGGGAACTGAAAGCATTCATCGGTCTTTTGCTGACCTTCAACCTGGGAAACCAGATTGTGTGGGGATTTGCAGTATACTACTTCAAGGTAGTCTGCGGAAATGAATACTTGTATTCCGTATTCGGAGCTTCCAAGCTTGCAGAAATGTTTGGACTGGTATGTTTCCCATATATTGCAAGAAAAATTTCAAGAGAGAAAACATATTTACTCGCATGTACACTGCCGATTGTTGGACTCGTCCTGCTTGGTATCAGCGGACTCGCTGGTTCTCCATCTGTTCCGGTCGTTGCCATCTGCTGCTGTCTGTTTATGTTCGGTTCAGGTCTCTCACTTGGCGTGACCACCTGCTGTATCGCAGATGTCATTGATTATGGCGAAGTAAAATTCGGGACAAGAAATGAGTCCATCATCTGTTCTACACAGACATTCCTGATGAAAACAGCCCAGGCAGCAGCCGGCTTATTCACAGGGCTTGGGCTTCAGCTCATTGGGTATGATGCAAAGCTTGAGCAGCAGACATCTGCTACCGCATTTGGTCTGCAGGCGCTGATGATTATTCTTCCGATTATTATGACAACAATCAGCTACCTGATTTATAAGAAATGTTACACCTTAAAGGGCGACAAGATGCGCGAAGTAACAGAGAAGATGAATGAAATCCACATCTTAAGGGAGGCATAATATGGCAATTGTATTTAACGAGAAAACAAAAGAATTCCACCTGTATAACGGTGAAATCAGCTACCTGATGAAGATTATGCGAAACGGTCAGCTCGGTCAGCTTTATTTTGGAAAAAGGATTCCTCAGAAGGAGAACTATGATTATCTGACGGAAAATGCTTACCGCCCGACTTCCGCCTACGTCTATGAGGATGAATATTCATTTTCACTGGAGCATTTAAAACAGGAATATCCGGCATATGGAACGACTGATTTTCGGATGCCCGCGGTTGAGGTGCAGCAGCAGAACGGAAGCAGGATTACGGATTTTGTATACAAGTCACATAAAATATATAAAGGAAAGCCTGCATTAGAGGGGCTTCCGGCAACTTATACGGAGCAGGATGACGAGGCGGATACCCTGGAAATCCGTCTCAGGGATGAACTGATTCAGACAGATTTGATTCTGCTATATACCATTTTCCAGAATGAAAATGCTATTGCAAGAAGTGCACGTTTTGAAAATGCCGGGACAGAGGATGTTCAGATTAATACGGCGATGAGTCTGAATCTGGACCTGCCGGATGACGAATACGAATGGATTCAGTTTTCCGGGGCATGGAGCAGGGAAAGACAGGTAAAGAAACGGATGCTCCAGCAGGGGATCCAGTCCGTGAGCAGTGCAAGGGGGGCTTCCGGGCATGTACACAATCCGTTTGTTGTGCTCAAACGCCCCAATGCGGATGAATTTCAGGGAGAGGCAATTGGATTTTCCCTGGTATACAGTGGCAATTTCCTGGCACAGGCAGAAGTGGATACTTTTAAAGTGACCAGGATGATGATCGGGATCAATCCATTCGGATTTTCCTGGTGCCTGAAACCGGGACAGTCTTTCCAGACCCCGGAGGCAGTCATGGTTTATTCAAATGACGGCATGAATGGGATGAGCCAGACTTTCCACCGACTTTACCGCACCCGCCTTGCACGGGGATATTGGAGGGACCGGGAGCGCCCGATCCTTCTGAATAACTGGGAAGCGACTTATTTTGATTTTACTGAAGAAAAGCTGGTGCAGATTGCGGAAAATGCAAAGAAAGACGGTGTGGAGCTGTTCGTTCTGGATGACGGATGGTTCAGTACCCGCCGCGGTGAGACCAGTGGCCTTGGCGACTGGTGGGCCAATGAGGAACTTCTGCCCAACGGTATCAAAGGGCTTTCCGAGAGAATAGAGGCTCTGGGACTGAAATTTGGTCTTTGGTTTGAACTGGAAATGGCGAACAAGGACAGTGAGCTTTACCGGAACCACCCGGACTGGATTCTGCATACACCGGGGAGAAGCACTTCCCATGGAAGAAAGCAGTATGTCCTTGATTTTTCCAGAAAAGAGGTAGTGGATTATGTCTATGGGATGGTGTCAAAGATTCTGAGGGAATCCAAAATTTCATATGTTAAATGGGACATGAACCGCAGTATCACCGAGTGTTATTCCATAGCATACGATGCATGCCAGCAGGGAGAAATTTTCCATAGATATATTCTGGGCGTGTATGATTTATATGACAGGCTTACAAGTGAGTTCCCAGAAATCCTGTTCGAATCCTGTGCAAGCGGCGGTGGAAGGTTCGATCCGGGGCTGCTGTATTATGCTCCCCAGGGATGGGTGAGTGACGATACGGATGCGGTGGAACGTATCAAGATCCAGTACGGTACCACATTTGCCTATCCACTTAGTTCTATGGGAGCCCATGTTTCTATTGCACCGAACCATCAGCTTTACCGCAGCACACCGCTGAAAACAAGGGGCGATGTGGCGTGTTTCGGGGCATTTGGATACGAGCTTGACCTGGCGCAGTTAACGGAAGAAGAACGTGTCATGGTAAGAGAGCAGATCCGGTTCGTGAAGAAATACAGAAAACTGATCCATACAGGGACATTTTACCGGCTTAAGAGTCCATTTGAAGGCAATATAGCGGCATGGATGGTAGTTTCAGAGGACCAGAGGCAGGCAATCGTGGCATATTTTAAAATCCTCAACGATGTCAACTGCGAGTTCCGCAGGATCAGGCTGCAGGGACTGGCGGGAGATGTTTCCTATCAGATGACCGAAGACGGGATTCCAAAAGGCGAGTTCTATGGAGATGAGCTGATGAATATCGGAATGGTCACAACAGATGGCTCCGCCGGGGAGGCAAAACCGGAAACAGCCTGCACAGACTTCTGGTCAAGAATCGTGATTCTGGAGGCGGGAGAGGAATAGTCATGGAAAATCATAGAACACAGAAAATGAAAAGAATCGGGATGTCATTTGTCGGCGTGATTATAACAGGGCTGTGCGTCGGTGCGTTTCAGAGTGCCAGGCTGGGAGCAGACCCTTTCACCTGCTTTGTCACGGGAATCGCCAATCTCTTTCATTCGACGTACAGCACGTTCTACCTGATAATAACGGGCTTGCTGCTGGCAGGGGTATTTGTGATAGAAAGACATTATATCGGCATTGCGACTATTTTCAACCTCCTCGGAATGGGAATTGCGGCAGATTTCATGAGGAATATGTTGGAAAATCTGTTTCCGGCCCCGGGGATGGGCGCGAGGATTGGTATGATGGCATTTGGCCTGATCGGCACCTGTTTTTCCGCTTCGTTGTATTTCACCGCAGATTTGGGAGTGTCGGCATATGATGCCTGGTCGCTGATTGCAGCTTATAAGTACCAGGCGGCTCCTTTCCGCGTATGCCGGATCGTCAGTGACTCAATTTGTGTAGCGGTTGGATTTGCATGCCATGTGACGATCGGCATCGGGACAGTAATAACGGCATTGTGCATGGGACCCGTGGTGCAGTGGTGTAATACCCATATTTCGGAACCTTTTTTATATGGGAGAAGAGAGGGCAGAGCAGAAAAATGTGATATGGAAAAAGTGGTCTGATTCTTTAGTCTTCTCTCAAAGTTCTTTCTGTAGAATGAATCCTTTCAAGGACCTGCTTCCGGTATGCCGCCGGAGAAATCCCATAATGCTGCCGGAAAATCTTAATCAGGGACTCCGGTCTCTGATAGCCGCAGGTGCAGGCGATACTGGCCACGGAATAGGTCGATGATTCCAGCAGGTGCCTTGCCTTTGACAGCCGTGCGGCCTGGATATATTCCAGCGGTGAAAGGTTCGTATGCTGCTTGAAAATCGTGCTGAGGTAACTTCTGCTCAGCCCGACATAGTGTGCGATATCCGTGACACTGACGGACTCCATGATATGGTTATGGATATAGGCAATCGCCTGGTCTACATACTGGTTTCCGTCGGTTTCCGGAATGATATCCCGGTTGGAGGATGCGATCACACTTAAAAAATGATATAAACATCCCAGGTTATTCAGGGTGTCTTCAATACTGCCCTGATTATGTTCAATCATATCAAAAACATATTGAGATAGCAGCTCTTTCTCAGTACTTCGAAAGATTGGCTGCTCCTGCGAAAGCCCCATGGAAGTAATCAGAGACGCGGCATCCGTCCCGGAAAAGCCGATCCAGATGTATTCCCAGGGCTCTTTTTCATCCGCCATATATAAGGTCAGATAATCCGGTTCAATCAGAAATCCCTGCCCGGCAGAGAGTTTATAATTGGTATTATTTACAAAAAACTCACCCTTTCCACTTAAAATAAAATGAATCAGGTAATAGGAACGCACTGCCGGCCCGTATTTGTGAAGAGGAGCAGTGATTGAATGTCCGAATGCATTGACACATAAATTCTGGTGTTCAAAAACAGGCATGTCGATAGAGATGGAATTTTCCATAGGAGGCCTCCTTTGTCAAGTGCTTTTCTTATGTAAATCAGTATAGCAAGTTTTCCAAAGATTGTGCTAGTTTTTGTAAAAATTATTCTAAAGAAAACGTATGGAGTGCCTTATACTAGAAACAAATACGGAATTTCTGAGGAACGAAAGGGGAAAAAGCAAGTGAGAAAACAGAAATTTGATTTGGACTGGCAGCTGAAAAAGGGAGAACCGACAAGCATTCCTGGAATGCCATCGGAAACAAGACCGGTCAATTTACCGCACGATTTTATGATTGAAGGGGATGTGAATCCTGCTTCAAAAAATGGAGCAAATACAGGGTTTTATGACGGCGGGACGGTGACTTATACAAAATATTTTGAGATACCTGCGGAGTGGAAAGACCAGAGAGTACTGGTTTCGTTTGATGGCGTTTTTGGAGCAGCCGAGATTATCCTGAATGGACATGTAATGGGAAGACATCATTATGGATATACCCCTTTTACCGTTGATCTCACGAAACAGATAAAATACGGGGAGAAGAACAGGTTAGCGGTTGTAGTCAGCAATGCGGCAGAACAGAACAGCCGCTGGTATTCCGGTGCCGGAATTTACAGACATGTCCACTTGTTGACGGCTTCAAAAGTACATATTGCACAGTATGGGATCTATGCCCATACTTCCCATATCGTAAACAAAGATGCTTTTATCATAGTGGAGACAGAAGTGGAAAATCATACAGATGAAGATGTTTCCTGCTGGGTGAAGCTTGCTTTTTATGAAAAAGGAAAGAAAGAGAAGGCGGCGGAAGGAGCGGTGAAAGTATTTCTTCCTGCAGGAGGGACAAAGACAGCACGGACAACAGTTTGTGTGGAGCAGGCGGCAGTCTGGGATATCGATTCCCCGAATCTTTATGAGATCAGAGCACAGCTCGTTACGCGGCGGCCGACAGATAACGATGCATTTGAGATACTGGATGAGGAGGATACATCTTTTGGAATCCGTACCATCACAATTGATGCGAAGAATGGGTTTATGCTGAATGGCAGAAGTGTAAACTTAAAAGGCGGCTGTATCCACCATGATAACGGAATACTGGGGGCCGCGTCCTTTAAGGCCAGTGAGTACCGTAAGGCAAAGCTTCATAAAGAGCATGGGTATAATGCACTTCGTTTTGCCCATAATCCGGTTTCCAGGGACATGCTGGATGCATGCGACGAACTGGGGCTGATTACAATAGACGAAGCATTTGACACGTGGAATATGCCGAAAAATTATTATGATTTTACTCAACATTTTGAGGCGGAGTGGCAGCAGGAACTGACAGCTTTTATTAAGCGTGACCGCAATCACCCATGTGTGGCGATATGGTCGATTGGAAATGAACTGCCGGAACAGGGCGGGCTGAGCCAGGGCTATGAGACATCGGAAAAACTGGCATCCTATGTACGTAGTCTGGATCATACCCGTCCTGTCGGGGGAGCATTGTGTTCCTTTTTTAATGGGCTGGATGATGACGATACAGAGAAATTCTGGGAATCTCTCATGAAGGAAGTGCAGATGAATGGCGGTGTTTTAAACAATCTGGATGGAAAGTTCGGACGAGAGATCTGGAATGATTATACAGAAAGCTTTGTGGCACCATGGGATGTGGTCGGATACAACTATCTGGCATATCATTATGAAGAAGCAGGGCGGCTGTTCCCTGACCGCGTGATATGCGCTACGGAGAGCAAACCGCGTGAGATGGAAGCGTATTGGGAGGCTGTAGAGAAATATCCATATTTAATAGGTGATTTCGAGTGGACAAGCCATGATTATATCGGGGAGGCAGGAATTGGAAAACGAATGTATGTGACCCGGGAAGAGGCAGAAAAGGCTGGACGGATGCTGCATATGACTCCATATCCGTGGCGTACGTCCGGTGCAGGAGAATTTGATCTGCTTGGCTTCGAAAAACCGCAGCTTTACTATCGGGAAATTATATGGGGATCTAAGCAGACCCACATTGAAGTATATAATCCGCAGAATTTTGGAAAAATCGAGCTCCTTGACCGGTATGGCTGGAGCGAAAGTACCCACAGCTTCAGCTGGCCGGCGGAGCGCGGGGTACCCGTGAAAGTAGATGTTTATTCAGCGGGCGATGAAGTGGAACTGATATTGAACGGAAAAAGCTGTGGAAGGAAGCCTGCTGGAAAAGCAAATCATTTTAAGACAGATTTTGAAATCCCATATGAACCGGGAAAACTGGAAGCGGTCAGCTTTTCAGACGGGATTGAAATCTCCAGGGATGAAGTGACAACAGCAGGTCCGGCGGATAGAATCCAGCTTACACTTGAGGAGGGCGCTCTTGAAGCGGACCCGGATACGCTTGCATTTGTACGCGTGGCTGTTACAGACAGAGAGGGGAATCTGATTCCTTTTGCAGAAGAAAGCATTTGCGCAAAAGTGACAGGAACGGGTGTCCTGCAGGCGTTTGGTTCTGCCCGTCCGGCAACAGAAGAAAATTATACAAAAGGGGAAACCGTTACTTACCAGGGACGTGCATTGGCGATCGTTCGAAGTACAGGTGTATCAGGTGATGCAATTCTGGAGGTACATTCTCAAAATTATGGAGACAGCCGGATTGTAATTCCATTCTAAATAGAAAAAAGAAAGGAACTGCCAGAGCCTATTTTACCAGCCAGAAGTTTATGAACTGGAGATTATTCCTGTTGATTCTTAGAGAATGGAATATAGAAAGATAAAGTGAGGGCAGCAAATATAAAAGATATAGATTCCTGGAAAGATAAAAGGGGCTATATCTTTTTTTGAGTGGAGCTGTTTTGTGAAATATATCTAAATATTCAGGCTGTTTCATCTCAAAAGCCTTCCTGTAAATATGCAGAATTCCTAAAAAAAATTAACTTCCTCAGAACCAATTGACAATTAAATATACAAAACATATAATAAAGTCAAGCTTGAAACGGGTTTCAAAAGAGAAAATACACATAAAATGTAATATAAAGAGTCAGTACATCAGAGAATATGACAGCAGACGAGAGTTGAGGTGACATCCATGATCAGCATTAGAGAAGTAGCAAGCCTCGCCGGGGTTTCTCCGGCAACAGTATCAAGAGTAATCAACGGGACCGCAAAGGTAGACGAGATCAAGAAGCAGAGAGTTCAGCAGGTGATTGCTGAAACCGGTTTCAAACCGAATGAAGCGGCAAGGACCCTGTACAAGAAATCAGCCCATCTGATTGGTGTGATTGTACCGAATATCGAGAACCCGTTTTTCAATGAGATGGCAAAGGCGATTGAGAATGAAGCATATGAACGCGGTTACAGGCTGACCTTATGCAGCTCCAACGATGATACGGAGAAGGAGAAGAACAGTATTGAACTTCTTTCCCGGATGAATGCCGACGGAATCATCCTTCTGACCAGTGAGGATGAGATCCTGGAGAAGGTGAAGGACGCCAGAATCCCGGTCGTTGTGCTGGACCGGACGGTGAAGCACAAGAATGAAGTTGCCAGTATCACTTCCGACAATTACGAAGGAGGGCGCCTTGGCATGGAACACATGCTGGAGTGCGGGTGTAAGAACATTGTAGCTATGCGGGGACCACAGAATGTTTCCAGTGGCAGGGACCGCTTCCGGGGATATCTGGATGTATGTAAGGAACGGGATGTGAAAGTACAGTATGTAGACTGTTCCTATGATTATGAAGATGGTCTGGTCAGGACAGAAGAACTTTTAAAGCAGTTCCCGGATGTGGACGGGATCATCGCGGCAAATGACATGGCGGCCATCTCGGCATATAAGGTGCTCACAAGGCACGGGAAAAAGGTGCCGGAGGATGTACAGCTTATCGGGTTTGACAATATTATGATGAGCAGGCTGATGACCCCGGAACTGACGACTGTTGCCCAGCCGATTGCAGAAATGGGGGCGAAGGCGGCACAGATACTGATCGATCATATTGAGGGAAAAGAAGTACCCCAGAAAAATATATTCGAAGTGAAACTTATTAACCGTGAGACTACGAAGAAAGGATGGTAGAACAATGAAGATTTCAGTAGTAGGCAGCATCAACATGGATATGACAGTAAAAGCGGAACGGATTCCGCTCAAAGGTGAGACGCTTAAAGGGGAGGACTTGAAGTACATCCCTGGCGGCAAGGGTGCGAACCAGGCAGTGGCAATGGCGAAGCTCGGCGCGGATGTGGAGATGTTCGGATGTGTCGGCAATGACAGCGCAGGGCAGGAGCTCATCAGTAACCTGAACAACATGGGCGTGAAGACGGGAAATATCCGCACCGTTGAAGGTGTTCCGACCGGAATTGCGCTGATTACAGTCGGTGAGAATGACAATACGATCATCGTGGTAGCCGGAGCAAATGACTGTGTTGACAGGGCTTATGTGGACAGTATCAAAGAGGAACTGTTAAAGTCCGAGATCGTAGTTCTTCAGCATGAGATACCACAGGAGACGAATGAGTATGTGATCCGCCTCTGCCATGAAAATGGTGTGAAGGTGGTTCTCAATCCGGGACCGGCAAGACCTGTGAAACAGGAAATCGTAGAGCTGGTAACGTACCTGACTCCGAACGAGCACGAGGCAAAGATCATTTTCGGGGACGAGATCGGGGCAGAAGAACTCCTGAAAAAATATCCGGAGAAGCTTCTGATTACGCAGGGGTCAAGAGGTGTAAGCATGTGCCTGGCTGATGGAGAAGTCCTTTTAGTTCCGGCACGCAAGGCCGCAGTCGTCGATACAACAGGAGCCGGGGATACCTTAAACGGAGCATTCACGGTACAGATTGCAAAAGGGGAAAGCGTGAGAGAGGCATTGAGATTCGGTAACGTTGCAGCGAGCCTTTCCACGGAAAAATTTGGGGCACAGGGCGGCATGCCGACATTTGAAGAGGTAACGGCAGAGCTGGCGAAAGGTCAAGCCTAAGTTACAGGAACGAGGTAACATCCATGTCACTAAGGCTCGAAAGGACCGAGCCCAAGTCGACAGGATGTACTTTGCAACTAAGGCTTGAAAAGACCAAGCCTAAGTTACATAAGCAGGAGGAGAAAGTAATGAAGAAATCAGGAATTTTGAACGCAGACATTTCCAGGGTGCTTTCCTATATGGGGCATACGGACACAATCGCAGTTGGGGACTGCGGGCTGCCGATCCCGGAGGAGACGGAGCGCATTGACCTGGCACTGGTGAAGGGGACGCCTTCATTTATGGAGGTGTTAAGGGCTGTGGCAGCGGACATGAAGATTGAGAAAATCGTTCTTGCGGAGGAAATCAAAGAGAAGAATCCGAAAGTTTTACGTGAAATCATGGAGCTGTTCACCGATTTTGAAACCGGTTTCAAAATTGAGTATGTTCCGCATGACGAGTTAAAGCAGAGAACAAAGACCTGCAAAGCCGTGATCAGGTCCGGAGAGACGACACCATATGCGAACATTATCCTGCAGTCAGCCTGCCTGTTTTAACAGGGGGTAAATAAGACAGCTTCGGCATTTTCAGGGCAGCATTTTGGAGAGTGCAGGGGCAGGATGCAGGAAAGGATTCATCTGTATTGCAGATCAGGAGGAAGTAATATGCAGATAGAAATGAGAGGAATTGACAAAGCCTTTGGGACCAACCAGGTCTTAAAAGATGCGGGATTTGTCCTCGGCGATGGGGAAGTCCATGCACTGATGGGCGAAAATGGTGCCGGAAAGTCCACACTGATGAAGATTTTGACCGGCGTTTACACAAAGGATGCCGGAACCGTGCTTGTGGATGGAAAAGAAGTGCACTACAAAAATCCGCAGGAGGCGGAAAAGGACGGGATCGTATTTATCCATCAGGAACTGAACGTGCTTTTTGACCTGACGGTAGAAGAGAACCTGTTCATGGGGAAGGAAATCAAGGGGAAATTCGGACTCTGTGATTCCAAAGCAATGAGGAAGAAGGCGAAAGAGGCGCTGGACAGATTAGGCGTATCCATTTCACCGTCAGAGACCATGTCCAACCTGTCCGTAGGGCAGCAGCAGATGATTGAAATCTGCAAGGCACTGATGGTTGACGCCAAAGTCATTATTATGGATGAGCCGACAGCGGCGCTGACGCAGAGTGAGACAGCAGTCCTTTTTGAAGTCATTCAGGGACTCCGCAAATCAGGCGTATCTATTGTATACATATCACACCGTATGGAAGAGATTTTTGAATTGTGCGACCGCATTTCCGTATTAAGAGACGGTACTTATGTGGGGACGAAAAATATTCCCGAGACCAATATGAACGAGATCGTCAAGATGATGATCGGACGTGAGATCGGGGAACGCTATCCTGCCAGAGACAGTGAGATCAAGGAAGAAATGCTGCGCGTGGAAGGTCTGACAAAAGCGGGTGTGTTCGAAAATGTCAGCTTTTCCGTAAGGGCAGGCGAGGTGCTGGGCGTATCTGGTCTGATGGGCGCGGGACGTACAGAGATTATGCAGGCGATTTTCGGAAATCTGCCTTATGACAGTGGAAAGATCCTGATCCAGGGAAAAGAAGTCCAGATCAAATCGCCGATGCAGGCTATGAAGCAGGGAATTGGATTTATCACAGAGGACAGGAAGACGGAAGGTCTGATGCTGGAGGAAAGTATCCAGAAGAACATTGCGCTTGCAAATCTGGATAAGGTTTCCGATAAGAACGTATTTTTAAAGAAGAAAAAGGAAGAAGACCTGGTAACTAAGGCAATAGAAGAGCTTCATATCAAGTGCTTCGGACCGGATCATGAATGCAATAACTTAAGCGGCGGTAACCAGCAGAAGGTTGTTTTTGCAAAATGGATTCACACGGATCCGAAGATTCTGATCCTGGATGAGCCGACCAGGGGTGTGGATATCGGAGCGAAGAAGGAGATCTATACGATCATTAATAAACTGGCGGCAGACGGCGTGGCGATCATCATGGTTTCCTCCGAGCTGCCGGAGGTTCTGGGAATGAGTGACCGGATCATGGTCGTCCGCGAAGGACTGGTCCGTGGAATTATCAGTAAAGAGGAAGCAAATCAGGAAAATGTTATGACGTTAGCAACGGGAGGAACAATCTAATGAAAGAGAAGAATAAAATTTTAAACTATGCCCAGGATCTGGGTGCGTTGATTGCGCTGGTTCTGCTTGTAATCGGAATCAGCTGTGTAAGCCCTGAGTTTCGAACATGGAGCAACTTTTTATCCCTGCTGCGTCAGTCATCCATCAACGGACTGATTGCATTTGGTATGACCTGCGTCATCCTGACCGATGCGATTGACCTGTCAGTCGGATCTGTACTGGCCCTGTCAACAGCCCTTTGTGCAGGAATGATCGTAAATGGCGTACCGGTAGGCCTGGCAATGATCCTTGCACTTGTGATTGGTATTTTACTCGGTTGTGTGAGTGGTGTGCTCGTCACAAAAGGAAGACTGCAGCCATTTATCGCAACCCTGATCACCATGACAGTTTACCGTGGATTAACTATGATCTTTACAAATGGAAAGCCAATTTCCAACCTCGGTGGCAGCTTTACTTTAAAAGTAGTGGGAAAAGGAAACTTTTATCATATCCCGATTCCGGTCATCCTGCTTCTGCTTATTTTCATCGGATTTTATATCTTGTTACAGAAAACAACTTTCGGCCGTGCAATCTATGCAACAGGAAGCAATGCAAAATGTGCAAAACTTGCCGGAATTAACATTCATAAGACGAAAATTATTGCCTACGCGATCTCCGGATTCATGGCAGCACTTTCCGGTCTTATCCTTCTGTCCAGACTTGAATCCGCACAGCCGACACTGGGTGACGGATATGAGCTGGATGCCATCGCAGCCGTTGCTCTGGGCGGAACAAGCATGAGCGGCGGACGCGGTAAAATCTACGGAACACTGGTCGGCGTGCTGATCATTGCAGTATTAAATAACGGATTGAATATCCTGGGGGTTTCCTCATATTATCAGGATGTAATCAAAGGTTTGGTGATCCTCGTTGCAGTACTTTCAGACCGCAAACGATAGGAAAGGGAAAGGTGAAAGCGATGAAATTAAAGAAATTAGTAGTATCAGTATTGGCTTGTGCCGTATTATTTACAGCGACAGGCTGCAATGCAATCACAATCGACGGAGAGGACAACACAGGCGCCACCAACGAAGGCAGCGGCGCAATCGGATTTTCCGTATCCACATTGAACAATCCGTTCTTCGTATCCCTTTCTGACGGTGCAAAAGCGACTGCATCCGAGAAAGATGTGGACCTGATCGTGGTAGATGCCGGGGATGATGCGGCAAAACAGACCAGTGATATCGAAGACCTGATTTCCAGAAATGTCAGCGTTCTGATCGTCAACCCGGTAGACTCCGATGCAGTCGGCCCGGTTGTCAAAGATGCACTGTCAAAAGGAATCAAAGTCATTTCCGTAGACCGCGTGGTCAACGGAGCAGACGTAGACTGCCAGATCGCATCTGATAACGTGGAAGGTGCAAAAATGGCAACTGAATACTTGAAAGAACTGGTCGGAGACGGCGCAAAAGTTGCCGAGATCCAGGGCGTTCCTGGAGCATCCGCGACCATCGACCGTGGAGAAGGTTTCCACCAGGTAGCAGACAAAGACTTTGACGTCGTAGCGAGCCAGTCCGCCAACTTCAACCGTGCAGAAGGAATGAACGTCATGGAGAACATCCTGCAGTCCGACGGCGCGATCAAAGGCGTGTTCGCCCACAACGACGAGATGGCATTAGGCGCAGTCGAGGCAATCTCCGCCTCCGGCAAAGATATCAAAGTCGTCGGATTCGATGCCACAGATGATGCTGTAGCCGCAGTAAAAGCCGGCAAAATGGCAGCAACCGTAGCACAGAAACCGGAACTGATGGGTGAGACCGCAGTCCTGACAGCCCTCAAGATGATCCAGGGCGAAAGCGTGGAGAAATCCATACCGGTAGAAGTAGAGTTGATCAAATAGATTTCAGAATATTCTGAATATGAAGAGCAAAAGGGTCAGACCCCTCTGCGGATAAATCGCAGAGGGGTCTGACCCTTTTGAAAATTGAACATACTGCCCCTATTCAATTTAATTAGTTTCAATTATATTGTCTCTACACATTGGAACGTTCCTATCCACATAGTTTTTGATATGAAAAGTCTAAAATACGCTCCTTTCGTTCCCTTAGCATAGTCTTATAGAAATCTTTTTGGAGATCTGATATAAAAGGTGTTTCGTCAATAATTTTATAGATTTTATTCATATCAACTTTAGGCAAAATTCGCTTTAACGCATGATTGCAATCGTTGTTTTCCAAAGAAGAAATAAACTTAAAATATTGTATTTTTTGACCGTTAATTTTAATCCCGGAGAGCGGTCTTTCAAAGATTCGTACTTCACGTTCTGCAGGATCATCTAAAGTACGCCGCATTATTTCTTCATCTGCCTGTGGGAACAAGCAGCTTCCGCAATCATATATGGGAGCGAGCGTGATTTCATCGGTGCTGATGTTATAAAGGAACCCCCAGTTACCGTTGTGTCTGTCCCAATTTCCTATAAGGGCATCAACGATAAACATGTCCCAAAACCATTCGGTTAACTTCTGCGGGTCAAGAGCAGTTTGTTCCTCTAAGGTTTTAACAATATCATTCAGTTCTGTGCCATAACCATTATGAGTAGAATCAATAATCGTGTTTTTCAGTGAAGCAAAATCTTGAAGAAGAAGACCGCCTGCCGTAAAATCTTTACAGGCAACAACAATTTTTTGCTTTTCGTTTTTAGTATAAGTTCCGAGTAAGGTTTCCTGTACCGGAATACCGATGCTCTCAAAAATATGGCAGCCGAGATATTCAGATATACAACCGTTTGCATAACTCATTTCCTGGTTGATTGCAGGAATAGCGGGAAACTTAAGCATATACAGCTCGTTGTTATACAAAACAGAAATCTTGCTTCCATTTGCACCAGCGTAGGTTTTGTTACGCACAGGCAGGTTTGTAAAATCAATCATTCTTAGTCACCCCGTTTCATTCTTAAATACTTTTCTCGTAAATACCAGGCCTGTTCAGAGGATATTTCCTGTTCGGTCTCTGCGGAATTGATATCCGCATTTAACTCACTCCAGCACATATCCCAGTGGTAGTCCTTTTTACCGCTGTCTATAAGCTTCCAAGAAGCAATCATATTTTTCAGAGAGGATTGTAGATAAGGTGGTAAATCACATTCAAGATAATTTTTATTTAAGGGTAACCCAGTGTCACGGTTATAGTCCTCATTAGTTGTATCTAAAGACATAATAAATTCCATTGTGCAGTCTAGCGCTTTTGCAAGCTGCTGCACCGTGCGGGCAGAACATTTTTGCAATGAGCTTTTGCCGGAACAAATATCAATAACAGTTGTCTTTGGAATGCCACTGATTTGTGATAAACGGTATTTGGTTATATTCTTACTGTCAATATAAGATTGCAGATTCATAATAATCACCCTTTCTCTTTCTTACATTATATCGGTATACCGACTATCCGTCAATATGAACAGCTGACATCAAAAAAATCTAAGGATGATGACGGAGCAAAAGGGTCAGACCCCTCTGCGCATTACTGCGCAGCAGGTCTGACCTTTTTGCAGATTTCTCCACCACAAATGGTATACATTACTTTCCCACATACTTTACGTCCATGAAATGGTGTATTGCGCCCCATGCTTGCAAAGGTTTCAATGTCAATCACATATTCTGTTTCAGGATCGATGATCGTAATATCCGCATCTTTCCCCACAGCGAGATTCCCTTTCTCAATTCCCAGGATCTTTGCAGGGTTCCAGCTCATTTTTTCAGTCATCTGCAGAGGTGTGAGATATCCCGGACGGACAAGTTCACTGATAGTCAGCGGCACGGAGGTCTCCAGACCAACGATGCCGAAGGCAGCGGATGCGATATCAGATGTTTTTTCATGGGCAGCATGTGGGGCGTGGTCTGAGGAGATGACATCGATTGTTCCGTCTTTCAATCCTTCAATCAAAGCATTCACATCTTTTCGGGAACGCAGCGGCGGTGCCATCTTATAATTGGAATCTCCGGGGATAATGTCTGCATCGGTCAGGGTAAAGTGATGAGGGCAGACTTCTGATGTAACAGATAGCCCATCCTGTTTTGCAGCACGGATGATCTTCATGGAATCCTCGGTGGAGCAGTGGCAGATGTGCAGCCTGGCACCCGTCTCTTTGGCAAGCAGGATATCTCTGGCTATGATGATGTCCTCCACAGCATTTGTAATACCTTCCACATTCAGCCTCTCGGAAACCGCCCCCTGATTAAGGGCTCCTTTTCCCTTCAGAGAAACATCTTCGCAGTGATCCAGTACGGGCATATCAAGAGACGCGGCCTGAGAAAGCGCCTGCCGAAAGAGGGAAGCATTCATAACAGTCTTGCCGTCTTCGCTTAAAGCAGGCGCTCCGGCTTCTTTTAATGCGGCGGCATCGGTCAATTCTGTTCCTTCCAATCCTTTCGTGACAGAGCCGACTTGTAAGACTTGAATCGGGGAACACTTCTTCGCGTGTTCATATACAGCCGATAATTTTTCTGCATCATCAATCACCGGAGAGGTATTGGCCATTGCCAAAATTGTGGTAAAACCGCCCATTGTGGCAGCTTTCGTCCCTGTTTCCATGGTTTCCTTATAAGTAAGGCCGGGGTCCCGCAGGTGGACATGCATGTCGATCAGGCCCGGCATGACGTAACAGCCGGAAGCATCGATGATCCGGTCGGCATCGGCGGTTTCATCTGACGATAGCTCTTTACCAATCTGTTTTATATAAGAATCCTCAGTCAGGATATCCAGTATTTCATCTGTTTTTGTGGCGGGATTTAAGACACGCCCATTTTTGATCCATATTTTCATTGCATGAAGTTCCTTTCCAATAAATGATAGTGTATTAAAGTTCCATCCACACCGCTGCCATCGACCGAAGCAGTTACTACTGCGTCTCATTTCCTGGTCTTGCAGGCTGGAAATTTATTCTGTGTGAAACATAAAGGCATTTAGTATGGTTTATGTCAGTACACTAGCATACAGTTTTTTAAGAAGCAATGATTGTTATGAAAAAGACGGAGAATATCAGGGTTATCTCTCCAATTTTGTTAATAATGCATAAAAATATTAAAATACATTTGTAAGTTTTGCAGGATTTACAAATCAAAGTATAGGTGATATGATTGATGCATCACAAGAAATCAACATAACAGACAAAGGAAGTTTATCAGATGCCTACATTAAAGGATCAGGCCTATGAGAGCCTGAAAGAAGAGATTATGGACGCCGAGCCGGGGACAGTCTTCAGTGTCCGCAAGAGTGCCAAGGACCTGGGTTTGAGTTACACTCCTGTAAGAGAGGCGCTTGTCAAGCTGCAGAATGAAGGACTTTTGGAGGTTTCCTCCAGTGCAGGCTTTTCGGTCCCTAAGATCGATATGAAGACAATACAGAATATCAGCCAGAGCAGACAGTGTGTGGAGCAGTTCGTACTGCCGAAGATCATCGATCAGATTGAGGAGGATGATATCCTGGTGCTGAAGTCTTTTATCGTGAAGCAGAAGAGGGCGATGGAGAGGAAAGATATTTCGGCTTATACAGAAGTGGATGCAGAGTTCCACATCTACCTGATCAATCTATTAAGGAACAAGCAGCTCTCTGATTTTTACAGAAGCGTGCGCAGCCAGTACCGGGTAGGTTCCCGCAAGATCGTGAAGGAACACAGCAGCCTGCCGATTGAAGAGCACGAGAAGTTTTTGAAACTGGTAGAAGAGAAAAAGTATGAAGAGGCACTGGAATGTATGTATCAGCATACGAGTGCTGCCGTCGAGAGAATGAAAGACGGATATGTTCAGATTGGGATGTAAACCATCTGAACATATTTTTAAAACAAAGTGATGCATCACGTAATATCAAAAGAATCATAAAACATCAATTCAACCACGTGATATCACATAGAGAGATGGAAAGCAACAAGGACAGGGAGGAGAAGAAGACATGAATTTACCCAAAAAAGTAACCCTCTGCGAGGTCGTTACCAGAGATGGATTCCAGACGGCCCCGGAGATCTACCCGGTGGAAGAGAAGGTGCGTATCATCGAGGAAGTCGTGGATGCCGGATGCAGAAGCATCGAAGTAGGAGCATTTTCCACTTATGAGACCATGTACAAAATGAAGGATACCGACAAAGTATTCGAAAAGCTTCATAAGAAAGAAGGCGTGGAGTACAGAGGTCTCGTATATCTTCCGGACGATGTCAGAAGAGCGGCGGCATGCGGATGCCAGAAGATCAAGCTGAATGTTTCCGCGAGCATGGAACATAACAAAGCAGGGGCTGGACGTTCCCCGCTGGAGTCCATGAAGACCTTTGCCGAATCAGGACAGATCGCCAGAGACAACAAGATGGGGTTCGCAGGATCGATTTCACTACCGTTCGCATCCCAGTGGGAGGGTGTGATTCCCTTTGATTTCATCAAGGAAATCGTAAAAGCATTTCAGGATGCAGGCGCCACGCAGATCTCTCTTTCTGATTCTGCGGGACTTGGCACACCAAAGCTTGTGTATGAAAGAACAATGGCTCTTAGAGATGCATTTCCAGACATGGACTGGATGCTTCATATGCACAATACAAGAGGCATGGGGCTTGCCAATGTGGTGGCCGCGATGGAAGCTGGGATCGACAAGATCGATACATCGCTTGCAGGACTTGGCGGATGCCCTTACATAAAAGGAGCAACAGGCAACATTTCCACAGAGGACGTTCTGTTCATGCTGGATTCTATGGGTGTGGAGACTGGAATGGATTTTGAAAAAATCATGGATGCAGGAGCCAAAATCGTAGAATTGGTACATGGCGAAGGTACAGACAGCTATCAGCAGCGATTGAGGGCACTGGCCGGGAAATAAGCAGCAAAAGCATCAGATACAAAGAGATATACAGCTTTACCTACAAATTCAGAAATAGTGGACCAGATCCATTATTCATAAAAAGAAAAAATGAAAAAGTGTTTTTACAAGGAGGATTTAAAAATGGCAGAATGGAGTTTCCCAAATGAAGGACAGATGGAGTCCGCAAAGAAGATGTATTATCAGACAATGACAAAGAGAGATGTTGAGCAGAGACTGGAAAAGGACGATGTCATCATCATTCCGGTTGGTTCCACAGAAAATCACGGAAATTCAGGTCCAATCGGAGAGGATACATTTATCGTTTCCCGTATCGCCGAGATGGTAGCAGAAAAAGTCGGCTGTACAGTGGCAGAGCCTGTATGGTATGGTTCCCATCCATTCCACCACATCGGCCAGCCATGCACGATTCCGCTTCCGGACGATGTATTTATGGCATATCTGCGTGCAATTATCACTGGATTCTGGAACACAGGATTCCGCAAGATGATCTTCATCAGTATGCACGGTCAGGAATATTCCCTTCCTGTGGCTATCCAGGAATGGGGCAAAAAATATCAGGTTCCTGCTATGATTTATTTTGTAGATCTTCCACGTGTGATGGCACAGACTTTGATGGACAAAGAGCACGGCGGACCTTTCAACAGACCGTTCCAGCATGCATGTGAGGCTGAGCAGAGCATTTCCCTTGCACTGTTCCCGGAATACTGTGACATGGAACATGCAGAAGACACAGACGTGCACGGAATCCTGCCGGCAGGACACGTTGACCGCGGCGGAGATATTTACGGCAACCCAATTCCAGGGCACTGTGTAGTCGGAAATGCAGGAATCGAATGCGTGACCGCTCCTCAGGGCGTTCTTGGACACGCAACAGAGGCTGATCCTGCAAAAGCAAAAGCCTGCATCGAAAAAGTATGTGATTACCTTGTAAAACTTCATCACGATATCCTTGAGGCATGCCCGGTCGGAACCCTTCCGGATGCAAAATACATGAGCCAGAGAGACCCGGAAGAGATCGAAAAGCTGCTCAAAGGACCTACAAAGGGTGGAAAACATATTTATACAATCGCCTGGCCTTGCTAAGAGCCTTAATAGAGCGGCCTGAACATTCATGATACGAAAAGCCCGGATGAAATCTGTCAGGTACATGAATGTTCAGGCAGACTCTCAACCAGACAATATTATATTTAAAAATAAAAGGAGATCAGGAAAATGGGAGAGACAATGAAGGCATTAGTTTATCAGGGCCCCGGAGTGTTAGAACTGGAAGAACGCAGCATCCCGATGCCTAAGGAAGGGGAAGTACAGATCAAGATCAACACGGTATCCATCTGTGGATCAGACCTGGGGGCATACCGTTTCGCATCAGACCGTTTCGCACCGCCGCTGGTACTGGGACATGAATTCTCAGGGGACATCACCATGGTGGGAGAAAACGTGAAGGATCTGAAAGTGGGACAGAAGGTGACCGTCAATCCGATGGTACTGTGCAATGACTGCTTTTTCTGTAGACGCGGCGAGGGCAACCTGTGCGGAAACAGAAAGAGTATGGGTACTGCAATCGGCGGAACGCAGACAGACGGAGCTATGAGAGAATATGTGACTGTTCCTGACTGGATGGTCGTTCCGGTAGGGGACAATGTTTCCTACGAAGCAGCGGCGATGCTGGAGCCGTGCGGCGTCACACTGGCGTGTGCGAAAAAAGGCATGACAGAGGATGAAAAGAGTGTGGTACTGATCGGAGCCGGCCCAATCGGTCTTTTGATCGTAAAATTCTTAAAGGCTCTGGGCGTCGAAAAGGTCATTGTTTCCGATATTCTGGATACCAGACTGAAGAAGGCAAAAGAGGTCGGGGCAGACGAGGTCATCAATGCGAAGGAAGAGGATGTCGTTGCAAGAGTAAAAGAACTGACCGATTCCTACGGAGCAGACAGAGTCATTATCGCGGCAGGAGTAGGTTCCACCATCAACCAGTCCTTTGAGCTGGTCAGAAACGGCGGAACAATCGTACTGGTAGCACTGATGCATGAAAAAGTTGAAATCGATCCGATGGAAATCGTAGGCCGTGGGCTGAAATTCCTCGGAAGCTATATGTTCACAAGCGAGATGAAAGAGGCAGCACAGATGCTTGCCGACAACAGGCTGAATGTGGAGGACCTGATCACATCTACCTACCCGCTGGAAAAAGGAAAAGAAGCATTCGATGTCCTGAACGATCCGCAGAACACAGAGATCAAGGTTCAGATTAAATTATAGGCAGAGAAAATTAAAAGCAGCCATCAGCATTTAATGGTATATCATGCTGTCAGGACAGCAGCAGGTCAGTCAGTAAAAGAAGCTTTAAATTAAGCTGTAGGAGGGAATCATTATGAAAGCGTATTGCTATGTAGAGCCATTAAAAATAGAAGAGCAGGAACGTCCGACTCCGGAACCGGGAAAAGGACAGGTCAGAATTAAGGTAAAGGCAGTCTCCATCTGCGGATCAGACAGCGGTGGATTCAAAGGGACCAGCGCCATGCGTGTCGCACCGCTGGTCATGGGACACGAATTTTCCGGTATTGTAGATAAATACGGGGAGGATGTGAAAAATCCTTCCGTCCCGGTGGGCGGCAGAGTCGTGGTATATCCCAACATCCCATGCGGGGAGTGCCCGGACTGCAAGGCAGGGCTTCCGAACCTGTGTGAGAACCGTTTTATCCCGGGAACAACCATGCCGGCAGGAGGATATGACGGAGCCATGGCAGATTACGTGGTGGTTCCAGCCGACAAGCTCATCCCGATTCCGGACAGCATGAGCTTTGAAGAAGGCTCCATGTTAGAACCGACCTCTGTTGCACTGCGCGGTGTCAAGATGCTCAGTGATGTGAAGGACAAAGTGGTGACTGTATTTGGTGCCGGCCCGATCGGACTTCTGGCTCTGGAATGCTTAAAGAGCCTGGGTGCAAAAGATGTAATCTGCATCGACCTGAATGAGCAGCGTCTTGAGAAGGCACTGGAATGCGGGGCATCTTATGTGATCAACTCCGGCAAGGAGGACCCAGTTGCAAAAGTCATGGAGATTACGGGAGGAAAAGGTGCAGATGCCGGTGCAGACTGTGTCGGAATCGCAGTCAGCTTAAACACCAGTATGAAGATGGTGAAAAACGGCGGCGAGATCGCGATGATCGGAATGGCTACAGAGCATATGGATGGATTCGAGTATAAATATGCGGTCGCACATGAGATGAAATTGAAAGGCAGCTACTGCTACGTTGATGAGTTATATGAAATTCCGGAACTGATCACATCAGGAAAAATCGACTTAAAGAAACTAATCACATCCGTTGTTCCGATGAATCAGGTACAGAAGAAGATGGAAGAGCTTGTATCCGGTAAATCCACAGATGTGAAGATCATCTTAGTTAACGAAGAATAGGGGGCAGCCTGATGAGAATGAAGACCAGCCATTTTGGTTTTGTAAAAGAGGCAGATCAGATCGCCGCTGCAGGATATGATGGCATTGAGCTGCACATTAAGGAAATCATGTCCTTTGATGACCAGGAATATCAAAAAGCCAGAAAGCTTGTAAAGGACAGCGGCCTGGAAAGCGAAGTCTTTGACAATCCTCTGCCCCTGGATGTGGTGATTGCAGACGATGATTTTGATTTTAAGTATTATACCGAATATCTGAAAAAGGCCGTTGACAGGACAGCAGAAATGGGCGCCAGATATTTCGTCTATGGAAACGGGAAGACGAGAAGTCTTCCCGAGGGGGATAAGCGGGAAGAAGCCGTGAAAAAGAATGACCAGCTCATCGTGACTTTATGTGAGATCGCGTCCCAGTATAACGTGACGATCATGATGGAGCCTCTGGCAGATGCTATCTGCAATTCTGTTTTAAGTGTCCCACAGGCTTATGAATATGCGAAAAAGCTGGGACAGAAAAATTTAAAGACTCTGTTAGACTTCCGATGGTTCATCGCGGGAGGACATCCGTATTCAGATATTGTAGAGTATGCAGATTTTATAAAGCACGTCCATGTAGACAATCCGATGCTTCCTTTCCCGGAAAGGCGTGTTCCGATGCTGGACGATGGATTTGACTACAGCCAGTTATTTAACACCTTGAAGGCAATTTCCTATAAAGGATACATTTCCTATGAGGCAAATACATTCGATGATTATGAGCAGGATTTAAGAAAAGGACTAAAGCTGCTTAGACATTATGACATTCACCCCTACGGGTGTGATGAATAAATAGAAGAAGCGTAAGAAGGAGTAATCGATATGAAGAAACATGAAAAATATCCAAAATTATTTGAACCGTTCACAGTGAAAAGAATGACAGTGAAAAACCGAATATCAATGGCGCCTATGGGCACGAACTATGGGGAGCAGAATGGAGAAATGAGTTTTCTTCATATGGATTACTATGAGCAGAGGGCACAGGGCGGCGTAGGTCTGATCATCGTGGAAAATGCATGCGTGGACTTTCCTTTAGGCTCTAACGGGACCACGCAGATTCGAATCGACCATGATAATTACATTCCCAGACTTTATAAGCTCTGTGAATCTGTTCACCAGTACGGCACCTGCATTGCCATTCAGATCAATCATGCCGGGGCATCTGCCCTGGAGAGTCGGATTGGAATGCAGACTGTGTCATCATCCGATGTCCCTTCCAAACCAGGTGGATGCATCCCAAGACCTCTGACTAAAGAGGAAATCGAAGGAATCGTTAAAAAATACGGTGAGGCGGCGAAACGGGCGCAGACTGCAGGATTTGATGCAGTAGAGATTCATGCCGGACACGGATATCTGATCAGCCAGTTCCTCTCTCCGACCATGAACCGCCGCACCGATGAATTTGGCGGAAGTCCGGAAAACAGGGCGCGCTTTGCTAAAATGGTCATGGAAGAAGTCAGAAGACAGGTAGGACCATTTTTCCCGATCTTCGTCAGAATCAGCGCAGATGAGCTGACAGAAGGCGGCAACACCTTGGAGGATACGAAAGAACTCCTGACTTATTTCCAGGAGGAAGCGGATGTCATCGATGTTTCCGCAGGACTGAATAATTCCCTGCAATACCAGATTGACAGCTGCCAGCTGGAAGACGGATGGCGTTCCTATATGTCCAGGGCAATCAAGGAGACTTTTGGAAAACCGACCATTACCACAGGAAATATCCGTTCTCCGAAACGTGCGGAGGAAATCCTGGAAAAAGGAGAAGCTGATTTTATCGGCATGGGCCGTGGGCTGATTGCAGACCCGGAATGGGTCAATAAGGTAGAATTCGGTGAAGAAGACAACATCCGCAAATGTATTTCCTGTAATATCGGATGCGCAGGACACCGGCTTGCACAGAATACCCCGATCCGCTGTACGGTCAATCCGCTGGTGAACCGCTGGGAGGATAAGACACAGAAGGTGGTAAAGCCGTGTAATGTGGTAGTTATCGGCGCAGGAACCGCCGGACTGGAGGCAGCCTGTACTGCAGCCGAGGCAGGATGCCAGACCTTCCTGATTGAGAAAAAGGATGTGCTGGGCGGGCTGGCTTCTGAAATCAGCAAAATACCGGACAAACGGAGAATTCACGATTTTGTAGACTATCTGACCAACCGTGCGGAAAAACTGCCGAATCTCTATACATTTACAGGGACAGAAGCAACTGGAAAGCTGGTAAAATGTCTGAAACCGAATATCATCGTCAACGCGACAGGTTCTAAGCCGCTGCTCCCGCCGATCGAAGGGCTGCATGAATGGATTGACCAGGAGGGAAGCAGGGTGTACTCTATCCTGCGGATGATTGACAGTCTGGAGAGTTTCCCGGAAAATCTGGAAGGGAAAAGAGTGGCTGTTATCGGAGGAGGCGCCGTAGGCCTCGATGTAGTTGAGTTCTTTGCTCCAAGAGGTGCAGATGTGACGATTGTGGAGATGCTGGATCAGATCGGAAGGGACTTAGACCCGATCAGCAAGCTTCGGATGAGGGAAATCAGCAGTAAATACCGTGTCAGGGAAATGACAAAGACGGCATTGACAAAAGTGTGCGGGAACCATTTTGAGGTGAAGACTCCGGATGGCGGAATCGAAGAACTGACATTTGACTACGGATTTGTCTGCCTGGGAATGAAATCCTTAAGTCCGGTTCTGGAAGAGATTGAGGAAACGTTCAGTAACGACAGTAAGGTGGAAATCATCAACATCGGGGACAGTGTCCGCGCGCGGCGTATCATCGAAGGGGTCCAGGAAGGACATAATATCCTGAATGTACTGCGCAAACACGGATATCTTGCAAATAAATAAGGGAGCCAAAGTCGACAGGATGTACTTTGTAACTAAGGCTTGAAAGAACCAAGCCAAAGTCGACAGGATGTACTTTGTAACTAAGGCTCGATATGACCGAGCCTAAGTTACATAAGCAGGAGGTAAGCATGAGAAAAACAATTAAAATCAGGAATATGGAACTGGGCGCGGGACGTCCCAAGGTGTGTGTACCGATCACTGCCATAGAGGAAGAGGAGATTTTGAGAGAGGCAAGACTTGCCGTTGAGGCGAAAGCGGATCTGATTGAATGGCGGGCTGACTTTTTTGCCGAGGCGGATGATATGGAGAAGACTGTGAGGCTGGGCAGCAGGCTGCGTGATGTGATGGGCAGCAGACCGATTTTATTTACATACCGCACCGAGGGCAGCGGGCACAGTATGGAACTGGAAAAATATATTGAACTGAATCAGCGCATGGCGGATGCAGGGGATGTGGACCTGTTAGACATTGAACTTTTTATGGGAGATGAAATCTGCCAGAAGTTCTGTAAATATGCACATGAGAGAAATAAAACGGTGATCATCTCCAACCATGATTTTGACAAGACACCAAATGATCAGGAAATCGTGGAGCGGATGTGCAAGATGAGAAAACTGGGCGCGGACGTGCCGAAGGTGGCCGTGATGCCAAGGAATGCGGAGGACGTATTGACTTTGTTATCTGCGACCAATCAGTATGCGAATGCACATGCTGACGGCCCCCTGATCACGATGTCGATGGGGTGGCTGGGACAGTTAAGCCGGATCAGCGGGGAAATCTTCGGATCAGCACTGACATTTGGAAGTACCACGCGTACATCTGCCCCTGGACAACTGGATATTGCTGATTTAAAATATGTTCTGGATGTACTGCATCGCCCGGAAAACATTTAAAGAGGAGTAGAGGAATATGAGCGGGAATATCACAAAAGCATCTGCCCCGAACCGGAAATATCTGGGGAGTGCATTTATTTTATATTTGAATTTTTTTATCCATGGAATCGGCTGTTCTCTTCTGGGACAGCAGGTGATTAAGGAGTTCCTGGCAGGACAGTGGGGGACAGGTGTGGAAAAGGTGACCATGGTCGCGGCGGCACTGGGGCTTGGAAGATTGATTACTCTGCCGTTTTCCGGACCGATTTCGGACCGGATGGGACGCAGGCCGTGTGCATTGATGGGAATTGCCTCTTATGCGTTGTTTTTCATTGGAATTGCATTTTCACCGAATATGACGGTCGCTTATATTGCGGCAGTCCTGGGCGGGGCAGCGAACTCATTTTTAGACACGGGAGTCATTCCGGCCTGTGTGGAGATCATGGAGCCAAAATCAGGACTGGCGACAATGCTGACGAAACTGTTCATCTCTGTGGCACAGCTCATCCTTCCATTTATCATGGGAGCGCTGGCGGCAGCGAACCTGCCGTATTCTGTACTGATGTATGTGTCTGCGGCGGCAATCCTGGTAATCGGAGTGTTGGTCTTTAAGATTCCTCTGCCGGAAAATAAAAAGGCGGAAGGGAAGGCAGATTCTTTCCTGGGCAGCCTGAAAAAGGCAAAATTCACCATGGAGAGTGTAGCTTTGATCGTGATTGGGTTTACCTGTACCGCGACCTTCCAGCTCTGGCTGAACTGTGCACAGACCTTTGGAAAAGAAGTGGCTCACATGGCAGATCCAAGTTTAATGCAGACTTATTATTCCGCAGGAACGATTGCAGCGATCTTTATTACTTCTATATTGGTAAATAAGTTCCTGCCGGTTCGTTTCCTGGCGATTTATCCGGCAATTGCGGCGGCAATGCTGATTGCGGTGTATGTGGTAAAAACTCCGTTTATCTGCCAGGTCGGTGCATTTGTGATCGGTTATTCGGCAGCAGGAGGTGTGCTTCAGCTTGCAACGGCAACGGTCAATGACCTGTTCCCGACGATCAAAGGAACGATCACCAGTATTATTATGATCGCTTCCAGTCTTTCGAATTACACCATCCTGTCACTTGCCGGTTCTATGCAGGCTTCTAAGGGAGCCGCTTCTGTCATCATGCTGAATATCGTGATTACTATAATCGGTGTGGTGCTGGCATTATTTGTAAATCTGCGCTACGGCAGACTGACGGAAAGTTCACGCGGCTAAACAGACGTTAAAGTCTCCGCCAGAATGGGAGGATTCTATGAAAATATTGAAATGGCTGAATCAGTATTTTGAGGAGGCGGTGCTGATCGGACTTCTTATGATTATGACGCTCATCATGGGAGTGCAGATCTGTGCCAGATATTTGTTCAACTTTTCCCTGTCATGGACAGAGGAAATTACACGATATCTTTTTGTATGGAGCGGCTTTTTAAGTATTGGGTTTGGTGTTCAGAGATCCATTGCGATCAGGTTGGAACAGCTGACAGATAAGCTGAAAGGAAAGGCGAAGTCAGCGATATTTATTCTGGATTATCTGATTGAATTTGTGTTCTTTGCCTATATGATCCCGGCGGCTTACCGGTATTTTGTAACCGCGATCCAAAGTGGGCAGGTAAGCCCGGCCTGTGCAATGCCGATGTGGATTCTGCAGGCAGCACCTGTTGTGGGATTTGTGCTGGTGGAATTCCGGCTGCTCCAGAAGATTTATCTGGAAATCAAAAAGGTGAGGGGGATGAAAACATGTCAGCAGTAGGCGTATTTCTGATCTTTATTATATTATTGTTCATTTCCCTGCCGATCGCTTCCTCACTGGGAATCGCATCGATCCTGCCGGGAGCATTTGATGCGGATTTTCCTGCCAGTGTTTCTTATGTGATCCGCTCTATGTTAGGCGGCGTGGACAGCTTCCCTCTGCTGGCGATACCGATGTTCGTACTGTCCGGTATCATTATGGCGCGGGGCGGCGTGTCCAGGAAGTTATTTGATATTTTCACCTATTTTATCGGGAAAAGAAGGGCAGGAGTGCCCTGTGCGGTCATCATAACGTGCCTGTTCTATGGTGCCATTTCCGGTTCCGCTCCGGCAACGGTAGCGGCGGTAGGAAGCATGACCATTCCGATCCTGATCAATCTGGGATATGATAAAACATTTTCCACAGCCATCGTGGCAGTGGCAGGCGGCCTGGGTGTGATTATCCCTCCGAGCATCCCCTATATCCTGTATTCCATGGCATCCGGTGAATCCGTAGGCGCGCTGTTCAAGGCCGGTATTGTTCCGGGAATTCTGATTGCAGTGCTTCTGATGCTGTATGCCAGCTATTATTGCCGGAGATACGGAGAAGACCGGGAAAAGATTGAAGAAGTGGTTGATATTCTGAGAAAACGGGGATTCCTGCACCTGATGAAGGAAGGGATCTGGGCACTTCTGACACCGGTCATCATACTGGGATGTATTTACGGAGGTATCGCGTCTCCTACAGAAGCTGCTGTGATTTCGGTATTTTATGCATTATTTGTCAGTATTGTGATCTATAAAACGCTGAAAATAAAGGATGTCATCGCAATTTGCTCCGAGGCAGTGCATACATATGGACCGCTGATGTTTATCTTGATTGCTTCCACAGCATTTTCGAGGGTACTCACATTGATGCAGGTGCCACAGGCGATCAGTGGCTGGATTCTGGATAACTTTACAGGTGCTGTTGTGATTCTAATTGTGATTAATCTGTTCCTGTTAATTGTTGGAATGGTTATGGACACGAGCCCGGCTATCCTGATTACGACTCCGATCCTTCTGCCTATCATCGTGCAGATTGGAATGAGTCCGGTGCAGTTCGGTATTGTCATGGTCATCAACCTGGCGATCGGTTTTGTGACTCCGCCGATCGGAGTCAACCTGTTTGTGGCAAGCTCACTTTCGGATATTCCGGTCATGAGCATTGCGAAAAAGGCGTTTCCACTGATCATTATTTTCCTGATTGCGTTAATGCTCATTACGTTTATTCCGGCAATCAGTCTGGCATTGTAAAGGAGGAAAGGCGTGTGAAAAATAAAAAAATGCGGGTATTTTGTATCCTTCTTGCAGCGTTACTTACAGTCTGTATGGCGGGATGCGCGAAAGAAAAAGAAAGTAAGGACGACGTACAGACGTACTCATGGCCTCTCGGAACAGGCAGCCCGGAAGATACGGTCACACAGGTCTTTGCGGAGAAATTTGCCGAGGAGGTGGAGACCTTAAGCGATGGCAGGATGCATATCGAGATCTACCCCAATTCTACGGTCGGCAATGACCGGGAACTGCTGGAAAGCTGCAAGGAGGGGGATATTCCCTTTGTCGTACAGAGTACAGCTCCACAGGTGAGCTTTATGCCGGAGATGGCAGTTTTTGATCTGCCGGTAGCTTTCCAGACAATTGAAGAAGCGAGGGAAGCGGTGGATAACCCTGAATTTTATGAGAAGATCGTGGATATATTCGAGCAGAATGGGTATCAGCTGCTGGGCATGGCGGACCAGGGGTTCCGCGTGATGACGACGAATAAGAAGATCACGAAGTTATCTGATTTTAAAGGCCAGAAGATACGGACCATGGAAAATGCAAATCATCTTGCTTTCTGGCAGGCATTGGGCGCCAATCCTACCCCAATGGCATTCAGTGAGGTCTATATCGGATTGCAGCAGAATACGATTGATGCGGAGGAGAATCCATGTGAGGTGATTGTCTCAGGAAAATTGTATGAGCAGCAGGATTATGTGGTGGAGACGAACCATCTGCCGCATTACATCAGCCTGTATGTGAGTGATGAGCTCTTCCAGGGACTCGATGAGAAACAGCAGGAGATCATTACTGAGGCGGGGACGATTGCTACGGCCTACGCGAGGCAGCAGGCCGATGAGAGAGTCGATGACAGGATGCAGATCATGGAGGAGTCGGGGACTGAGGTGATCGAACTGTCGGATGAAGTCTTCGAGAAGATGCGTAAGGTGTGTGAACCGCTTTATGAAGAGATACAAGGACAGGTCGGGGATGAGCTGGTGGAGTTGTATATTTCGGGGGAGAAGTAGGAAGGCAGAGTTCGAATCTCGTCTTTAAATCGGGGGAATCAAAAGAAAGTTTTGGCGCAGCGGGTGGATGCTGCGCCTTTTTGGGCAGGTGGAAAGTCATTGATTTATTGCAATGCTGCCGTATTCTGGGTATAATGATAAAAGAACACCACCAGAAAGGGCGGATTGCAATGAGAAAAGCCATACCGATCGGATATGAAGATTTCCGGGAGATGATTGAAAAGGATTTATACTATGTAGATAAGACATTGATGATAAAAGAACTGTTAGATAGTGCAGGAAAAGTCAATCTGATCACCAGGCCGCGCAGATTCGGAAAGACACTGAATTTAAGTATGCTCAGATATTTCTTCGAAGCAGAGAAAGGAACGGATGGAGCGCTGGCAGATAACAGTTTTCTTTTCAATGGGCTTAAGATCAGCACATGTGGAGAACGATATCTGTCACATCAGGGAAAATATCCAGTGATTAATCTGTCATTGAAGTCTGCCAGGCAGCCCGATTTTGATACGGCATTTCAGATGTTAAGGCGTACAATAGCAGACGAATTCAGGAGACATGCTTTCCTGTTGTCAAAGCTGACAGAGGGAGCAGATTGTGAACGTTTCCGGTTACTCATGTCCGGGCAGGGAGAGCTTGCAGATTATGCGGATGCACTGGCATTTTTGTCCCGGCTTTTATCTGAGGAGTATGGCAGGAAAACAGTGATTCTGATTGATGAGTATGATGTACCCCTTGAAAATGCATATTTTCGTGGTTTTTATGATACGATGAGTGATTTTATCCGGACGCTGTTTGAATCCGTGCTGAAAACAAATCCTCATCTGGAATTTGCTGTGATTACCGGATGCCTGCGGATCAGCAAAGAAAGTATTTTTACCGGGCTGAATAATTTAAAAATCCACTCTATTCTATCAGGCGGATATTCTGACAGTTTTGGATTTACACAGGAAGAGGTAACAGAGATCCTTTCTTACTATGACCTGTCTAGGAAGCAGGATGAAGTCAGGAAATGGTATGACGGTTATCTGTTTGGAGATACAGAAATCTACAATCCTTGGAGTATTTTGAACTATGTAGATGCAGTGGTCATGAAGCCGGATGCATTTCCCGAGCCATACTGGTCCAATACTTCCTCCAACAGTATCATCCGGGAATTAGTGGAAAGAGCTGATTTGGAGACCAGGAGTGAGATTGAACGTTTAGTTACCGGAGAGACGATAGAAAAGCCTGTGCATGAAGACATCACTTATGGAGATATTTACGAATCTCAGGACAACCTGTGGAATTTTCTGTTCTTCACGGGGTATCTGAAAAAGGCGGGCGAACGAAGAGAAGAAGAATTTACTTATCTAACCCTTTCCATACCGAATATTGAAGTGCGTTTTATTTATCGGCAGACAATTTTGAAATGGTTTGAAAAGAGAGTGAAACAGCAGGATATGACTCCTTTGCTGGATGCAATTGAAAATGGTGACAGTGTTGCATTAGGGGAGTTTATTTCTGAACAATTGGCAGAATCGATCAGTTTCTTTGATTATGCAGAAAATTACTATCATGGTTTTCTGGTGGGACTGTTAAAAAGTTCCGGAAGATATGAGATTCTGTCTAACAGAGAGAGTGGCAGCGGCAGGTCAGATATCATTATGAAAGAACAGAAATTCCGCGGGCGTGCGGTGATTCTGGAATTGAAGGTGGCACGAAGTTATTCAGAGATGGAAGAATTGTGTCATAAGGCACTCAGGCAGATTGAAGAGAAGGATTATGAGGCAGCACTGAGGAGTGAAGGGTATCGTGAAGTGCTGAAATATGGAGTGTGTTTCTTTAAGAAGGGATGCATTGCGCTGTACAGAACAGACGAATAGGAAAGGATTTAATATGTCTAACACTACAAAATACGCCCTGGAGGCATCTTTAAAGAAGCTGCTCCTCCAGAAGCCAATCGATAAAATCACAATCAGCGACCTGACGAACGACTGCGGCATCAGCCGCATGGCGTTCTACTATCATTTTAAGGACATCTATGACCTGGTAGAGTGGGTCTGCCTGGAGGATGCGACGAAAGCTTTACAGGGGAAGAAGACGTACGACACCTGGCAGGAGGGGCTTGAGCAGATTTTCGAGGCGGTGATTGAGAACAAGCCCTTTATCATGAATGTTTACCATACGCTGAGCAGAGAGCAGATCGAAAATTACCTGTTTAAGCTGACCCATAACCTGCTGATGGGTGTGGTGCAGGAAAAGTCTGCCGGGCTTGAGATTACGGAGGAAGAGAAGGCCTTCATCGCAGATTTCTACAAGTATGGATTTGTGGGGATAATGCTGGACTGGATCAAGCAGGGGATGAAGGAAGATTATCAGGAAATCACGGAACAGCTCAGTACTACTTTGAAGGGAAATATCACGAACTCAATACATAACTTTACAAAACAGGAGATTTGATAAAAAACTTATCAAATCTCCTGTTTTGTAAATTGCATGCCGCCATAGAAAAGACTATGATGTGACTGTAGCAAAGATAAGAAGCCCATTTGAATAGAGAAAGTCTATTGGAATACAGAAAGTCCACAAAGGGCATCTTATAAAACAACAGTATATCAATCTGTTTTACCTGGAAATGGTGAAAACAATTTTAGAAAGGCGGTCACGGTTATGTCAAAAAAGGGAACAAAATTAGGTGTTGCTTCTGCAATCGCAGTTGGTGCAGGTGCGGCTGCATTATATGCTAAGAGATCAAAAGAGAATAAGGAAGCAGAGAAGAAAGAAGAGAAAGTTTCAAGTGGTGAAAATGAATACCGCAATACAGAACTCGGCAAACATGAGAAGAACAGCAAGGGTATCTATTATACCAACGGTAACTATGAAGCATTCGCACGTCCGGAAAAACCGGAAGGTGTGGATGACAAGAGCGCTTACATCGTAGGAAGCGGTCTGGCTTCTCTGGCAGCAGCCTGCTTCCTGGTGCGTGACGGGCAGATGGAAGGCTCCCACATCCACATTTTAGAGGCAATGGATATCGCAGGCGGAGCATGTGACGGAATTTTTGACGCAACCCGCGGCTATATCATGCGCGGCGGACGTGAGATGGAGAACCACTTCGAATGTCTATGGGATCTTTTCCGCAGTATTCCGTCCATTGAGACGCCGGATGTGTCTGTATTGGATGAATATTACTGGCTGAATAAGCATGACCCGAACTATTCTCTGTGCCGTGCGACCGTGAACCGCGGAGAAGACGCACACACAGACGGAAAGTTCAATTTAAGCCAGAAGGGCTGCATGGAGATCATGAAGCTTTTCATGACAAAAGATGAAGATCTGTATGATAAGAAAATAGAAGATGTATTCGACGAGGAAGTATTTGACTCTACTTTCTGGCTGTACTGGCGGACCATGTTTGCATTTGAAAACTGGCACAGCGCATTAGAGATGAAGTTATATTTCCAGAGATTCATCCACCATATCGCAGGACTGCCGGATTTCAGCGCCCTGAAATTTACGAAATATAATCAGTATGAATCCTTGATCCTGCCAATGCAGAGATATCTGGAGGCAGCAGGTGTTGACTTCCAGTTCAATACAGAAGTGACCAATGTACTCTTCGACATTAAGGAAGGCAAAAAAGTGGCAACAGCCATTGAATGCAAGGTAAAAGGCGTGGAAAAGGGAATTCTGCTGACAGAAAATGACCTTGTATTTGTCACAAATGGAAGCTGTACTGAGGGAACAATTTATGGAGACCAGAACCATGCTCCAAATGGGGATGCAGAGGTCAGAACGAGCGGTTGCTGGAACCTCTGGAAAAATATCGCAAAACAGGACCCATCCTTCGGTCACCCGGAGAAATTCTGTTCTGATATCCCGAAGACAAACTGGGAATCTGCGACAATTACAACACTGGATGACAAGATCATTCCTTATATTACCAACATCTGCAAACGCGATCCAAGAAGCGGCAAGGTGGTAACAGGAGGTATCGTAAGCTGTAAGGATTCCAGATGGCTGATGAGCTGGACCATCAACAGGCAGCCGCAGTTCAAGGGGCAGGACCCGGAGAAGGTCTGTGTCTGGGTATATGGTCTATTTACAGATGTGGAAGGCGACTATGTGAAGAAGCCGATGAGAGACTGTACCGGAAAAGAAATTACAGAAGAGTGGCTCTATCATATTGGAGTTCCGACCGAACAGATACCAGAGCTGGCAGAACACAGTGCAGTCTGCGTTCCGACCATGATGCCTTATATCACAGCATTCTTTATGCCGAGAACAAAAGGTGACCGCCCGGATGTCATCCCGGATGGATGTGTGAACTTCGCATTCCTCGGACAGTTTGCCGATACACCGAGAGATACCGTTTTCACAACAGAATACTCCGTAAGGACCGCGATGGAGGCAGTCTATGGCCTGCTTGGCGTGGACAGAGGTGTGCCGGAAGTATGGGGAAGCGTCTATGATGTCCGCGAGCTGCTCGACAGCTCTGTGAAGCTTATGGACGGAAAATCTCCGCTTGAGATCGAACTGCCGGGGCCGCTGAATGTACTGAAAAAGCCATTGATCGGACTGGTGAAGGGAACCGTTGTGGAGAAACTGCTGAGAGATCATAACGTGCTGAAAGAAGGCATGTAAGAGATTCTGGATCGGCTGCGTGGAAGAGATTTTGTAAAGTAAGTAAATAAATGCTTTGATATACGGTAGCATATCTATAGTTGTTTAGAAAATAAGAACCCTGTAATGCTCATTTCGTTTAATAGCATTACAGGGTTCTTATAGTTTTGTGGGAAGGAGAATTGTTCACAGGGGGCTTTTACGAGTTTGGTTTTCGTGGTACAATAATCATCTAAAGCAATTTCTATAACCGGATCGACACAAACGTCCCGTCAGAAGCCTCCACATGTACGATTTCCAGACCTTTGTTTTCCTTTATAATATCCATACATTCCCAAAGAATCATATTCAGGTTCTCTCTTGTGACCAGGGCTGCATAGGGTTGAGGAATATTTGTTCTCATCTCAATGAACAGCCTTTCCGGGAGAAACTTAAGGACAAATCCGGCCATGGAAACAGGGACAGGCAGGGAAAACCGGAAGTCCTTTGTTCTGATCTTTATCTTCATAGCATGCTCCCTTTATTTGTCTACAAATACGCGGACTGTTGTCCCATCAGCGGCCTGCACGTTGACGAAGTCTCCGTCGATTTCGTCTTCCAGACATTCGGAAATAGCATCCATCATTGCAGGCAGATCCACTCCCTGAAGGTCCTGTTCCGGGATAGGCAGCTTTCCGGTCACTTTTAAAATCTTCTTGATTGCGCTGACTGGAAACTGGACGTTCACTTTGTCACCATTGGTGCTGTCTACGATGATACGGAACATTTTCTTATCATAGCTGGTCTTTGCGATGGAAGTCTGCTGCGCCGGCACGTCTGCATTCAGGGCGGATATGAGTTCTGCCCCCTGTTCTGCTGTGATGGTTCCAGCTTCGATCATTTTTAAAATTCTCATTGTTTCATCCATATTCATTCTCCTTTTCGAATGCTACTTTAACTGTGTAATTGCCTGTTCGGCAGTAATTTCTCCGTTCTCCAGGGCTTTTAAGATCTCTTCTTTCTTCTTGGAACGCTGGTCTTCGGATTCCGTCTCATATCCCAGTTTCTTGATGACCCCATCCAGTTTGGAGCGGACGGTGGGATAGGAGATCCCCAGTTCCTTTTCTACTTCCTTGATATTCCCTCTGCATCGGATAAAAGTCTCTGTGAAATAGAGCTCTTCATCGGAAAGGTAATCAAACTTGCTGAGTCGGAAGTTATTCTCAATGACTGTATCGCAGGAATCACATTTGAGCCGCACTACGGTCAGCTCGTTATCGCAGATTGGACAGCGGCTGATAACTTTATTCATATAATCACATCCTTTTCTTGTGTTCTTAGTATTAATATAACACACAAATTGAAAAAATCAATAGTTGAATTAAATATTTTAATATAAAAATTAAAAATATTAATATTAATGTCAAAAATATAAATTTTAAATTCACCAAGGAAGCAGCGAAGCCGATTCCGAATATCTGATTTGACTGTAAAAAAATAGAAGATAAAACGGGAGAGTAAAAGATAAAGTTGTGATTGCAAAGCGTCGTAGAATTCTGTATAATGAAAACAGAACGAATGTTCTGCGGACGTGAAAAGGCGCCTGTGTAAGGGCAAGTGCAGAGGATGTGAAAGGAGAGCGTGTCAATGATTTATTCAGCGCGTTATTTATCACCACTTGGTGAGATTACCATTGCAAGTGATGGGACAAGCTTATTAGGAGTATACTTTGAGGGACAGAAGTATTTTTATGGGAGTCTGGCGGAAGAACCTGTAGAAAAAGAGGATATTCCTGTTTTAGAATCTGCGAAGAAGTGGCTTGATCGGTATTTCGCAGGAAAGAGACCAGATATCTCAGAACTTCCCCTTGCACCTGCCGGCAGTGAGTTCAGACAGGCAGTTTGGAAGATTCTCTGCGAGATCCCATACGGAAGTGTTATAACTTATGGGGATATCGCGAAGAAGATCGCAGAAGAAAAGGGTCTTGGTAATATGTCCGCTCAGGCAGTCGGGGGTGCTGTAGGACATAATCCGATTTCCATTATCATACCCTGTCACCGGGTCGTTGGAAGCAATGGAAGCTTTACGGGGTATGCGGGCGGCATAGAGAGGAAAGAGGCGCTGCTTCGCCTGGAGGGAGTCGATACGAAGCGGTTTCACGTACCGAAGAAAGGGACGGCGTTATAGTATTCATGGTACCATGCTGGAAAATAAAAAAAAGGATGATTAAATATGGATAAGAAGAAAAGATGCCCCTGGCCGGGGGACACACCGATTTATATAGACTATCATGACAATGAATGGGGACGTCCGACACATGATGATCGGGAACTTTTTGAAATGCTGGTTCTGGAAAGCATGCAGGCAGGCCTTTCCTGGATTACGGTTTTAAAAAAGAGAGAAGCATTCCGGGAGGCTTTCGATGGGTTTGACCCGGAAAAAGTTGCCCTTTATGACGAAGAGAAGATAGAAGAACTTATGAACAATGAAAAGATAATCAGAAACCGCCGGAAGATAACAGCGGCGGTTAACAATGCAAAGCTGTTTTTAAAAGTACAGGAAGAGTATGGGAGTTTCGATAAGTTTATCTGGAAATATGTGGACAATACTCCGATTATAGGACATTGGGAAAAGATTGAGGACATGCCTGCAAGCACGCCGCTTTCGGACCGGATCAGTAAGGATCTAAAAAGGATGGGATTTCAATTTCTGGGGACAACGATCATCTATTCCTTTATGCAGTCAGTCGGGATGGTGAATGATCATATTAAAGAGTGTTTTGTTTATCATGAGACCGTGGAAAGATGATTGATTCAGGCTGCTGTATTAATAACTGAAAAGATTAGAGATTAAATGCATCGAAGATGCTTGTGATACTTTAAAAGAATTAAAAATAGAGATATGATAAAACTAATAAAATATTAGCTTTTATTTGCAAAAATATGTTAAAAGGGATAAAATAATAGTACAATATAGCGCCTTGGGATAGAGGGAGGGGGGACATACATGCTTGGCAATCTTAAATTTCCGAAAGAAATTGCAAAGGATATTGCATTACAGGAGAAGAAGAAAAGGAAGATGCGAAAACTGACACAGACGGAGTTGAGTGAAAGGGCAGGAATCAGCCTTGCATCCTTAAAGCGTTTTGAGCAGACGGGAGAGATTTCTTTTGTTTCACTGATTAAAATAGCGGATATTCTGGGAGAAAAGGAGGCGTTTGAAGAACTTTTTACAAGTAAGGAATATCAATCAATTCAGGAGGTTATAGATGAAAGAAATCAATAATCTAACAGTGAGATATCATGGCAGGATGGTCGGAATCCTGGATTATAATGATCTGACTTACAGTAATTCAATTGGATGAGAGCATGCCACCTGTGTCAATGGGAATGGTAGAATTGTAATCCTATTCTTAGTCAAAGCGGACAGGCCTATTCCCGCATCCCCGTCCCAAACAATGCCCCGATCTGTGCATGGTGGTCCGTGCACAGATCAAGATACCCATCCAGATTCTTAAGCAAAGCGGCCTTTACCGGAATGCCCTCCTCTGAGCAAAGCCACTGGTATATATCATCGCAGCATCTATGGATATTATCATAATATGCAGAGAAGCATGGGCTGAGCTCTGCCACCAGCGTATTAAAATCTGAATCATATAAAATGGTAGTCGGCAGGGTCAGGCTGTGATATTTTTTCTTCCATTCTTTGGCAAAAGTTTCATTATCTGATATCTTTTCGATGTATTCCTTCGCCTTTTCCACATATTCCCCAATGCTGCTTTCCGACAGAGAAACTACCTGCTGGATGTGTCTGCTGCACTCGGTAAACTGTTCATCCAGTTCCTCCGCAGATAAGGAATAAAGATGGGCTTTCAATGTCTCAAGATCTGTACTGTCAGATTTCCCTGCAGCTGTGACCAGCTTGCTCCAGAGGAACTGACGGTATTCTGTCATGGGAATATCTTTCAGAAATGGTCCCCACAAATATAAACTGATCAGATGGGCATCATTTTCCTCATCCGGTATAACTGGCACAGAATTATCCGGAAAATCTGTATGGAAAACTGCATCTGAGAAGGATTCATCAGAAACCAAAAGCGGCATGCGGTCATGGAGATTCTGCAGTCCCACGATTTTCCGGTTCAACAGTTCCCGTTCCTTTTTCAGTGTTTCGATCTGTTTCTGCACATAGAGATATGCGGTTGCAGGATGCTTAAGCATGGCATGGATATCTTTGATTGAAAAATCCGCCTTCCGAAGCTGCTTTAATACCTTTAAGCGTTCTACATCTTCCTGGGAAAAATCGTAGTATCCATTCGCAGGATCGGTGCTGGGAGTAAGAAATTGTTCCCCGATGTAAAAATAAATCGTTCTTTTCGTTAAGCCAGTCAATTTTACAACCTCTCCAAGTCTCATAACCGAATTCTCCTTTTCATGCTTTTGAAGTTCTGTTTCAGGCAGTCATACAAGAACATAAGTGGAACGTAACGTAACACTTTTGCTGCCGATAAACACGTATTTCCCATAAAAACTATAAATAGTATAACATAAATCTGCATTTTGGGGTGAATGCTTCACAAAAATAGAGGGATATTTTTGTTGGTTCTGCGAATGGACTCTACACAAACGATACGCATTACAATAAGAATAGTAAATGCAGATATAATAGATGTAGAGGAAGCAAGGAGGTTCAATCATGTATCAGAAACTATTCACACCAATCAAAATCCGTGACATGGAACTTAAAAACCGTATTATTCTTCCCGCAATGGGAACGAAATTTTCAGGAAAGGGAAGCGATGTCACAGACCAGCTGATCGATTATCATGTAGCACGCGTAAAAGGCGGCACAGGCTTGAGTATTGTCGAGGTCTGCAGTGTACATACACCGAGTGCTCCGAGAGGTTTTCTTTCTATTTCCGAGGACCGCTACATTCCTGGAATGAAGAGACTGACAGATGCAATCCATGAAAATGGCGGAAAAGCGGGATTACAGCTCTGGCAGGGAAGCATCTGTGTAGGAATGGACCCGACGGCCCTGATTCTGGTTGCAAGTGACATGCCAGTGAGTGCAGAGATGACGATTCCGGGAATTTCAAAGGAAATGATCGCAGAAGTAGTGGAATGCTATGGAAAGGCAGCCGGACGCGCAGTACAGGCTGGATTCGATTGTGTGGAAATCCATATGGCACACAATTACCTCCCTCACTCCTTCCTTTCCGGTGGAATCAACCACAGGACGGACGAGTACGGAGGAAGTTTTGAGAACCGTGCAAGATTCCCGCTTGAGATCATCCGTGCCGTAAGAAAGAATATCCCGGAGACAATGCCTGTCTTTATGCGAATCGACGCACATGATGATTATCTGGAAAATGGCCTGACAATCGAGGAAGTGATCGAGTTCTGTAAGCTTGCAAAGGCAGAGGGCGTGGATGTGCTCGATGTCTCCCGCGGTAATGTGATTTCCGCAGGTAATAAATTCGAAGTACCGCCGATCGACCTTCCGAGAGGATTTAATATTGAAAATGCAGCAAAAATCCGTAAAGAGACCGGAATGCTGACAGTTGGCGTGGGACGTATCAACACGGCAGAGCTGGCAGAGCAGATTCTGGAAGAAGATAAAGTCGACATGGTAGTCATGGGACGTGCACAGCTGGCTGATCCTGATTTTGTGAAGAAATCAAAAGAGGGACGTCTGGATGAGATTAATTACTGTGTAGGCTGTGACCAGGGCTGCCTGGACGGGTTTGCAAATATTGACTGTCCGCATATTACCTGTCTGAGGAATCCGGCAGTGGGAAGAGAAAAAGAATGCCAGATCGTGAAGGCAGAGAAGCCGGAGACGGTACTGATCGCAGGAGGTGGAATTGCCGGACTGGAAGCAGCCATTATCCTCAAAGAGAGAGGACATGAGCCAATCCTGTGTGAAGCAACAGATACCTTAGGCGGCCAGTTCCTGACAGCAGGAGAGGCGCCGAGAAAAGAAGAGATGAAAGAGGCTGTTCTTGGCATGGCAAAACGTGCACATGACCTTGGAGTGGACATCCGTATGAATACGCCGGTCACACCAGAACTTATTGCCCAGATCAAACCGCATACATTGATCAATGCAATCGGTTCCGAACCGATCATCCCGAATATTCCTGGCGCACGCCTTCCGTTTGTACTGAATTCACATGACGTACTGGATGGAAAGGCAAAAGCAGAAGGCAATGTGGTCGTGATCGGCGGCGGTATGGTCGGCATGGAAGTGGCAGAATATCTGGCAGAAAAGGGATGCAAGGTGACAGACCTTGAGATGCTCAAAGAATTCTGTGCGGATATGGGAGACGCCCGTAAGACCTGTGTGACCGAGAGTATTTATCAGCTTGGCATTACTCCGGTAACAGAAGTAACTGTAACTGAGATTAAAGAAGGGGAAGTCATCGGAACGAAAGACGGACAGAGCGTGTCCTATCCATGCGATTATGCAGTGCTGGCAATCGGTTCCCGTTCCAGAAATGCAGACGATCTGGAGGCAGCGTGCCGTGAAGCGGGAATCGCATATTTCACAGTAGGTGATGCGGGAATGGCAAGACGTGCGCTGGATGCAGTCCGTGAGGCATTTGATGTGGCGATTACTTTTGATAAGCCGGAAGTCCATGCAGAGGCATCCAGACCGAAGAAAGTGGTATTCCTGACAGGTGCTACAGGAACCATGGGACAGGAGACAATGAAGCAGTTACTGTCCAGAAGCAGCAGATTTAAGACAAGAATCCTGGCACGTCCATCCGAGAAGAATAAGGCGCTGCTGAAAAAGTATATGTGCCCGGCTCTGGAGATCGTATGGGGAGATATGGCCGATTATGATACTATCCTGAAATGCGTGACAGGGGCAGACTATGTACTTCATGTTGGCGCAATGGTATCACCGATGGCAGACGATTTCCCGGAGAAGACTTTATACACCAATATTGGCTCCACATTAAATATTATTAAGGCAATCAAAGAGCAGCCTGACCCGGATGCCGTACATTTTGCATATGTTGCAACAGTTGCGATGACAGGGCAGCGTTCCGAACCGATTCATTTTGGACGCGTCGGTGACCCGATTAACCCATCCATCTTTGATTACTATGGAATTTCAAAAGTATTTTCAGAGATGGCTCTGTATGACAGCGGCTTAAAGCACTGGGTATCGATCCGTCAGACCGGACAGCATCCAAGCAATGAGGCGGCAGGGGAACTTCCGATTCAGACTCATCAGCCGCCGAACAATGTACTGGAGTGGAGTACTGCCATTGAGTCCGGTATCTGTATGGCAAATATCTGTGAGGACTGGGTTCCGGAAAGTTTCTGGCGCAAAGCCTATAATCTTTCCAGTGGAGCAGGATACCGCATGACGACCTGGGAACTGATGGATATTAGTCTGGGAGCTTTTGGAATTGCACTGAAAGACATGCAGGATTCCAGAATGATGGCGAAGTATAACTTCCACGGCCACTATTATACAGATGCGGATGATCTGGATAACATTCTTCATTTCCGCTGCATTCCGGCAGAAGCATACTGGGGCGGCGTCAGAGAAGAGATGAGGAGAATGGCAGCGAACCCGATGATCCGTGCCGCTTTCCCGACCGCAGAGCAGATGAAGCAAAACATCATAAGAATCGGGCACAAGAGAATGGGAACCTACTGGATGTTCGAAAATAATGAAGAAGACTGGATCAAGGCATTCTTCGGTTCCCGCGAGCAGCAGGCCGCAATCCCGGCATTTGATGAGGGCTATGATCTGCATCATCCGAGTGAGGAGCCGACTTATCTTGACCATGGATATGATGAATCCAAAAAACTGGAAGACCTCACACTGGATGAACTGAAAGCGGCTGCAAAATTCCGCGGAGGCGAATGTCTGGCAGAAGAAGTGCCGGATATCTATACCCCAATCAAGTGGAGATGTGCAGATGGACATGAATTCATGATGTCTGTCAATGCAGTGCTCCAGGGCGGACACTGGTGTCCTGAGTGCTTAAAGGACAGCTGGGCTTACGGACAGATTGCAAAGAAAAATCCGTTCTACGCACAGGTATGGTGGCCGATCCATGATCCGGGCGATGACTATGTCATTCCGATGGAATACAGTGCTTATCGGATCAGAGAAGAACTGATGGAGAAGCTGGGGCTGTAAGAGTTGGGAAAGTTTACTTGTAGAAAGTGCTAAAATAGTAGATAAATAGAATTGATGTATTGAAATGAGTCATTTCCATGTTAATCAGATGGGGAAATGGCTCATTTTTTTAATGGAAAAGATTTCCATTCGTTTTAATACTAAAAATATACAAAATAACCATGTTTTAATGTATGATTATGATAATAGAATTGCTTTTGAAAAGAAAAAAATAATTTCGAATTACACAAAAAACAAAAGAATATGAACGAAAAAAGTATTAAAATAATGTATAATAAGATAATCTTGTTACTTACATATTGAAATATTCCATCAAAAATTATATTGGGATAAGCATGTAATCTCACCAGTCAGTAAGTTGAAGTGCAAATAGTTTTGATGGACCACCAATTTTGGAATTGGAAAGGAGAGGGATGAAAGTGTTCTTAATTAAAAAAATTGAGACAAATATCAGATATAAATTTAGTTTGATATTTATCATACTAATCACGATATTTGCTGTATTATGCAGCGGTATATATATATCAAATTTTACAATGCAGTCCTCAAAGAACTATTATGATTCATCCTATGCAATTTTGAGCGGAATTAACAGCAGATTTGAAGACTATATTCAACAGATTGATGTGTATGCGTCTTTTATCCTTTATCCTGACCTTACAGAAAAACAGTCTAAAGAAATGGAAGATATCATGAAAAGGATTGATTTTGTTTTTAATGATAACAAAAATATTGAATCTATATTTCACTATAGCACACAAGAAAATAGATTGATTATAAAAAGCTCAAGTGGAAACGTAACATACGAAAATTGTAATGAGGTGCAGAATACTTCATGGTATCGGGCAGGTGTTATGTCAGACAGTGAGATGTATATACAACCTCAGCATAAACATGTTTTAATGGGGGAATTGAAGGAAATTAATAATGATTCGGAAGTTTTTTCGTTTATAAAGAGCTATACTGATTTATCCGGGAAAAGAACTATTTTGTGTATTAATATTTATGAGCGGTATATGAAAGATATTTGTGCTAATTCTCTTACACAACAAACAGAAAAGCTATATTGCTTGAATAAATATGGAGAAGTGATTTACTCAACAGATAATGAAGTGTCTCTGTATGATAGAAATTATATATACGAATACATTAAAAATTCAGAAAATAATGCAGGACATTTCAGTTATATGGGACCAAAAGATAAAAAACAAAAAGCTGTCGTTTACATTATGGCTGATGATAATTCAAATATGATTTATAAATGTGTGGAAAAACGTGATTTGAATGCTAACTTAATTCAGGGATTAGGAATGCTTTTTGTTTTACTGTTTTTAATTATGATTATAATGATCATAATTATTTTATACCTGATACAATCCTTGACAAAACCCATTAATGATCTTAAAAATTGTCTGGATGAATTTTCACTTGGAAACCTGAATGTGAGAATTAAATCAGTAAGGGAAGATGAGTTTAAAGATATTAGTAACAGTTTTAATCAGATGGCGTATAGAATTAACCAGCTGATTACGGAGAAATATGAACTGGAATTATATAACAGAGAAGCTCAGTTGTATTCGCTTATGGCACAGATAAATCCACATTTTATTAATAATGTTTTACAGTCTATTGGCAGTGTAGCACTGGAAAGAGGAATGAAGGACGTCTATAAATCTATAACAATTTTAGCTAAAATGTTAAGGTATTCTATAAAGGAAGATTCGGTAGTTATTCTGGAGAAAGAATTACAGAATCTAAAAGACTATATTTATATACAAAAGTTCAGGTTTGAAGAAAAATTAGTTGTAAATGTAGAGATTCAGGATAAACTTGATGATTGTTTGCTTCCTAAACTAACATTTCAACCATTGGTAGAGAATTCAATAGTTCATGGATTTAAGGCTAAGGGGAGTACAGGGAATATAGATATCTACATTTCGGATAGTGGCTCGAAACTTCTTGAGGTGAGAATAAAAGATGATGGTTGTGGTATCACGAAAGAAATAATGAATGAAATAAAAGATGGATTCGCAGATGATAACTATAAAATAGAGAAAAAGCATATTGGATTATGCAATGTCTACCGCAGACTAAAATATTTATATGGCAATCGGTTTAGAATGGAGATAAAAAGTGTAGTGGGGAAAGGCACAGAAATAGGATTTTCTATTGATAGGAGTGGTGACGATGTACAGGGTAATTATAGCGGATGATGAAAATAAAATACGAGTTGGTCTAAAGGCACTTATTCATTGGGAGCAGCTACAATTGCAATTAATTGGGGAATGTGTAAATGGAAATGAATTAAAAGATGTGTTGAAAACTTTATGTGTAGATATTATTTTGACGGATATGCAGATGCCGGGGTTATGTGGCGATGAGTTACTGAGATATTTAAAAGAGCAATACCCATACATTTCAGTAATTGTGATTAGTGGATATGATGATTTTAAGTATACAAAGCAGGCGATTGTAAGTAATGCTGTAAATTATATTTTAAAACCTGTTGATGAAGATGAGTTAAACGATGCCTTAAAGATGGCTCAGTTAAAAGTGAGAGAGAATAGGAATCGTCTGACAAATGATGGAGAATGGTTATATCCAGAATTATTAAAATACTTTCATGCAATTAATGAAAAGGAAAAGGGGTTAGAGCAGACAAGAAAGAAAAAATTAGTTCAGAATATTAAAAGGTATTTAGATGAGAATTATTGTAAGCATATTAGCCTAGATGATTTGGAAAACCAATTTTATTCTAATAAAGAATATATATCAAGAGTGTTTAAAAATTCTTATGGTGTTACCATTTCTGATTATATAGATCATCTAAGAATAAGAAAAGCAAATAATCTACTTTGGGAGGGGGAGCAGGTTAAGGAAATTTGCTATATACTTGGATTTTATGATGAGAGTCATTTTTATAAAAAGTATAAAAGGATTATGGGGATAGCTCCTTCAGAGTATAATAGTACTATAGAACGAACCTGGAAAAAGTAAAGGGTCACTTGAAAGAACAGTGCTGTTTCAAAATGGATAACTTTATAAAATATGGTTGGATTAAATGAATCAGAGTCCTATTTTGTAAAAGAAATTCATTTTGTAACAGCCTTTTATATTGTCTGATTTGTACATATTATTGACGGATATATACATTTTATATAGTAAAATGTACTGGTAAAATAAAGCTAAAGAAACCCATATAAATGCTGCAGAAAATAAAAATAGATTGCGGCAATGTTACGAGGAGGAAAGAAAATGAAAAACAAAAAGATTTGTGGTGTGATTCTGGCAACAGTAATGGCAATGGGGCTTGTAATGGGATGCAGTGGAAATGATAAGCCTGAAAGCAAGGGAAACAATGAGAACAATAGTCAGTCGGAAGAGGGGGAATTTGTTTCAAGCAGTGATAAAATACGTTTTGCAATGCATCCTGGCAATGGGGCTGTTGCAGCATATCGTGCAGAAAAAGAAGGTTACTTTGCTGATTTGGGATTGGATGTAGAAATTGTAATGTTTCAGGATGGTGTTACTATAAATGAGGGGTTTGCAGCAGGAGAGGTCGATATCGGAATTAATGGTTTTGCTTCTGCATATTCGTTTGCTACTGGAGAATATGCCTATTTGGGAGATGTGAATGCTCAGACAGAATATGGAGTATATGCAGATCCGGAATACAAAGCTGCCAAAATGCAGGGAAAGATAAAGGAACTGCCGGATGTATATGGGAATGCCGATACAGTAAAGGGAATGAAGGTAGCAGCTCCACAGGGAACAATTGCCCAGATTGTGACAGATGCTTATGTAACGAAACTGGGTGCATTAACAAGTGATTATGAACTGATAGGCATGGATGCTGGATCGGCGTTGACTGCACTTGTGGCAGGAGAAGTGGATGCAGCTGGATTATTTCCACCATATTCAACACAGGCTTTAGATGCAGGGTTTGTCAGACTTGCTAATTATGAGGAAGTCTGTGGTTGTGTACCGGCGGATGTTTTTATGGCTACAAATGAATTTCTGGAATCACATTATGATGACACAGTATTGATTTGCCAGGCTATATACAAAGCCGCAACGGAATTGGAGGCTGATGATGAGGTGTATTATGAAGATGCAATGAAATTTTTTAATGAGAATGGAAAAGAATACTCAGACAGTGATATGAGAGCTCTGATTGATACATCATTTTTCTACGATGAGGAACATCTTACAGATCCAGAGTACCAGTATGGTTATCATGAAACTTATGCTACGAGCAATTTAATTAATCTCGGTCTGTTGACGGAGGATTCAATGGAATTTGTAAAAGAAAGTACAAATACTCAAGTAATCAAAGATGCTCTGGGAATTAATTTAAAGGTAGATTTTTATGAATAAATGGTAATTATAATGCTTCTTGTTAATAATCAATATTAAGAAATAGAGAGAGAAATATGCACAGAAAAAAAACGAAGAAGAAATATTATGTATATTCGATTGTTTCTATTACGTTACTACTATTTATATGGTGGTTAGTAACAGAAGGGATGGGAATATTCAGGCAAAATACTTTAGCGGGACCGATTCGGACATTTAAAACACTTATTACAAAATTTTATGATCCTAGACCGGATGGACATCTTATGCAGGAACATATATGGTCGAGTCTGAAGATAACTCTGATGGGTTATATTTGTGGAGTTTTTGTAGGGAATACGTTAGGAATACTGATGGGGTGGTATGAAAAGCTAGATTTATTTGTGCGTCCAATTTTCGATTTAATTAAACCTGTACCAGGTATTGCGTGGGTTCCTGTTGCCATAACTTTATTTGGAATAGGAATACTACCAAAGGTAATGGTAATTGGTCTGGCATCACTCATTCCAACAATTGTAAATAGCTATACAGGAATCAGACAGACAAAAGATGTTCATATATGGGTAGCAGAAGTTTTTGGCGCTACAAAACGAGAAACATTGTTTAAAGTTGCCATTCCCTCTGCAATTCCATATCTAATGACAGGGTTAAAAGTAGCTTTGGGCAATTCGTGGGCAACGATTGTTGGGGCAGAAATGCTGGCGGCTGATTGTGGATTAGGATATTTGATTACACTGTGTAGAGGTATTTATCGTACAGATGTAATTATAGCTGGTATGATTTGTATTGGTATAGTAGGGGCATTATTGAATCTTCTATTGGGATTATTGGAGAAACAATTGATGAAAGGGGGAAGGTGGCAATGAATGTAAGAAAGGCAACAGCATTTCAGAAAGTAATTTGTACAGCGATATCTGTGATTGCTTTTCTTGTTATCTGGTTTTTGGGGACAAATGGAACCCGCTTGGGAACTGTACTTCCTACTCCAATTGCAGTCATTCAGAAATTTGCGGAATCCTTTGTAGAACCAATTGGCAGGACTACGATGTTTGGTCATATAGGTATCACTTTGTCAAGGTTTTTGGTTGGCTTCCTTTTAGCGGATATCCTTGGAATTACACTGGGATTAACAATGGGGTGGTATCCGAGAATCAATGCCTTTTTTGGACCTGTTTTTCAGATTATCCGCCCCATTCCAATTCTTGCATGGATTCCTTTGGGAATTATCTGGTTTGGATTAGGAGAATCAACAAAGTATTTTATTGTTTTTCTTGGAGCTTTTATGAGTGTAACACAGAATTCTTATGCAGGTGCAAAATCGGTAGATCCCTCATTAGTCAATGCAGCTAAGATGTTGGGAGCTACAGATATTGATTTGTTTTTTACTATTGTTATACCAGCAAGTACGCCTATTATTTTTGCAGGCCTGCATACTGCCTCCGCCGTCGGATGGGCTTCTGTAGTTGCGGCTGAGATGGTACGATCTCAAAGCGGCATTGGCTGGTTGATTATGGCAGGACAAAGTAATCACGATATGCTCCAGACATTAGTTGGAATTATAGGAATTGCAATAATAGGATTCTTACTGGCAACTATTATGAGAAAATTGGAGGATTATTTATGCAGATGGTCAATCAGAGGGAAGTAATCAATTGCAAAGGTGTGACAAAAACATTTGAATCCATAGGGAAGGATAAAAAATCACAACAGTTTAAAGTGGTTGAAAATTTAACATTTACGGTTCATGAGAATGAATTTCTGGTGTTATTTGGACCTGGTCAATGTGGGAAAACGACAATAATGAATATGATTGCCGGCTTTATGGAGCCTACACAGGGAAACTTGGAAATGGAAGGAGAGACAATAGCAGGACCTTCTGTAGAACGTGGGATGGTGTTTCAAAATCTTGCGATTTTTCCATGGTTAACTGTTATGGGAAACGTAGAGTATGGTTTGAAGCGCAGAGGTGTATCCAAGGCCGAGCGGCAGAAAAGAGCTATGCATTATATAAAACTGGTAGGATTGGAAGGATTTGAAGATTCATTTCCTGCCCAGATATCTGGCGGAATGAAGCAACGTGTAGGGATTGCCAGAGCCTATTGTAATGAACCAAAAGTTATTTTAATGGATGAACCGTTTGGCGCGCTGGATGCACAAACAAGATATCTGATGCAGGATGAAATAGTCAGAATCTGGCAGTCTGAAAAAAGAACTATTATCTTTGTTACTAATAATATTGAGGAAGCTGTATATGTCGCAGATAGAATTGCTGTACTGAGGAACTGCCCAACTGTTATAAAAAAGGAATTTAAAATTGACTTGCCCAGACCCAGAAGTTACATAGACCCTGAATTTCTTGAATTGCGCCGAGAGATAAACGACGTAGTTGATCATACATTATAAGGCATGGGGAGGCAGCTTAATGGAGAAGAAAATAGAAGAACAGCCTAAGGTACAGGTAGTTAATATGACAAAAAAGTTTGGAGATCTGCTTGTTTTGGATAAGATGAACTTTGAAGTGAAGAAAGGAGAATTTCTTGTTGTAGTTGGTCCAACAGGTTGTGGAAAAACAACATTTCTAAACAGCCTTACGGGTATTTATGATATAACAGAAGGCAGTATTCTGATCAACGGAGAAAAAGTAGATTTAAAGAAACATAATATATCATATATTTTTCAGGAATCTTCTGCTATGCCTTGGCTCACAATTGAACAGAATATTGCCTTTGGGCTTAAAATAAAGCACTTTTCAGATGGAGATATAAAACAGAGAGTTGATCAGATGTTAAATATCGTTGGGCTAAGTGATTTTAGAAATTATTATCCTCAGCAGGTATCTACAAGTATGGTACAGCGAATTGCAATAGCCAGAGCTTTTGCAACTGAACCGGAATTACTGCTTATGGATGAGCCTTATGGCCAGTTGGATATTGATTTACGATTTAAGCTTGAAGATGAACTAATTAAGCTCTGGAAAAAAACAGGAACCACTGTAATTTTTATTACACATAATGTGGAAGAAGCGGTTTATTTAAGTGAAAACATTATGGTATTAACAAATAAACCAACAACGGTAAAGAAAGTTGTGAAAAATGATCTCCCCCGTCCGAGAGATATTATGAGTTTGGAATTTGTAGAACTGCGTAATAAGATTACAGAATTGATAAAGTGGTGGTAGGAGAAAAAGCTAGAATGAAAAAGAAAAATATAATTGTTTTTATGACAGACCAACAGCTGGGAGACACAATATGTGAGGACAGTGCTGTGATTACCCCGAATATCGATAAGTTTAGGAAAAATGCCATGCATTTTCGAGAAGCATATACTGCCTCACCACATTGCTGTCCTTCAAGGGCTACATTCTTTTCAGGACTTATGCCTTCGCAGCATGGTGTTTGGCATAATGTAGAGAATAATAATGCGATATCACGTGATTTGTTTGATGGTGTCAAATTATTCCCAGAAGATTTAAAAGAAAATGGTTATCGGACTTTTTTTTCAGGAAAATGGCATGTCAGTGCATTTTCAGGACCCGAGGAACATGGATTTGATGAAATTTTAAGATATTTCACTTCCAACTATGGGCAAATGAGACGGGGGTATGAGGTACACGCCGAAGATTGGGAGAACTTCTACTCTGACTCAAATACAATTGATAGAGAAGGAGATAAGAAAGCCTTTGGGCAGATTATCCGTCCAGGCTACCCGAAGTATTATCAATTTGGTATCGAGGAAAATCCATTTGGAGATAGTGATAGTGTAGAGCAGGCCGTGAAGGTTATAGAGAATTACCAAAGTGATGATCCTTTCTTTCTATATGTCGGGACGGTTGGTCCACATGATCCGTATACTCCACCACAGGAATATCTGGATATGTACAGGGATGTAGACATAGAATTACCAAAAAGCTTTTATAAAGAATTAGAAGATGTTCCTGCTTTTTATAAAAGGACAAAGGAAATGTTTCGATTAACGGAAGAGGAACATAAGGAAAGCCTGAAACGATACTATGCCTTTTGTACATATGAAGATGCTTTATTCGGAAAAATACTGGATGCGGTTAAGAACAAAGATTTTGCTGATGATACCGTTATTTTGTATCTGTCTGATCATGGAGATTTGGCAGGTGCTCATGGTATGTGGTCTAAAGGAATTCCATGTTACAGAGAAAGTTACAACATCTGTGCGATGATAGGTGGGGCTGGGATACTGACCGGAATCGAAAAGGAGGCATTTATTTCACTTGCGGATTTTGCACCAACGATACTGGATCTGGCAGGAGTCACTGTAGACAGGAAATTTGCAGGCGTTTCGGTTATGCCGTTTTTGAAAGGTGAGAAAGTGAAAAACTGGCGTACAGAGTTGTATACGCAGACGAATGGAAATGAAATGTATGGAATACAGAGGGCAGTGTTCAATCATAAATGGAAATATGTTTTTAATGGCTTTGATTACGATATCTTGTATGACCTGGAAAATGATCCAGAGGAAAATCATAATATCATTCACAAAGAGGCATCAAAAGAGATTGTAAAAGAAATGTGTCTAAAGTTGTGGAAATTTGGTAAAAAAGTAACAGATAACTGCACCTGTCCCTATATTATGACATCATTTTTTCCCTATGGTCCAGGGGTATTGCTGGAAGAAAAATACGATGACGGAGAAGAGTAAAATGATAAGAAAAGCTTATAAAATGAAACTTATGCCAGGTTTTGAAAAGGAATATGAAAAACGCCATTCAAAGATCTGGCCTGATGTAAAACAGATGATCAAGGAAAATGGAATTTCTGACTATTCTATATATTGGGATCGAGAAACGAACTATCTGTTTTCCAGCATGAAGGTAGATGAAGCAAAACAGGATTCAGCTATGAAAGTAAATGCTGTACGAGATAAGTGGTGGGCATTTATGAAGGATATTATGGAAACTAATGAGGACAATAGCCCAATAAGTACAGAGCTATTAGAAGTATTTCACATTGATTAGCATGAATAGGCATTAAAAACGTACAGAAACGATAACTGAGGAACTGAGCAGTGACTGGCTAATAATTGTCACTGCTTCTTCCTGCACCTTGTCTTAAGAAAACATCCCCAGATATTCCATGATCCTCATGGATATATTAAAGTTCATAAAGTCCTCCCCGTAACAAAATTCGCAGTTCGTAATTTCCTTGATCTTCCCCATGCGGTACAGCAATGTATTTTTATGGATATGCAGGCTTTCCGCGATTTTAGAAGGCTGCCCCGGCTGTCTTAAATATTCTTTCAAAGTATTCATAAAGTCCGTTCCCTTTGACTGGTCATACAGAAGCAGCTTCATCAGTCCCGGATGAATCAGAAAACGGATCTCTGCGTCTTCTTTTTCAAAGCATTCCAACATTTTATACAGATAATAGTCGCTGAAATAATAGACCGGGCCCGGATCGTTCAGTTTGCATCCCAGAGATACCGAATCCACGGCCTGCTGGTAGAACCGGGCAGTATTCTCCAGATCCTGGTAGAAGTTGCTGACCCCTGCCTTTAACTGATTCGCCGACAGATATTCTGACAGTCTTGTCATCTCATATTCACTTAAATTCTGGTCCATGTCCCTGCTGATCAGAAAGACAATTGCATCCTCGTAGATCACATAGATACTTTCGGGAAAAATATGCCGCACCTGTTCCAGTATAACTTCCAGCTTGAGATCGGAAGTGCTGTGTCCGGCGGACGGGATTGCCACGATGTAAAAAGTTTCTTTCAGCTTATAGCCCAGCACCCGCAGACGTTTTTTGATGTCACGTATGCTGCGGTCCGGATTCTTGATCAGGTCAGCCAGAAAGTAGGAATACATGACCCCTTTGTTGCGGACATAGGCAGAATCCTTCTGGAGTTCCATCGACACCAGCTTGCAGAAGCGGTGAAAAAAGTCCGGGTCAAATTCACGGAAGGGCTGCTCGGATTCCAGCATCATGACATGGCCGACTTCGATATCCTGGATGTGTACGGCATCCACAAGCATCCCTTTTTGCACCAGTTCGTTGACATAATAGTAGGCGGTCTTGCTTTTCCGCACCTTTTCATCCAGCTGATTGGAGCGGATGGACTGGATGCCCGTCTCACTGATATAACCGGATTCGCTTTCCTCGCGGAAAAAATCGTTGTCCGGGATGATTCCATCGGAGATGGCAAGGTATTTATTCTGGAGATCCACAACGTAGATGGGATTCCCGAACAGATGGGTGGCTGTGTCCACCAGATACTGCAGTCCATTCCCGGAAAACAGGGCATTCACCAGGATATGCATGCCCGCGGTGATCTGGTGGACTTCCGTCAGATTTTCCATTGCAAAGTTGAACAGCTCGGCCTGTGAGATGCTCTCCCCAAAGTAGGCGATGGTAAAAGCGCTGTTATCATACCTGGAAAAATCGATGACCTTCCCATAGCAGAAGAGTGTGAACTCATCCCGGATATCTGCGTCAGGCATCAGCTTCGTAGAAGTCAGGTAAAGGGTGGATGGTTCAAATAACTTCTGGTGTTTTGTGAAAATGCGGATGTTCAGCATGTCGCAATTGGTATCCTGATTCCCGAATATCCGCGGATAATAGCCTCTTTTTTTCAGCTTTTCAAGTAAAATGTGATATTCCATAATTCCTCCGATCTATCAGGCAGTATAAGAGAAAACTTCTGATGTATCCCATCCTTCATCTTATGAAGAAAGCAGTGAAGCGTCCTCTTTTATGTAAGTAATGGATGTAAAAGCTATTGTGCGTGCGCACAAATGTGTACCCGATATCAACATTAACATCATGCTCAAATACGATGAATACGCTGTTTATATTATATATACTAATCATACAAAGGTAAAGGGAAAACCAAGAAAGGAAGAAAAAGAATGAATACATTAGGTAAGTACAACAGAAGTGTTTCGATTATTGGCGTTGGATGTACCCCGTTTATGTATACGGTGGACAATCCGGAGACGAACGGGCTGACCGAGGGTGAGCTGTTCGGATATGCGGCGCTCAAGGCAATGGAGGATGCAGGAGTGAATCCGCAGGATGTGGATTTTTATTTCCATGGACAGGCAAGTCCGTTAAACGGCTCCAATTATCTGACCCCGAATATCCAGATCGGCAACTGGTTCGGCATGAAGGGGAAAGGTTCGATCCACCACTCAGAAGCCTGCTGTACCGGTTATCTTGCAATCGAGCAGGCAGTCAATGCGGTAGCTTCCGGCAAATACAACTGTGTACTCTCCGGCTGTGTGGAATTCGGTGACAGTGTTCCTTATCCGGGAGATAACGTGGAGACACCAAAGCATCCTTATAAAAGAGAGAAGATGACCATGGACAAGTTCCTGGCAACGACTTCCTGGCTCTATGACCGTACCTATGCCCGCAGCCTGATGGCGCCGATCGAACTGATCTACGATGATGCGGCAGAGGATTACGTGCGCACCCGCAAGATCACCAGCGAGCAGATGGATGATACTCTGAACTGGATGGCAATCAACAACCGCCGCAATGCTGCAAAGAATCCGCTGGCACTGGAGCGTACCGAATTTGCAGAGATTGCAAGGGAAAAGGGCTTCGATGATGTGATGTCTTATATGAGATCTCCTTACAATCCGAAGATGGGAGACTTCCTGAGAATGGAAGGTGTGGAGAGAAAATGTGACGGCGCGGCAGCAGTCATTGTCTGCGCGACCGATAAGATCCCTGAGATTGCAAAGAACTTAAACCACAAGCCGATCGAGGTGCTGGGCGTGGGAAGTGCGGCATGCGAGTCCACCACACCGCATTTTGAAATCCGTGCAACAGAAGAGGCAGTCCGTCAGGTCTATGAGATGACCGGAGTGAAGCCGGAGGAACTGGATCTGTTTTTTGCAAATGACTTTATCATCACCTCTCATCTGATTTCCGCTGAAATCGCCGGATATCTTCCATATGGAGAAGGCTGGAAATATATCTGTGAAGGCCGTACCGCATATGACGGTGACAAGCCGATCAATACAAACGGTGGAAGAACTTCATTTGGACATGCACATGCTGCCTCTGGTCTGGCGGACGTATACGAGGCCTGCAAGCAGATGCGGGGCGAATGCGGCGAAAGACAGGTGAAGAAGCTGCCGAAGACGACCATGCTCAGAGGCTATGGCGGTGCACAGAATGTTGCGGCTGTTCTTCTTAGGACAATAGAGTAGGAGGAGAAAGACATGGGTGTAAAATTAGAAAAAGTAGTAGAAAAATTTTATCAGGGCCTGGAGGAAGGGAAGTTCCTTGGGCGTAAATGTAAAGAGTGCGGAGCAGTTGAATTTCCTCCGGTTTATGCCTGCAATACTTGTGGATGCATGGATATGGAGTGGACCGAGATCAGCGGAAAAGGTGTGATGAAGTCCATCGTTATGCCGGCAGCTCTTTCCTCCAAACCGGAATACAATGCACTGGGACCAATCGCTTACGGGGAAGTGGAGATCGAAGAAGGCGCTTCCTTTAATGCAGTAGTAAAAGGAATCAATAAGAAAAAAAGAAAAGCGCTGATGGATCAGCTTCCAGTGCCAGTGCATGCAGAGATTTTCCAGAGGAACGGATATAAGACCGTTGTCTTTGCACTGGATGAGGAGTAGAGGCACTGCTGATGGCAGCCTCTTTCTGGAGATATCCGGCAGAGAATAAAAGTAATATAAACAGAGAGATAGAAAGTAATTTTACCAGTAAAAAGGAGATTAAAAAAATGGATAGAAAAGAATTAGAAGCAAAGGTAATTGAATTAGTAGCAACAACATTTAACAAAGACGAAAGCACTCTGACTGTTGACACCAGAATCAAGGAAGACCTTGGCGGTGCGTCCCTTCTTATGGTAGGGCTTGTTTCCGAGATTGAAAATGAACTGGATGTCCTGGTACAGCTCCAGGTGGCAGCAGCATGCCAGACAATCGGGGAGCTGGTAGACAAAGTAGAAGAGCAGATGTAAGGAAAGGGTCGGAAGATGAACGTATTGGATCAGATTTATGCGAAAGCTAAGCAGAATCCCCAAAGGGTTGCATTTCCAGAGGCTGAAAATGAGAAAATGATGCAGGTTGCCTATGAGACAGGGAAGGAAGGGTATATCATCCCTGTTCTTGTAGGAGATGCAGAAAAATTAAAGCAGCTGTGTGAAGAACGGGGATATGAAAGCGAGGTATTCCGGTTCGTGGATATCCATGAGGAAACCTACAGGAAAAAACTGATAGAAGCATATGTGGCTCTGCCGAAAGCACTGTTGAAGGAAAAAGCGCTGGGACGCCGTATGGAAGACCCGCTTTACTATGCCATGGTGATGCAGGCTGTGGAAGAAGCAGACGTAACATTCGCCGGAATCGACAATACCACAGGAGATGTGCTTTTAGCAGGGCAGATGATCATCGGGCTGAAACCGGGGATCAGTACGATTTCCAGTATCGGTCTGTGCGATATCCCGGGATTTGAGGGCAGTGAAGGAAGCCTTCTGGCTGTGGGAGACAGCGCTGTGTGCACAAATCCGAATGCAGAACAGCTGGCAGAGATCGCCATTTCTGCCTGTGAGACAGTGAAGGCACTTCTCGACTGGGAGCCAAGATGTGCGATGGTAAGTTATTCCACACTGGGAAGCGGACAGGGAGAGCTGATCGATAAAGTAACCGAGGCAGTTAAGATCGCCAATGAGAAACGCCCGGATCTTGCCATTGACGGCGAGTTCCAGTTCGACTCTGCGATTTCTCCGGCGGTTGCAGAAAAGAAGGTACATCGGGACAGCAAGGTGGCAGGAAAGGCAAATGTCATCATCTGGCCTGATTTAAATGTGGGGAACGTAGGTGTGAAGCTGATCCAGCAGTTTGGACATGCGGATGCCTATGGCCCGATGCTGCAGGGATTCAACAAAGTGGTCTGTGACTGCTCAAGAGGAGCCCCGGTGTCAGAAATCAAAGGAAATATCGTCATCAGCGCAGTACGTGCGGCGGGAAATAAAAAGTAGAGGAAAGATAGAACGTCGGACAGATAGCATATTTCCAAACAGAAATGATTATAGAATAGAAAGTTGGAAAAGCAATATGAAAACATATAAAGTATTGACCATCAATCCTGGTTCTACTTCAACCAAGATAGCCCTGTTCCAGGGGGAGGAATGCATCTATTCCCAGAATGTCTCTCATGACGCAAAAGAGCTGGACCAGTATCAGACGATGCCGGACCAGCTCCCTTACCGCAGAGATACGATTTTGAAGCTTCTGGATGAAGCCGGAATCCGTCTGGACGATGTGGATGTCTTTGTGGGTCGCGGCGGCGGTCTGATTTCCATGGAGGGCGGCACCTATGAGGTGACAGAGCTGATGCTCAACCACGCCCGGACCTGTGCGAATGGAGTCATCCATCCGGCAGCATTAGGCTCACAGCTTGCACATGAATTTGCAGAAAAATACGGTGCAAAAGCGATGGTCGTGAATCCGCCGGATGTGGATGAACTGCAGGATCTTGCAAGGATGACAGGAATCAAGGGCGTGAACCGGATCATCCATCTCCATGCACTGAACCTGAAAGAGACGGCGATCCGTCATAGTAAAAATGTGATGAAAAAGAAATACGAAGACTGCAATTATATTGTCTGCCATATCGGCGGCGGAATTTCTGTGTCTGCACACCGCCAGGGAAAAATGGTCGACGGGTATGATATTGTAGGCGGAGAAGGGCCGATGGCACCGACAAGATGCGGAAGCATTTCCGTGTCTGATCTGCTGGGATATATGAAGAAAAATAATCTGAAGCTTGCTGATGTGAAAAAGATCTGCACCAGAACTGGCGGATTTGTCAGCCACGTAGGGATCTCAGATGCACTGGAGCTGACCGAGAGGGCGAAAAATGGAGATCAATATGCGGCCATGCTGTGGAACAGTATGATCTACCAGATTGAAAAGTGTATCGGTTCTATGGCTGCAGTGCTTCATGGAAACGTAGACGGCATCCTTCTTGGCGGCGGCATGGTGTATAATCAGGATCTGGTTTCCCAGATCACAGAGGCCTGCTCCTTTATCGCACCGGTCAGTGCATACCCTGGGGAATTCGAAATGGAAGCAATGGCAGCAGGTGCAATTCGGGTGCTGAATGGTGAAGAAGAACTGAAAGTTTATACCGGTAAGCCTGTCTGGGATAAATTTGACTGGGAGTAATCGGATATGGAAGAAAAGAAAATCAGAAGGATCAATATACTGACACTCGCTTTTGGCATCGCACTGATGCCGCCCATCTGGGCTGTACTTGCTCCCTATATCGGAGTCAGCACAGGGGCGGTTGCACTGATCTGTGCGGGGCTTTATGTAGCCAATGGGAATAAACGGCAGGATGCATTGAAAATCAGTGTCGGTTTTCTGTTAGGGGATATCTGGGCTGTCCTGGCGGTCTGGATCATGGAAGTTCTGCCAAGGAATCCTAATGTAGAGCTTTATATCACCCTGTTTGTGATGGGCGGACTCGCCGTAATCGTCGGAGAGACACTGCCGAAATTCATCTTTACGCCATCCTGGCTGTGCGGCTGGGCAATCGGACTGACGATCATGGGACCTGTGAAAGCGGCAGAGCTTGGAACACTGCCGGTTCAGATCGGGACTGCTATGCTCTCAGGTGTGTTGTATGTCGGTGTCGGCGTGGATGCATTCCAGAAGGTACTGGTACGAAAGCTGTGCGGGGAGAAAATGGAGAAACTACCGGATGGGGCTAAATGCAAAGAATAACTGAATCAAGGAAATAGGAAAGTATATAAAACAGCGCCGTGTGCATGAGAACTTATGCCGCGGTGCTGTTTTATATTACTGAATAAAATTTAAAATTCACTTCCATAATACTTTATTGTAACAACAGCAACGTTTTTTTTCTTCTCCAGTATTTCATAGATAATGATATAACTGGAAACAAACAATTGGCGATATCCTTTGCCGGCGTAGAATCCATGTTTTCTCTCTGCACCACGATAAGGATATTCCTCAAGGCTTAAAATTGCGGACTCAATTTTATTTACCAAAGCAAGTGCCTGGTCATCATAATTGGTATTCATAGCAGCTTGTTCATAGATCTTATCTAAGTCTCGATATGCTTGAGGGAACATTTTTAAGGTATACTTATCCAAAGTGTTTCCTCCTCAACTGTGCAAGTGCCTCCTTAGCATCCATTAATTCTCCACCATTGGCTAATTCCTGCTCAGCATCAAAAATTGCTTTATCTATGCTGCTTTCATTGATTAATTGATCATAGGCTTCAATACTCATCACAACCATGTCGCCATATCCGTTTTTGGTAATAAATATTGGCTGCTGTTGTTTATGGCATATTTCTGAGATCTCATTTGTATTTCTTAATTCTGTGATTGGTTTAATAATCGGCATTTTAACTACCCCCTTTCTTTGTACATTATCATAACATAATTCTGTACATTTTCCAATTCTTTATACAATTGTCTTGCCATCTATTCTGTGGAAGGCTAAAATAGTTAAAACAAGCGGAGTAACATCCACATGGCTAAGCCTTGGAAGGATCAGCGCCAAGTCCATGGGATGTACTTGGTAACTAAAGTCTGAAAAGACAAGACCTTAGTAACATGAGCAGGAGGAATTTTAACATATGAATCAATTTAAAAGAACAGTAAGAAAATTCCAGGACTTTTGCACCAGGAATTCGAATGTAATAGAGATAGCTGCCGTGCTCTTTTTATGTATAGGCCTGTGCATTTTTCATTATCATGTCCGGGAATACCGGGCAGATACGCTTTCATTCCAGGAGAATGTGAAGCAGTACAGTCTGATGGGATTTCTGTCCTGGCGGGCCAATACCTGGTCCGGGAGAGTGATTCTGGAAGGGATGCTGTATCTGGTGCTTACTCAGCATTATCTGGTGTTTGCAGTATTGGACAGCCTGATCATTCTGGGTGCTGTCTACGGATTACGGAAACTGTTTGCGTGGGGATGGCTGGAAACGACAGTGCTTTCCCTTCTGCTTCTTAAGTTTCCGATGGATGGTCTGATCGAGGTGGGCATCCAGCCCGGTGCAATCAATTATATCTGGGCCTTTGCCACTGCGTTGATTGCGTTGATCCCGCTTATGATGGTCTATCGGGAAAGGCAGATCAGGTGGTATCATTATGTGGGATTCGGTGCTGCGGCTCTCGTGGGCTGCAACATGGAACAAACTGCAGCGGTGGTATTCTGTTTTTATTTTATTGCAGTGATTTATTTCCTGAAAAATAAAAAGCAGAAGCCGATTCTTTTTACCCAGATGATTCTCAGTATTGTTTCCCTGCTTTTTATTCTGACCTGCAAAGGAAACAGTGCACGGCTTGTGCAGGAGACGGCAAGCTACTGGAAGGGCTTCGGGGAATTGTCTGCGGTGGAAAAGCTGTGGAATGGATGGTTCACAACAGTAGATTACTTTTTTAACGTCAAGGAACTTCCTTTTCTGATTTTTATCACTGTCCTCTGTGTATGGCTGTGGATGAAATACCGGAAAGTAAATCTGTTCACCCTGTGCGGCACCATTCCTCTTCTGGTAAGAATGGGAATCTGGGCTGGAAAAATCCCGGATGCATTGCTGGGGACAAAGATCCGTCAGTGGGCAGAAGGCGTGCGCTATGCAAATGGAGTTCCTGAGGCACCGCCGATTCCAATGTACCCGCAGGTGATCTTGTATACCATTCTTTTCCTCATGATTGGTGTAGCAGTCTGTGGAAGCTTCCGGTCTGTGGAGGAGACAGTTCTGGTACTTCTGATCCTGTCGGCAGGATTTGCCACACGTATAATTATGGGATTTTCACCGACCCTGATCGCATCCGGGACGAGGACATTTTTCTTTATGGATGCGGCATTCTGTATCGGGGCAGTGTGGTATATACGAAAGATATGGGATTATGGTGCTGACATGAATATTTGCATGACTGCCCATGAGGGGCGTTAGAAAGACAGGAGAAGAGTGCCGGACACAATAGTAAGAGCATGGAGAAAAAATAGATCACAGAGAGCCGGGATAAGCGAGTCAAAGCTTATCCCGGCTGTTTTTATCCAGAAGTGAGATAAAACTCCTGTCTTACGATTTGTAAGGTAAATGTAAGGTTCTGGGAATGTGGCTGTAAGGTAAAGAGATTATGATGATATCATCAAGAAAGGAGAGAGAGCAAATGACGAATATGATAGAAACAAAGAATCTTACCAAAAGCTACAAAGACTTTACCGCAGTCAATAACATATCTCTGCAGATCAAACAGGGGAGTATCTACGGTCTTCTCGGTCCCAACGGGGCGGGCAAGTCCACGACTATGAAGATGTTCCTGGGGCTTACCAGACCGACAGGGGGCAGATTCAGGATAGCCGGGAAGACCTACCCACAGGACAGAGTGGCGATTCTGAAAGAAATCGGATCCTTCATCGAGGCACCTGCCTTTTATGGCAATCTGACCGGAAAGGAAAATCTCGAGATTATCCGGAAAATCCTGGGCCTTCCCAAGAGCAGTGTACAGGATGCACTGGAGTTAGTCGGTCTGACAGAATATAAAGACAGGCTGGTGAAGAAATATTCCCTTGGCATGAAGCAGCGCCTGGGGCTGGCCACAGCATTGATCGGCCGTCCACCCATCCTGATCCTGGATGAGCCGACGAACGGCCTGGACCCGGTAGGCATTCATGAGATCCGGACCCTGATCCGCTCTCTGCCGGAAAAATACCACTGCACGGTCCTGGTATCCTCCCATCTGCTCGCCGAGGTAGAATTGATGGCGGATGAGGTAGGCATCCTGAATCACGGCAGACTTTTGTTTGAGGGAAGTCTGGATGCCTTAAAATATCAGGCATCCATCAAAGGCTATCCAACAGACAATCTGGAAGAAACCTTTCTCACAATGATCGAGGAAGACAATCAGAAACGGGGTGTCAGAAGATGAGTGTGGCAATCGAATTCAAGAAAACAAAACGGACCGGATTCTGGCCTGCTTTCACGGCAGGAGGAATTCTCGCGGCAGCTGTACCGATTGTGAACATGGCAGTGCGTTCCGAAATATACACAGGTGCCAGTGGTGAACCGCTTGCAATATTATTAAAGGCAAACTGGCAGATGATGGCAATGCTTCACATGTTTCTTATGATTCTCGGAGCATGCCTCATCTATCACACGGAATATGCAGATAATGCCATGCAGAAGATGGAAATGCTGCCTGTCAGTATTTTCAGAATGCATATAAGTAAAGTACAGATTCTGACGGCAGCAGGCCTGGCAGCCCTTTTACTGGAAAATCTATCCTTTGCATTCTGTGTACATCAGTGGTTTGAAACACCGTCCGGTTTCTGGATAGAGCTTCTGAAAAGTGCAGGATTTACAGCGATACTAATGTTTCCGGTCATTTTTGCAGTGCTGGCAGTTGCATATTTGTGTAAAAACATGTGGGTATCCCTTGGAATCTGTGTAATCTGTGTCTTTATCGTACTGGTTATTCCGCAGACCATGTCACCGGATTCTGCGTTTGTTCTCTTTCCATTTGCACTTCCGTTCCAGAGCTTTTCATTTCTGACGGCGAAACAGGTTTCCCGCCTGCTGGGTGCGGCATGTACAGAGATTGCAGTATTGATGGCACTCCAGGTGGTATTCTTGAAGATAAGGAGGAGATGGGCATGAGTCTGATTCAGGTAGAATTGAAAAAAATACGGCGCTCCAGGATCTTCTGGATTTTACTGATCCCGGTTATTATCCTGTGGATTCCACAGGTGATCAATGCAGATATGAATTTTCATATGCAGGCAGAGGGCATTTCCCCCGAAAACAACTTTCTTATCCAGAGCTTCATGGGATTTGCCTGGTTCATGTACCCTGCAAGCATGGTAATCTGTACAGTCATGATGACCCAGCTTGAGCGTGCAAACCGGGGAATCCTGAAAATGCTTTCCCTGCCTGTGAATACAGCGGTCCTGTCTCTGGTCAAGTTTGCCGTGCTGATGATTCTGTCTGCAGTCCAGATCATCATGATGACAGCCGCGTATTTTATCTGTGCGGTAATTGCGTCCAAGATGCAGGATTACGCTTTTATGCTGGATCCCTTGACAGTATTTCGGGAAATCGGGCTGATATATATATCCTCTATTCCGATGGCGGCAGTATTCTGGATGCTGGCAGTGTGTATCCAGACCCCGATTTTTTCCATTGGGGCAGGGCTTGCATCGATTGTTCCATCGGTTCTGATTATGAACACAAAAATATGGTATGCGTATCCCATGTGCTATCCGTTTTATCTGATGACGAACAAACTGAGCAGTATGGGAAAAAACGTCGAAGATATGAGGCTTGAGCTGTTTCCATGGATTCCTGTCGCCATAGCAGTTACAGTGGTCTGCCTGCTGATTGGATGCATCGCATTCGGCAGGGCGGAAAGAAAGTAAGAAGGAAAATCAGACATAACTCAGGTACAGCAGCTTGTACCGGAAAGGTGTGGTAAATATGAAAGAAAAATTATTAACGGCAGTCAGTACAATCATGATCTTTGTTCCATGGACGATTTTCATCCTCAGGCAGAATGCGTGGGCGCTGGAGTCACCTGTGGCGGAAATCAGCATCGCAGGCTATGCGGTATTTATGATATTCAGTGGTATATTCACAATTCTCTCTTATACAAAGGGACATGTAAAAAATAATCTGATGAAGATCTGTACGGTGATCAACGGATTGTATATGGCAGGCGGAGTTCTGGTAATTGCAATGATGATACAGACGAAGTTCTTTTAGAAGAAGTCCCCTTAAAAAAGCCCCCCATAACAGTGGATGGTGCCTGTAAGATATTTGCATTACAGCCTATAAAAGCTTATAATAATTTACATAAAAGCAGACAGCAGGAGGAGAAGTTATGAAAGATCAGAATTGTGCATATTATATGGAAGGAACACTGGTAGATGCATTTGGAATCAAGATCTGTGAGCTGGAAAGTTCCAAAGTATATCTGTTTAAAGAGCAGAGCCATCCGGGGCGTGTGATTGTTGCACACAAAGAGCATGTCAGTGAGATTGTGGAACTTACGGCTGATCAGCGTGCCGCATATATGGAAGATATTGCAAAGGTGGCTGAAGTACTTCACAAGCTGTTCCACCCGGACAAGATTAATTATGGGGCTTATGGCGATACCGGACACCATCTTCATTTCCACCTGGTGCCAAAGTATAAGGATGAATACGAGTGGGGCGGTGTATTTGCCATGAATCCGGGGGAAAGGCATCTGACAGAAGAGGCTTATGCCGAGATGGTTGAGAAGATCAGGAGAGAGCTGGAAGGTTAATATACTGTACTGGAAATGAGAGACGGGATCATGAGTTTAAGGAGGATATCTTTTCTGTAGGGGAAAGGGTATCCTCTTTACATCCCCGGAAAGATATTACGAACCATAAAGTGAATAAATTCATCGATATCCATCAGTGGATTCTCATTCCACTTGGTGACAGCTGAGAGCACTCCGGACAGATAGAATTCGGCCAGCAGTCCCATCTGATATTCGGAGTGGTCTTTAGATGGCACGAAGTACCGGTTCAGCAGCGGCCAGATAATCTCTTTCAGTCTTTTCGTGAATTGCGGGTCTCCATGCTCGCTGAGTAGATACACAACATCATCGGAATGGGTCTGTACCAGTTCTACGATAATACCCATCTGTCTGGACAGATCGAAGGTATCGTTATTCAGGAAGGAATCTTCTATAATATTCTGTATCTGATTCAGCAGTTCATCCTCGATCTGATGAAAGATATCATAGACATCCTCATAATATAAGTAGAAAGTCCCACGATTGTATCCTGCCAGATCGGTGATTTGTTTGATAGATATCTTTTCAATTGGCTTTTCTGTATATAATTTCCAGAAGGCAGCTTTCAGGTTTGCCTTTGTCTGTTCCGTGATGAGCGGCTGTTTTTTCATAAGAATTCCTCCGTTAAAAAAGTCAAAGTGGTTATTGGGGATTCGCTTTGCCATTTCTATTATATCATTGTAGCATATAGTTTCCAAATGTTTACTCAACAATCTGTTGGGCATTGTTTATTGATGAAAATTTTCATGTGAGTTATACTTCAATCAGTCAACATGGTGTTTATCAATCAAAGGAGTAGAATGACTATGGCATACATCGAATTCAATGATATTACAAAAGAATATAAAATGGGAGAGACAACGATCAAAGCGCTGGATTGTGCCTCCTTTACAGCTTTTACAGGATACCTGCCGCAAAGATCATATCACTGTTCTTCTGATCACACACAATTCAGCCCTCGCGCCGATGGCGGACCGTCTGATCCGGTTCAAAAACGGAAAAGTGACAGAGATTACCTGCAATGAACACCCTACACCTATTAAAGAAATCGAATGGTAATCCGGGATCAGGCAGGGTAGAAAGGAAGGATAGGATCATCATGAAGAAGGCATTTAACAAGGACATCTGGCGTACCGTACAGTTAGGGAAAAAGCGCTTTTTTTCTTTAATGCTGATTACAATTCTCGGAGTTACCATGCTGTCGGGATTGAAGGCGGCCTGTGTAGACCTGAGATATTCAGCGGATCAATTTTTTGACCAGCAAAAGCTGTTTGATATTTCCGTCGTCTCCACCTTAGGACTGACGGATTCGGATGTAGCGGCACTGGGAAAGATGGATGAGATTCAAGATGCAGAAGGGGCTTACAGTGAAACAGTCCATACTAAGACAGAAGGGAAGAAGCAGTCCGTGGAATTGAAGTCTTTTCAAAAGGACGGGCTGAATCTCCCTTATATTATAGAAGGGAAACTTCCTCAAAAAGAAGGGGAAATAGCGGTTACTGAGAAATACATCAAGGATTCAGGAAAGTCCATAGGAGATGGGCTGACGCTGGATGAGTATGGGGATAAATCATATCGGATCACAGCGGTCGTGATCGATTCAACGGATATTAACAGTGCGGATGGAGCGGTCTCTTTCCGGTCTACATCGACGACGGAGTATACATTTTTTGTGACACCGGAAGCGATGGAAGGGGACGTGTATACAGCTGTCTATCTTACTGTGAAGGGCAGCACAGGGCTTCTGAGTTATTCAGATGAGTATGAGAATCTGATCAGGAAAAGTGTGAAAAAGATTGAAACCCAGATCAAGAAGCAGCGGGAACAGGCACGCTACGATGAGATTATCGGTGAGGCATATGAGAAGCTGTCTGATGCGGAAAAGGAGATGAAGGACCAGTTTTCAGATGCAGAGAAAAAGCTGGACGATGCACAGGCAGAACTGGATGACGGATTAAAAAAGCTGGCGGATGGACAACAGGAGCTGAATGAAAAGTCACAGCAGGCGCAGACAGAGATCACAGATGCATGGCAGCAGATCGAGGACGGACGTGCCGCACTTTCAGATGGAGAGAGGCGGCTGGAGGAATCTGCACAGCAGCTTCGTGATGGGGAAGACCAGCTGAATGCGGCGAAGGAGGAACTGAACCAGAAAGAGGAAGCCGCGGGGGCGCAGTTTGCCAAAGCCCGGGAAGAACTGTCAGGCCATAGGAGCCAGACGGAGGCAGGCATCTCCCAGCTGGAGCAGCAGATCGGTCTTCTGGATCCGAATCGTGAAGAGAATACAGAGACATTAAAAGCGCTTCAAGTGCAGAAACAACAGCTGGAAGCAGCACTGGTACAGATTGGTGAGCAGGAAGAACAACTGGAAGCAGGAGAGGCACAGGCGAAGGAACAGTTTCGTCAGGCGCATCAGACGATCGCAGACAAGGAAGCAGAACTTGCGCAAGGAAAACAGCAGCTGTCTGATGGTCAGGCAGCGTTGGAAAGCAGTCGTCAGCAGCTGGAAGCAGGAGAGGCAGAACTCTCAGCACAGCAGGAAAATGCGGCCAGCCAGATCGCCCAGGGGCAGCAGGAACTGGATGAGAACAAAAAGAAGCTGACCGATGGACAAAAGGAACTGGATGAGAAGCGCAGGGAATTTGAAGAAAAGCGTTCCGAAGCAGAGAAAAAGCTGGAAGACTCCCGGAAAGAAATTGAGGAGACCGACATGGCACAGTGGTACGTCACGGACAGAAGTTCCCTGAGCGGCTATGCTAATGTGAAAAGTGATGCATCTTCCATTGAAGCGGTAGGAACGGCATTCCCAATCGTCTTTTTTATCGTAGCAATCCTGATCAGCCTGACCACGATCACCCGCATGGTGGAAGAAGACCGGGGACTGATCGGAACATATAAGGCACTGGGATTTACGAACAGCGAGATCCGCAGAAAATACGAGCTGTATTCACTTTCAGCGTGTCTGCTGGGCGGACTGTTAGGAAATCTCTGCGGGTTTATTGCCTTGCCGAAGATCATTTTTACCATCTTTCAGACCATGTATACGCTGCCTGTTTATCAGATTAAGTTTGATGTATTTTATGGAATCGGCGGGGTTATGTTATTCCTTCTAGGAATCGTAGGGGCTTCGGCGATTGCATGCAGTGCGGAACTCAAAGCAACGCCTGCTGTTCTGATGCGCCCGAAGGCACCAGGCCAGGGGTCCAGAGTATTTCTGGAACGGATTACACCTGTATGGAAAAGGATGTCCTTCCTGAACAAAGTGACGGCGAGAAATATTTTCCGGTATAAAAAGCGGCTGTTTATGACAGCGGCCGGAATCATGGGATGTACGGCTCTGGTACTCTGCGGTCTGGCTATCAAGGACTCCGTTACCGACCTGATGCCGAACCAGTATGAACATATTTATGCATATGATCTAATGGCAGTGTCCTCCCCGCAGGATTATGAGAAATTATTGTCTTATCTGGATGGTAAAAAAGAGGTGAGGAGTTACCAGGGTGTCATGATCGATTCGGTGAAACTGGTCAATTCGGATGGAAAAGAAGAAAAGGTACAGATGTTTGTGATCCCGGACGGGGGCAGTCTGGACGGCTACATCGGATTGGAGGATCTGGACGGCAACAAGATCAGTCCGGATGATACAGGCGTGATCATCACAAGAAATGCCTCTGATGTGTTGAGTGTGGCAGAGGGAGAGAATATTTCCATTCAGGACAGTGAACTGACAGTGGGAGAGGCGAGAGTCACACACCTGGCAGAAAATTATCTCGGGAATAATCTTTATATAACTCAGCGTTTATATGAAAAGCTTTTTGGAAAATATGAGCAGAACGGCGTGCTGGCTGATCTATCAGACGACTGTACGGATCAGGCGGGATTTGCAGATGCGCTTGGCAGAAAGGACGGTATTTTGTCTGCTGTGAGCACACAGGCCATGAAGAGCGAATTCTCTACTGCGTTTGGCATGATCAATATGGTGGTTTATATCATCATCTTTATGGCGGCAGGTCTGGCACTGGTGGTACTGTTTACCTTGTCCACGACAAATATTTCAGAAAGAGAGCGGGAACTGGCAACGATCAAAGTACTGGGATTCTTCGACCGGGAGGTACATCTCTATGTGAATAAAGAGACACTGATCCTGACTGGACTGGGGATTCTTTTAGGACTTCCGGTGGGATATGTGCTGGGAAACTGTCTGACCTATGTGCTCAAAATGCCTTCCATTCATTTCGCAGTATCGGTCCATCCGGTCAGCTTTGTGATCGCGGCTGTGATATCGTTTGGATTTGCACTTATGGTGGATCTGATTACCAACCGGGTGCTCGACGGAATTGATCCGGTGGAGGCACTGAAAAGTATCGAGTAAGAGCTTTTACGAGCTTAGTATTCATGATATAATAATCACATCTGAAATCTTACGAAAGGGGGAAGCAGTGCCGGCAAGCGCCAGTCCGGCCCGACAGAAGCGATCAGAAGATACTTATCAGATGGATTAGAAACAGGAGGAAAGACATATGTTAAACGCAGGAGAGTATATTGGCATCATCATTGCCGCTGTTATTTTACTGATACTTATTATCTTTATTGTATGCGGCTACGTAAAGGCACCACCGGATACAGCATTTATTATTTCCGGTTTTAAGAAGGAGCCAAAGATCCTGATCGGACGTGCCGGAATCAGGATTCCATTTTTACAGAGACTGGATAAGCTGTCTTTGAAGCAGGTAACTATTGATATTAAAACAGAGGGATATATCCCAACGCTGGATTTCATTAATATCCAGGTGGATGCAGTTGCGAAGGTGCGTATCAGTATTGAACCGGACATGATCAAGCTTGCAATGAAGAACTTCCTGAATAAGAAGCCGGATGATATCATTCTGGACCTGCAGGATTCTCTTCAGGGTAACATGAGAGAGATTATTGGTACGATGGATCTAAAGACCATCTGCAATAACAGGGACGAGTTTGGTAATCAGGTGCAGGATAAGGCGATGGTCGATATGCGCAAGCTGGGTATTGAGATCATTTCCTGTAATATTCAGAATGTGGAAGACGAGAGCGGTCTGATTAATGATATGGGTATGGACAATACCGCCAAGATCAAGAAGGATGCAGCGATCGCAAAGGCAGAGTCTGAAAGAGATATTGCAATGGCGAAGGCAGATGCCGATAAGATGGCAAATGAACGCCAGATTGCATCCCAGACGGAGATTGCACAGCGTGAGAATGAGCTGGCAATTAAGAAGGCTGAGCTGAAAAAAGCCGCTGATATCAAGCAGGCAGAGGCGGATGCAGCTTACCGTATCCAACAGGAAGAACAGCGCAAGGAAATTGAGATCACAACGGCCAATGCCAATATTGCGCGTCAGGAACGTGAGGTAGAGTTAAAGGCCCGTGAAGTTGAAGTAAAAGAGAAGGCTCTGGAAGCAGAGATCAAGAAAGAAGCAGAAGCCAAGAAGTTCGAACAGCAGCAGCGTTCTGACGCAGAGCTGTACCGCAGGCAGAAGGATGCCGAGGCCAAACAGTTTGAGATGGAGCGCGAAGCAGCAGCCAAGAAGATCCAGGCTGAGGCTGACAAGTACACTCTGGAACAGGAATCTCTGGCCAAGAAGGCACAGGCCGAGGCCGAGAAGTACCGGATGATCCAGGAGGCGGAAGGTGTCCAGGCGAAAGGGGAAGCAGAGGCGAAGGCGATCCGTGCCAAAGGTCTTGCAGAAGCTGAGTCCATGGAGAAAAAGGCGGAGGCTTATCAGAAGTACAACAAAGCTGCCATGGCTGAGATGCTCATCAAGGTTCTGCCGGATATTGCATCCAGTATTGCAGAACCGCTCAAGCAGATCGACAAGATCACGATTATCGGTGGAAGCGGAGACGGAAGCGGCATGGATGCCGTTGCCGGAAATGTTCCGATCGTGATGAAGAAGCTGATCGAGAGTATGAAGGAGACGACGGGAATCGATCTGGGCGATGTGATTAAGGCTGAGACATTAGAGGCCAGAACAGACAGGAATGTACATATCACAGGCATGCCGGATTTGGAAGTAACGGCAGAAGCGCCTGCAGTAAAATCGGAGTCTGAAAAGACTGCCGGGGTGCAGGAATAAGTCATATAGAAAAGAAAGCCATCGTTCAGATGGCTTTCTTTTCTTTTTAGAAGCTTACTTTAAAAGGCTGTAATTCCCTATCTGAACAATGATTTTAATATTTTCCTCCGGAGTCCGGGTTCTCTTCCGGCTCTTTTTTCTGTGGAAAGCAGGGAAAATCACTGCGACAGAGGCAGCCTCGAGATGTGGGCTTTCCAGACAGGGATTCTATACCCATAGGCATCCCGCAACGTATGCCCTATGGGCGGGTTTACAGCTATGCTGTAAAATAAGGTATAAAAAGGCAGAAAAATATCAGTGGATCGAAAAAGCAATATCATGGGAAAAACAGATGATCAACATAAGATTACGAGTAAAAATGTTCCTAAAAGTATACAATTATTGACGCCGTGAAGGCGGTAACAATTTCCTTTTATGGCTTTACAATTCTTTGGCAATGTTCTATAATTTAAACGTATTTTGGTAAAATATGTCGAATTTTATAATAACTATATCTGTAAATCCGAATAAGTGAACAAGTTAAAAATGCAAGAATAGAAATAGAGGGAGGAACTGTAATGAAGAGTTACAAAGGAATGAAAAGGGCGCTTGGTATTTTCCTGGCAGGTGCAATGATCATGCAGTGTATGCTGCCGGTATATGCAGAAGAGCCGAACAATGCAGGTGCAGGAGCCGGAATCGAGGCGGTAACGGAGGGTACGGGCAATGTGATATCAGATCAGACTGTAACAGGAGCCCCCACAACTGACACGGGATCAACGGTAACAGTAACAGAAACACCGGGTTCAGATGCACTGGGCAGTTCGGATCAGAACAGCACTCAGACACCAGAGCAGGGGATGGATCAGAATACCGATCAAAGTAATGACCAGTCTTCAGTAGATGGTCAGGGAATCAATGGTTCAGATGCGATTCAGAATGAAGAAAGTAATGACAGTGGATCAGAGCCGGAAAACGACCAGAAGACAAAGGCTCGTGCACAGCTGAAAGCAACAGCCGAAGAGCCGACTCCTGGATTAGAGTATACAACACATGTACAGACTTACGGCTGGATGGATCCTGTAACGGATGGACAACAGGCCGGAACTACCGGATTAAAGAAGCGTATGGAAGCGATCCGTATCCATCTTACCGGACTTGATGGCGGCAGGGCAGCAAAAGCAACAGCTGAAGAGCAGGCACAGGGTGATGCGGCAGCGGTGGCAGAGGAAGAGGCACAGGCAGCTGATGCGGCAGAAGCAGCAGAAAATGCCGGGACAGCAGGTCAGGATGAAGCAGCTGCTGCAGCGGAGATCGCAGCGCTTACCGGTTCCATCGAATATCAGGCACACAGCCAGACATTTGGCTGGATGGACTGGGTAAAGGACGGTGAGCTGGCAGGAACAGAAGGGCTGGCAAAGCGTCTCGAAGCAGTCAGGATTCGTCTGACAGGTGAGATTGCAGAGAAGTATGATGTTTATTATAAAGTGCACTCTTCAAAATTCGGAGACCTTGGATGGGCAAAGAATGGACAGGCAGCAGGAAGTGAAGGATATGCCAGATCTATCGAGGCAATCACCATACGACTTGTGAAAAAGGGCAGTGCCGATGCTCCGGCACAGGATACTGCAAGCTTTAAGAGTACCACCAATTTAGGAAATGTTACCTATTCCTCTCATGTACAGAGCTATGGCTGGATGAATCCGGTGGCTGACGGGCAGAGAAGCGGAACCACTGGCAAGAGCAAGCGTATGGAGGCATTTAAAGTCAATGTGGCAGAAATGCTGGATGACGCGGGATATCCGATCGAGGGCTCCGTTACATACCGTGCACATTCTCAGTCCTACGGCTGGATGGACTGGGTACAGGAAGGTGCCATTGCCGGAACAGTCGGCAAGGCAAAACGTCTGGAAGCCCTTCAGATTAAATTGACGGGTGCGCTGGCGGAACAGTATGACATATATTACAGAACCCACTGTGCATCCTGGGGAGACTTAGGCTGGGCAAAGAATGGAGAAACGGCTGGTACAACAGGTGCTGCCAAGTCAATCGAATCTTTCGAGATCCGACTCGTGAAAAAGGGAGACGCCGCACCGGGACAGGATTCTCCAGCAGCAATCACTGAGGATAATATCGGAACAGTTACTTATGAAAGCAGCATAGCCGGAACCGGATGGAGTGGTGCCGTACAGAGCCCGAACCAGTCAGGAACGACCGGACAGAAGAAAAAGATTGAAGCATTCAGAATTTCCAGAACCGGAAATGCAGATGTTATGTTTGATGGCGGAATCAGCTACCGTGCCTATATGCAGGATGGTGGTTGGCAGGGCTGGAAGACAGACGGTGAGACTGCCGGAAGTACGACAGACGGGAAACGCGTGGAAGCATTCCAGGTGAAGCTGACCGGAGAGATGGCAAACTATTGTAAGGTATACTACCGTGCACACGTTGAAAAATACGGATGGCTTGGCTGGGCACAGGACGGACAGACAGCGGGAACAAACAACTGCGGTTACCGGATTGAGGCGATCCAGGTGATGGTTGTGCTAAAGACAGCGAAGGCACCGGGAAGTACCACCGGATATTTCCAGGATCAGGTATATAAGCCGAGATATAATAATGCGATCAATACAATTTTAAGTGAAGCTGGAAATGACCTGTACTCCTGTTATTCATGGGTAGTTAACCATATCAGCTATCAGACACTTCCGATTCATATGAATCCGCCGGCAGGCTACAGCAGAGAGGAAGGCTACGCGATCTACGCAGTAGAGAACCGAAGAGGCAACTGCTTCTGCTACGCGGCTGCATTTGCCGGGGCGGCGAAGAGGCTTGGATATACTGCACGCTATATTGAAGGCGGCGTAGGACTCAGGAACGGTGGAATCGGCCCTCATGGATGGGTGGAGATTGACCTGAACGGCACTACATATATCTGTGACCCTGACGGGGAATATGAACTGGGAGCGAACTTCTATATGGTAACTTACGGTTCAGCAAGATTTAATTACGTGAAATAAAAATAAGAAGAGCGGCCATATCTGGTGATGTGGTCCGCTTTTTTAAGGAGAAAAATAAATGGTTTTTAGTTCAATGGCGTTTCTATGTGCATTCCTTCCGGTTGTGTTTTTGCTATATCATATTGTGCCGGGGATCCGGGCACGGAACATCCTGCTGATCATAGCCAGCCTTTTTTTCTATGCATACGGGGAACCGGTCTACGTACTTCTCATGCTGGGAAGTACACTGGCGAACTACCTGCTGGGACGGCTGATCGGGGGTGAAGTGCACGACCGTAAAAAGCTGTGGCTGATCATTACGATTGCAGTCAATCTGGGGATGCTGGGAGTTTTTAAGTATGCAGATATGGTGATCGGCACGGCAAATGGTATCTTCGGTCTGTCACTGAGACTGCCGGGAATTGATCTGCCTGTGGGGATTTCATTTTTTACTTTCCAGGCGATGTCTTATGTGATCGATGTATACAGAGGCGAAGTGAAGGCGCAGAAAAATTATCTGAATATCCTTCTGTATATCTCATTTTTCCCGCAGCTGATTGCGGGGCCGATTGTGAAATACCACGATATCCAGGCGCAGATTAGCAGGCGTGGTTCTGATCCGGAAGAGATCGCCAAAGGGTTGAGACGTTTCATCGTGGGACTGGGGAAAAAGATTCTGGTATCCAACACAGCAGCCCTTGCGGCGGACGCTGTGTTTTCCATGAGCCGGGGAGAAGTCAATATTCTTTCCGCATGGGTCGGTGCCGTGGCATATATGATACAGATTTATTATGATTTCAGCGGATACAGTGATATGGCAATCGGAATGGGGCATATGTTTGGATTTACATTCCAGGAAAATTTCCGGTATCCGTATATCTCCGTAAATATTCAGGAATTCTGGCGGCGCTGGCATATTTCCTTAAGCACCTGGTTTAAGGAGTATCTCTACATCCCCTTAGGAGGCAACAGAAAAGGCAGAGCCAGGACCTGTGTGAATAAGATGGTTGTCTTCTTTTCTACCGGACTGTGGCATGGTGCCAGCTGGACCTTTGTAATCTGGGGATTGTTCCACGGGCTGTTCCTTCTTCTGGAGGAGTGGCTGCCCATCAAAAAACTGCCGCGGGTGCTCGGACACATATACACTCTGCTGGTTGTATGCACCGGATTCGTCATTTTCCGGGCAGATACCCTGTCAGAGGGAATCTATATGATCGGTCAGATGTTTACAGGTTTTCATTTTGAACATGTGAGTATGACCCTGTTCCAAAACCAGATGACCCCGCTGTTTATTGTCACCATGCTTGCCGCATTTGTATTCATGTGCCCGGTTAAGGAAGTGCTCCAGAGCAGGATCCAGAAGGCATCCAGGGGAGTACAGACATTTGCCGAGGGGGCAGGCTATGCAGGAAGCGCAGTTCTTTTGCTTCTGTGCATGATGTCACTGGCAGGCGGAACCTATAATCCGTTTATCTATTTCAGGTTTTAGGGGGTGGAAAATTGAAGAAGAAATATCTGATCTACATCGGCCTGATGGTCCTGATTCTTGTGACTCCTCTTGCTGGAATGGCAGTGAGGCCCACCGTTGCGACAACGGAAAACAAAGAACTGAGCCGTTTCCCCAGCCTGCATGGCGAAAATGGATGGAATCAGGAGTTTCTCAGCGACCTGGGCAATTATTTTGAAGAACACTTTGCATTCCGCCAGGAACTGGTTTCGGCAAATGCGGAATTGAGAAGTAAGATTGTGAAGACCTCCCCGGAAGAAAAGGTGATCCTTGGGAAAAACGGCTGGCTCTATTATTCAGGAACTACAGGGGATTATCAGGGGACCAGCCTTTTGTCAGAGAGAAGCCTTTTCAACGCGGCACATAATCTGGCGATGATGCAGGGCATGACAGAGGCATTGGGGAGCAGATTTTACTATACAGTCTCACCGAATAAAAATACATTATATGACGAAAACATGCCATATTTTTACCAGAAAGGAAAGGACAGCAATCTGGAATCCCTGATTCCTTATCTGGAAGAGGAGGGGGTTCACTATATTGATGTGAAAAGTGCGTTTGAGCAGGAAGATGAGGTCCTCTATCTGAAAAGGGATTCCCACTGGAACAATAAAGGCGCGGTACTGGCGTATAATACCATGCTCGATACTCTGGGAAAGGAGCATGAGGATTATCTCAACATTCCCTGTGTGGAAACGGATGATTATCTGGGAGATTTAAATACCATGCTGTATCCACTGACTGCCAGACCGGAAAAGAATTATGAATACCAGAAGGAACAGGATTACCACATCTTAGGTGAAGAAAAGGATGTGGAGGCCGACTGGATCGCGGCGGAGAATCAAAAGAAAACAGGTTCCGTGCTGATGTACCGGGATTCCTTTGGAAACACCCTGTTCCCACTGTTTGCAAATGAATTTGGCAGGACATATTTCTCAAAGCTGGCGCCTTACAGCATGTCAGATATCGTGAAATATAAGCCCGATTATGTCATTGTGGAACGGGTGGAGCGAAGAATCTCATCCATCATCGAGCAGCCGCCGATCATGCAGGGACCGACAGTAAAGACGGGGACCCCGGAGGCGGTAGAGACGAATACAACTATCCATACAAGAAAAAACGGTCCCTATCTGATGATTGAAGGCATCATCGATCCGAAATATTTAGAAACAAGAAGCAGAATCTACATTGCAGTCCATCCCACCGGCGTGCAGTCCGGACAGTCCTACGAGGCTTTCGGTACCCTGATGGAAAATGAGGATGGACAGTTAAGTGACTGTGGGTATCAACTGTATCTGATGGAGAAAAATGTGCCCGAAGATACAGATTATGATATAGAGGTAATTGTCTCCGGGGAACAGGGGATGGTTACCGTGCAAAAGAAAACATTCACACAAAACAAAGATTAAAACAAAGAGGTGTAAGAAAATGAAAAAGAAAATGTTAGGATTACTCGTCATGGCAGTCTGCGCATGTATGCTGGCCGCAGGATGCGGAAAAGATGAAAAACAGGAAAAGACAGACAAAAAAGCAAAAGTGGCAACAGAGGAAAAGGCGGATAAAAAGGTGGAGAAGAAGTACGAAACCATCGGAAACAAGACAGATGATGCATATGAAATCCTTCTGACAAATAAAAGCGGACAGGATATCACGGCAATTTCTGTAAAAAGTGCTGATAAAAAAGACTGGCCGGATAATATGATCTTATCCGGAAAGAAATTTGTAAAAGATGCAACCGTAAAATTTTACTATACTCCGTCAAAAGCTGACAGCGATGCAAATGCCAAGACTGATAAAGCAGTAAATCCCGCATACGACGTAAAACTGACCCTGGCAGACGGGACAGAGTGCCAGATGACGGATTTCCCATTTGCAGATATGGAAGAAGGCACAATTAAGTATGAAGATAAGGTCGCATTTGTAGAGTACACAAGCAAAGAGACAAAAGATAAAGTCAGCACAAAAGAGCAGGAGCTTGGCTTAAAAGCACAGAGAGAAAAAGCAGCCGCTGACAAGGCAAAGGCCGATGCGGATGCGAAAGCAGCCCAGGAAGCAGCCGCTCAGGAAAAAGCAGCCCAGGATGCTGCGGCAGCCGCAGCACCGGAGCAGACCAATGAAAATCAGTATCAGGAACCAGACTATTCACAGTCCTATGAGGAGCCATATACAGAGGCACCGGCAGACCAGGGATCAGAAGGGTGCCTGGATGGAGCCGCACAGAACAGCGAAGGATGCCTGGACGGGGCAGCGCAGAACAGCGAAGGATGCCTGGATGGGGCGGCAGTGCAGTAGACCAGGAATCCCTTAAGGGGAATCATTGATTTTATAAAAATAACACCGAAAATGCATACAGAGGAAATATCAGGCAGGGCCTTATGGGCTCTGCGGGTGATCCTCTGGTGAGAATGGGACTTGTAAGTCATAGTTCCCTTTGCATTTTCGGTGTTTTTATTTATTTTTGATATACTATAAAATTAATATTAACCGAAATATAATCCAGAATCATAAATATTGAAACACGAACCTCATTTACAGAGTCTGTATAAAGAATAAGAAAATCAACATATCTGAATTTTAAGCGAAGTATTTCAAGAGCCTGGAAATTATGATATAATAACAAAATGTGCAGGCTCTTTGATGTTATATCCATAAGCCAGCACGGATTAAAAGAATGATTCCGTGAAAGGAAGACGGTGCAGGAGATTTATGTTTGGATATGTAACGATTAGTGAACCTGAACTTAAGGTAAAAGATTTAAGAAAATATAAAGCCTACTACTGCGGTCTGTGCCGCACATTAAAGGAGCGTTACGGCGGCATTGGACAGCTTACGCTGTCATATGATATGACATTTGTGGTGGTCCTGCTGACTTCGCTGTATGAGAGTGAGACGGAGCATTCCATCCACCGCTGCAAGGTGCATCCTGTGAAGAAGCAGAATATGCTTCAGAATCAGATGACGGAATATGCGGCGGATATGAATATGATCCTCTCCTATTATCATTTAAAGGATGACTGGGTGGATGAGAAGAAGGTGAGCGGCTTTGTGGGGACCTATGCCCTGCGGCGCAGGGTAAAGAAGATTATCCAGAAGTACCCGCGGCAGAGCCATGCGATCCAGAAGGAGTTAAAGGCGCTTACCGTATTGGAAAAGGAAGATTCCCAGGATATCGACAGGACAGCCGGATGTTTTGGCAGGTTGATGGGAGAGCTTCTGGTTTTCAAAGAAGATCAGTGGGCACCCAGACTGCGGAGGATGGGATTTTTCCTCGGAAAGTTCATCTACCTTATGGACGCCTACGAGGATCTGGAGAAGGATCAGAAAGAGGGCTTATATAACCCGCTAAAGGAACTTGGCGGTAAGCAGGATTATGAGGAACGCTGCCGTGAGATGCTGTGCATGATGATTGCAGAGTGCAGTGCCCAGTTTGAGGGACTTCCGTGTCTTTTAGATGTGGACATTCTGCGAAATATATTATATGATGGTGTGTGGACCCGTTATCGAAAGATACAGGAACAGAAGAAGAAAGGTGAGGAAAAGAATCATGATGAAGAATCCATATGATGTATTGGGCGTACCACAGAATGCATCGGACGATGAGATAAAGAGAGCATATAGAGATTTGACAAGGAAGTACCATCCGGACGCGAATGTGAACAATCCGCTGGCAGACCTGGCAGAAGAGAAGTTTAAGGAAGTACAGGAAGCCTATGATGTGATCATGAAGGAAAGAGAGAATGGTGGTTATAACGCAGGACAGGGCGGCTATGGATACGGCTATCAGCAGAGCAGCTATAGTAACAGCCAGCCGGATGCAGAGATGCAGGCAGTTTACAATTACATCAACTCCCGGCGTTTTCGGGAAGCACTGAATCTACTGAACCAGATGCCGGGCAGAAGTGCACAGTGGTTCTATGCGAGTGCAGCAGCCAATGCCGGGCTGGGGAATAATATCCTGGCAAAAGACCATGCGGCACAGGCTGTCAACATGGATCCGGGCAACCCGCAGTACCGCCAGCTTCTGAATCAGCTGGAGTGGAACAGCCAGAGATATCAGAATAATCCTTATGGCGGCGGTTATGGTACAGGCAATTCTTCCTGTGGGACGGGAAATCTGTGCTGTGACCTGTGGTGTGCGGATTCTTTATGTGAGTGTATGGGAGGAGATCTTTGCTCATGCATGTAAATGCGAAGAAAATGGCTGTAGGCGGCCTGCTCCTGGCACTGAGTGTTGTCTGTATGGTCCTGGGGAGCGTAATAGAGACGAATACCCTGTTTTTATTAGCCGCAGCATCTTATTTTGTGGGAATTATCATACGGGAGATGGGACTGCGCACAGGTGCAGCCTTCTATCTGGCAGCAATCCTGCTTGGTGCGATCGTGGCCCCGAATAAGTTTTACGTACTGTCTTTTGCAGCAATGGGATTCTATATTCTTGCTGTAGAGGTGGTTTTTGTGCTTCTTGGGAAGATGACAGGAACGGTGAACAGAAAAGTCCTTTTCTGGGTCCTGAAATATCTGGTCTTTAATCTGATGTATATCCCGATGCTGCTCTTTTTCCAGCAGTTACTGTTTGGAAAGAGCCTGCCGGGTACCTGGCTTATCGTTGTGATTGCACTGGGACAGGCTGGACTCTGGATCTATGACAGAGCGTATGAATACGTACAGGTGCATCTCTGGGGGAAAATGAGAGGCAGGCTTCTGTAAAAGAAGAGAGATCTGTAAAAAAGAGACCAGATGAAAGTATCATATAGATAGAAAAAGAGGGAAGAAATTTGATTATCCAGACAGGAATGAGGACCGATATTCCGGCCTTTTATTCAAAATGGTTTGTCAACCGAATCCGGGAAGGATATGTCTGCGTCAGGAATCCCTATGATCCGATTTCCGTGACCAGATACAGCCTCCTGCCTGATGTGGTGGACCTGCTCGGTTTCTGTACGAAGAATCCGGCTCCCATGCTGCCTTACATGGATCTGCTGACGCCATACGGGCAGTACTGGTTTGTTACGATCACGCCCTATGGCAGAGACATCGAACCGAATGTTCCGGAGAAAGAGACTGTAATCGAAGATTTTAAGAAGTTATCATCAATCGTTGGGATTGATTCCGTGGGGTGGCGTTACGACCCCATTTTTATTACGGAAAAATATACGATGGAGCGCCATATTGCGGACTTTGAACAGATGGCAGAGGCGCTTGACGGCTATACCAGAACCTGTGTGATCAGCTTCGTTGACTTATATCAGAAGGTACGCCGGAACTTTCCGGAGGTGCACAGGGTAGAGCAGAGAGACCGCATCCACATGGGAAAGGCTTTTATTGAGATCGCCAGGAAGCACGGGATGACCATCAAGCCCTGTGGCGAGGGGGAGGAGCTTGCCCCATTTGGCGCAGACTGCAGCGGGTGTATGACCATAGAAACGTACGAAAAGGCACTGCACAGCCATCTGGATGCACCAAAGAAAAAGCCGCTGCGCAGTGAATGTGCCTGCTTTCTGGGCAGTGACATCGGGCAGTATGATACCTGCGGGCATTTCTGCCGCTATTGTTATGCCAATACGGACGTGGAGGTAGTGAAGCGAAATATGAAGCTGCATGACCCTGCGTCGCCCATTTTGGTCGGGAATCTGGAGCCGGAAGATCAGGTCCATGAGGCAAAGCAGAGCAGCTGGATCGACGGACAGCTGAGACTGGAACTGTAGAAACGGTGGAAATGATACGAACCGGGTAAGCGTATCGATATATCGCAACCTGAGAAAATATAAAAAGGGAGAATACCATGGCAATCTGGAATCCATGGCGCGGCTGTCACAGGCACAGCGCGGGCTGTAAATACTGTTACATTCATAAAGGCGATGCAAAGAGGGGGATGGACACCAACGAGGTGAAAAAGACGGAAAAATTCTATGCTCCTGTGGAAAAGAAGAAAAACGGAGAGTATAAGATGAAGTCAGGCCAGACTGTATATCTTTGTTTTTCATCTGATTTTCTGGTGGAGGATGCGGACCCGTGGCGGAAGGAATGCTGGGACATGATCCGGGAAAGACAGGATCTGCACTTTTTATTTTTAACGAAACGGATCGAGCGCTTTATCGACTGCATCCCAGAAGACTGGGGAGATGGCTACGAAAATGTGACAGTAGGCTGCACGGTAGAGAATCAGGAGATGGCGGATTTCCGTCTGTCCATTTTTTCAAAGCTTCCAGTCAGACATAAGAATATCATCTGCCAGCCTCTGATCGAGAGAGTCCGGATCGAGCCCTATCTCAAAGATGTGGAACTGGTCGTTGTGGGAGGCGAATCCGACGTAAATGCCCGGGCGCTGGACTATGAATGGGTGCTGGATATCAGGCAGCAGTGCATCCGTGCAGGCGTACATTTCGAATTCAGACAGTGCGGGACACATTTTATCAAAGACGGAAAAGAGTATACCCTGCCGGTGAAGGCGTTGACAAGCCAGGCAAGGAAGGCGGATATTAATGTGTGAAACGCAGGGCCTGTTCATTTATGCATGTTCCTACATTCTACACTCTGCCAGCGTTTGTGCGTGGCAGGGCGCTGCAAAATAAAATAGAAACAACGTGTACGGCAGAGCCTTTGCAGGTTCTGCTTTTTTGATACAATTTGCTGTTTCTAAATGCTGTTTCATGATTTAAGAAATTTCCTGTTTCAAAATAAATCCTTTTCTGCCGAAAAAGAGTTATATTAGTGTAAGGCGCTTTACAACGACAATATGCAGTAACAAAATACAGCAAAAAGAGAGAAAGGGGGAGCGTTTTGGAAGACAAAGAGCTGATCCGGCGGATCCAGAATGGACAGAAGGAATATCTGAATGAAATTGCCGCCAGATATTACAATGATATCTATTATTTCTGTGCCTATCAGACCGGAAGCCGGGAAGATGCCTACGATCTGGCACAGGAAACGTTCCTCCGTTTTATCCGGTATGTGGACAGCTACCGGTACCGGAATTTAAAAGGCTATCTGCTCACAATTGCCATGAATCTCTGTCGAAGCTATTTTCATGAATCGGGGCAGCGGCAGGATGGAACAAAGTTCAGGGATGAGCTCTTAGGCAGTCCTGCCATGGAAGATCAGAAAAATGCAGGAAACACCGGGGCAGTGAAAAGGACAGAAGCGGCAGGAAACGCAGGATTTTCCGGGAATGCAGGGGCTTATGGACGCCTGGAAAGGACTCAGGTTCTTGCAGAAGCCTTAAGACAGCTTCCGTCAGCGCAGAGAGAAGCCGTGCTGCTTCATCATTTTTATGGCTACAAGAACCGGGAGATCGCGCGCATGACAGGGGCTTCCTTAGGGGCAGTGAAATCGCGGATTAATCAGGGGCTTTGCAGGCTGAAAGATCTCTTGGACAAGGAGGATTTCTATGAGTAATCAGAATGAAGAAATGAAAGGTTTTGAAAATAAAACTTCCTGGCAGTTCGAAATAGATGAAACAAGAAAAAAAGAGGCTCTTGCAGAAATCAGTCTGGCAGTCAGGAAAAAGAAGATCAGGTATTACCCGTCCTTTGCTTCCTGTATGCTGGAGCAGATGCGCTATCAGACCTGGCAGAGCAGGCTGATCCAGGGCGGAATCCTTTTTCTGGCTCTGATGCTGTGTCTGGTGCTTCGCAAGGAGCAGACCGATGATACGACATCGATTGTGTTATGTTCCGTATTTCTGGCCGTTGCCTCCAATCTCTGTCTGTGTACCGTCGGGAGGCTTTTTTCCAGAAATATGGCAGAACTGGAGCAGACGCTGTACTTTAACTTAAAACAGATGGTCTGTATTCAGATGCTCCAGGCGGGTCTTGTAGATATTCTGATCCTGATTCTGCTTGTGGCCGTATGCGGCGGGCAGAATATGGCGGGCGCGGGAGCCTGTCTGCTCTATCTGCTTGTACCATTTTTATGGTCCAATACGGTATATCTCCATATGCTGACCTTTCTGCGGGGGAGGGGCAGGGGAAGAAACAGGGCACGAGGGCTGGGAAGAAGTCCGCGGGATGGAATGGAAACCGGTCAGGATGGGATTGGTACGGGCGTGATCTGTGGGATTGCAGCAGTATTTCCTGTATTTTTTGAAGATGCATATGCATCTGCGTATCTGCCTGTTTGGGGGCTTGCAGCCCTGGCAGGAATTGCAGTTCTGATTCTGGAAATCTTAAGGCTGCTTGGAAAAATTGAAGGAGGTGAGGGCTTGTGCCTGAATTAAAAATAGACAGGGTGACAAAACAGTTTCAAAATAAAATTGCGGTGGATCAGGTATTTTTATGCCTGAAGGAAGGAATCTATGGCTTCCTGGGGGCGAACGGAGCCGGCAAGACGACGCTGCTTCGGATGCTGTGCGGCGTGTTAAGGCCCACGGCAGGAGAAATCCTGTGCAATGGTACGGAAATCAGGAAAATGGATGGGGAATACAGGCATATGCTGGGCTATCTGCCCCAGGATTTCGGCTATTATCCGGACTTTACGGCAAAACGGTATCTGGAATATCTGGCGGCCTGTAAGGCGGTTCCAAAGGATCTGGCAAAACAAAAGGTGCAGGAAGTGCTCAAATTAGTCGGGCTTACAGGAGAGCAAAAACAGAAGATCCGGACATTTTCAGGCGGAATGATCCGCAGGCTGGGGATTGCCCAGGCACTGCTCAATGACCCGGAGATATTGCTTCTGGACGAACCTACCTCAGGTCTGGACCCGAAGGAACGCATCCGTTTCAGAAATATTATCAGTGCGATGTCAAAGGACCGGATCGTGATTCTGTCCACCCATATCGTATCTGATGTAGAGTTTATTGCAGACCAGATTCTGCTCATGAGGCAGGGGCAGATTGTGGAACAGGGAACCCCTGCGGAAGTGACAGGCAGCGTCCGGGGAAAAGTATGGGAAGCCTATGTACTGCCGGAAGAAGTTCAGAAATTCAATGAAAAATATTCCGTGAGTAATTTAAGAAATGAGGGTGACCGGGTATATCTGCGGATCGTATCCGATCTCTGCCCGTGTGAAGGCGCGCTTGAGGCAGAACCGAGACTGGAAGATGTGTATCTGTATTATTTTAAGGAGGCGGCAGAGAATGTGGAAAATCTGGATTGAAGAAATCCGTAAGACAGCATCCCGGAAAATTATCTGGTGCGGGCTGATTCTTGTACTGGTCTTTGTAACTTTCAGGCTCAGCGTCGTGACAAAAGAGTATGCCGCTACGATCGATGGCCGGACATATACAGGAAGAGAAGCAATACAAAAGGATCAGGAGCTGGCGGCGGAATATGCCGGACCGATGACAGAAGAGACCGTTCAGGCGATCTATGAAAGATTCGGTTTCTATTATTATGATGCAGAAAAAGACGAGTTCGTAGGAAATTTCTGCAGCCAGTATATCACCGAGAATATGACCAATTTCCTGCAGACAACCGGAGACGACCCGGACGAAGTTCATTTTTACGAAGGGAAGGAATGGGAAAATAATGCGGCACCGATGTTAAAGGGGAATTTGAAGTTCGACTATAATTATGGCTGGGAGGATTTTAGGGAAACATCGACACTGGTGTGCATTCTATTATCCATTATCCTAATTGTTGGTATGGCACCCGTCTTTTCAGAAGAATACACTCTGCACACTGCGGATATTCTGCTTACCACCCGGCGCGGGAAAAAGAGTGCAGTCTGGCTGAAAACAGCGGCGGCTCTTAGCTTTACAATCATGGTCTGCTGCGTGGTCTTTTTGTACATGTGGCTGCTCTACAGAGGCATATTCGGTACCCAGGGGCTGGATACTTCACCACAATTTTTAAATGGAATCTCATCATATGGATATTGTCCGGAGACGGTGGAAAAATTTTTCCTGATGCAATTCGGATTAGGACTTGCAGCCATGATCCTGCTGACAGCATTGGTATTGGCAGTTTCAGCAGTCTGTAAAAATGCATTCATGTCAGTCGTGATTTCCGCAGTGGTATTTATTCTTCCATATATATGGAACAAAATTTTCCTCCCAATGCGTCCTTTTGGGGTAGGATGCACAAGAGCGGTCTACCATTTCATGATATCCATGCCCTACTATTTACAGATGAACTGGGGATTCGCATTTTCAGCAGGGCAGATCAGCTTACATGTCGTGATTGCGGCAGTGGTGGCAGTGATCTGTGGGGTACTGGCATATAAAAAGTACAGAAATTACCAGGGGTAGAAAAAATTAGTGACGAGCTTTAGCTTCGGCATGCATTTGACGTCTCTTTGCTTCTTGTCATTTACTTGCGGAGTGGCTATGTGGCAGCAGGTTTAGGATACAGAAGTATATTGTGTGGAACTATCATGAAATATAAAAAACAAGTAAATCAAAAAGAACAGGACAAAAGATGGTAGCAAGGCAGTGCAAATTAATTTGACTATTTATTAAAAGGCTCCTTTCCAGTAAGAATTGGGATATAACAATTTTTACTGAAAAGGAGCCTTTTAATAATTATCGGGTTTCTTTACAGATTTTATAAAGACATTATCAAAATTCTAATACTTGTATTTTATGACCTTACATTTGTATTTTATGACAGCACCCAATACAGAACCCAGCTAGTATAGTAAAGTAGATTGGGGGAAGTATAGTAAAAAAGTAATGGAAACATTGTATCTAGGGGTAGCCGTCGCGTTAGCGACTTGGTACAATATACTAAGAAAAAGCGAGGAGAAATTACATATGTGTAGTCAAACGATAAAAATTGGGATATGTGATGATTTCCCGGAAGCTGTAAAAGAGTTGAAAGATAAGGTTGAGAAATGCTTGTTAGAAAGTGGATATCATGCCGAGATAAAGATGTTTTTATCGGGACAGGAGTTGTTAGAGGAAATTGAAGAACTTGATATTGTATTTTTAGATATTGATATGCCGGAAATGGACGGAATAGAAACTGGAAAAATGATATGCAGTAAAAATGAGAATTGTAAGATTATTATGGCAACTGGGAGAGAAGATCGATTTAAAGAGGCTTTTAAGATTAATACGTTCCGTTTTGTAAGTAAACCATTTAATATAAATGAAATTAAAGAGGCATTAGAAGGTGCATGGCAAACATTTATTGGAATAGATATCATTGAGTTATATCAAAACAGAGTTTTATATTCAGTTGAACAAAAGAATATTATTTACTTTTATGCTTATGACAGTTATGTAGAAGCAATTGTGGGGACCAGTAAAATGCGCAGAGAGATATCATTAGCGCAGTTAGAAAATCTTATAGATACCAGGATTTTTTATCGAATTAGCAGAAAATACATAGTGAATTTAATGCATATTGATCAATATCAAAATGGAGCTGTATATATCCGGGATGAGAAACTAAAAGTGGCAAGGGCTAGAAAAAAAGAGTTTGAAAAGATATATAGAGAATTTGATGTGAAGTATAGGAGGTGGGGATAATAGAGCGATTATTACTTATGGTTATGTATATATTAGAAATAATAAAATGCCTATTAATACAGAATATATTTTTTAAAGAGAAGCCAGATAAGCTATATATTTTGGGTGGAGGATTCGTCATTTTCGGTGCCTTAAATATATGTCCATTCTTTGATATTGTAGTGATACGCTTATTAATGTATCTGACAGTATATACTTTTATGCTGCTAAATGTAAAAGGACGTTTCTCACGGAAGTTAACTTCGGTTTTGGTGATGGTATGTATAATTGGATGCCTTGATGAGCTGGCAGGAATCATAATAAAGCCTTTTTTTCTTGTAAATAATGAATATTTCTATCAAATCAGAAGCCTGATACAAAGTGGGATCAGTCTGATTATTCTAATGATTATTAACATAATTGCACAAAAGGCGAAGGTTAATCATGGGAAAATAGTTAATTTTATAAGAGAGACAGTATATATAGTAATAGGAATCATAATTTTTTTATTACTTTTGACAGTTGGCACATTGTTCTTTATAAAGGATTCTATATATAACCTGAGACTTGAGTTATTTATAAATATTATTTGTTTCATTTCTTTTTTATGTATGGGCTTTCTAATTATATTAATAGCTTATATCATAGGAATGAATGAAGAGATGGAAAAAGCTGTTGAAACAGAGCATGATTTGGTAAACATGCAGAAAAAATATTATAATATTCTACTTGAAAAAGAAGAAGACACAAGACGGTACAGGCATGACATGAATAATCATCTTTTATGTATGATGGAATTGGCACATGAGAGAAAAGTTGATTTGGTTGTAGATTATATTAATGGATTGCAGAAAGAGCTTCATTATATTAAGGAACGCTCTTATAAGACGGGGAATGAATTGTTAGATATCATTTTCAATTATTATTTAAAGGATTTGGAAGATGTGGATGTACAAATCAGTGGTATGTGCCAAAGTATCCCCAATATTAGCAATGTAGATTTATGTATTATATTTTCAAATCTAATTCAGAATGCTGTGGAAGCAGTAGCTCGTCAGAAAGATAAAAATAAATTTATAGGTGTGAAGATAGAGCAAGGGAAAGAATATATAAAATTTCGCATAAAAAATAGTACAGATATTAATCCGACACAAAATCATTTAGATAAAATAAAAACAAACAAAAAAGATAAAAAGAATCATGGGTTTGGTTTACTCAACATAAAGTTAGCAGTAGAAAAAAATCATGGTATTTTGGAGATACAAAGAGAACCTCATACATTTGAGATAATTTTGTTTTTTAAATATTTAGAGGAGACTAATTGACCATTTACGGAGTTATCTGACCATTTAAAGAGAAAGTGTGGAATCCCATAGTAAGTTCTGCTATTTTAAAGAAAAAGGAGGCAGGATACTATGGGATTATTTAATTATGATATTGCTGAAATAGGATTAATTGAAGATATATTAAGATGGATTTCGGGATAGAAATTCTTCAGAACAATTTGAGGAGTTATATTCTGCAAATGGTGTGATAACATTGATTATAAGTCATCTTTTTTATTAGAAGATTTATAAAATTATGAGGAAAGGAGGAGAGGGTAAATGGAACAATTTCAGTTAATAACGGAAGAAGAAATGCAAGCAATCGACGGTGGATTGTCTATTCCAGAACTTATTGGGTTAGCAGAACCAGTATTCAATTTTGTCCATGGCTTCATGGATGGACTTAGGGGAAATTAAATATTGTAAACAAGGAGAAGAAAATATGGAAAATGGAAAATTTCAAGAGATTACTAATGAAGAAATGATAGAACTTAATGGTGGTTCTGGCTTCTGGTATGATGTAGGGTATCAGATTGGTCAAATAGCTGATAAATTATCAGATGTTTGCATGCATTTATGTCGTTCTTAGCAAAGAAGAATGGGGCGTGTCTTCTGGATGGACACGCCTTATCTAGTTTTAAACTTATAAATTGATTTAAAAACTAGATAAAAGGGAACAGGAACTCACATATTGCTATTTATGGGAGAGAGTAAATGAGCAAACTACATATAAAACAAACGCTAAATCAAATTGCAAATATACTAATATTAACCTTGATAATATCTCTGATAGTTACAATGATCTTTTCTTTTCTTAACACTTTCGATTTTTACAAAATTAAAAAAGAATACAGGTCATATGAGATGATAGTTATATCTGTAATTATAATGATTCTTTTGTGGAAAATCTCAGTTTTTAATAGGAGTTCAATTTTTGGTAAATCAAAAAGGAAAATGAGGTTAGACAGGTTTATTTTCCTTTTTGGAATCATGATTTTTGCTCAAATTCTATCAGAATTTATATTGCAGCTTATCAATTTCATTCTACAAAATTTTGGTTATAGTATGCAAATAGAGAATACGGCTATAGTTACGCCCGGTATATGTTTATATATTTGTATTATTGGACCTATATTTGAAGAATTTTTATTCCGAGGAATTATATTAAATTTATTTAAAGACTATAATATTTTGTCTGGAATTTTGATATCTGCATTTCTTTTCTGCATATATCATGGAAATTTTAATCAAAGAGTTTCAGCATTTCTTATTGGAATAGTCTTTGCCTATATAGCGAAAAGTTATTCTATATATTGGACAGCCTTACTTCATATGATTAATAATATGCTTTCAATAATTCTACAAATTGTAAATGAGAAGTATAAAATCGTTTTTATAGAAATCAGCGCTGTTGTCATATGTTTATATTCTGTAATTTATTTTTGGAAAGAACAGAAAATATTATTAAAAGAGTTGGGACAAGATGCAAAAGAGAAGATACGATGCAGAGATATTTTTCAATCCAGAAGATTCGTTATTACAGCGTTAGTTTATACTTTTTTAGTTACATCTAATGTAGATAAGCTTTAAAAGTATACCGCTTGGTAATCATGAGCAAGATACGAGCAGAGTGAGGGTATAAAAATGAAGTATTATTGTGTCAGACAACATGACATTACTGATTGTGGGGCAGCATGCCTTGCTACAATTGCAAAACAGAATGGTTTAAAAATTGCTATTTCTAAAATTAGAGAAATAGCAGGGACAGATAGGCAGGGGACAAATGTATTTGGGATGATAAAAGCGGCTGAAAAGCTCGGATTTAGCGCAAAAGGTGTAAAAGGAGATCCTACGGCTTTTTTTAGTGAATTTCCGCTTCCCGCTATTGCACACGTAATTGTAGAAGGGAGTCTTTTACATTATGTAGTTATACATAAAATTACAAAGAAGAAAATAATTATTGCAGATCCTGCAAAAGGAATAGTAGAGTATACTCCTGCAGATTTCTTTGAAATTTGGACAGGAGTCCTGCTTATATTAATTCCTACAGAAAAATTTCGGAAGGAAAATGTAAAGGAAGGGGTTATTTCTCGTTTTTTTAGTTTACTTATTCCTCAAAAGAAATTACTTTTTAATATTTTTCTTTCATCTTTATTAATTACTGTATTTGGAATAACAGCATCTTTCTATTTTCGTTTTATTATGGATGATATTGTGCCCAACTCACTTAGAACGACCTTGTTGACACTTTCTATTGGAATCATAATTTTATATGTGTTTAAAGCTATACTTGAAGCATTTCGGAAGCACCTGATGCTATATTTGGGACAGAAGTTAGATATCCCACTGATTTTAGGGTATTATAACCATGTTCTTGGCTTACCAATGAATTTTTTTAGTACTCGCAAAGTAGGAGAGATTGTATCAAGGTTTACAGATGCTTCAAAAATCAGAGAAGCTATTTCTAGTGCCGCTCTTTCTATTATGGTTGATACAGTAATGGCCTTGGTTGGGGGAATCGTTCTTTTTACACAGAGTCATTTGCTCTTTAGTATTAGCACAGTTGTAGCTATTCTGTACGCTGTAGTTGTTTTGGTGTTTAATAAACCCGTTAAAAACATCAATGAGAAACAAATGGAGAGTAATGCACAAGTAACGTCTTACCTTGTAGAGACATTAAATGGAATTGAGACTGTAAAATCATTTCATGCTGAAGATAGGGCACAGATAAAGACGGACATTTTATTTGTTAAATTCCTAAAAACTATATTTAGAGGAGGAGTTATATTAAATACGCAACAAACTCTAACAAGTTTGGTTTCTAATGTGGGAAGTTCAATCATTCTGTGGGTAGGTGTTGTGTCTGTATTGGATGGAAACATGACCCTGGGTAGTCTTATTACATTTAATGCTTTGTTAGTGTATTATCTGGATCCTATTAAAAATCTTATTAACCTTCAACCAACTATGCAGACAGCAATTGTTGCTGCAGAGCGATTAGGCGAGATATTGGACTTAGAATTAGAAGAAACAGAAAAAAAACATAAAAAAATAAGGCCAGACTCCCTCAATTTTTCAATTAGAATGGAGGATGTATGCTTTAGATATGGAACAAGAAATCTGGTGTTAGAGGATATTAGCATGAATATTAAAGCAGGAGAAAAAATTGCACTTGTTGGCGAAAGTGGTTCGGGGAAGACTACGTTAGCAAAACTTTTGCTAAATTTTTATTCTTGGGAAAAGGGGGAAATTTTTATTGGTGATTATAATTTAAAAGATTTGGATCTGGAAGTTTTGCGTAATAAAATTGCATATATTTCACAGGATATATTCCTTTTTAGTGGAACAATTCATGAAAACCTGGAATTGGGCAGTGAAGGAGTTACTTTGGAAGATATGATTGAAGCATGTAAACTAAGTAAAGCAGATGAATTCATTAATCACTTACCCATGAGATATGAAACATATTTGGAGGAAAATGGCGCTAATCTTTCAGGAGGACAAAAACAAAGGCTGGCAATTGCACGCGCTCTACTGAAGAAACCAGATATTCTTATTATGGACGAGGCAACAAGTAATTTGGATTCGATTACTGAAAAAGCAATAGAGAAAACAATCAATACCCTATCAGAAAATATTACTACAATTATTATTGCTCATAGGCTAAGTACTATTATGAGGTGTGATCGAATTTTTGTTTTAGAGCAAGGAAGGTTTATAGAACAAGGAACACATGCAGAATTATTGCAAAAAAGGGGACGCTATTACCATTTGTGGAAGGATCAGCTTCCTGAGCAGTTTGTCGGGGAGGGATATAATTGAAAGGAATTATATTAGATATTAATGAAATTACTGATAGCAGGGAGATTATGGAAAGTAAAGAGCCACCCCGAATATGTTGGTTTATCTATATTTTACTTTTTATTTTAGTCTCAGCGGTTATATTATCCTGTTTTTTTGAATTAGATGAATATTCTAAGGTTACAGGAGAAGTAAAAACAATCAAGGATTCTAGTTTAGTATTATCTCCGGTTAGCAGTAAAATATCAAAGATTTTTGTAGAGGAAGGCAAGAAGGTTAAAAAGGGAGACACACTTTTTTTATTAGACGCAGATTATGCCAAGGAACAGTATAAAATACTTAAGGAAAAACAGGATTCTTATAGTAATGAGATAGAAAAAACAAAGCTTTTAAAAAAGTCTATTGAAATAAATAAAAATCTATTTAAAAATAACGAATTAGACAGTAAGTATTATTATCGTTTTGAACAGTATAAAAATGGTGTGTTAATTACAGCAGAAGAAGCAGATAGATCCCAAAAAAAGGCGGAGTTATCCTCAGAAGAGGATAGGAATGGTTTAGAAGCTGCAACAGAAAGTATTTTAGAAAAAGAAGGTTTGGTTACGGAATATAAAAGTCTTATATACTGTATTCAAAATAGAGAGGATTATTCTGGTAATAGTGAATTATTATCTGCTGAATATTCAAAATATTATTCCAACTATAAAAAAACACTGTTACAGTGCGAACAATATAAAGAAAGTTATGAAAATATTTTAAGTAAGTATAATAAACAAGAGGAAGTATTGGTGTCTTCTACTGATGTGCAAAATGCAAAACAGGAAATGCAAGATTTATTTACAGAAATGTCTTCGTTTAAAGCTGATTATTTATCTGAAATTCAGTCTCAGATAATCTTATTACAAAACCAATTACTTTTAGATTCAGAAAATCTTGAAGTGAAAGATAAGATATCAAAATATCAAGAAATTAAGTCTGCAGTAGAACAGGATCTGGATTTCAGTACTACAGATCACAAACTTCAAAATAGTTACAATAAGTACAGTAAGGGGTATGAAGCCCTGTTGGATAATTATAAGGAGGCAGAAGAGAACTACGAAAGTTTATCTAATAAATATGATAATCAGAATAGTGACTGGGTGACGGAAAGTCAGTTGATAGAAGCAGAAAATCTATACAAAAGTGCACAGGCAGATTTGGATGTGCTGGAATCTACATTTATTTCTAATCTCCAACAGACTATTAATACTTTGCAGCAAGATTTGAAATTATTAGAGAAGAATAAAAGGAGTTTGGAGATTTCGTTAAAGGGAACGGAAGATTTGAGTAAAAATAAAGTTTTATCAGAAGAAAAATTAAAAGATGAAGCTTTAATATCTGTAAATAGTGAAATTGATAAACTAAAGGAGAATATATCTTCTATAGAAAAAGAACTCACTGAATTAAAAGCAGTTATAGATAATTCAGAAATTAAGGCTACTTGTAATGGAAAAATAACATTTTTAGGGGAACTGAATGAAGGCGATATTGCTGAATCGGGAAAAAAGTTATGTAATATTGTTCCTACTGACCAAGAATTAAAAGTAAATCTATACATACCAGAAAATGCTGTTTCAAAGATCCAGATTGGCCAAGAGGCAGAATATGTATTTGATGCCTTGCCATATAATGAGTATGGAAAAATTACTGGGAAAATTTCCGCTATCTCAGCAGATACAATGACTGATGAAAATTCAGGACAAAAATATTATATTGCGCAAGCAGATATATCTACATTGGTTTTAGAAAACCAGAAAGGTAATATCCGAGAGATAAAAAATGGCATGATGGTAGAAGCAAAGATAATAAGTGGCTCTAAAAAAGTTATCTTTTGGTTACTGGAAAAAATAAATTTTATAGAATAAAACTAAAAAATCCTGTGTTTATTATACCGCAAATTATATCCTGTCAAATAAGAACAAAATTTATAAAACATTTAAGATGATTTATGAAAGGAATTATTAGTAAATTGCAGTTCAACGTAAAAAAATAATATTTTATTTTCTGTCAAATCACTGTTCTTTTTTCTTTCAAAATATGATATAAAAATGAGGGAGATTAATATTTTATCTGAAAAAGGTACGATATTACTAATTAAAAGGAGAAGGAAAACAGTATGGATAGATATAAGATTCTTATTGCCGAGGATGACACTGACATCAATCATCTTCTGTGCAGGATTCTGGAGAAGAATCATTACAACACAGTCCAGGCGTTTTCAGGAACGGAGGCAAAGCTTCTGCTTCAGATGGAAACGCCTGATTTTATGATACTGGATCTGATGCTGCCGGGAATGAGCGGCGAAGAGCTGATCAGGGTAGTCAGAGAAGAGATGAAGCTGGATATCCCCATCCTGGTCTTGTCTGCGAAGGCGGCGCTGGAGTCGAAGGTGGAGACACTGAAAAGCGGTGCGGATGACTACCTGACTAAGCCGTTTGATCCGGAAGAGGTATTGGCCAGGGTTTATGCCGGACTCAGGCGTTATTATGCAGGCGGTACACCAGGCTTCGGACAGATTACTGATATGAAGTGTGAGGAAAACCATGAAGACGAGGAATTCATCTATAAAAATCTGCGCCTCATCCCAAAGTCCCGGAAAGTTACTGTAAATGGAAAAGAGCTGTCCCTGACGCTGCATGAATATGATATCCTCTGTCTGCTGGTCAGGGACCCGGAAAAGGTCTATTCCCGTGAACTTCTCTACGAGCAGGTCTGGAAGGGCGGCTATTACGGCGAGGATAATACCGTCAATGTACATGTCAGCAATCTTCGGAAAAAGCTGGCGCAGGCAGATGCAGGGGAAGAGTATATCAAAACTGTCTGGGGCATCGGCTTCAAAATGGCATAAAGGCCCCCTTTTCCTGACTACGACTTTCTGAATTAAGGGGGTAGATTTCAACTTTATGATTTCTTTAAACTTTCTTGAAGACTTATTAAAAGCATCCGGGTTACAATCATTTTGTCAGATAGAGATAAGAAAGGAACGATAAAAGATGAGAGAACATGTCATAGAATCCAGAAGCCTCACCAAAAAGTATGGTGATGTCACTGCCCTCAGAGACGTGGATATTACGATAAGAAGAGGGGATATTTACGGACTGATCGGTGATAACGGAGCCGGAAAAACCACTTTTTTAAAGATTCTGACGGGACAGATATTCCCGACAGAGGGAGAAGTCAGGCTGTTTGGTGCTTACTCTGAGAGAGAACTTGAGGAGAAACGCAGACGCACCGGAGCAATCGTAGAGTCACCGGGATTTTATCCCAAACTTTCTGTGGCACAGAATCTGGAATATTACCGTATCCAGCGGGGAATCCCGGGAAAAGAAAACGTGGACCACATCCTGAAAACAGTCGGCCTCTGGGACAAAAGAAGGAAAAAAGCCGGAACCCTCTCCATGGGGCAGAAACAGAGACTGGGACTGGGGATCGCACTGCTTGGAGAACCAGAGCTTCTGATCCTCGACGAGCCGATCAACGGCCTCGACCCGAGCGGGATCATTGAGATGAGGAATCTTTTGCTGAAACTGAACCGTGAAAAGAATATTACGATTGTTATTTCAAGCCACATTCTATCAGAATTGGAACAGATGGCAACGATTTATGGATTTTTAAGCCAGGGCTGGCTGCTGAAAGAAATCACTGCGGAGGAACTGCATGAGCAGTGTGCGGTCTATCTGGACATTGCAGTCACACAGCCGGAACATTTTGCGGCACTTCTGGAAAAACGCTGGAAGGACATTTCGTATCAGGTACTGCCTGATTCGACCATCCGCATTAAGAATCCGGAAATGGCGCCGGATGCATACAGCTCCCTGGCCTCCGAAAATGGAATCGGTGTCCTTAAGCTGGCTCAAAAGCAGATGATGCTGGAAGAGTACTATATGAATCTGAAAGAAAAGGGGCGATTATCATGTTAAATTATATCAAGAGTGAATTTTACAGGGTGTTTCATGGAAGAGAAGTTTATTTGTTTACAGGAGTTTGTGCGGCATTAACCGTACTATTCAATCTGATTTTGTACCTGTTTAAGACATTTACACCCGATTTCCCTTATGGCTCAATCCGATATTCATTAAATCAGCTTTCGTCCAGCATGGAAATACTATCTTATGCAGGAGCGTGCCTGGCGACATTTCTTTTCGCAGAAGAGCATAAGAGTGGAACCTTAAAAAATACCATTTCCTTTGGAATTTCAAGGAATCAGTTTTTTACTGGTAAATGTATCGTCTGCTCAGTGGCTTCGCTGTTCAGTATGATTGTTATTCTATTCTTCTATTTTGGAAGTGCTTATCTGCTTTTGGAAGACACAGGCGGTATTACTGTTATGGACCGTTTACGGGGCGTTGTGGCAAACCTTCCGATGGCATTTGCAGCAGTGATACTGGCATCCGCGTTTTTGTGTATGTTCAAAAAGGAGATGGTAATGATGGCATGGTGGTTTGTTATTATGGCTGTTGTGCCGCTTGTCACCTTTTTCCTGGGGCTTAAGATAGACTGGCTGAATAAGGCGGCAGAATGGATGCCCAGGAATTATCTGCTCATGGAAGTGCAGATAAATTCGTCCCAATATCAGGCCTTGTGGGATACTTCAGAAGGAATGGCAAAATGTCTGATAGCAGGTTTCATTGGAATAATTGTGTTCTATCTGATCGGATTCATTGGCTTTCGGAAAAAAGAGATCGTATAAGGTTAGATTGTGTAAAGAAGAAAACGTATAAGTAAAAGATTATACAAGAAGAAACAGGAAAAGGAGCGTGTGCAGATATGACAGTTTTGATATTAGGAATTATGAGTGTACTGGCAGTGTATTTCTGTGCACGCTATATTCTGCTTAGAAAAGCAGTCAAAAGATCCGCAAAGGAACTGCATGAGATTACGGAGGATCTGGAACAGAACCGTATTGTCAAGCTTCCAAGCCCCAGCCAGAGCATGGAAGAACTGTTAAGTGAGATCAACACAAATCTGGAGGCGATCAGAAGGACCAGAGTCCGGTATGAGGAGAAAGAGAATGTTCTAAAGCAGCAGATAGAAAATGTGAGCCATGATTTAAGAACCCCGCTGACCGCGATCCTGGGATTTCTGGATTTGATCGATGAAAACTCTCTGCCTGATGAAGACAGGGAGTCACTGGATGTTGTGAAGAGAAAAGCCCGTTCCCTGAAAAAGCTGATTGCTCAGTTTTATGACCTGTCCAGGCTGACAGCCGGAGACTATCCGGTAAAACTGGAAACTGTGGATATTGGCAGAAAACTGCGCGAGACCGTGCTGGACAGTTATCAGGAACTGAAAAAGAAAGAACTGGAAGTCCATCTGGACATCCCGGATCAAGCCGTTTATGCAATGGCTGATGAGGATGCCCTTGAACGGATCTTCCAGAACCTTCTGCAGAATGCAGGAAGATATGCACAGAGTTGTTTAAAGATACAACTTTTGGATGGTAATGATAAAGTGACCATGGTGATGGAAAATGATACCAGACATCTTGATGCGGCGGAGACTGACGCCCTGTTTGAACGCTTCTACACAGCTGACCGCTCCCGAAGTGAGGGCAGCACAGGACTTGGGCTTCCCATTGCAAAATATCTGGTAGAGGAGATGGGTGGAGGGCTTACTGCTGAAATGAAGGTGCGGGACGAAAGAAAATGGCTGCAGTTCAAGCTCCAACTAAACAAATCGGAAATTAGTGAAAAGAGGACTTAGTGACGCGCTTCAGTCGCGGAACGGATGAGGGGACGCCAAGTACCATGGAAGCCGTGGGAGCGCCTGGTGTGGGTGTTGGTTCAAAGTCCGCCCGCTTACCGAAGATGTAGTAATGGTCCAGAAGGCCCCCAGAAGGGCAGACCTGGGATGCGGTGGAAAAATCGATATTTTTCCGCCTTAGCCCGGGATGAAAATTGATTTTGGAGAATCAATTTTCATCCCTTCTGGGCGCCTTCTGAACCATAACTACATCTAATCGGCCGCTTTAAGGACTTTTGAATCAACACCCACATCAGGCACTCCCACGGCTTCCATGGTACTTGGCTGGTTCATCCGGTCAGCAGGAAAAGCACGTAACTAGGTGGGGCCTCAGATGGGAGCAGCGTATTGAATCGGTTTGTGGAGCTGCACAGGACTAAGAAGTTAAATTATCTTTTCAAGCCGACTCAGTTCCAGCAAACGAATTCATACGCTGCCCCGGTTTGAGCCCCCACATCTTTCCTGGCGTCCACTTCATTCGCTCCGCGGCTAAAGCGCGTCACTGGTTCCTCCTTCACTAATTCCCGATTTCCTGAATAGGGATTCCACGCTCCTGGAAATTATGATATAATGAGCATTGCTATATGAAATGTAAATGGATGGATACAATAAAGAAGATTTTTCAGGAGGCATTTTGTGATGAAGAGTAAAAGTGGTGTTGGGCATGCAGTGGCGTTATTTACAGTGGTAGTCTGGGGGACCACTTTTATTTCCACAAAGGTATTGCTTCGGAGTTTCCAGCCGGTAGAGATTCTGCTCATCCGGTTTGTGATCGGATACGTCCTTTTGTTTTTGGCAAAGCCGGGACTGGTGAGACTGACGGAGAAGAAGCAGGAGTGGCTGTTTGCTGCGGCGGGGCTCTGCGGGGTCTGTCTTTATTTCCTGATGGAGAATATCGCCCTTACATATACGCTGGCGTCGAATGTAGGCGTGATTATATCGGTAGCCCCATTTTTTACCGCAATTTTAAGCCGCATTTTCCTGAAAGAAGAGGGACATATGAGAGCTTCTTTTTTCCTGGGATTTGTGGCGGCGATTATTGGAATTTTCATGATGAGCTTTAGTGGGGCTGAGACGTTGAAGCTGAATCCGAAGGGAGATCTTCTTTCTGTGGGGGCGGCTTTTGTATGGGCCTGTTATTCTGTGATCACGAAGAAGATCAGCGGGTATGGATATTCCACGATTAAGGTAACCCGCCATATGTTTGGATATGGGATCCTGTTCATGATCCCGGCTGCGCTGGCATTTGATTTTCATCTGGGGCTGTCAAGACTGGCGGATCCGATGAATCTTATGAATATTCTGTTCCTTGGGGCAGGGGCATCCGCCCTTTGCTTTGTGACCTGGAATTTTGCCGTGCAGGTGTTAGGTCCGGTACGAACCAGCGTATATATTTATGCCTCACCGGTGATTACAATCGTGACTTCCGTGCTGATCCTTCATGAGAAGATCACCCCTGTGGCAGCGGTGGGAGCAGCGCTTACACTTGTAGGGCTGGTACTCTCAGAAGGAAAGCTGGAATTCAAATCTTCCCGGAACAGGCAGTCTGCGGGAGAGATCGAAGGAGAGTGCAGGTAGATACAGGCTCAGCAGCCATTGTCTGAATCGGTACTGGTGTCAGGTGCGGCAGCCGTTTCGCAGAGTGCGTTATGGACCAGGATCGTGGCCAGTGTATCTCCGAGCTGGGAGAAGATGGCGGCAAGCAGTTCCAGATCTTCTGTCCGGCAGTTTTGGGCGAGAACACAGGCAATCGATGAGACATAAGTAACAAGTTCACAGGAATTCGTTGTAATCACCTCCTTTCTTTAAGGTATGTTAAGGAGTCTGATTCGGTGATTAACAGGTAAGGAACTGAGAGATCGGTTCCTTCTTTTGACAGAAATATGATCAGTTTGACAGAAAGATATTCAGTTTGACAGAAAAACATTCAGGAGGAACGATTACCCATGAGATTTTATTTTGCCCCTTTGGAGGGCATCAGCGGTTATGTATACCGCAACGCTTATCATACATATTTCGGGCAGATCGACAAGTATTTTATCCCGTTTATTATGCCGAACCAGTTCGGACATCTCAGTTCAAGAGAGAAGAATGATATCCTGCCGGAGCATAATGAAGGGATGTACGCAGTGCCCCAGATCCTGACCAGCTCGGCGGAGGACTTTATCGGGACAGCCCAAAAGCTTAAACTGTATGGGTATCAGGAGGTGAATCTGAACCTTGGATGCCCCTCGAAAACAGTGGTGACCAAGGGGCGTGGCTCGGGGTTCCTTGCATACCCGGATAAGCTGGACTGTTTTCTGGAGGAGATTTTCAGGAAGACGGATATGAAGATATCGATTAAGACGCGGATCGGGAAGGAAAGCCCGGAGGAATTCAAGCGGCTTCTGGACATCTATAACCAGTATCCGCTTGAAGAGCTGATCATCCATCCGCGCCTGCAGACAGATATGTATAAGAATACCCCGAACTGGGACATTTTTGGTGAAGCTCTTGGAAAATGTAAGAGCCCGGTCTGCTATAACGGGGATATTTTTACGGTCGGGGATTATGAATGTTTCACACAGAAGTTCCCGGATGTGGAATGTGTAATGCTGGGGAGAGGAATCCTGTCAAATCCGGGGCTTGTCTGTGCAATCCGCAAGGGGACTCCTCTTGAAAAGGAGACGTTAAAGGCTTTTCATGACCGGGTGTATGGAGAGTATCAGACGGTGCTTAGCGGGGCGAAGACGATTCTGTTCAAGATGAAGGAAATGTGGTTCTATATGGGACCTGTGTTTACCAATTATGAAAAGTATGTAAAGAAGATTCGAAAATCAGAGAAACTTGCCGTTTACGAGGACGTGGTGGAGCGTCTGTTTGCGGAGCAGGAAATCTGTATCAGGGAGTAGGAGTAGAAAGTATGGAGAGACAGGTAAGTCTGGATGAAATTTCAGATGGAAAACTTTATGGCTTAAACGATATGGTGCGTGCGGACTGCGGGGAGTGTGAGGGCTGTTCCGCCTGCTGTCATGGGATGGGAAATACGATCGTGCTGGATCCCCTGGATATCCACAGGCTTTCCGTGGAATTGGGGAAGACCTTTGAAGAGATGATCGATCATCAGATTGAACTTCATGTCGTGGACGGGATGATCCTGCCTAGCCTGAAGATGGATGGGGAAGATGAGGCATGTGTATTTCTTAACAAAGAAGGAAGGTGCAGTATCCATAAGTCAAGACCGGGAATCTGCAGGCTGTTTCCTTTGGGAAGATATTACGAGAACCGGGGATTTCAATATTTTCTGCAGATTCATGAGTGCAAAAAGCAGAACCGGACGAAGACTAAGGTGAAAAAGTGGATCGATACCCCGGATCTAAAGCAGAACCAGGAATTTATCGCCGAGTGGCATTTTTTCCTAAAGGATCTTCAGGAAAAAGTGGAGCGTTCACAAGACGAGAATCTAAGACGCAGTGCGGCGCTGTATGTACTGAATCAGTTTTATGTGACGGGATATGAGGAAGGCAGATTCTATGAGCAGTTTGGCGAGCGGCTTGAGGCTTCGAGAGAAGAATTAAAATAAAGGAGGGAACTATATGGAAGAAGGCAGACAGAGGAAAGATACGGTTCAGATCAGCAGGCTTCTGATTTTCGAGGAGAAGAAAGCGCCCGGCAGGCGTAAGGAATCTGTGCAGGTGGTGAAAAACGGCGGGATCGTAGGGGATATTCACTGTCTGGATGAGAAAAAGCAGATCAGCATCATGACAGAAGAGGTCTGCCATTTCCTGGAAACAGAAGAGGTCAAAGGGCTCTGTTTTCCGAGATTCAAGGCGAATCTGATTCTGGACGGACAGATGGAACTTGAGGTGGGAGACCGGATCAGGGCAGGCAGCGTACTGCTTCTGGTGACGGGGAAAAAGGGTCCCTGTTTTGAGGAGTGCAGCCGGTATCAGAAGGGAATGGACTGTATGCTCAAAGAATCCTGCTGGTTTGCCATAGCCCTGGAGGATGGGGAGATCCATGCGGGGGATCTTCTGGAAATGGGAGAACAGCTGGCGGAAGAAGCCAAAGCCTCTGGCGGTGCGGCATCAGAACCGGCAGCACCGGCTTATGACTGGGAACGCTATACCAGACAGATGATGGTTCCCGGCATGGGAAGGGAATCACAGGAGCGCCTAAAGCAGTCTTCGGTTCTGGTCGTGGGTGCAGGCGGACTTGGCTGTCCCATCCTGACGGTCCTTGCAGAGACCGGAATCGGCCGGATCGGCGTGATGGACGGGGATGTTGTGGAGGGGACGAATCTGAACCGTCAGTTTCTCTATACCCCGGCAGACATCGGAAAGAAAAAAGCAGCCTGTGCAGGGGAATGGCTTAAGCGTTTCCGGCCGGACATGGAGGTACAGATCTGGGAGGAGCGTCTGAGTGAGGAGAACGCAGAAGCGATTCTTGCTTCCTTTGATCTTGTCATCTGTGCGGTGGATAAAGTACAGACCCGCATGATGATTAACCGCTTAGCTGTAAAATGCGGGAAACCTCTGATCGACGGAGCCATTGACGGGTACTATGGCACAGTAACGGCGGTGACGAAGACAGAGGATCCCTGTCTTGCCTGCATGAATCCGGCAGGGAAGGAGCCGGACCATGTCAGCAGCTCTCTGGGGACGACCACGATGATCGTCGGAGCGCTGGAGGCACAGTTTGCAGTCAGTTTTCTGGCGGGACAGGAGCGTAAGGGCAGCAGTGTGCTGAGTTATGACGGTGTCTATGGCAGTGTGGAGGAAATTCCGGTGGTCAAAAACCCCGAATGTCCGGTCTGCGGCAGGCTGCACCACGAGTAGAGAACCTGCGCAGAAAATCTGTTCAGAAGTTCCGGATAAGGTAGGATAAAGCTGAAAATTGTCAAAAAATTAACACAATTAAATATAAAATATAAAAATTAACAAAAATATAAAAAATTCACTGGTATTATTAGTCAACTTATACTATAATATTTACAAGAACATGTAAATAAACTCCGAGTCCCGGATTTCTGACGTATGTTGGCCGATTACCATACGGGAAAGCGGGACCAATGGGTAGCACGGGTAACGGTGCTGCCTGCCGAATTGCAAAGGAGTCCATTATTATGCCGGCCGGCGTAGTAATGGATTTTTTTAATGAAGGAGGTATTGGCTAATGGGAAAACAGTTATTGATTAAGCCCGAGAAATGCCTGGGATGCAGAACCTGCGAACTGGTCTGCTCCTTTGGGCACAATGGAGCATTTAATCCAAGATTTGCCAACGTCAGTGTTATGGCGTATGAGGAGGCAGCCATCTGTATTCCGGTCATGTGTATGCAGTGCGAAGATCCATGCTGCCTGGAAGTATGCCCGGTAGGTGCGATTTCCAGAGATGACAAGGATGCAGTTGTGATCAATCAGGATAAGTGCATCGGCTGCAAGATGTGTATGAACGCATGTCCACTTGGCAACATCGGATTCAATACGGAGAGAAGGCAGGTACATAAGTGTGACTTGTGCGGCGGAGACCCGAAGTGCGCGAAGTTCTGTCCGACAGGAGCAATTTCCTATGAAGACCCGGAAGAGGGCATTGACAGGAAGCGTGCAATTGCCGATCACTTTAAAGATGTATTTGGAGAGGAGGCAAAAGCATGATGTACGGATATATGGGACAGATTATCAGAGTGAATTTATCAGATGGCACAGTGAAAAAAGAACCGCTGAACATGCAGTCTGCAAAGGATTACATAGGTGCAAGAGGACTGGGGACCAAGTATTTCTGCGATGAAGTAGATCCGAAAGTTGAGCCGCTGGGACCGGACAACAAGCTGATCTTTATGACAGGACCACTGACCGGAACGGCAGCTTCCTGCAGCGGACGTTTTGAAGTCGTTGCGAAGGCTCCTCTTACCGGGACCATAGGTGCAGCCAATTCCGGCGGACATTTCGGACCGGAGCTCAAGTTTGCAGGCTATGACGGCATTATTTTCGAGGGGGTCAGTGACCACCCGGTTTATCTGTATATTAATGATGATGTGGTAGAGTTAAGAGATGCGAAGGATCTGTGGGGCAGGACCGTCTATGATACGACAGATGAGCTGAACAGAATCTGCGGCCCGTCATTTCGGGTTTCCTGTATCGGACCGACAGGTGAGAACCTGTGTCTGTATGCGGGGGTTATGAATGATAAGCACCGTGCAGCAGGACGAGGCGGTATGGGCGCTGTAATGGGAAGCAAGAAGCTGAAAGCCGTAGTGGTAAAAGGAACGAAGTCCATTTACGTTGCAAGGCCGGAGGGCTTCATGGATGCAATCGAGAATGCAAGGAAGGTATTAAAGGCTCATCCGGTTACCGGAGAAGGGCTTGGAGCATATGGAACGGAGATTCTGGTCAATATCATCAATGAATCAGGAGCACTGCCGAAGAACAACGGACGTGACGGCTCTGTCTATGCAGATGCAGATAATATTTCCGGAGAGACACTGGCAGAGAAGTATCTGATCCGCAACAAGGGCTGCTTTGGATGCTGCATCGGCTGCGGACGTGTGGTAGATATCCCGAACGGACAGTTCAAGTCCAGAGGAGAGGGACCGGAGTATGAGGCAGCATGGTCCTTTGGTGCAGACTGTGGAATCGATGACCTGGAGGCAGTATGTAAGGCAAACTTTACTTGTAATGAATATGGATTTGATCCGATCACACTTGGAGCGACCATCGCCTGTGCTATGGAATTATTTGAAGCAGGTTATCTGACAGAAGAGGATACGGGAGGAATCCCGATTCGTTTCGGTGATGCACCGACCATGGTCAAACTGGCAGAGATGACAGGAAAGAACGAGGGCTTTGGCGCTCAGCTTGCTCTTGGTTCCTACCGTCTGGCAGAGAAGTACGGACACCCGGAATTATCCATGTCTGTGAAGAAGCAGGAGATGCCGGCCTATGACGGCCGTGCAATGCAGGGAATCGGCCTGGAGTATGCAACCTCCAACCGCGGCGGCTGCCATGTACGTGGTTACATGACGTCACCGGAGGTCCTTGGGCTTCCAGTCAAGATGGACCCGCTGGTAACAGAAGGAAAGGCTTCCATGCTGAAGGTCTTCCAGGATTTGACGGCATTGATCGATTCCGTAGGAATCTGTCTGTTTACCTCCTTTGCAATTGGGCTGCCGGAGGTGGCAGCACAGTACCGTGAGGCAGTCGGAAGCGACGAATCAGATGCGGATATCCTGCTCAAAGGCGAGCGTGTATGGAATCTGGAGAAGAAGTTCAACATCGCTGCCGGAGTGGAGAAGGATACGCTTCCGCCGAGGCTTTTAAGAGAGCAGCTGCCGGAAGGACCAGCAAAGGGCAAGGTCAACGATCTCTATACGATGCTGGCAGAATATTATCAGGTAAGAGGCTGGGATGCAGAAGGGATTCCGACGCCGGAGAAGGAACAGGAATTAGGATTATAGAAAAAGGCTGCGGCAGGGGCTTAGAAAACCTCTGCCGTATAAAAAAGGAGATGAAGCAATGCAGATCAAGTTTTTTGCTTATCTCAGAGATTATACCGGCTGCAAGACGACAGATTTCCCCTATGAGGAAGATCTCTACCATCTGGCACATTCCCTCTGTGATGTTTACGGGGAAAAGCTGAGGAAGAAGATGCTTACAGCCGATGGAGAGGACCTGGGAGAAGAGATTATCATTCTGGTCAACGGAAGACATGTGGCACATCTGGGTGGGATTCATGCAAAGCTTCTCCCGGATGATGTGGTTTCGATATTCCCTGTTGTTGCAGGCGGGTAAAGGTGGTGGAATTTTTGGAAGTATCCATAGAAAGTATCGATCAGATCATTCATTCTTATGAATGCAGCCAGAGATATGCACTGGCTATCATGCAGGATATGCAGAGGACTTATCAGTATGTGCCCCGAGAGGGCATGGAGGCGCTGGCACAGTATCTGGACTGTCCGGTGTCGGCGTTATATGCCATGGCTACTTTTTATAAGGCATTGAGCCTGGTGCCAAAAGGCGAGCATATCATCAAATGCTGCGATGGTACGGCATGCCATATCAGAGGTGCATCGACACTGATAGACGGAGTGAAAAGGGAACTGGGCATTGAGCCGGGTGAGACCACAGAGGACGGGTTTTTCTCCTTTGAGACGGTCAACTGTCTTGGCTCCTGCGCACTGGCCCCGGTGCTGGTCGTAGATGACGTATATTATGGAAAAGTGACGCTTGAGAAATTAAAAGAGATTATAGCGGATGTCCGGAAAGGTGGTGCTGCATAGATGGAAAAACAGATTCTGATATGCTGTGGTACCGGATGCCGGGCAAACGGCAGTATGAAGGTCGTGGAGGCTCTGAATGAGGCGGCCAGGGAACAGGGAGCAGACGCCCGGGTGATCGCGGACGTGAAGACAACCGGGTGCAATGGTTTCTGTGAGAACGGACCGATCGTAAAGATCCTGCCGGACAATCTTGTATACTATAAAGTAAAGCCCGCAGATGCGAAGGAGATCATAGAAAAGACGGTACAGAGCGGGGAAGAGATTCCGCGGCTTATGTATAAGGATGATACCGGAACCCGGGTACGTTCCCAGGAGGAAAACCCGTTCTACGCCCATCAGCATAAGGTGGCCCTGCGGCACATCGGGCGGATCGACCCGGAGAATATTGAGGATTATTTAAAGGAAGGCGGATATGAAGCACTTAAGAAAGCCGTATCCATGACTTCCGATGAGATTATTACAGAGGTGGAGAAGTCCGGGCTGCGCGGAAGAGGCGGTGCAGGCTTTCCGGCGGGAAGAAAGTGGCGGACCGCCGCATCCTATGAACACTTCCCCAAGTATGTAGCATGCAATGGAGATGAGGGTGATCCTGGTGCATTCATGGACCGCTCGATCCTGGAAGGAGATCCCCACTGTGTGATCGAAGGACTGGCAATTGCTGCAGTTGCAGTCGGAGCGGAGGAAGGATTTTTCTATATCCGTGATGAGTACGACCTGGCGGTGAAGCATATCAAAAAGGCAATCCAGGATGCCGAGGAAAGAGGAATCATCGGGGAATCGGTGATGGGATCTTCCCACAGGCTGAAGCTTTCTGTGGTACGGGGCGGCGGAGCTTTCGTATGCGGAGAGTCCACGGCGCTGATGGCATCCATCGAAGGAAGAGTGGGAGAGCCGAGAGCCAAGTATATCCGTTCCGTACAGAGGGGATTATGGAACCAGCCGACCGTTCTGAACAATGTGGAGACACTGGCGAATATTCCGGTCATTATCAAAGAGGGCGGAGAGAAGTTCGCGGAGATCGGAACAAAGAACAGCAGCGGCACGAAGGTTTTTGCCCTGGTAGGAAAGGTCAAGAGGACCGGACTGGTGGAAGTGCCGATGGGCACGACGCTGCGTCATCTGATCTATGACATCGGCGGCGGAATCCTGAATAACCGTGCATTCAAGGCGGTGCAGACCGGAGGTCCGTCAGGCGGCTGTATCCCGGAGTCCATGCTGGATCTGGAGGTGGATTTTGATTCCCTGGCCGAGTATGGGGCCATGATGGGATCCGGCGGTATGATTGTCATGGATGACAGAAGCTGTATGGTGGAGGTCGCCAGATATTATACCAACTTCCTGTGTGAGGAGAGCTGTGGAAAATGTACCCCGTGCCGTGAGGGCTTGAGAAGGACGCTTGAGATCCTGACCGATATCTGTGAAGGCAGAGGCAGGGAAGGCGATATCGAGCTTCTGGAGCGCTTAGGACACGCGATGCAGGATGCATCCCTGTGCAGCCTTGGTAAGACGGCAGCCAACCCGGTACTGACAACGATCCAGTATTTCCGGGAGGAATATGAGGCACATATCCGTGAGAAGAGATGTCCTGCGGGCGTGTGCAAGGAGCTGACCAGATTCGCGATTGAGCCGGAGAAATGTATCGGCTGTGACATGTGTGCAAGAGGATGTCCGGCGTATGCGATCAGCGGCGGCAAGAAGGCAGTACAAGATCGGAAGAGCACACGTCT